>NZ_BPWJ01000002.1:0-953541 GCF_040362985.1 Duganella caerulea | reverse complement strand
GACCTGGATGCCCGTCACGCGCTGCAGCGCTTCGACGACATTATTATCGGGGAGCTTGCCGATGTCTTCGGCGACGATCGATTCCACCACCTGGTCGCTGGTGCGCTTGATGGCCAGGCTCTTGATCAGCGACGCCTTCACGCCGGTGACCACCACGGTCGCGGCTTCGGCCGGTTCGGTCTTTGCGGCGGCCTCTTGCGCCCACACCGAGGCGCTGCTGAGCAGGCCGGCGGCGGCCAGCACGGCGACGCCGGTTTTCAGGGCAAAGCGGTGCTTCGCCTGGGACTCTACAGTCCCGGTCATTTGCTTGTTCATATGTCTCCAGTGTTATCTTTTTTATGGTTTTGCTGCTACCTCGGAATTCATCTTATGGGCTGGCAAAAAAACAAACCAATCAATTTTTTCCGGTTTTTGATATCAAAAAAGGTATCACCAAAGGCGGAGGAAACGAAAAAAAAGCCCGCACACGGCGGGCTTCATGCATTTTTTGCATGACTTACTGGAACGCGACCTCCGTGAAGCTGCGTAACTTGCGGCTGTGAAGCTTGTCCACGCCCAGCGCGCGCAGTAATTCCAGCGCCCGGATGCCGATGCGTAAATGCTGGTCAACACGCTCGCGATAAAACTGGTTAGCCATGCCGGGCAATTTGATCTCGCCGTGCATGGGCTTGTCGCTCACACACAACAAAGTCCCGTACGGCACGCGGAAACGGAAGCCGTTGGCGGCGATGGTGGCGCTTTCCATGTCCAGCGCGATCGCCCTGCTCTGGCTGAAACGGCGCTCAGGCGTGCGCTGCGGCAGCAGCTCCCAGTTGCGGTTGTCGGTGCTGGCGACGGTGCCGGTGCGCATCACACGTTTCAAATCGTGGCCGGTGAGCTGCGTGACCTCGGCCACGGCGGCCTCGATCGCCACCTGCACCTCGGCCAGCGGCGGGATCGGCACCCACAGCGGCAGGTCCTCGTCGAGCACGTGGTCCTCGCGCACATAGCCGTGCGCCAGCACGTAGTCGCCCAGCTGCTGGGTGTTGCGCAGGCCGGCGCAGTGGCCCAGCATCAGCCAGGCATGCGGGCGCAGCACGGCGATGTGGTCGGTGATGGTCTTGGCGTTGGCCGGGCCGACGCCGATGTTGACCATCGAAATGCCGGTGCCGTCGGCGCGGACCAGGTGGTAGCCCGGCATCTGCGGCAGGCGCGGCAGCGGCGCGCCGTGCGCGTCGGCCGCCTGCACCGCCTGGCCGACGCGGCGCGTGACCATATTGCCCGGCTCGATGAAGGCGATGTAGTCGTCGCCCGGCGCGCCGGACGCCTGGCCCATCAGCTCGTGGCCCAGCTTGACGAACTCGTCGATATAAAACTGGTAGTTGGTGAACAGCACAAACTTCTGGAAGTGTTCGCAGGAGGTGCCGGTGTAGTGGCGCAGGCGCTGCAGCGAATAGTCCACGCGCGGCGCCGTGAACAGCGACAGCGGCTGCGCCTCGCCCGGCGGCGGCTCGTGGGTGCCGTTGGCGATGCCGTCGTCCATCGCGGCAAGGTTGGGTAGATCAAAAACGTCGCGCATCAGCAGGCGCCGTTCCGCGCTCATATTGCCTTCGATGTGCTCGTGTTCGGCAAACGAGAAATGGATCGGGATCGGCTGCGAGCTGGTGCCCACCTCGATGCGCAGGTGGTGGCTGCCGTGGTTCTTCAGCAGCAGCTTGAACTGTTGCTGGTAGTAGCGCGCGAACAGGTCGGGCCGGGTCAGCGTGGTTTCGTAGGTGCCGGGGCCGGCCACGAAGCCGAACGCCAGCGTCGAATCGGCGCGCGCCACGGTGTCGGTATGGACCCGCACGAAGGGATAGCAGCCGCGCACGTGCTCGCCGACATCCTCGCCGGCCACAAAGCGTTTCATGGCGTCGCGCAGGTGGGCGACGTTGGCCTCGTAGATGGCCAAAACCTGTTCATAAGCGGCAATCGGATCGTCAAATTGCATGGGGGCGATAAACGGACGGTTCATTGACATGCGGCTCCTCTGTGACACAGGAAAATCTCCCTATATTTCCCATTGTAAAGGCTGGCAGCGGAACTTGCATTCTTCCTCTATTGGAACGCACATCCGTACCGTACAATGACACCCGCCAACACAAAATAAAGTACCAGCATGAACGACCCAGTATCGCCGCACATTCCGCAATCGCATCCGGACATCCTTTACGGGAAGCCGCAAGGGGAGCTGCTGCGCGAGGAAATCCTGGCGGACCTGCTGGAAGCAAGCGCCGCCCGCACTCCCGACCACACCGCACTGATCTTCGGCGCCCGCAGCCTCAGCTATAGCGAACTGAACGCCCAGGCCGACCTGGTGGCCGCTCGCCTGATCGACGCCGGCGTGCGGCCGGGCCAGATCGTCGGCCTGTGGCTGCCGCGCGGCATCGAGCTGCTGGTGCTGCAGGCCGGCATCGCCAAGGCCGGCGCGGCCTGGCTGCCGGTCGACGAGGACATCCCGGTCGAGCGCCTGCAAGTGTGCCTGGACGACGCCGACGGCGCCGGCGTGCTGACCTGCGCCGCCTTCGCGCCGCGCCTGGCCGCGCTGCCCACCTTCGGCCGTCCCGTGTGGACCGCCGAGGCGCTGCTGGCCGCGCCGCCGGCCGGCGCGACGCTGTCGCGCCGCGGCGCGGTCTCGCCCGACGTGCCGGCCTACGTCATCTACACCTCCGGCTCGACCGGCAAGCCGAAAGGCATCCTGATCACCCAGCGCAGCATCTGCCACTTCCTGCGCAGCGAGAACGCGGTGCTCGGCGTGACCGCGCAGGACAAGGTCTACCAGGGCTTCTCGGTGGCCTTCGACATGTCATTCGAAGAGATCTGGATCGCCTACCTGGTTGGCGCCACGCTGTGGATCGGCCCCAAGGAAATCAGCGGCGACCCCGAAACGCTGCCGCGCATGCTGGACGAGAACCAGGTCACGGTGCTGCACGCGGTCCCCACCCTGCTGGCGCTGTTCAATCAGGAAGTGCCCAGCCTGCGCCTGATCAACCTGGGCGGCGAGATGTGCCCGGAATCGCTGGTGGAGCGCTGGTCGCGCCCCGGCCGGCAGATGTTCAACACCTACGGCCCGACCGAGGCGACGGTGTCGGCCAGCCTGGCGCGTTTGCAGCCCGGCCATCCGGTCACCATCGGCACGCCGCTGCCCAACTACGGCCTGCTGGTGATCGACACCAGCACCGAACCGGCCATCGCGGCGGCAGCCGTCGCGCAGGGTCCCGACGCGCCGGCCGGCATCGACGCCGACAACCCGCTGGCGCAAGCGGCCGTGGCGCCGCACGAGCCGGCGCTGCGCCTGCTGCCGCGCGGCGAGATCGGTGAGCTGTGCATCACCGGCCCTGGCCTGGCGGCCGGCTACCTTGGCCGCCCCGACCTGACGGCGGAAAAATTCCTGGTCAATCCATGGTCCAGCGGCGCGCACGACGCACGCCTGTACCGCACCGGCGACCTGGCCCGCATCGACGCCGACGGCGAGGTGCTGTGCCTTGGCCGGGCCGACGACCAGGTGAAGATACGCGGCTTCCGCGTGGAGCTGGGCGAGATCGAAGCAGTGCTGGCGCAGCAGGAAGGCGTGGGCACGGTGGCCGTATTGCTGCGCAAGGACGACGGCATCGACCAGCTGGTGGCCTACATCGTGCCCGAAGCCGGCGCCACATTGGACGCCAAGACACTGCGCGCCAGCCTGGCCGCCACGCTGCCGCCGTACATGGTCCCCGGCCGCTACGAAATGCAGGAAGCCATGCCGCGCCTGACCTCTGGAAAAATCGACCGCAAGGCGCTGAAGGCCATGCCGCTGAGCGCCCCGCCGGCCGGCGGCAACGAGGAATCCGACCTGCCCGAAACCCCGGCCGAGGAAGCGCTGTTCGCCGCGCTGGCCGCGCTGTTCCCCGGCCAGCCGGTGCTGCGCCAGGCCGACTTCTTCACCGACCTTGGCGGCCACTCGTTCTTCGCGGCGCGCCTGGCCTCGGCCCTGCGCGCCGATCCGCGCTTCGCCCACGTCACCGTGCGCGACATCTACCAGCAGCGCCAGGTCGGCAAGATCGCCCTGGTGCTGGCCGACGCGCCCAAGGCCGCCGAGGCGGAAGCCGACTGGACGCCGCCCTCCTCGCTCAAGCGCTGGACCTGCGGCGCGGCGCAACTGGCCGCGATGCCGGCACTGGTGGCGCTGCGCATGGCGCAGTGGCTGGCGCCGTTCTTCACCTATCACTTCTTCACCGGCGATCCCGGCGACTCCGTGGCGCGCGCCATCACCGCCTCGGTCGGCGTGTTCCTGCTGGCGACGATCGGCGAATTCGGCATCGCCATCGCCGGCAAATGGCTGATCGCCGGCCGCCTGAAGGCTGGCGACTATCCGCTGTGGGGCATCACCTACTACCGCTGGTGGCTGGCCGACCGGCTGGTGGAAGCGGCGCCGGCCTACCTGCTGAGCGGCTCCTCGCTCAACGCCTGGTGGCTGCGCGCGCTGGGCGCCAAGGTGGGCAAGGACGTCATCATCGGCTCGATGACCCTGCGCTCACCGGACCTGCTCAGCATCGGCGACAACGTCAGCATCGGCAACGCCGTCAACTTCGAAAACGCCCGCGTGCAGCGCGGCCGCCTGCTGCTGGGCCAGATCACGCTGGAAGACGACACCTGCGTCAGCTCCTTCGCCGTCATAGAGGGCAATACGCATATCGAAGCGCTGGGCCACCTGGAAGGCCAGTCGGCGCTGGGCGACGGCGCGCGCGTGCCGGCCGGGCGCGTCTGGGCCGGCTCGCCGGCGCGCGACACCGGCGCCTTCGACACCACCCGCCTGCCACCGCGCCCACAAGCCAGCGCCGCGCGCAGCCTGGGCGAAGGCTTGTTCTTCGTCTTCGGCATCCTGCTGATCGTCACGCTGTTCTTCATGCCGGTGTTCCCGAGCTTCGTGCTGATCGACTGGTTCGATGAACAGGGCTGGCTGCCGTGGATACAGGGCGACGACGTGCGCATCCAGCTGCTGCGCTACTTCCTGCTGGCCTTCCCCGCCAGCACGGTGCTGATCGTGTTGACCGCACTGCTGTCGGCCGGCATCCGCTGGAGCGTGCTGCCACGCCTGCAGCCGGGCCGCTCGGCCATCCATAGCAATACCTACTGCGCCAAGTGGCTGGTGAGCCAGATCCAGGAATCGAGCCTCAACGTCCTGCATGGCATTTACGCCACCGTGTTCGCGCCGTACTGGTATCGCCTGCTGGGCGCCAAGGTCGGCAAGGACGCCGAGATCTCCACCGCGCTGGGCGTGGTACCGGACATGCTGACCCTGGGCGACGAAACCTTCATCGCCGACGCGGTCATGCTGGGCGACGAGGAGATCGACGGCGGCTGGATGATCATGAAGCCGACCGTGATTTCGCACCGCAGCTTCGTCGGCAACGGCGCCTACATCCCGGACGGCACGGTGCTGCCCGAGCATGTGCTGATCGGCGTGCACTCGCGCGCGCCGGACAACGAGCAAATGAAGAGCGGCGACACCTGGCTAGGCTCCCCGCCGATCAACCTGCCCGCGCGCGAGCAGACCAGCGGCTATCCTGAAAACCTGACCTTCCATCCGTCGCCCTTGCGCCGCCTGGGCCGCGGCCTGATCGAAGCGTTCCGCATCGTCGCGCCGCATGCGCTGGTGATCGCGGTCGGCTACACGCTGGTGCTGGCGGTGATGCCGGCCGCCGGCGCCGGGCGCTGGGCCGAGGTGACCTGGGACCTGACCTTGGCGGGCCTGGGCTACGGCATCGGCAACTACATCTTCGTGGTGCTGCTCAAATGGCTGCTGATAGGCCGTTACCGCAAACAGTCGGAGCCGATGTGGACACCGTTCGTGTGGCTGTCCGAAGGCGTGACCAATCTGTACGAAGGTATCGCCGTGCCGAACTTCATGCGCTACCTGCGCGGCACGCCGTGGCTGCCGCTGGCGTTCAACATGCTGGGTTCCCGCATCGGCAAGGGCGTCTACCTGGACACCACCGACATCACGGAATTCGACTGCGTCCACATCGGCGACCACAGCGAACTGAATGCGCTGACCTGCCCGCAGACCCACCTGTTCGAGGACCGCGTGATGAAGATCGACCGCGTCACCATCGGCAAGAACGTCTACATGGGACCGCGCAGCGCGGTGCTGTACAGCGCCGTCGTCGGCGACAACGCCCGCCTCGGCGCGCTGACGCTGGTGATGAAGGGCGAGCAGATTCCCGCCAATGGCTACTGGGCCGGCTGTCCCGCCGCGCCGGCGCGATGATGGAGCTGATCGTCCATCCCTGGCCAGGGCCCGTGCCGACGCCGCAGGACGGCGTCGTGGCGATATCCATAGCGGTCGCGCACGACATGCCGCGAGCGCACCAGCGGGCTGAAATCCGACATGCGATAGCTGACGTGCTGGCCGCGCTGACCGGCAAGCCAGCGGCAAGCTTCGGCATCCACTCGCTCCCTGGCCATCCGCTGAAAGTCGTCGTGGACGGACATGACAGCGATATCGGCTGCTCCTTCAGCCACGAGGATGGATGCTCTATCGCCGCCATCAACCTGCACGGTGCGGTCGGCGTCGACTTGATGCGCATTTATGAAGTATTCAACTGGCAGGCCGTGGCGCGCGACTATCTCGGCCCGGAGGCCTGCGCCGCGCTGGCCGCCACGCCCGCCGCCGACAGTACGCTGGCGTTCGTGCTGGCGTGGACCCGGCACGAGGCCACGCTCAAATGCCACGGCATTCAGCTTGTCGAATGGTCGGAGGATCTTGCGGTGCTGGCGACGGTCACGGCGTCCACCATGCTGCCGAATAATCTGGTAGCCTCGTTGGCACTCCCACTTCAGGATCAAGCACAATGAGAATCGCGATAGCAGGCCTGCTGGTCACGCTGACCGGCTTGGCCCATGCCGCCGACTGCGGCCCCGACAAGCTGGGTACCGCCCGCACCCTCACGCTCAAGCGCGAGGCCGCGCTGTACGGCGCGACGCAGCATGCGCCGCTGCCGCTGCAAAAGAACGAAATCGTACTGACCTTCGACGACGGCCCGCAGCCGGAAACCACGCCGCTGGTGCTCAAGGCGCTGGCGGATCAATGCGCGCGAGCCACGTTCTTCATGGTCGGCACCAATCTGGAGAAATCGCCCGAACTGGCGCGGCGCGTGGTGGCGGAAGGCCACTCGACCGGAGTGCACAGCCAGACGCACACGAACCTGACCACGATGAGCGAGCCGGCGCAGCTGGCCGATCTCCGCCAGGTGCAGGCGGCCTACCAGGCGGTCTTCGGAAAGGCCACGCCGGCCTACCGCTTCCCTTACCTGGCCGAGTCGCCAACCACGCTGGCCGCGCTCAAGGACGCCGGCATCACCGTGATGTCGATAGACCTCGGCATCAACGACTGGCTGCCGGAGGACACCACGGACATCCTGGTCGAACGCCTGGCCAAGAGCCTGGACACCACCGGCGGCGGCATCCTCCTCATGCACGACGTGAACGTGCCGACCGCAAAAGCGCTGCCGTCGCTGCTCAAACTACTCAAGCAGCGCGGCTACAGCATCGTCCATCTGGAGTGGAATTAGGCAGGAGCGTCAAGGAAGAAGATGGCGGTCAGCTTGGCCGGCGTCTTCTCGGTGGGCTTGTCGATCTGGACCTGCGCGCAATCCTCGGCCACCAGGCTGCGCCAGTTGCCGACGCCGGCGGCGGAGAAAATCGTATGCGCCTTGGAGCTCATGCTCATGTCGATCGCCAGGCGCGCATTGCGCTCGCCGGTCTTGGCGTAGTTCACGCCGCGCAGTTCGATGCCATAGGCCGCCAGCCAAGGCTCCCACAGGCCCGACTCCACACCCTGCACGATGCGGTTCAACATGACCTCCAGCGCCAGGCCCTTCTTGACCGTGGCGCGCAGCACCTGCAGCGAAGGCGCATGGCGCGCATCGGTACTCTGCTTGCCGGCGCCGCTCTCGGCGATCGCCTTCGCTTCCTTGGAAAAGGCCGCGTCGCGCTCCGTGTAGTCGCGCATGCGCGCATAGAAGTCGGCGTTCAGGAAAGGATTCGCTACCCGGCCCGCAGGCGCTTGTTTTTGGTTCGTCATGATCAGGCCTTAAAGTGTAAGGCCGTAGTTTAACACCCGCCAATGCGTTTCAATGAGCACCAGGCGACACACCAGGTATCGGTTTCGTGATTGCCCAACGTCGATTCATACATTCCAGGCTCAAGCCAAAGCCGTGCACCGCTACCGCTGGTGGCCATATCCAGCAATTTGCAGTCCCGCTCCGCGTTGAGAATGTCCTCATTCAGATCGTCCGCACTGTTCGGCGACCAGGCTACCACCACAGGCCCGCCGGAGATGCAGTAACGCTGACCCGATTCGCCGGACGAAAAAATCTGCGATTGCGCATATTGATAGCCATCCGCCACGGCCGCCTCGTCATCCGCGAATTCGACTTGCGCCAAGTGTACGAGTCCGCGCTGCGGATCGGTCGCGATACGAACCCAGCCCGGCGCAACGCTCCAGAAATAGGCCGAGCGGCCGTCAGCAAAGGCATGCACAGCTTCGTTATCGAGATGGCGTATCATCCGGTCGTACTCGCTGGACGGCGATAACTCCGCGTTCAGCTTACGGCCATCCGGGCGCGTGGCGACCCACGTGACGCCGCGACGGTCGATCGTCGTTTCCGGCCAAAGCGACTCGACCGTCTGCATCAGTTGGTCGCGCAATGCGGCGGGGTTGGCGCTGCTGATGTATTGATGCCCTGCCGGACCATCGGGCTGGAATTCCAGCGGCAGCTCGGACGTGAACTGCGACCAGTAATGCAGTTCGTTCGCCTGTTCGCAACCAAATGGTTCTGCGCCCCGCCACTGTAAGAAGTCCTCGACGTTCGCGACGACGACCGGGCCGCCTTCGCACTCTATCTCTTCCACCCAAGGGTTCATGACGATCAAGCCCTGAAGGCTTCGACGACGATCCTGGTCGCCTCGGCGATGACTTCGCTGCGCGCCTTGTCGTCCTTGCCCGGCTGGGTGAAGTAAACCACCAGCGCCACCGGCGCCTTACCCTGCAGCCAAATGACGCCGATATCGTTGGTGGTGCCGTAGTCGCCGGTGCCGGTTTTATCGGCCACCTGGCTGCCGGCCGGTACGCCGGCGCGAATGCGGGTGTCGCCGGTGGTGTTCCCCAGCATCCAGTCCTTGAGCTGCTTGCGCTGCACTGCGCCCAGGCCATCGCCCAGCACCAGCTTGTGCAGCGACTCCACCATCGACGCCGGCGTCGTGGTGTCGCGCGGATCGCCGGGCAGCGCGGTGTTGAGCTCCGTCTCCATGCGGTCCAGGCGGAATTCCATGTCGCCGATCGAGCGCGCGAACGCCGTCACCGCGGCCGGCCCGCCGATCTGCTTCATCAGCAGGTTGGCCGCCGTGTTGTCGCTGGTCTGGATGGTCGCCTCGCACAGCGCCGCGACGGTCATGCCCCGGCCGATATGCTTTTCGGTGACCGGAGAATAAGTCACCATGTCCGCCTTCGAATACCGCACGTGCTTCTTCAGCAGCGCCGGCCCCTTGGCCAGCACCGCCGCCGACAGCATCATCTTGAACGTGCTGCAGAACGGGAAGCGCTCATCGGCGCGATGCAGCAGGCGGCGGCCGTCGGCCGTGTTCATCGCGGCCACGCCCAGCCGGCCGCCGGAATCGGTCTCCAGCTTGGCCAACAACGCCGCCGCCGACAGCGGCATGGATGACGGCGCGTTGTCCAGCAGGTCGGCGGCGTTGGCGAAAGGAGTGACGGCAAGCGCCAGCAAGAGGGTACGGCGAGTGGCGGAAACGGTCATGGGCATAGGTGCAAGTTAAACAATATTTGCATCTTACCAGCCGTTTCTTAAGCCCGTATTCAATCGAACGCACCCCGTCCTGCGGCGGATGTAGACTCATTATATGGCTCCTCAAGTCCTCATCGTCGGCGCCGGTCCCACCGGCTTGGTGCTCGCCATCTGCCTGGCGCGGCATGGCGTCGCCCTGCGCATCATCGACAAGAACAGCGGCCCAGGCCAGGCTTCGCGCGCCATGGCGGTGCATGCGCGCACGCTGGAGTTCTACCGGCAGCTGGGCTTCGGCGATGTCGTCGTCAACCTCGGTATCAAGGTCGAAGCCATCCACCTGCGCGAAGGCGGCGAGGATGTGATCGAGCTGCCGTTCAAGGACATCGGCGCGGGGCTCAGCCCCTACCCCTTCGTGCTGGCCTTCCCGCAGGACGACCATGAACGCTTCCTGGTCGAGCAGCTGAAGGCGCTCGGCGTGGAGGTCGAATGGAACACCGCGCTGGTATCGTTCACGCAGGACGAATGGGGTGTGCGCGCCATGCTGGAGCGGGACGGTACTCATGTGGCCTGCAACAGCACCTACCTGTGCGGATGCGACGGCGCCCATAGCCGGGTGCGCGAATCGCTCAAGCTGGATTTCGCCGGCGGCACCTACGACCATCTGTACTACGTGGCCGACGTCAAGACCTCGGGTCCGGACAACCGCGACCTGGTCGGCCATATCAGCGCCAACACCTTCGCGCTGATGCTGCCGGTGCGCTCGCGCGGCATGCAGCGCCTGATCGGCATCATGCCGCCGCAGGCGGAGGCCACGGCGGAGCCGGGGTTCGAGGACGTCCGCCCGGTGCTGGAGCCGCTGCTCGGCATCAAGGTGGAACAGGTCAACTGGTTCTCCACCTACCGCGTGCATCATCGCGTGGCGTCGCAGTTCCATTCCGGCCGCTGCTTCCTGAGCGGCGACGCCGCCCACGTCCACAGCCCCGCCGGCGGCCAGGGCATGAACACCGGCATCGGCGACGCCATCAACCTGTCGTGGAAACTGGCCCAGGTGCTGCAAGCCCGCGCCGATCCCGCGCTGCTCGACACCTATCAGGCCGAACGCATCGTCTTCGCGCGCAAGCTGGTGGCGACCACCGACCGCGTGTTCCAGCTGGTGGTGTCGCAGGGCGCCAGCGGGCAGCTGCTGCGCAAATGGCTGGTGCCGCACCTGCTGCCCATGCTGGCCGGTTTTGCGGCCGCGCGCCGCACGGCGTTCAAGACCTTGTCGCAAGTGCAGATCCATTATCCCGACAGTCCCCTGAGCGCGGGCCGCGCCGGCGACGTGATCGGCGGCGACCGTCTGCCGTGGGTACCGCAGGCGGACGGCGGCGACAACTTCGAAGCGCTGCAATCGCTGGAGTGGCAGCTGCACGTCTACGGCACGGCCTCGCCCGCGCTGGACGCGACGGCATGCGGGCTGTCGCTGCCGCTGCACGTCTATCCGTGGACCGAGGCGGCCGCTGACGCCGGCCTGCTGCGCGACGCGGCCTACCTGATCCGGCCGGACATGCACGTGGCACTGGCCATGCCGCGCCAGGAACTCGACACCCTGCACGACGTGGCGGCGCGCCACCACTTGCGATTCGCCCACCGCAAAAATGATTGACACGCTTCCCGGCATCAGGCTAAGGTCGTCACCGCACGAATTTTTCGCCAGCCGATAAAAGGAAGCCATGAACCACCAGCCCCAGAATTTCTCCCGCCGCCAACTGCTGTTGTCCGCGCTGTCCGCCGCCACCGTCACCGCGCTGCCCGGCTTCGCGCTGGCGCAGGCCGCGCCGGCCGACGCCAAGTTCTCCACGCTGCTGGAGAACTTCGCCGACGAAATTCTGCGGCTGTCGCCGACCAGCGCCACCTCGCTGGGACTGGACAAGGACGCGCGCGCCGGCCTGAAATCGCGGCTGGACGACCTCTCGCCCGCCGGCGATGCCGCTTGGGCCGCGCAGGTCAAGTCCATGCTGGAGCGCCTGTCCACGCTGGACCGCGCCGCCCTCGGCGCCGACGCGCAACTGCGCTACGACACGGTGCGCTATGCCGCAAACGAAGGCGTGGCCGGCTTGCGCTTCCCGTTCGGCGGCGCCGCCAGCGGCTTCTTCGGCGGCACCGCCCCCTTCCCCGTCACCCAGCAGGACGGAGCGCTGACCCGCATCCCCGAATTCCTCGACTCGCAGCACCAGATCGCCAACGCCGCCGATGCCGAGGCCTATCTGGAACGCGTGGCCGGCATGGCGCGCATGCTGGACCAGGAGACCGCCCGCATCGTCGAACAGGCAGGCCACGGCATCATGCCGCCGGACTTCATCGCCCGCACTGCGCTGGGCCAGTTGAAAGACTACCGCAAGACCGCCGTCGCCGCGCAAAAGCTGGTGACGTCGATCAGCGAGCGCACCGCGAAACTGGGCATCGCCGGCGACTGGAACGCGCGCGCGGCCAAGCTGGTGGACGGCATGGTCTATCCGGCGTTGGACCGGCAGATCGCCGCCTTCGCCAAGGCCACCGCCAAGGCGACCAGCGTCGCCGGCGTGCACCGCCTGCCCGATGGCGCGGCGTACTACGAATGGGCGCTCAAGCTGGGTACCTCGACCAGCCATACCGCCAAAGAGATCCACGCGATCGGCCTGGAACAGAACAAGCAGCTGCAGGCGCGCATCGACACCATCCTCAAGGCGCAGGGCATCACGCACGGCACGGTGGGCGCGCGCCTGACGGCGCTGGCCAAGGACCCGAAGCGCTTCTATGCCGACAACGACCAGGGCCGCGAACAGCTGATCGCCTACTGCAATGAGCGCATCCAGGCCGTGCGCGGCCTGATGCCGAAGATCTCGCACATGGATTTGAAGGTGCCACTGCAGGTCAAGCGCGTGCCCGCCGATATCGAAGCGGGAGCGGCGCTGGGCTATATGAACTTCGCCTCGCTGGACGGCTCACGCCCTGCCATCTACTACATCAATTTGAAATCGACCAAGCTATGGCCGAAATCCGAGCTGGCCACGCTGACCGCGCACGAAGGCCTGCCGGGCCACGCCTTCCAGGGCGCCTACCTGGCCGAGCACCACGACGAGCTGCCGCTGATCGCATCGCTGATGGGCTTCAACGCCTTCGTCGAAGGCTGGGCGCTGTATGCGGAGCAGCTGGTCGACGAATTCGGGTTGTACGCCAACGATCCGTTCAGCGAGATCGGCTATCTCCAGGCGCAGCAGTTCCGTGCGTGCCGGCTGGTGGTCGATACCGGCATCCACGCGATGAAGTGGACGCGCCAGCAAGCGATCCGCTTCCTGGTCGAGAACACGGGTCGCGGCCTGCAGGCGATGACGAGCGAGATCGATCGCTATTGCGTGTCACCGGGCCAGGCGTGCGGCTACAAGATGGGCCACAACGAAATCCTGCGCCAGCGCGAACGCGCCAAGGCCGCGCTGGGCGGCAGCTTCGACTTGGCCGCATTCAACGATGCGCTGGTGCAAAGCTGCGGCGTGCCGCTGACCGTGCTGCCGACGGTGGTGGACCGCTACATGAACGGCGCGAAGAAGGCCTGAGTTGTAGTAGCTCAGGTTTGACTTCGAACCTGAATAAGGTAATGCGGCAGGCGTCGGTCACGCTCGTCGCTGTAACTGAGCGTTGACGCCGGGCGGTTTGGTTGATAGGATGTGGCTACTTTGAAAACGCCCTCCCGGTGACCCGGCGAGGGCGTTTTATTTTGGTTCCACTCACAACGAAAGGAACCATCATATGAAACTCGAAATCCAAGGCAGCACTGGCTCTGCGACTGTTCTCGGACACGTTCGCTACGGACGCGGGCCCGTCAACGTACTTGTTTTGCACGACTGGCTAGGCGATCACACCAACTACGACGAACTGATGCCGCTGCTGGATGGCAGCGCATTCACTTACGTGTTTGCCGATCTGCGGGGCTATGGCTTATCGATTGATTTGTCACCCACATGCACCGTCGATGAAATTGCGTCGGATTGTCTGCGACTCGCGGACACCCTAGCTTGGCGTCGTTTCCACGTTTTGGGCCATTCGATGACTGGAATGATTACCCAGCGTCTCGCTGCGGTAGCGCCTGGACGCATCGCTAGTGCGATCGCCGTTTGTCCCATCTCTGCCGCTGGGAACCGCTTAAGCACCGAGGCATTTGCGTTCTTTGCCGACACGACGCACAACGATAACGCCTTGTGGAGGCTGTTTCAATACGTCACAGGACTTGGAGCAGTATGGGCTGAGCGCAAGGTTAGGCAGAACCGCATGACGGTAGCGCCGGGTTGCAGGATGCGCTATCTCGACATGCTTGTGAATGCGGACTTTGTCGACCAGATACAAGGGCTTACCACGCCCTTCATGATACTCGTGGGCGATAAGGATCCGGGACTTGAAGCGTCGACCATGGAACGTACGTTCCTCGCGTGGCATCCGAACGCGACGCTGCACGTGATTGCCAACAGTGGGCATTACCCCATGCAAGAGTGCGCGCCGTATTTTGCCAAGGTAATTGAAGACTTCCTCAGCCGGCATGCCGACAAAACCTTCTCTGGTGCATAACAAACCTGACGGAGACGGTAAGGACGCTCACAGTTCTGGTATGGGGCAGGCCCGGATGGCGAAGTTTTGGGCTTCCGCCCCGTTGCCATCATTAACTTATGAGCTTTGCCGCTCTTGGGCGGCATTTCCGATGCTAGAATGTTCCCGCTTTTTCTAACGCCTACGTCTACATAATGACTACTATTCGACTTTCTCGTCCTGAAGAAGGCATGCGCGCTGTCGAAATCTGGCGCAGCGCAGTGGATGCCACACATGATTTCTTGACGCCAGAGGACCGCCAAGCCATTGAGGAACTGGTTTGCGATTTTCTCCCTAAAGCTGCGCTCTGGTTCGCAGTGGACGCTAACGATTATCCTCAAGCGTTCATGCTTATTGATAACGGCCACATGGAGGCACTATTCGTTGACGCTACCGTCAGAGGACTGGGCATTGGTGCGGCTCTAGTCCGTCACGGCCTAACGCTCCATCCCGCAATGACAACGGATGTCAATGAGCAGAACAGTCAAGCTATTGGATTTTACGAAAAAATGGGCTTCAACCGGACAGGCCGCTCTCCACTGGATGGACAGGGAAAACCTTATCCACTAATTCACTTGGCTCACAACAGTTTCTGAATGTCTGCTGTTGGGTGAATGTGCAGGCCATTTAGACTGGCGAGTACTCTGCGACCAAGGGCGACAATCCTTCGTCAGAAAGCAATGCAGCTGAAAATACCGCCAATCCGAAATATAAACCTGTGCTGCCCTCCCAAGATACGAACCAAGCAATTAAGCCTGCCATTGCCAAAACAACAAGTGCCACTAACGTAAAACCGTTTACCCATGCTGATGAATCAAAGACTGGAAATTTTTTCTTTCTCAGGCATGTAATTAAGAGTCTCGCGGTCTCCTTTCCGAACAGCGCATATGTGCCGATAAAGAATCCAGCAAGAAACTTATGCAGAGGAGAACCATTTGCGGCAATCACTGAATTTAGAAGCCCAATACATAGAAGAACAAGAGTCATATGGATAATGACAAACCAATAGGCACGTTTCATTTTTTATCCAATAGCAGGGTCAAATATATAATTAACGAGGTAGCACACCGACGCGTGCAGGCATCGATAGCGGTTAAAAAATGCGAATAAAGCACGCCAGTCCGTTGGATGTCTGCTTTTGGCCGTTTGCGACCGATTAGGAAAACGAACCCATACTCAGGCCTTCAATCTTTCATATCTTAAGCAGGGGCCGAGTGAATAGCTCTTCATTGCTGCCAACTGCTGCGAACAAGTTCCTGCGACTGCTGCTGGCGGTCATCGGCATTGTGCCTGGATATCCTGAGCGAAGCCGGGAAACTCGGCCCGAGCGTCTTGCAGCACCTGCGCAGCTGTGCGAGCGGGAGCGGAATTCCTCAAAGCAAACGCCTCCAATTTGGACTGTACTACACGCGGCGCATCCGGAAATAACGTCGCTTCGGAAGGCCCCAATCCCGCAGCAAGAAGCCAAAGGTAATCGTAGAAATTGCGAGCCAAGATTGCAGTCTCGCCTTCAGACCCCATGAACGCAATCGGTTGCGCCAACAAATCAGGAGTATCTCGCACGGTCCAAAATGCGGCGTAACCGCCGGAACCGTCCTGGCCAAACACACGGAATTTTGTTGCATCGGCGCTCGGATTACCGGTCCAAGCCTTGAACCAATGTGCCGTTTCGTCAGCAGATAGAAACTCGTCATACGGCTCGAAGTCAATGCCATCTCCATCGGCGTATTCATATGGCAGCTGATTTGCTTGCCTCACCAGCTCTGGCAAAGGTTCTCTAACACACGACGACATTTATGCTCCAGTTTAACTTGGGGGCTTTCGAGACCGCTTATGACGATAGCGGCATCAGAGCATAGCTGATCGTCACGTAAAAAAGTTCACACATTATCACCTCCCCCCATGCCCTTGGCGAAGAGCCGGGTATAATTATTTTTTTGCCACTGTTGACCAGCGAGGTACACCATGACAGAGAAGACTTTGAATTCGAAGGCTGATGCCTACGTCGACAAGCCTGGCCAATGGCAGGACGCATTCAAGAAGCTGCGCGCCATCGCGCTCGATTGCGACCTGACCGAGGAATTCAAATGGGGCCATCCCTGCTACACGCTGGACGGCCAGAACGTCGTGCTGATGCACGGCTTCAAGGAATACTGCGCGCTGCTGTTCTTCAAGGGCTCGTTGATGCAGGACCCGAAAGGCATCCTGGTCCAGCAGACCGAGAACGTGCAAGCAGGCCGCCAGATCCGCTTCACCAGCGCGGAAGAAATCACCAAAATGGCTTCGACGTTGAAGAGCTACATCCGCGAGGCCATCAAGGTGGAGAAGTCCGGCGCGCAGGTGGAGTTCAAGAAGACCGCCGAATTCGACATGCCGGAGGAATTCCTGAACAAGCTGGAGGAATCGCCCGCGCTGCAGGAAGCCTTCGCCGGCTTGACGCCAGGTCGGCAGCGCGGCTACCTGCTCCACTTCTCCTCCGCCAAACAAGCCAAGACCCGCGAGTCGCGTGTGGAGAAATGCATCCCTCACATCCTCAAAGGAAAAGGCTTGGATGACTAGGCCTCATCGAACCGCCAGCGCATAGCCGGCATTCCCCTTGGGGACGTTGTAGACGCCAAAGTCGCAGCTGAACACGCTCCACGCATCGCCGGGACTGGCCGCATCGGTGGTGGAAGTCCAATAGTATTTAAACTGCGCAAAATTGGAAAAGCTGGCGGGCTGGGAGGCGATACCGGCCGTGGAACTGTTGAACGACTCGTTAAAATAGTCGGCCATATTGCCCTGCCCACGATCCGCCAGGCTCTGCATCTCCTTCCGGTTCGGCATTCTCCACGCCCCCGCGACCGAGCCGTCCGTCAGGCCGCACTGACCGCTTGCGAGCGTGCTGATGGCGCCGATGGCCGCCGTCCAGTTCTGCTGGATGCAATCCGCCTTCTTCAACCAGATCAAGCCGGTGGCCGTGTCGGTTACCGTGCCGTTGCCGTTGTCGCGCATGCGCGGCGCGGGAAGCGGTGCGCCCTTCTCCAGCGAACCATCATCACCGTTGGCGTAGAAAACGTAGAACCCCGTTGCCTGCAACCTGCCCGCCCCGGTGCTGGTCCCCTTGACCGCCCACACCGCGTTCGTCGATGTCGTCTTGATGTTGAGATTAGAACTGGCGTTGTCGTTGATGTAGCGCCCGTCCTGCATACGGACCGCCCATGCGTTCGACGAGCCACCCTGCCCGCCGTAGTAGCTGGTCGATGTCCAGTAGATTCCCGCCGATACGGCAGTGAACGGGTGGCCGGCGGTGAGCGCCGGATTGGTGGCCGATACGTCGACCAGGCTTTCAAGCTCCACCAGGTTGGGCAGCCGCCAATCGCCGGCCTTGGAGCCATCTGACAATCCGCACGCTCCGCTCGCCAACTGGTTGGCCTCCGCCAGCGCGTTCGCCCATAGCGCCGGGCTGAGGCAACCGGCGTTCTTCAACCAAACCAGGCCGGTCAAGTTGTCGGTGACCGTGCCGTCCTGATTGTCGGTGTAACGCCTGCCCGGCCAGGCCACGCCTTTTTTCAGTGCCCCATCGTCACCGGCAACGTAGCTGCTCGATTGCCCCGTCGAGGCGATGCTCACCAGTGGATTGCTGCCGTCGTAGGCATTGAAGTTGGCGCCAGTGACGGAATTATTCGTTGTCGAAATCAAGTTAACGACGTTGAACATGATCCCGGAACCGCCATCGGGATTTGAAAACGAATCGTTGTATTCGCTCCGCGTAACGGAGGCGCCGCTGTTGACGTACCAATGCTTGCCCGAGGAGTCCCACAGGTAGCCGGCGCGGTCGCCCGCCACATTCGCCGCCATGAAGGGATTGAACGCGTATCCGGCTTTCGACGCGAAGAACTGGTAATCGATCGTGCAGGACATGGTGCAGGAAGTCCCCAGGCCGCTCACGCTGTAGTTCCCGTTGGCGTCGGTGGTGAGGCTCGCGAACACGCGGTGGGTATTGGTCTCGTAGACGGTCACGGTGGCGCCGGCCAGCGGCGCGCCTTTAAACATCACCGTGCCGGCGGCGGTATTGGTCGGCACAGGAACAAACGGTTGGGTATTGCCCCCTGAACCGCCGCCGCCTCCACCGCAAGCGTTGACCAGGCCGACACCAAGCACCAGCAGCAAACGGACGCGCCCCATGGGTTTCTCCCTGTTTCTTCTTAGTCTAGCCCGCTTCCAGGGCCGGCGCCACTTCAAACTGGTTTACCGACGTTTAGATGCTAAACTCTTGCCTCTACGCGGGAAAATTTTAGACATTTGGATGAAAACCATAGCCATCATCGGCGGCGGCATCACCGGCGTCACTACTGCCTACGCGCTTGCCAAACGCGGCTTCGCTGTCACGCTGCTGGAACGCCATCGCTACGCGGCGATGGAGACGTCGTTCGCCAACGGCGGCCAGCTGTCCGCCTCCAATGCCGAGGCGTGGAATCACAGGGACACCGTCGCCAAGGGCCTGAAGTGGATGTTGAGGAACGACGCGCCGCTGCTGGTCAATCCGAAACCCAGCTGGCATAAGCTGTCGTGGTTCGCGGAGTTCATCGCCGCCATTCCCCACTATCGCGACAACACCATCGCCACCGCCAAACTGGCCGTGGCCGCGCGCCGGCATCTGTTCAGCTGGGCCGAGGAGGAAGGCATAGACTTCGACCTCAAGCGCGAAGGCATCCTGCACATCCATCGCGACCGCGCCGACTTCGAACACGCGGCCGAGGTCTCGAAGCTGCTGGCGCAAGGCGGTCTGCCGCGCCGCGCCGTCACGCCGGACGAGATGCGCGCCATCGAACCGACATTGACCGGCCAGTTCTACGGCGGCCATTACACCGAGAGCGACAGCTCGGGCGATATCCACAAGTTCACCACCGGCCTGGCGCAAGCGGCGCAGCGCCTGGGCGTAGACCTGCGCTTCAACCAGCATGTGACCAGCGTCCGCGCCGATGCCACCGGCGCGCACGTCACCATCACGCATAACGACGCAGACGATACCCAGCGCTACGACGCGGTGGTGGTCTGCGCCGGCACGGCCAGCCGCGAGATCGCGGCCATGCTGGGCGACCGCGTCAACGTCTACCCGGTCAAGGGCTACTCGATCACCGTCCACCTGAACGACGCCGCCAGCCAGGCCGCCGCGCCCAACGTCAGCCTGGTGGACGACGCCACCAAGCTGGTCGCCAGCCGGCTCGGCGCGGACCGCCTGCGCGTGGCCGGCACGGCGGAGTTCAACGGCTACAACCGCGACATCCGCGCCGACCGCATCGCACCGCTGCTCGACTGGGTGCGGCAGTGCTTCCCCGGCGTCTCCACGCGCGAGGCGACGCCTTGGGCCGGCCTACGGCCGATGATGCCCAACCTGGTGCCGCGCGTGGGCCGGGGCAAGGCGCCCACGGTGTTCTACAACACCGGCCACGGCCACCTGGGCTGGACTTTATCGGCCGCCACGGCCGATATCATCGCCGACTCGGTGCTGGCCGCCCTGGGCGCGCCAAAGCTATCGGTTAGCCAGCGTACCGCGCAGGGCTTGAAAATGGCGTAAACTGCCACCATATCGAGCCTGTCCCTACAAGGAGATCTGACATGACGGCAAAATCTTTCGCACGTATGACCCTGCTGGCCAGCGCCCTGGCGCTGGCGGTGCCGGCGTTTGCGGCCGAACCCACGATACACGATGTTTATGTAGCCGCAGAAGCAGGCAAGTACACCGACGCACAAGCGCTGATGGACCAGGTCCTGAAAGCCCACCCGAACAGCGCCACCGCGCACTTCGTGGAGGCCGAACTGCTGGCCAAGCAAGGCAAGTTCGCCGCCGCGCAGGGCGAGCTGGCCACGGCCGAACGCCTGTCGCCCGGCCTGCCGAAGGTGAATCCAAGCGCGCTCGCGAAACTGCGCACGCTGCTGGCCGATGGCCAGAAGCCACGCGCCAACTACTCGCAGCAGCAGCCGGCCCGCAGCAACGCCGGCTACAGCAATGGCAACTACGGCGCTCCACAGAGCAGCGGCATCCCCTGGGGCACGGTCCTGATCCTGGGCGGCGGCCTGCTGGGCTTTATCTGGCTGGCGTCGCGCTTCATGTCGCGCCGTAACCAGCAGACCGACAGCTACAACAACCCGGCCGGCTTCAATCCCGGCGGCGGCGCGGCTCCCGGCTATGCGCCCGGCGCCTACCCGCAACAGGGCTATCCGCAGCCAGGCTACGGCCAGCCGCAAGGTAGCGGCATGGGCTCGCGCATCATGGGCGGCCTGGCGACCGGCGCGGCGGTGGGCGCGGGCATCGTGGCCGGCGAGGCGATCGCGCGCCAGTTCACCGGCGGCAATCACGATTCCGGCAGCCATGACCAGTCTCGCAACGACATCGTCTACGACGATCCGTCACGCGATGAACTGCTGCGCCGCGACGACATGGGCGGCAACGACTTCGGCGTCAGCGGCGGCTGGGACGATGGCGGCAGCAGTGGCGGCGACAGCGGCGGCGGTGGCGGCGGCGACTGGGACTAATCCCACCTCACGGGGCGCGGCGCTCGCCCGCCCCGGCAGCTTCCATCGCAAGATCCCAATACGGCGGATCGCCGAAATACTCCTTCAAATGACGTATCAGCAGCTGGGCCTTGGCCTGGTTGGAGCGGCCCGGCATGTGCACCGCGTGCACCGCCGACTCGTGCGGCTCGCGCCGGCCCGACGCGGCGCCGCGCTGCACCGGCGCCATCGGGAACACCGGCACCAGCTGGCCGGCCACGATGGCGTCGCTCACCAGCCAGTTCGCCAGATGCACCAGGCCTGCGCCGCCGATGGCCGCATGCAGCAGCGTGTCGGTGTCGTCGCAGCGCAGCTTGCCCTTGACGGCCAGCGGCTGGTTCTGGTTCACCCCCTCGAAACGCCACCAGCCGCGCGGCGCGGTGCGTCCGGTCACGGTCAGGCATTGGTGGTTGAGCAGGTCCATCGGCGTTTTCGGCCAGCCGTGGCGCTCCAGGTAGGCCGGACTGGCGCTGACCACGCGGTTCTGCAGTGCCAGGCGGGTCGCCACCAGACCACTGTCGGGCAGCACGCCGGCGCGCACCGCCACATCGACCCGGCGCGCTGACAGGTCGACGATGTCGTCGCTCACGTGCAGCTCCACCTCCAGCAGCGGGCAGTGCTGCAGGAAATCGGCGATCGCCGGCGCCACATGCAGCCGCCCGAACGCGGCGGGCGCCGTCACGG
The DNA here is from genome assembly GCF_040362985.1 of Duganella caerulea. NCBI lineage: Bacteria > Pseudomonadati > Pseudomonadota > Betaproteobacteria > Burkholderiales > Oxalobacteraceae > Duganella > Duganella caerulea. The sequence goes on along the minus strand of NZ_BPWJ01000002.1, from coordinate 931,921 downwards.
TCAACAGGCCGCGCGGTTCGCTGTCCAGCTCCTGCACGGCGGCCTTGCCTTCGGCCAGCTCGGCCAGGATGTTGCGGGCACGCGGCAGGAAGCGTTCGCCGGCGTCGGTCAGCAGCATCTGCCGCGAACTGCGCAACAGCAGGCGCGAGCCCACTTCCGCCTCCAACGCATCGAGCTTGCGCGACACCGACGACACCGCCATCTTCAACTCGGCCGCCGCACGCGAAAGGCTACCGTACTCCACCACCGCCAACAGGCACCTCAACCCTTCGATCATCACACTCTCCCGGCTTTGCAAACTACGCAAAATTAGTTTGCATTAATCCATATTGTGCCATTTTTTGCAAAGATGCATACTGCGTTTAGTAAATTCAACAAAAGGAACAATAATGCAACTGATCAAAAAACTGACCCCTCTTGCCGCCGCCCTGGCCTTCGCCGCCAGCGCACCCGCTTTCGCCGCCGCCCCGCTGGCCGGCACCAACGCCCCGGGTTTCTTCCGCGTGATGCTGGGCGACTTTGAAGTCACCGCCATCAGCGACGGCACCGTCGACCTGCCGATGAACAAATTCCTGCACCAGGCGCCCGCCAAGACCGACCAGGAACTGGCACGCTCCTTCCTGGCCAGCCCGGTCGAAACTTCGGTGACCGGCTACCTGGTCAACACCGGCACCAAGCTGGTGCTGATCGACACCGGCGCCGGCAACCTGTTCGGACCGACGCTGGGCAAGCTGCTGGCCAACCTGAAGGCCTCGGGCTATCAGCCGGAGCAGGTTGACGAAGTGCTGATCACCCACATGCATCCGGACCACGTCGGCGGCCTCGCGGCCAACGGCAAGGCGGCCTTCCCCAACGCCACCGTGCGCGCCGATCGTCACGACACCGAGTTCTGGCTCAGCCAGGCCAATATGGACAAGGCGCCCGCCGACAGCAAAAGCTTCTTCCAGGGTGCGATGGTATCGGTGGGCCCGTATGCCGCCAGCCAGCACCTGCAGCCGTTCGACGGCGCCACCGAGATCACGCCGGGCATCCGCGCGGTCGCCAGCTACGGCCACACGCCGGGCCACATCAGCTATATGGTGGAGAGCAAGGGCAAGAAGCTGCTGGTGGTGGGTGACCTGATCCACGCCGGCGCGGTGCAGTTCGACCATCCCGAAGTGACCATCGACTTCGACAGCGATCCGAAGGCCGCAGCCGCCGCACGCCGCCAGTTCTTCACCGCCGCCGCCAAGGACGGCACGCTGATCGGCGCGGCCCACCTGCCCTTCCCCGGCCTGGGCCACCTGCGCAGCAACGGCAAGGCGTACCAGTGGGTGGCGACCAACTACACCCAGCTGCGTTAAACTGAGCAGTATGGAACAGAGTCACACTCCTCGCCCCATCAACGTGCTAGTCGTTGACGACCACCCCTTGCTGCGCATGGGGTTGGGCGAAGCCATCGCCAGCCAGGCCGATATGTGCGTGGCCGGCGAGGCCTGCAACGGCCACGAAGCGGTCGAACAGTACGAGGCGCTGCGGCCGGACGTCGTCATCATGGACATCGTCATGCCCGGCATGTGCGGCGTCACCGCGCTGGAGGCGATCCGCGCGGCGCATCCGTCCGCGCGGATCGTCATGCTCACCACCTACAAGGGCGACGTGCAGATCCTGCGCGCCGTCCAGGGCGGCGCCGCCGGCTTTTTGTTGAAGAGTACCTTGCGCAAGGATTTGCTCGATACGATACGCGGCGTGCACCAGGGCCAGCGCCGCATCCCGCCGGAGATCGCGATGGAACTGGCCCAGCACATGGGCCAGGGGCCATTGAGCGCGCGCGAGACGGAGGTGCTGAGTCATGCGGCCAACGGCCAGTCCAACCGCCGCATCGCCGAGCAGCTGTCGATCTCGGAAGAGACGGTGAAGGCGCACATGAAGAATGTGCTGGCCAAGCTGGCCGCGAACGATCGCACCCACGCGGTGACGATCGCCCTCAAGCGCGGCATCATGTCGATCTAGTCGATCTAGCCTGCGCGATCTAGTCGTCGGCCGTGCAGGCCAGCCAAAGCAGCAGCGCGCAAGGCAGCAGCAGGCCGTTGAACCCGGCCTGCATGAAGGCCAGCGCGCCGCTGATGCATCCCACCGCGAACGCCACCACCGGCCACACCAGCTTCTTCAGGCGCGCACGCGCATCGGCGTCGCCGCGCAGCGTGTCCACCAGGTCGATCACCAGCTGCGTCACGTTGCCGGTCATGACCGTGGTGGCGGCCACCTTCCCCAACAGCAGCTTGCCGTAGGCGTTCTGCACCGCCATCGCGGCGGCGCACAGCATGCCGGTCAACAGCGTCAATGGCGCCTCGGGGGCCTCGATGGGCGCGGCGGCCCACGCGCTGGCGACGCTGCCCGCCATCAGCAATGTCTGCAGCAGAAAGCTGTTGCGCAGTTGGCGGCTGCCGGCGCGTTCCCAGCGCAGTATCAGCAGCCGCGCCAACGCCACCCCCAGCACGAAGACCGGGAACACCAGCAGCTTGAGCCAGATATCCTGCGCCGGCCGCGCCATCGCCCGGCCAAGCAGCACGAAGTTGCCGGTAACGTGGGCAGTGAATAATCCGAACAGGCCGATGAAGCCCAGCGTGTCGACATAACCGGCCAGGAAGCCCAGGGTCACGCTTTGTTTGCTATCGCCACGCTGCATCATGCTTCTTTCTTTTGAATGTCGTGCCATGCCACCAGCAGGAATGCGCCGGCCAGGCCGAGGTGCTCGAAGAAACCGTTGGCCATCATGAAGCGCTCCGGCCCCGCGATTTCCCAGAAGCGGTTGGCGACGAAGGTGGCCATCAACGTGAACGCGGCCAGGTAGCCGGCGCCCAGCCAGCGATAGTAGCCGGTCAGGATCATCAGCGACGCGCCCAATTCGCCGGCGATCACCAGCGCGGCCATCGGGCCGGCCGGCGACAGGCCGAAGTGATGCATCTCGCCGATGGCAGACTGGAAGTCCATCAGCTTGTTGATGCCGCCCTGCAGATAGGCGGCACAGATCAGCAACAGGCAGATCCAGCGCAGCCACGGCGCGCGCAGTGGTTTGAACAGTGCCTCCATCACATCGCCCAGCAGGCGCAACCCAGCGCGCCCCAGAAGCTCTTCAGGTCCGACGTGGGCAGCTTGCTGGCCCACGCGCTGGCGTGCTGGTGTCCGTGGACGTTGCACTGGTTGGCGCAGCCGCAGGCGGCCTGCTGCTGGCGCAGCTGCTGCTGTTGGCGCTTGCGCTGCTCCAGTTCCTTCAACGCGGCGCGGTTGTTACCGATTTGTTCGCCCCAGCCGGCGTAGCCGCCGAAGCGGCGCACCGGCGACCAATCCGGCATGGCCGGCGGCGGCGCCTCGTCGTAGCTGGCGAATTCGCCCGCCGCGTAGACGATCTTGCCGCCGACGATGGTCAGGCGCGAGGTCATGTCGGCGATCTCGCCTTCGGCGCAGGCGTAGAAGTCCTTGTCAGGCACGATCAGGTCTGCCAGCTGGCCCGCTTCGATGCGGCCTTTCTTGCCCACCTCATTCGAGAACCAGGTGGTGTTCTCGGTCCACATGCGCAGCGCCGTCTCCCGGTCCAGGCAATTGGCGCGCGGGTACATCTGCATGCCGCCCACGGTCTTGCCGGTGATGAGCCACGACAGCGATACCCATGGGTTGTACGAGGCCACACGGGTGGCGTCGGTGCCGGCGGAGACCTTCACGCCCGCCTCCAATATTTTCTTGACCGGTGGCGTGGCCTCGGCCGCGCCGTGGCCGTAGCGCTCGACGAAGTACTCGCCCTGGTAGGCCATGCGGTGCTGCACGGCGACGCCTCCACCCAGCGCGGCGATGCGGTCGATCGACTGGTCGGAGATGGTCTCGGCGTGGTCGAAGAACCAGTTCAGTCCCGTCAGCGGAATCTCCTGGTTGACGCGCTCGAACACGTCCAGCGCGCGGCTGATGGTTTCGTCGTAGGTCGCGTGCATGCGCCACGGCCAGCGGTTCTGCGCCAGCACGCGCACCACGCCTTCCAGGTCGTCCTCCATCGTCTCCGGCATGTCGGGGCGCGGCTGGCGGAAGTCTTCGAAGTCGGCCGCCGAGAAAGTCAGCATCTCGCCGGCGCCGTTGTGGCGGAAGTAGTCGTCGCCCTGCTGGTACTTGACGCTCTGCGTCCAGTTCAGGAAGTCTTCCTTCTCGTGCGCAGGCTTTTGCGTGAACAGGTTGTAGGCCAGGCGTATCGTCAGCTGCTTGGCGTCCGACAGCTGCTGGATCACCTGGTAGTCCTCGGGATAATTCTGGAAGCCGCCGCCGGCGTCGATGGCGCCGGTCACGCCGAGGCGATTGAGTTCGCGCATGAAGTGGCGGGTCGAGTTGACCTGGTATTCCAGCGGCAGCTTGGGGCCCTTCGACAGCGTCGAATACAGGATGGCCGCATTCGGCTTGGCCAGCAGCAGGCCGGTGGGATTGCCGGCGCCGTCGCGCAGGATCTGGCCGCCGTGCGGTTCCGGCGTGTCCTTGGTGTAGCCGACGGCGCGCAGCGCGGCGCCGTTGAGCAGCGCACGGTCATACAGGTGCAGGATGAACACCGGCGTATCCGGCGCCACCGCGTTCAGTTCCTCGATGGTCGGCAGGCGCTTCTCGGCGAATTGATGTTCGGTGAAGCCGCCCACCACGCGCACCCATTGCGGCGCCGGCGTGATCGCCACCTGCGCCTTCAGCATGCCCATCGCATCGGCCAGGCTGCGCACGCCGTCCCAGCGCAGCTCCAGGTTGAAATTCAGGCCGCCGCGGATGATGTGGCAATGGTTGTCGATCAAGCCTGGCAGCACGCGCTTGCCTTGCAGGTCGATGATCTTGGTCTGCGGGCCGGCCAGCGCCATGATCTCGTTGGCGCGGCCCACGTGTGTGAAGCGGCCGTCCTTGATGGCGACCGCCTCGGCGTGGGGATTGGAGCGGTCCAGCGTGGTGAACAGGCCGCGATGCAGGATCAGATCTGGATTCATCATGCGTTCCCCTTGGTTTCATCGTTCTTCTGCGCGGACGGCAGTTGGCCGAAGCAATGCGGCTTGACGTGGTCCTCGATCCACGAGACCTGCTTGGCCTCGGGCTGCCACAATTGGCGCAGCAGCGGCGGCAGCTGCTCGCCGAGCAGGATGCCCAGCAGGCCGACCAGCGCCACCACCGGCGGCGCCGGCGAACGCACGTTCAGGAAGCCATAGATTAATCCAACCAGCAGGCCAACGGCCAGCGACACGATATACATTTTGGACATGGGGATTTCCTCAGCTAAGGGTGGAACAACATGGTTCCAGTCTAGAGATCCGCGCCGCTTTTGCCATCACCGGTATTGATCGCCGTTTCCTCACCCTTTGGGGATAGACACCGGTCAGTATGGCCCGCCAACCTGGCCGCAGGCATGCAGGTCGATGATGCCTCGCTCGATTGCCCGCGTCACCGCGTGGGTGCGGTCGCTGGCATTGAGCTTGGCCAGGATGCTCTTCATGTGCACCTTGACGGTTTCCTCCGAAATCGCCAGGTGCATGCCGATACGCTTGTTGCTCTGGCCCGCGGCCACCAGCTGCAGCACCTCCACCTCGCGCTTGCTCAACGCGCTCTCGTGCCAGTGCTGGGCGATGCCGTTGGCCACCGCCGCCGGTATGCTGCGGCGGCCCTCATGCACATTGCGCACGGTCGCCAGCAGCTCCTTGCGCAGCATGCTTTTCAACAGATAACCGGCGGCGCCGGCGGCGATCGCGCGCCGCGCCAGGGCGTCGCCCTCATAGGTGGTCAGCACCACGATGCGCGCGTCGGGGAATTCGGCGCGGATGGCGATGGTGGCGTCGATGCCGTTCATGTCCGGCATCTGGATATCCATCAGCGCGACATCGGGCCGAAACTGGCGATAGCACTCGATGGCCTGCAGGCCGTTGCAGGCTTCGGCCACCAGCCGCATGTCCTCCTCGGCGGCGATCACACTGGCGATGCCCTCCCTGAGCATGGGATGATCGTCGACGCTTAGCACGGTAATCGGCGTTTTCTGGGCCGTTGTCATCGCGTTCTCACTAGTCGTACCGGAACCCGGCAGCATGCCACAAACGCGCCACTTCAACCATCACCCGATCGGGTTAGCGGGCGCACCCCGGATCGGGGCGTGGAGAAATCATTAAACCAGTTTACTCTTCTGCCGCAGGACAGCAACCGACAACGGAATCATTTGGGGAGAAACGAGATGCGACTGGATACCAGGAACTGGTCACACGCCGCTCACAGCGGCAATGGCATGGCGGCCGGCGGCGCCATCGACAACCATGAAAGCAAGGTGCGCGTGCTGATCGCGCACAGCGACGCCATCGTCAGCGCCGGCCTGGCCGCGCTGCTCGGCGCGGAGTGCGACATGGAGCTGGACGAAACCCAGGCGGCGACGGCGGACGTCATCATCCTCGATTACAAAGGCGCGCTGGAACACATGCGCCAGCGGGCCAACGCGCCGCAGCACGGCGAGGCGCAGGCGCGCGTGCTGATCGTGACCCAGATGGAGCGCGAATGGGAAGTGCGCACCGCGATGATGGCCGGCATACACGGCTATCTGCTGCAGAACTGCGCCGCCGACCAGCTGCTGACGGCGGTGCGCACGCTGAGCCGCGGCATGCGCTACCTGAGCGCGGACCTGAGCCGCTGCGTGGCCGACAGCTTCACCCGCATCAACCTGACCAGCCGCGAGACCGACGTGCTGCAGCTGCTGGCGCAAGGCCAGTGCAACAAGTCCATCGCGCGCGAATTGGGAATCGGCGTCGGCACCGTCAAGACCCACGTCAAGGGCCTGTTCGACAAACTGGGTGCCACCGCGCGCACCCACGCGGTGGTGCTGGCGACGCGGCGCGGTCTGGTGGGCGAAGGCTCCGCCAGCCGGCATTGACCGCCTTACGAGAATGTCATTGGCGTATCTTGCGGAAGCCCTGTAAAATCCGGGCATGCAAGCACATACACTCTCCGTAGGCACCTCACATCGGCAAACGCGCATCCAGCGCGTCCTGATGCTGTTCGTGCTGGTGTTCCTGTCGCTGCAGCTGATCGGGGCGAGCTCGCACAAGCACGCCTATACCGACACCCAAAACGATTGCGCGGCTTGCGTGATCGCGCACATGCCGGCCGGTGTTCCGCCGCCGGCGGTTGTGGTGGTGCCGGTGGCGATGCTGGTCTCCCTGCCCGCCCTCGTCCCGCAGCGTTCCATCCGGCCCCGCCGGATCGACTTCCTCACCCCGCCCTCGCACGCGCCGCCCGGCGTGGCCCCTTTCTCCGCCTGACCCGCTTTTTTCGTTACGTTTTTTAATGACGTCCAACACGGCCGCATATTTGCGTCCCGTGCGCGCAGCCGCGCGCCTGCCCGACACGATCGCGCAGGCCGGAGGCTAGCCACGCCCGAACATTCGAGGATTTACCATGCAACACACGCCACAACTCCGCACCCTGCCACTGCTGCTGGCAGCCGCCTTCTACGCCCACCATGCCAGCGCCGCCGACGATGCCGCCGCCAGCCCCGCCGCGCCGGCCAACGCCGACGGCAGCCCGATGCAGCAGGTGGAAGTGACCGCCGCCCATCTGAAAAGCGCCCGCATCGACCTGTCGCCGAATGTCGGCACCACCGTCTATTCGATCGACCGCCACATGATCGAGCAGCTGGGCCGTGGCGACAACACGCCGTTCAATGAAGTGCTGCTGCGCCTTCCGGGCGTGAGCCAGGATTCGAAGGGCTCGGGCTCCATCCACGTGCGCGACGACCACGCCAACGTGCAGTATCGCGTCAACGGCGTGCAGCTGCCGGAGAGTATCAGCGGCTTCGGGCAGTCGATCGACACCCGCTTCGTCCAGCAGACCGACTTCATCACCGGCGCGCTGCCGGCGCAATTCGGCTTGCGCACTTCGGGCATCGTCGACATCCAGACCAAGGAAGGCACGGTCAAATCCGGCGGCCGCGTTGGCGTTCTGGTGGGCGGCAACGATTACGTCGAGCCGAGCGCGGAATTCTTCGGCACCCAGGGCGCCTTCAACTACTACCTGTCCGGCAGCTACCTGTCGAACGCGCAGGGCATCGAGAATCCGCTGCCGGCCCGCAGCGCCCTGCATGACCGCACCAAACAAAGCAAATCGTTCGGTGCCCTGTCGTGGTTCCTGGACGACCAGACCCGATTGGGCCTGATGTTCGGCACCTACAACGGCCGCTTCCAGATCCCGAACAACCCCGGCCAGGCGCCCGGCTTCTCGCTCACCGGCCAGAGCGACGCCGTTGCCGGCACCAGCAAGCTGCCGTCGTCGCAGTTGAACGAAAACCAGCGCGAAGTGAATCGCTTCCTGGTGCTGTCGCTGCAAAAGAGCATGGGCGACCTGAATTACCAGGTCTCGGCCTTCCACCAGTATTCGGAGCTGCACTACATGCCGGACGCGCTGGGAGACTTGATCTACAACGGCGTCGCCTCCGACACGCTACGCTCCAACTCCGCCAGCGGCGCGCAGTTCGACGGCAGCTACAAACTGAACGCAGGCCATACCGTGCGCGCCGGTCTGGCGTACTCGCGCCAGAACACCCACAGCGACAACGCGGTGGCGGTGTTCGACACCGTCGACGGCGCGCAATCGGGCACCGATCCGCGCACCATCATCGACAACAGCAGCAAGACCGGTAAGCTGTCCAGCTTCTACCTGCAGGACGAATGGCATATCGCCGCGCCGCTGACGCTGAACTACGGCGTGCGCTTCGACAAGGTCTCGGCCTTCGTCGATGAGCAGCAATGGAGCCCGCGCGTCAACCTGGCGTACCAGGTGGCCAAGGGCACGGCGCTGCACGCCGGCTATTCGCGCTACTTCACCCCACCGCCGCAGGAACTGGCCGCGCAATCGAGCATCGACAAATACGCCAACACCTCCAACGCGCCGCAGGTGCCGGTGTCGGACAACGTCAAGGCCGAGCGAACCAACTACTACGACATCGGCGTGAGCCACCAGTTCAACGAGCAGCTGACCGTCACCGCCGACGCCTACTACAAGAAGATCCGCAACATGCTGGACGAGGGCCAGTTCGGCCAGGCGCTGATCCTGTCGCCGTTCAACTACGACCGTGGCTACGCCAAGGGACTGGAACTGTCGGCCGTGTACAACCAGTCCAACTGGGGCGGCTTCCTCAACCTGACCACGCAACAGGCCAAGGGACAGAACATCATCTCCGGCCAGTCGCTGTTCGGGCCCGACGAACTGGCCTACATCGCCAACCACTACATCTACGTCGACCACGACCAGACCTACACGGTATCGGGCGGCGCCCACTACCACTGGGGCGAGACGAAGCTGAGCGGCGACTTCCTGTACGGCAGCGGCTTGCGCATGACGCCCGACGGCGCCGCGCCCAACTCCGGCACGCTGCCGCACTACACCACCGTCAACCTGTCGCTGACGCACAACTGGAAGAACACGCCGGTCGGCAATGTCGAAGGCCGCCTCGCGCTGGTCAACGCCTTCGACAAGAGCTATCTGCTGCGCGACGGCTCCGGCGTCGGCGTGGGCGCGCCGCAGTACGGCGCCCGCCGCACCTTGTACGCCGGCCTTTCGGTGGGATTCTGATTTAGTTAGGAGTCCTTGTTAAATTGAAATCCCTGTGTATAATGCACAGCATGGACACCAAAGCAGACAAACCGTGGAAGGATACGCCTGACGTTTCAGCGCGCATCATCACCGCTATCGGACGCATCGCCAGTGTGATGCGCTCCGGTATGTGGGAGTTCGCCACGGCCGAAAACCTGAATCCGGCGCAGGCCGAGATCCTGCAGCTGCTGCAAGGCCGCAAGCAGGGTGTGCGCCTGTCCTGGCTGGCGTCGCAGCTGTCGATCAGCGCGGCCAGCGCCAGCGATTCGGTGTCTGCGCTGGTGTCCAAGGGATTGCTGTACAAGGCCAGGGCGGAGGATGACGGCCGCGCCACCGCACTGTTCCTGACCGACGAAGGCGCCGCCACGGCGGCCCGCATCGGCGACGCGCTGAGCTTCGCGGAAAACGCGGCGGCCGCCCTACCCTCGGCCCAGCAGACCGAATTGCTGGCTGGCCTGTTCAAGCTGATCGCCCAGCTGCAAAAGACCGAACGCTTCCCCGAGATGCGCGCCTGCCTGTCGTGCCAGTATTTCGAAGCGAACCGCCATCCCGGCAAGCCGGCGCCGCATCACTGTGGACTGGTGAACGCGCCGCTGTCGGTGGCGCTGTTGCGCATGGACTGCCCGGAACAGGTGCCGGCCGATCCCGCCACGCGCCAGCGCAACTGGAAGGTATTCGCCTGAGATTTTTTTTGGCCACAATAGTTAGGACTCCTATTTGTTTTTTACCGCAGTGCTTTTTTAACCTTGAAAGGAAATACCATGAACCGCATCTCCCTCGTCTCCCCTGCCGACACCACCGGCGAACGCCAACAACTGCTGGCGCAAATCCAGGGCGCGTTCGGCGCCACGCCGAACATGTTCAAGGCCGTCGCCAATTCCACCGCCGCGTTGAAAAGCATGTGGGGCGCGTTCGGCGCGCTGGGCGGCGGCGTAATTGACGCCAAGCTGGGCGAACAGATCGCCGTCGCCATCGCCGACCGCAATGCATGCGAATACTGCCTGGCCGCGCACTCCGTCCTGGGACGCAAGGCCGGCGCCAGCGCCGAGGAGATGAGCGAGGCCCAAGCCGGCCACTCCAGCGATCCGAAGACCGCCGCCGCGCTGCGCTTCGCCATCGCGGTCGTCAGCAACCGCGCGCAGATCGGCGACGAGGATGTGGAAGCGCTGCGCGCGGTTGGCTTCAACGACGAGGCCATCGTCGAGATCATGGCCCACGTCGCGCTGAACCTGTTCACCAACTACGTGAACGTCGCGTTCAAGGTGCCGGTCGACTTCCCGGCGGTGAAGCTGCGCGCGAAATAAGACCGGGGTGTAATGCGGCGATACCGCCCGTAGCATCAGGCGGTACTCGCGCGGCGGCGCTTTCAGCCCGGAGATTCGGGAACGCATAATCCGCGATCACCGGAGAATCCCCATGCGTATCCTGAATATCCTGCTCATCGCGTTGGCCGCCGCCTTGCTGTCCAGCTGCGCCTTCATGACCAGTGGCCGCAGCGTCAAGCAGACCGGCAGCATGGTCGACTATCTCTACCCCGACGCCAAGGATGCGCCGGCCATGACGCCCACCGTCACGCGACTGCGGCCGCCGGTGCGGGTCGGCATCGCCTTCGTGCCGGGCGCCGGCTGGGGCAACGGCCTGCCGGAAACGGCCCGCATGAAATTGCTGGAGCGCGTGCGCGACTCCTTCGCCAAACGCCCGTACATCGGCAAGATCGAAATCATCCCGACCCAGTACATGCGCGCCAGGGGCGGCTTCACCAACCTGGAACAGGTGGCGCGCATGTTCGACGTCGAAGTGGTGGCGCTGCTGTCCTACGACCAGGTGCAGTTCAACGATTCCAATGCGCTGTCGATGCTGTACTGGACCATCATCGGTGCCTACGTGGTGCACGGCGACCAGTACGACGTGCAGACCATGCTCGACGCGTCGGTGTTCGATGTGCAGAGCCACAAGCTGCTGTTCCGCGCGCCCGGCACCAGCCAGGTCAAGGGCAGCGCCAGCATGGCGGGCTTCAGCGAAAAATCGCGCGCCGCGCAGACCGAGGGCTACAACGCCGCCGTCGACCAGCTGATCCCCAACCTGCAGGCGGAGCTGGACAACTTCCGCGAACGGATCAAGCACGACGCCAACTACCAGGTCGAAAACAAGCAAGGCTACAAGGGCGGCGGCGCGATGGATTGGGCCAGCCTGGCGTTGGTGGCGCTGCTGGCCGGGTTGGCATGGCGGTTGCGCCGCCGTGGTTGAGCTGCTGGAGTTCGACCGCCATGCGCTGCTCGCCGGCGAGATCTGGCGGCTGTGGACCGGCCATCTGGTCCACTACTCGCCGCAGCATGCGCTGATCGACTTTGCCGTGGTGCTGGCCGCCGCCGTGATCGTGGTGCAGCTGAGCGCCTCGCCGGCCGACGGCATGCGCCGCCTGATGCTGGCGGTGGGACTGGGCGCGCCCTTCATCTCGCTGGGCATGCTGCTGATCGCGCCGCACTGCCTGTACTACCGCGGCGCGTCCGCCATCGCGGCCATGCTGGTGGTGATGGCCGGCGGCGCGCTGTGGCCGCGCGCCACACGCTCCATGCGCGCGGCCCTGTTGCTGATGGCCGCCACGCTGGTCGCCAAGATCGCCGCCGAAGCGGCCGGCGCGGTCCACGGCTGGTCCAACCTGCCGCTGGACGTGGTGGTCGCATGGCAGGCGCACCTGCTCGGCGTGATCGCCGGCGCCCTCACCCTGCCGTTCAGGAAGCCCAGGCTGCAACTGGATTAACTATTGGATTAACTATCGATGTGAATCCGACCGGTTTGTGTTTCACAAGCCTCAACGTTGCCGTTAATTCTTGTGTATATAGCATGGATGTAGGCATAATCGTCTGCACCGCCCAGGTGGCCGCTGTTTTCCAATGGAGGACGATTTGAGCATCCCTGCCCGCACCGTAATTTCCGCCAGCCTCGCCGCAGCCTTCTTCATCCCGCCCGCGTGGGCCGTCGACGAGATCCCGTCGGTCGTGGTCACCGCGCAGTCCCGCAAGCAGTTCGTGCAGGACGTGCCGATGACCATCCAGGTATTGACCAACAAGGATCTCGACGCCATCGGCGCCAAGGACCTGGGCGACCTGAATGGCTACGTTCCGGGCCTGGTGGTCGACGCGTCCGAGCCGACGCAGCCCGGCTTCGGCATACGCGGCGTGCAGACGGGCGACTTCGGCATCGCCACCGATTCGCCGGTGGGGATCTATGTCGACGGCGTCTACACCGGCAAGACGGGCGGCGCGCTGATGAACTTCATCGACGTCCAGCGCATCGAAGTGATCAAGGGCCCGCAAGGCACGCTGTTCGGCCGTAACAGCGCGGCCGGCGCCATCGCCATCACCACCAATGAACCGGGCAAGGAGCTTGACGCTTCGGGCCACGTCAAGCTGGGTAAATATGGCCGCGCCAACGCCGACGCGATGCTGAACATCCCGATCACCGACACCTTCGCCGCGCGGCTGGTGGCGGTGCGTTCGGGCAGCGAGGGCTGGATCGACAACACCGCCACCGGCAAGAAATCCGGCGGCGACAAGGACTGGGCCACGCGCCTGACGCTGCGCAAGGACTTCGACGCGGCCAAGCTGGTGTTCGCGTGGGAGCACGAGAACATGGAGCAGTATGGCCGTCCGGCGTTCGGCGTCATCAAGGACCCCAGGCTGCCGCTGGGCGGCTACACCGGCGTCTATGACGCGGCCTACACCGCCAACTTCGTCAATCCCTTCAACGCGCCGCTGCAGAACGACGACCAGGGCAGCGAGGGACGAATGTTCGACGGCGCCACGCTGCGCTTCGAAACGCCGCTGGCCGGCATGAACTTCACGTCCACCACCGCCTATCGCCGCTTCAGCACCCACAACATCACCGACAACGACGGCGGCGCGCGGCCCGACCTGTACCTGACCACGCTGGACGCCAAGCGCGCCCACAGCTTCCAGCAGGAGTTCAAGCTGTCGGGTAAAAACGATAAGCTGGACTGGATCGCGGGCCTGAGCTTCTACCACAACAACGAGCACCAGGACGCCGGCGCCTTCGTCACCACCGGCACGCTCGATACCCTGAGCCAGTTCGCCGGCGGTCAGCCGAATTTCGCCATGCTGTTCGGCGGCCTGGGCGCGGCGGGCCTGCCGGGCATCGGCGCGGACACGGTGTTCAGCTGGGACGAGACGCACTACAGCGACGTCCGGACCAAATCGGCTTCGCTCTACGGCGACACCATCTGGCACGTGACGCCGTCCACCAACGTCACCGCCGGCCTGCGCTACACGCAGGACAAGAAGCGCATGACGTGGTACGTGCCGGGCCGCGTGTCGCCGAAGCTGGATACCTTCCTCAACAGCTTCGGGCCGCTGGCCGGGCTGGACGCGTCGGCCTTCCCTTCCAACGTGATCTTCAGCACGGCGGCGCAGCTGGCGGGAACGCCGGTCACCCGCGAGAAGGATTGGACCGACTGGAGTCCGCGCCTGGTGGTGGACCATAAGCTGAACAAGGACACGCTGTTGTTCACGTCCCTGTCGCGCGGCTACCAGGCCGGCGGCTTCAATATCTTCACGCCGCCCAATCCCGCCGCGCCGGCCGCCGCCGGGCAGGACCCGAGCTTCGCGCCCGAGAAGATGACCAACTTCGAGGCCGGCATGAAGCTCGCCCTGCCCGAGTGGCGCGCCACGGTCAACGCCTCGCTGTTCGCCTACAAGTTCAAGAACCTGCAGGACATCCAGCTGTACAGCGTGGGCACGGTGCCGACCTATAACGTGGTGTCCAGCGACCAGAAGGCGCATGGCCTGGACCTCGATGGCCGCATGCGCATCACGCCGCGCGTGACGGTGTTCGGCGGCATGGAGTATATCGACCAGACCTACACGCGCTACCAGCGCCTCGACGCCGCCGGCCATGTCACGCTGGACCTGGGCGGCCAGCCGGTGGGCACGCCGCGCATGACGGCGATGGCGGGCGTGAACGTCAACTGGGAAACGATGGGTGGCCGAAGCAGCCTGAATTTCCAGGGCACGCATTCGACCGCGCAGCGCTGCAACAACGACACCGCCAGGCTTCAGTGCCTGAGCACCGCGCAGCTGAAGACCGGCGGCGCCATCAGCAAATACGATCTGCGCCTGGGTTGGGACAGCCCGAGCTCCCGCTATGGCGTGGCGCTGTTGGTCAACAATGTGTTCGACCAGCGCTACATCACCAGCCTGGGTGGACAAACGGAACAATACGGCGCGCCCTATGCCTACCTGACGCCGCCGCGCACGATCGCGGTGGAATTCCGGGCCAGCCTGTAGATGGCCAAGTGGTTGAAGCTCGCCGCCGTGGCAGCCGTGGCGCTGGCCGGCGGCGTGCTTGCGCTGGTGCTGCATCCGCCGGAGCTGCTGCGCGTCGGCGCGAACTACGGCGCCAAGATGGTGTGTTCCAATGTGTTCATCGCGGGCCGCGATGCGCAGGCCGTACTGGCCGACGATGTGCAGGCGCCCGGCCATCCCATACTCAAGCTGTTGAAGGTGCGCGTCGACAGTGAGCGCAAGGTGGTGCGCGCCGACCTGCTGGGCTTTGTCGGCAATGGCTTGGCCGTGTACCGGCCCGGCACCGGTTGCGCCGTGGTGCCGGATGGTGATATCGAGAAGGCCGCACAATACACGTTCTCTCCCT
The DNA here is from genome assembly GCF_040362985.1 of Duganella caerulea. Classification (NCBI taxonomy): domain Bacteria; kingdom Pseudomonadati; phylum Pseudomonadota; class Betaproteobacteria; order Burkholderiales; family Oxalobacteraceae; genus Duganella; species Duganella caerulea. Next base: position 916,642 of record NZ_BPWJ01000002.1, on the reverse strand, counting down.
TTAAGATCTGGGCGCCGTCGGCCACCGTGCCTTGGCCGACAGGCTCTCTGCCGCTGACCATGCCGGCGGTGCAGGCCTTGCTGGACCAGGATGCGCTGGCCGGTCCCGGCTTGCGCGGGGTGGCTGTGATCCATCACGGCCGGCTGGTGGCGCAGCGCTATGGCGATAGCTTCAATGCAGGCACTCCGTTGCTGGGGTGGTCGATGACCAAGACCGTCACCGCCGCGCTGGTCGGCATTCAGATCGCCGACGGCAAGCTCGCGCCGCAGCAGAGCGGCTTCTGGCCCGACGCCGCCGATCCGCGCGCCGCCATCACGCTGGCGCAGCTGATGGCGATGAGCAGCGGCCTGCAATTCAACGAGGGCTATGGCGATGTCTCGGACGTGACGCGCATGCTGTACCTGGAGCCGGACATGGCGGCCTACAGCGCCGCCAGGCCGCTGGCGCAACCGCCGGGCAGCGCGTGGAACTACTCCAGCGGCACCACGCTGCTGCTGTCGCGGATCGTGCAGCGCGCGGCGGCGGCCGGCGGCAAGCAGGCGCCGACGTCGGCGGCCGTGCTGGCGCTGCCGCATGAGCGCCTGTTCGAGCCGCTGGGCATGAGCAGCGCCGTGATGGAGGCCGACGCGCGCGGTAATCTGGTTGGCTCCAGCTATATGTATGCGACCACGCAGGACTGGGCGCGCTTCGGCCAGTTCCTGCTGCAGGACGGCGTCTGGCAGGGCAAGCGCCTGCTGCCGGAAGGCTTTGTGGCTGGCATGCAGCTGGTGGCGCCGGCTTCCGGCGGACAGTATGGACAAGGCCAGGTTTGGCGCTGGGGGCCGTCCGGCACCACGCCGGATGGGCAGGACCCGGACCCGCCATTCAAGCTGCCCGCCGATACCTACTGGCTGGAAGGCCATGACGGGCAGACCATCACCGTCGTGCCATCGAAGGATCTGGTGGTGGTGCGGCTGGGATTGACGCCGGACCGCCTGCACTATCAACCGCAGGCGCTGGTGGCGGCCGTGATCAAGGCGCTGGAATGACGGCGGACTGCGTGGTCCCTTACAGCCTGCTGCGCCACCAGGGGCCGATGCTGCGGGCCAGCGCTGCCATGCTGCTGCAGGCTGCCGGCCGGGTGCTGCTGCCACCGCGCCAAGAGGTGGCCGACCGTATGCAGCCTCCCGGCGCGTCAGCGCACGGCACGCCGGCGCCGGGCGCGTCGCCGCCTGGCACGCGGGCGCTTGGCGCATCGGCGCATGGCACGCCAGCGCATGACGCGCCGCCGCCTGGCACGCAGCGGCATGCCATAGCGCCCATCGAGCGCCGCATCGATGCTCCGCCGGAGCAGCTGGTCGGCCATTACATCCGCTGGTGCGGCGCGGCGGGCCGTTATGACGGCGAGCTGCCGCCGCACATGGTCTCGCAATGGAGCCTGCCGCTGGTGAGCGCGCTGCTGATGCAACTGCCCTACCGCCTCACCGGCATCATCAACCAGGGCGTGTCGATGACGGTGCACGGGCCGCTGCCGCGCGCCACGCCGCTGGTGCTGCGCGCGTCGGTCGAGCAGATTACGCATGCGGATGGCTGGGCCAGGATCGTGATCGCCGTCGTCACCGGAACGGCGTTGCAGGCATGTCTGGTGGAGACGCGGCTGCACTTGCGCGTGCGCCTGCCCGGTGCGCGTGGCGCCGGCGCGCCTGCGGCGCGGCCGCCCGATCCCGAGTGGCGGACAGCGGGCACGTGGCGCGCTGAAGCCGGCGACGGCCTGCGCTTCGCGCTGCTGACCGGCGACTTCAATCCCATCCACTGGTGCGGGCCGCTGGCGCGCCGGTCGCTGTTCGGCGGCCTGGTGCTACACGGCTTCGGCAGCCTGGCGCGCAGCGTCGAGACGCTGGCGCCGGGCAGCTACACGCAGCTCGATGTGCGCTTCCTGCGTCCGGTCGCGCTGCCCAGTGGTGCGCTGTCGGTGCAGTTGGCGCAGCAGGCCGACTCCGACGGCTGGCGCGCACTGCGGCTGACCGGCATTGACGACGCGCTCCACTTGGCCGGCCGCCTGCGTTGACGTTGCGTGCTGCCGCCGGCCGGTGTATCGTCTGCGCAGTTCAACCAACACCAAGGATGCGACGATGACGCTAATGATATTGGGCCTGCTGATATTCCTCGGATTGCATTCGGTCCGCATCTTCGCCGACGACTGGCGCACCGCCATGCGCGCGCGCCTGGGCGAGAACGGCTGGAAGGGACTGTATTCGCTGGTGTCGCTGGCCGGCTTCGGGCTGCTGGTGTGGGGTTATGGGCTGGCGCGCCAGCAGCCGGTGGTGGTGTGGTCGCCGCCGGTGTTCATGCGGCACATCGCGGCGCCGCTGATGGTGCTGTCCTTCATCCTGCTGGTGGCCGCCTACGTGCCGCGCAACGGCATCAAGGCGCGCCTGCATCATCCAATGACGCTGGCCGTCAAGGTCTGGGCGCTGGCCCACCTGCTGGCCAACGGCACGCTGCACGACATCATCCTGTTCGGCAGCTTCCTGGTGTGGTCGGTGCTGCTGTTCCGCTCTGCCCGCAAGCGCGACGCCGCCGCCGGCACCGTCTACCCGCCCGGCAAGGGCGTGGCGACGGCGGTCACGGTGGTGGCGGGGTTCGCGGTGTCGGTGCTGTTCGCCCACTGGCTGCACCGGATGCTGATCGGCGTGAGCCCGTTCTGACGGCTCAGCGGCATTTACCCTGTATTACCGCCGCGATCACCCATGGCAGCGAGTACGGCCCCACCACCGCGACCGGCCCGATGTGGGCCGGCTGCAGCTTGAGCGCGTCCTCATGCAGGCAGTCGGGCACCTTGGCCTGCTCGAAGGCGGCGCTCATCCTGTCGTGCACGCTGGGCGTGGTCGTGCCGTAGACCCCGGCTGTGGCCTTGGCCGGATCGACCGGATGCGGGTCCTCCGCGATGGTGTCGCGCACGGCCTTGCGTATCAATTCGTCGGACAGCGCCGGCGGCTGACTCAAGTCGCCCGCGACCGGCTCGGCCGGCTTCACCACCGGCCTGGGCGCGCTGTCCGGCGCCTCCGGCAGCGACCAGGCGGCCAGCGGCATGACCATCATGCAGCCAGCAACAACGATTCCCTTCATTCCGGCTCCAATCCCGCACACGATAAGGCTCTAAACCTGCTCATCATAACAAAAAAGCATTAAAATCGGCAGACCATATTCATAGCGAAGGATGGATTATGACGGACTGGACCAGCGGCTACGTCGCGGACATCGGCTATACCTACGGCTACTATGATGCGCTCAATCCGCTGCGGGCCAATCTGGCGCTGCTGAAGGAGGGCCTGGCGCCACCGCAAGTCGCCACCGCGTGCGAACTGGGCTTCGGCCAGGGACTCAGCATCAACGTCCACGGCGCCGCCTCGGACGTCCAGTGGTACGGCACCGACTTCAATCCGGCGCAGGCCGGCTACGCGCAGGAACTGGCCGCCGGCATTGACGGAGGCCCTCGCCTGTTCGACCAGTCCTTCGCCGAATTCTGCAGCCGCGCCGACCTGCCGGACTTCGACTTCATCGGCGTACACGGCATCTGGAGCTGGATCTCGGACGAGAACCGCGCCGTCATCGTCGACTTCGTGCGGCGCAAGCTCAGGGCCGGCGGCATGCTGTACATCAGCTACAACACCCAGCCCGGCTTTGCCGCCATGGTCCCCGTGCGCGACCTGATGACGCGGCATGCCGCCACGCTGACGCCACCGGGCGCCGGCGTGCTGGCCAAGGTCGATGGCGCCCTCGCCTTCGCCAACCGGCTGATGGCCACCAACCCCTTGTTTGCGCGCGCCAATCCGCAGGTCGTGGAGCGCCTGAAGTCGCTGGAAACCCTCGACCGCCACTACCTGGCCCACGAGTACTTCAACCGCGACTGGCTGCCGATGTCGTTTGCCGACATGGCGCAGCGGCTGTCCGCGGCCAAGCTGGACTTCGCCTGCCCGGCCACCTTCACCGACCTGGTCCCGGCGCTCAACCTGACGCCGGAGCAGCAGGCGCTGCTCAAGGAACTGGGCGACCCGACGTTCCGCGAAAGCGTCTACGATTTCATGATTTGCCAGCAGTTCCGCCGCGACTACTGGGTCAAGGGCAAGCGCCGGCTGCGGCCGGTCGAGTGCGCCGAACAGGTGCGCGCCCAGCGCGTGGTGCTGTGCGAGGCGCCAGAATCGGTCACCCTCACCATCAAGGGCGCGCTGGGCGAAGGCACGCTGACCGAGGCCATCTACGCACCCATCGTCAAGCTGTTGAGCGATCACGTGGTGCGGACCCTCGGCGACATCGAGGCGTCGCTGCACAGCGAGGGGATCACGCTTGGCCAGCTGCACGAGGCCTGCCTGCTGCTGGCGCACAAGGGCATGCTGGCCAGCGCCCAGGACCCGGCCGTCGCCAACGCGCGTCGTCCGCAAACCGACCGCCTGAACCGGCGCCTGCTACGGCAGGCGCGCTGTGGCGGCGAGGTGTCCACGCTGGCCAGCCCGGTGACCGGCTCCGGCATCCCGGTCGGCCGCTTCCAGCAGCTGTTCGTCAGCGCCATCCTGCAGGGCAAGCAGCAGCCGTCGGAATGGGCGCATCACGCGTGGCAGGTGCTCAAGGCGTCGCAGCAGACCATCGCCAAGGAAGGCGTCATGCTGGTCGGCGACGAACAGAACCTGAGCGAACTGAGCACCCAGGCCACCGACTTCCGCGAACGCCGGCTGCCGCTGCTACGCGCGATGGGCATAGTCTGACGGCGGCTCGACCGCCGCCACGCGGACGGTGTCGCGGCCGCCCTGCTTGGCCGCGTACAGCATGGTGTCAGCCTGCTTGAGCCAGCCGGCCGGCGTGCCGCGCTTGTCCATGAAGGCCACGCCGATCGACACCGTCAGCGCATGGCCGTCGATCAAGGTGGCGCCGGCCACGGCGGCCCGCAGGTTCTCGGCCAGCCGGCTGGCCGCGTCCAGCTCGGCGCCGTTGGCGATCACCGCGAACTCCTCGCCGCCGTAGCGGAACAGGCGGTCGCTCGAACGCGTGTGCAGGCGCATCACCTCGGCAAGCCGCCGCAGCGCCTGGTCGCCGGCCGCGTGGCCGTGGGTGTCGTTGACCTGCTTGAAATGATCCAGGTCCAGCAACAGCAGGCAGGCCGGCAGGTGCGGACGGCGCTCGTCGGCGTGCTCGGCCAGCCTGCGGTCCAGCGCGCGGCGGTTGCCGATGCCGGTCAGGAAGTCCAGCTCGACCTCGGTGTGCAGCGCCTTGTTCTGCTCGCCCGTGCGGTAGGCGAAGATGTAGGCGAACAGGTTGACCAGGCCGATGGTGACGACGATGGTCAGCAGGTTCAGCACCGCCATCTGCGACACCAGGATGGCCACCAGCGCCACCAGCGTGACGCTGTTGATCGCCACCGCCACCCGCGGCCGCAACACGAAGTAGCAGGCGATCATGGTCGGATAGACCCAGTAGATCAGCGATGTGCCGCGCAGGTACACGGTGGCCAGCAGGCCGGCCGAGTAGAACAGCGTGACGCAAAAGCCGGCGACGCGGTGGCGGCCGGTGCGCCACACGTGCACGATCACCGCCAACATGGCCAGCACCAGCGCCATGTCGACCGCCGCCGACATCCATTGGCGCTGCACCAGGCGGTACACGCCGAACGGCAGGATGCTGGGGATGGACAGCGCGCACAGCAGCATCAGGATCACTTCCTCGATGCTGCGCTTGCGCTGGCCGCGCAGCCAGCCGAAGCGGCGGCCCGCGCCCTGGTTCATGCCGGACACCTCCCGCGGCTTCAGGTCGGCTGGCCGGCGGGGGCCGGTGCTGCGCCGCCGTGGCCGGCGTTATGCGGATCGACATGCGGATCGGCATGCGGCTCGGCCTGCGGATCGGCCTTGTGCTGGCCGGACAGGAACATATACATGGCCGGCACCACGAACAGCGTGAACAGCGTGCCGATCGACAGGCCGGTGAAGATCACCAGGCCCATCGCGTGGCGCCCTGCCGCGCCGGCGCCGGAGGCGACCACCAGCGGCACCACGCCGAACACCATCGCGGCCGTGGTCATCAGGATGGGGCGCAGGCGGGTGGCGGCCGCCTCCTCGATGGCCTCGCGCTTGCTCTTGCCGGCCATGCGCAGGTGGTTGGCCACCTCGACGATCAGGATGCCGTGCTTGGAGATCAGCCCCATCAGCGTCACCAGTCCGACCTGGGTGTAGATGTTGATCGAGGCGAAGCCGAGGAAGATGAAGGTCATCGCACCGAACAGCGCCATCGGCACCGAGAACAGGATCACGATCGGATCGCGGAAGCTCTCGAACTGCGCCGCCAGCGCCAGGAACACGATGATGACGGCGAACGCCATCGTCACCACGAAGCCGCCCGACTCGCTCATGTACTGGCGCGAGCCGCCCGAGTAGTCGACCGTGTAGCCGGTCGGCGCCACTTCCTTGACGGTGTTGCGCAGGTATTCCAGGATCTCGCCCTGCGAGGCGCCGGTCACGCCGGAGATGGTGGCCGAGTTCAGCTGCTGGAAGCGGGTCACCGATTCCGGCTGCACGCTGTACTTGATGCTGGCCACGGTGCTGGCCGGGATCATGGCGCCGCTCGGGGTCTTGATGTAGAAGTCCAGCACGTCGGCCGGGTTCAGGCGGTCGACCTGCTGCACCTGCGGGATCACCTTGTACGAGCGGCCCGAGATCGAGAAGTAGTTGACGTAGCCGCCGCCCAGCGCCGCGCCCATGGCGTTGCCGAAGTCCTGCTGCGTCAGGCCCAGTGTGGCCAGCTTGTCGCGGTCGACCTCGACGCGCGCCTGCGGCGAATCGATCTTCAGGTCGACGTCGGCGAAGTAGAATTTATTGTCCTTGCGCGCCTTGTCCAGCACCGCCTGCGCCACCGTGTTGAGGTTCTCGAACGGCTCGGTGGTGGTGATGACGAACTGCACCGGCAAGCCCGAGCTGCCCGGCAGCGCCGGGAACTGGAACGCCGCCACGCGCCCGCCCGCCACGTTGTTCCACTTCTGCTGCAGCTCCTGCTGGATCTCGTGCGCCGAGCGCGAACGCTTGTCCCACGACTTGAACAGCACGCCGCCGATGCCGGCGTTGGTGGTCGGCACGCCGGTGATCTGGAACATCTGCTCGTACTCGGGCAGCGAGTGGGCGATGTCGAAGATCTGCTTGGCGTAGGCCTGCATCTGGTCCGAGGTGGCGGTCGGCGCGCCGACCACCTGCGACAGCACGATGCCCTGGTCCTCCTCCGGCGCCAGCTCGGACTGCGACATCTTGAACATCAGCCCCAGCAGCAGGCTGAGGATCACGCCCATGACGATCAGCACCGGCCAGGTGTTGAGCAGGCTGTGCAGCAAGCGCAGGTAGCCGTTGTGGACCTTCTCGAACACCTTGTCGATGGCCTTGACGAAGCGGCCCTCGTCCTGCTTGGCGTCGAAGAAGTGGCCGCACATCATCGGCGACAAGGTCAGCGCGACGATGCCCGACACCGCCACCGCGCCGGCCAGCGTGAAGGCGAACTCGGTGAACAGCGCGCCGGTCAGGCCGCCCTGGAAGCCGATCGGCACGTACACGGCGATCAGCACCACCGTCATCGCCAGGATCGGACTGCCCAGCTCGCGCGCGGCGATGATGGCGGCGTCGAACGGCTTGATGCCCTCCTTCATGTGGCGGTCGACGTTCTCCACCACGATGATGGCGTCGTCCACCACCAGGCCGATGGCCAGCACGATGGCCAGCAGCGTCAGCAAGTTGATCGAGTAGCCCAGCATCAGCATCACGAAGAAGGTGCCCACCAGCGACAGCGGCATGGCGATCACCGGCACGATCACCGCGCGGAAGCTGCCCAGGAACAGGTAGATGACGATCGTGACGATGATCAGCGCTTCGATCAGGGTCTTGACCACCTCGTCGATGGAGGTGTTGATGAACTCGGTCGAGTCGTAGACGATCTCGCCGGTCAGGCCGTTCGGCAGCTGCTCCTTGATCGGCGGGAAGGCTTCGCGCACGCGCTTGGCCACGTCCAGGATGTTGGCCTCCGGCGCCACCTTGATGCCGATGAACACCGAGCGCACGCCGCTGAAGGCGACGTTGAAGTCATAGTTCTCCGAGCCCAGCGTGACGGTGGCGATGTCCTCCAGGTGGACGATGGCGCCGCCCACCTGCTTGACGGCCAGCGCCTTGAACTCGTCCACCGTGTGCAGGTCGGTGCCGGCGGTCAGCGGCACGGTCACCATCTGGCCCTTGGAGGCGCCCAGCCCGGTCAGATAGTTGTTCTGCGCCAGCGCCGTGCTGACGTCGGTCGCGGTGACGCCGTGCGCCGCCATCTTGCCGGCGTCCAGCCAGGCGCGCAGCGCGAACTGGCGCGCGCCCAGCAGCTCGGCGGTCTGCACGCCCTGGATCGAATCCAGCTTGGGCTTGACCACGCGCGCCAGGAAGTCGGTCACGTTGTTGGTCGGCAGCGTGTCGCTGTAGAAGCCCATGTACATGGCGTCGGTGGTCTGGCCGGTCTGCACCGTCAGCACCGGCTGCTGCGCCTGCTGCGGCAGCTGGTTACGCACCGAGTTGACCTGGGTGGTGATCTCGGTCAGCGCGCGGTTGGAATCGTAGTTCAGCCGCAAGGTGGCGGTGATCACCGACACGCCGCTGTTGGACGACGAGGACAGGTAGTCGATGCCCTGCGCCTGCGCGATGGCCGATTCCAGCGGCTGCGTGATGAAGCCGGCAACGGTGGCGGCGTCGGCGCCGTAGTAGGTGGTGGAGATGGTCACCACCGCGTTCTGCGTCTTCGGATACTGGTTGATCGGCAGGCTGAACAGCGAGCGCAGGCCCAGCACGACGATCAGCAGGCTGACCACGCTGGCCAGCACCGGCCGCTTGATGAAGATATCGGTGAAATTCATGGCGCCCCTTCCCTTAGTGTTCCTGCGGCGTCGGATTCGGGTTGTTGGCCGGCTGGACCTTGTTGTCGATCACGGCCGGCGTGCCGTTCTTGAGTTTCAGCTGGCCGCTGGTGACCACGGTCTGGCCTTCCTTCAGGCCGGTGAGGATGGCGACCTGGTCGCCGCGCGTCGGGCCGGTGGTGACGAACACCTGCTGCGCCACCAGGTGGGCGTTGCCCTTGTCATCCTTGAGCGTGTCCTTGGCGTTGGCCGGCGGCGGCGCCAGCACGAACACGGTCGAGCCGTACGGGTTGTAGGTGATGGCGGTCTGCGGCAGGGTCAGGTATTTCTTCTTGTCGCCCTGGTCCAGGCTGACGTTGGCGAACATGCCCGGCAGCAGCTGGCGCTTGGCGTTGGGCACGGTGGCCTCGACCTGCACGTTGCGGGTGGCGGCATCAACCTTCGGGCTGATCGAGGTGACCTTGCCGGGGAAGGCCACGCCCGGATAGGCGTCGGCGCTCAGGTTGAGCTTCTGGCCGATGGACAGGCCGGCCAGCTGTTTCTGCGGCACGAAGAAATCGACATAAACAGTATCGATGGTTTGCAGTGTGACCAGCTTGTCGCCCGGATTGAGGTACTGGCCCGGATTGACGGCGGTGATGCCCAGCTTGCCCGCGAACGGCGCGCGGATGGTCTTCTTGTCGACCACGGCCTGCTGCTGCGCGGCCAGCGCCTTGCGGCTCTTGAGGTCGGCCTCGTCGTTGTCGAGCTGGGCCTGGCTGATGGCCTGGGCGGCGAACTGCAGCTTGTCTCGCTTGAGCGTGGTGGCCGACAGGTCGGCGGCGGCCTGCAGCGCGCGCAGCTGGGCGATATCGGCGTCGGCGTTCATCTCGAACAGCACCTGGCCGGCCTTGACCTCGTCGCCGGACTTGAAGTGCACCTGGCGCACCAGGCCGGCGATCTCGGAAGTGACGTCGACGCCGCGCACCGGCACCAGCGTGCCGACCGACGTGAGTTGCGGCTGCCATTCCGACACCTCGGCCTTGATCGCCGTGACGGTCTGCGCGCCGGGCTTGGGCGAGCTGGCGATCAGCTTCTTGATCTGCAAAAATTTGCCGAACGCCAGCACGGCGATCAGGACAAGGACGGCGCCTATCATGATGAACATACGCTTGGTCATGTATCGTTCTCCTGCTTTTTAATGTTGTTTGATGTGCTTACTTGGCGCTGCCATACGGCGCGGCCGCCGAGACCGCCGTGGCGGCCGGTACGCCGCCTGCGCGGTTCCACCAGCCTCCGCCCAGCGCCTGGAACAGCGCGGCCGTGTCGGCGTAGCGGGCCGCCTGCGCCTGCACCAGCGCCACATGGGCCTGCTGGTAGCTGCGCTGCGCGTCCAGCAGCGCCAGGTAGCTGATGCCGCCCAGCTTGTACTGCTGGGTGGCCAGCGCCAGCGATTCGGCCGCCAGCGATTCGGCCTCGGCCTGCGCCTTCAGCGCGGCGGCGTCGGAGTCCAGCGCGCGCAGGCTGTCGGCCACGTTCTGGAAGGCGTTCAGCACGGTGGCGCGGTACTGGGCCGCGGCCACGTCGTAGGCCGCCTCGGCCGCGCGCTTCTTCGCGCTCAGCGCGCCGCCGTTGAAGATGGGCGCGGTCAGGCCGGCGGCCAGGTTCCAGGCCGTGGTCTCGGCGTCGAACAGCTTGCTGAAGGTCTGGGCCGAGGAGCCGTAGCTGCCGCTCAGCGTGAACTGCGGATACTGCGCCGCGGTCGCCACGCCGATCGCCGCGCTGGCCGCGTGCAGCTGCTCCTCGCTGGCGCGGATGTCGGGCCGCTGGCGCACCAACGCCGACGGCAGCGACACCGGCAGCGCATCCGGCAGGGTCAGCGATTCCAGCGCGAACTCGGGCATGCCGGCCTCGCTCGGCAGCTTGCCGGCCAGCACGGACAATTGATGCCGGCTTTGCGCCAGCGCCTTTTCCAGCGGCGGCAAGGTGGCGGCGATTTGCGCGGCCTGGTTGCGCTGGCTGAGCAGGGTGTTGCGCGGCACGGCGCCCAGCTGGAATTGTTTGTCGATCACGCCCAGCTGCTGGTTGAGCGCGTCCAGCACTTCGCGGGTGGCCTTCAGTTGCGCGCGCAGCGAGGCTTCGCGGATGGCGGTGGTGACCACGTTGGCGCTCAGCGTCAGATAGGTGGCCTCGACCTGGAAGCGCTGGTAGTCCACCTGCGCCTGCGCGCCTTCCAGCGTGCGCCGCGTGGAGCCGAACACGTCCGGCGTGTAGGCCACGTTGACCGAGGCGTTGTACAGGTTGAAGACGCCGCCCCTGCCGCCGCTGGCGTCCGAGACTTTCTGGCGGGCCACGCCGAGCTGGCCGTTGACCGAGGGATAGACCAGGCTGCCGGCCTGGGCGTTATAGCTTTCCTGCGCCTGGCGCAGCGATGCTTCGGCCGCCGCCATGTTCGGGTTTTGCGCCAGCGCGCCACGGATCAGCTGGTCCAGCGCGGGCGAGCGGAATACCGTCCACCATTGCGCGGGGATGTCCTGCCCCTCCACGAACTGCTGGGCGCCGCCGGCCGCGCCGGGCGACGATACAGTCGTGGACGCCAGCGGCGTGGGGGTGTAGCTGTCACCGGCAGCGGCCGGCACAGCCGGGGTCTTGAAGTCGGGACCGAGCGCGCAGCCGCCCAATCCCGCGGCGACCAGCGCCGCCACGCCGGCACGCATGGCATGCCGCCGGAATTGCATGAAGTTTTGATTTCTCACAAAAAAACTCCCACCTGAGCTTGACGCCCGACCAAAAGGTTAACTGAACTGCACTTTTGCTCGACATATTCGCACTTTTTTTGTGCTGAGTGTGCTTTTTTATATGGGGTGCGCGTTCGGAAACTTGCTGGACGAAAAAAAACGGGCTCCGCCGTCAAGGCGAAGCCCGCTTCCGGATGGGGGGGCGGGATCAGGCTGCTTCAGCGGTGGCCACCACGCCGTAGGCGCGGTTGGCTTCGGTCAGGGAGAAGGCCGATGGGCCGTTCACCACGGAATCGGTCGCACGCTCGCTGCTGCGGTAGGTGATCGGCATCAGGTAGCGGCGCAGTTCCTCGGGACTGATCTTGCCGTCCTTGTTGGTGTCGGCCACGGCCAGGTCGACCTTGCCGCTGCCCAGGACGCCGTTTTCATCGACGCCCGGCAGCGGTTCCGGCGACACCAGCTTGGCGTTGTCGTCCGCGCCGGCGTCCAGGCCGAACTTGGCGTGGAAAAACTGGGTCTCGGGACGCTGCACCAGGCGCTTCAAGCCTTCGTCGAATTGCTTCAACGCCAGCTTCATGCCATCGTCGTCCGATTCCGCCACCGCCTTGACCACCGCGCTGGCGCGGTCGGCGGCATTGACCGAGTGCGAGGGATCGGTTTGCAGCGGGGCGTTAAAGCCCGGCAGCGACAGGTAGGCGGCGACCGAGGCGTTCAGGTCGGCGTCGGCGACAGGCGAGGCGACTTTTTTGGGCTCAAGCGTCTTCTCCGCAGCCGTGGCCGCGTTGAGGGTGGCACCACCAATGTTGTTCACCATAATCATAATCGACTCCTGTTTGACGACGCGTGAAGCGGCCGAACAATAAAAACTTCTACCCCATCATTCTATCAAGGAATTGGCAACAATCACCATTTTTGGCGGCCTCACAGGCTAAAAAATGTCTTTTTCCCATGCGAAACTTGCACTTAAGAATTATTCCAATTTGCGAAATTAATTACTTAGCGCCTGCAATAGTTTTTCCCCATCAGGGCAGCCCCAACCGGTGCAAGCATCCCAGCCGGCGGTCGCCTGTTGCGCGCCGTTGTTGCCGTTCGTAACGTCCCGGGTCACGCCCTTGCCTTGCAGGGAACCGTACAGCAGCGGATTGAGGAAGCCGACCGGATGGCCCAGGCGCTGGTTGATCAGCGCCAGCAGTCCGGCCCACAGCGGCGCCACCGCGCTGGTGCCGCCGAACACCAGGTTCTGGCCATCCACCCTCACCTTGTAGCCGCTGGCCGGATCGGCGTCAGCGGCCACGTCGGGCACGCCGCGCTTGGCTTGGCCGTCCGCCACGCCCAGCTGATAGTCCGGCCGGCTGAAGAAGTTGCTGTAGCCGCCGCCGGTGGCGCTGTTGGGGCCGCTGTTCCAGACCGTTTCAACCGCCGGACCGCCGTCCTGCAGCGCCACGCGGGTGCCGCCGCAGGCCAGCGCGTGCGGCGCCGAGGCCGGGAAGTCCACGTGCTGGGCGCCGTCGCTCACGCCGTCGGTGGAGCCGTTATCGCCGGCCGCGCACAGGATGGTCACACCCATCGCGGCGGCGTCGGTGAAGGCTTGCTCGAAGGCGGTCATGGCTTGCCCGGTCCAGGCCGATTCGGGCGCGCCCCAGCTGATCGAGATCACCGACGGCTGGTTGACCTCGTCGTGCACGGCGGCGGTGATGGCGTCCAGGAAGCCGCGCTCGGTGTTGGGGGCGTAGTACACCGCGATGGTCGCGCCCGGCGCCACCGAGGCCGCCACTTCGATGTCGAGCATCACTTCACCGTCGGCGCTGTTGGCGGTGGTGGGACGGTTCTTGGCGTGGTCGATGCTGACCGTCTTGACGCAGGGCGGCTTCAGGCCCAGTTCGTGGAAGTAGATCTTGAGGTCGCGCGGCCGGCTGCCGCCGCCCAGCTCGATGATGCCGATGCACTGGCCGCTGCCGTCCAGCCCTTGCGGGAAGTTGTACAGGCTGGCCAGCTGCGGCGGCGAGAACGAGATGTTGGCCGCCGCCGCCGAGGCGAAGCCGTCCGCCTGCAGGCGCTGGAACTTGGGCGTGGCCACCGGCCGGTCGTCCAGACCGAACACGCCCTCGACCACGCCGGCCAGCTCGTCCGGCACGCTGAGCTCGCCGACCCGGCCGCGGTAGCTGCCGTCCGGGTATTCATATTCCTCCAGCTGGACGCCGAAGGCGCTGCACATCTGGGCGGCGGTGCCGGCCAGCACCACGCGCCGCTGGGCCGCGTTGCTGCTGATGACCGCCATGCCGCGCTGGGCCGCGAACTCCTCGACCTTGGCGATGTCGGCGTCGCTGGCGCCGTGCGCCTGGGCGAACTGCTCGCGGCTCAGGTACTGGCGCGCGAGCGGCCGGGTGTCGGCCGCGGCGGCCTGCAGATCCAGCTGCGCGCGCTCGGGCGCGTGGCGCAGCCGCACCGTGATCTCGATGGTCTGCTCGTCCGCCACCGGACCCAGCGCGACCGCGCCCTGCAGCGCCAGCTGGCCGCTGCCGGGGATGATGTTGGGATGGGAAGTCGTTGCCATGGTCGTCTCCTTTGGTATCGGTTGTTCTCAGACGATACTGGCCGCGATGGCGGTGCGATTGATGCAGCGCAGAGGTGTCGCTGATTGCACACTTGCAGAGATCTCATATTCGAGATACATTCCCATTTATGAGAAATGATATCGAATCCCGCCTGGCCCAGCGCCTGGCCGCGCTGCGCGAGGAGCGCGCCCTGTCGCTGGATGAGTTGGCCGCCGCCAGCGGCATCAGCCGCGCCACGCTGTCGCGCATGGAGCGCGGCGAAACCAGCCCCACCGCCGCCCTGCTGGGCAAGCTGTGCGCCGTGTTCGGCCTGCCCATGTCGCGCCTGGTGGCCGAGGCCGAGGCCCAGCCTGGCGAACTGCTGCGCACCGCCGACCAGGCCTTGTGGCAGGATCCCGCCACCGGTTTCAGGCGCCGCATGGTGTCGCCGCCGGCGCGCGGCTACGCGGTCGAGCTGGTGGAAGGCTGGCTGCCCCCCGGCGCCCGCATCGATTACGAGCGCGCGCCGGTGACCGGCATGGAGCAGCACCTGTGGATGCTCGACGGCGCGCTGGAATATACCCTCGACGGCGTGGTCCACCGGCTGGAGGCAGGCGACTGCCTGCGCTTCCACCTGTTCGGCGCCACCGCCTTTTATTGTCCAGGGCCATCGCCGGCCCGCTACCTGATCGCCCTATGCCCACCATAATCCAACTCGACGCCGCCGGCCTGCGCCGCCACGCGACCGACCTGGCGCACGTGCTGCGCGACTGCGTGCTGAACGGCGCCAGCGTCGGCTTCCTGCTGCCCTGCCCACTGGAGGAAGCGCGGGCATTCTGGGCGGCGCTGGCGCCGCAGGTCGAGCGCGGCGAACGCCTGCTGTACGCCGCATTCGACGAGGACGGCGCGCTGTGCGGCACGGTGCAACTGGTGTTGGGCGGCCTGCCCAACAGCCGCCATCGGGCCGAGATTTCCAAGATGCTGGTGCATTCCTCGGCGCGCCGGCAGGGCATCGCGCAGGCGCTGATGCGGCATGCCCTCGATCGGGCCCGCGCGCTCGGCTGCACGCTGGTCGTGCTCGACACCTGCACCGGCTTCCCGGCGCAAACCATGTACGAGAAACTGGGCTTCGCCGTCACCGGCATCGTACCCGACTACGCCGCCATGCCCGACGGCACGCTGGGCCCGACCACCTTCATGCACCTTCAATTGTGACAGTTACGCCACCATATTGGACAGTCCACCTTGATTAACTGGTCAGGCCACCGTAGAATTGGCCGACCAGTTAAAGCATTCTCTTCCCGCATTACACAGATTTTTGACCAACCGCGAGCCCGGCGTTCCCCACGCCTTCCTCCCGGTGGCACGGCATACGCGAGGTGTGCCGACCGGCGACCGGCGCAGACCGGCGTTGTCCAACTCAATATCTGGAGACTTCAATGCACCTCACCTTACGTCAAGCCGTGGCGGCCGCCACGAGCGCCGCCAGCATCGCCCTCGCCGGCGGCGCGCAAGCGGCGGCCGATCCGCTGCACAACGCCATCATCAGCGCCAGCTACAACGGCGACGCCGCCGGCATGCTGGGCCTGGACCACGGCTTCAACGCCGAGCCGGGCAGCAACGTCAGCGGCCTCGATCCCAACAATCCCGGCGCCGAGTTCCTCAGCGCCGACTACCTGCTGGCCTTCGACTTCGCGGCCAACGGCAGCCTGACCATCTACAACAACGGCCCGGTCGACGCCGGCATCCACAGCGCGCGCTTCGACTTCGGCGCCACGCTGGACGCGCCCATCGCCGGCTTCCGCGTCATCGACAGCGGCGCCACCAGCGGCACGCCGGTCCTGACCATCATCGACAGCCACACCATCGCCATCGACCTGAGCGCGGTGAACTGGAACGGCGACTTCAGCCCGCTGCAGACGGCGATCACGCCGCAGGCCGCGCCGGTGCCGGAACCGGCCGCCGCGTGGATGCTGCTGGCCGGCATGGGCGCGCTGGTCCGCCGCCGCAAGCCACAGCGCTAAACCGCCCTCACCTCTCAAGGAGCACCATATGAAACGCTACGGTTTCAGGGCGGCGCTACGCCTGTCCCTTTGTTTATCGCTGTCGATGACGGCGGCACTGGGCGGCCAAGCGGCCGCCGCCGACACCGCGCTGCAGACCGCGCCCGCGGACGGCTTCGCCGCGCTGGCCGGGGGCACCAGCGGCGGCGCGGCCGCGCTGTCGTCCAACATCTACACCGCCACCAACCGCGTGCAGCTGCTGGCCGCCATCAAGCATGGGGGCATGGCGCCCAAGATCATCAAGTTAAGCGGCACCATCGACATGAGCGAGGGCGTCCCCTACGCGAACACCGGCGACCAGGCGATACGCGGCCTGATACGCCTGCCCAGCAACACCACGCTGATCGGCGACGGCGCGGCGTCCGGCATCGTCAACGGCCATATCGTCGTGGCCAACGTCTCGCAGGTCATCATCCGCAACCTGAAGATCGTCAATCCCTGCGACGTCGGCCCGATCTGGGATCCGAACGACGGCCCGCTGGGCAACTGGAACTCGGCCTACGACGGCATCGGCATCACCGGCTCGGACCACATCTGGATCGACCACAACACCTTCACCGACGGCGCCATGACCGACGACCTGCTGCCGATCGAGAACGGCCAGCCGAAGCAATGCCACGACGGCGCGCTGGACATCACCAACGCCTCCGACTACGTGACGGTGTCGTACAACGTCTTCGGCCAGCACCGCAAGAACAACCTGATTGGTTCGAGCGACAGCGCCACCGCCGACAGCGGCAAACTGCACGTCACCTTCAGCAACAACGTGTTCCGCGACGTCGTCAGCCGCGCGCCGCGCGTGCGCTATGGCCAGGTCCATGTGGTCAACAACTACTTCGTCGGCAGCAAATCGCATCCGGCCTACCCGTACGAATACAGCATCGGCGTGGGCCAGGCGTCGCAGATCCTGTCCAACAACAACGTGTTCGAGATCGCCGGGGTCTCGCGTTGCGACGATGTGGTCGAGCCGATCGGCGGCACCGTGCCCGGCGCCTTCCGCGACACCGGCTCGATGCTGAACGGCGCGCCGCTGGCCGGCTGCTCGGCGCCGAGCAGCGTCGCCTACACCGTGCCGTATGCGTACACGGCGCGGCCGCTGGCGCTGGTCAAGGCCAACGCACTGGCGCAGGCCGGCGGCGGCAAGCTGACCACCGCCATCACCGGCAGCGGCAACGTCACGCCCGATGTCGGCTTCACGCTGACCTGCCCACCCTCCGGCCTGTACTTCTGCGACGACTTCCAGAACGGCAGCGCGGCCAACTGGAACCTGCTGCCGGTGGCGGGACCCAACGGCAGCTTCAGCGTCAAGCCGGAGACGGTCGGCGGCACCAACGTGGTGATGCAGTACACGGCGGCCACCACCGGCGGCGTGCTGGCGCTGCTCAAGCCCGCGGCCATGGCCAACGTGCCGTCCGCCGATTACTACGTCGAGGCGCGCATCAAGCCGCTGACCAACAGCACCACCGGCAACAAGCAGCTGTACCTGGTCACGCGCTACAAGGACGCCGCCAACTGGTACGGCGCCGGCCTCAATGTGCAAAGCAGCACCGCCAGCACGCAGGTGGAAATCGCCAAGATGCTGGCCGGTTCGCTGTCGCGCCCCAGGCAGGTGAAGAAGCCCATCGCGCTGGACTCGCAGTTCTACACGGTGC
Source organism: Duganella caerulea (assembly GCF_040362985.1). Classification (NCBI taxonomy): domain Bacteria; kingdom Pseudomonadati; phylum Pseudomonadota; class Betaproteobacteria; order Burkholderiales; family Oxalobacteraceae; genus Duganella; species Duganella caerulea. The sequence continues at coordinate 898,786 of NZ_BPWJ01000002.1, read as the reverse complement.
GCTTTGAAATGATCGGCAGCGCGCTGACGGTCTACCTCGACGGCGAATCGCTCGGCACCGTGACCGACGCCGCCTTCGCGGAGCGCGGCCAGGTCGGCCTGTACACCGCCAACAAATCGTTCCAGATCGACGACGTCCGCATCGGCGATCCGGCGCTCAAGCCTTCGCAGCTGACGCTCAATCCTTCGTCGCTCAGCTACACGGCGGAGGTGGGCGACGCGCCGCTCAGCATCGGCGTCACGGCCCTCAAGCCGGACGGCACGCTCGACACCTTCAGCGCCAGTTCCAGCAATCCGGCGGTGGCGGCGGTGGCGGTCAACGGCACCACGCTGACGGTCACGCCGGTGGGCGCGGGCAGCGCCAATATCATCGTCACCAGCGATTCCGATCCGACCTTGCAGCGCGCGATCGCGGCCACCGTCGGCGCGCAGTTCCAGCAGCCGACGCAGACCTACCCGCTGACCGGCGCCACCCTGCCCGCGCAAGCCGGCGGCGCCAACATCGATGTCTCGCTCAAGCTGACCTTCGACACGCCGCCCACGCTGGGCAGCATCGGCAGCATCCGCATCTTCCGCAAGGCCGACGATGCGCTGGTCGACGTGATACGCCTGTCCGGCGAGACCGACATCCTTGGCTATGCCGGCCAGCCGGTGATCCGCAAGGTCAACACCACGCCGGTCAGCATCAGCGGCAATACGGCGACGATCAAACCGCACAGTAACAAGCTGGCCTATGGCACCGAGTACTACGTCGCCATCGCCAACGGTGTGTTCAACGGCGCCACGCTGGGCGGCGTGCCGTTCGCCGGCATCGGCAAATTGGGCGACTGGTCGTTCACCACGCGCGCCGCCGGCCCGGCAGCGGGCAGCACCAGCTTGACCGTGGGCGCTGGCGAAGATGCCGACTTCAATACCGTGCAGGCGGCGCTGAACTACGCGATGAAGGAACTGGGCGCCAACGATCCGGTCACCATCACCGTGCGCAATGGGGTCTACAACGAGCTGCTTTACCTGCGCGGCAAGAACAATGTCACGCTGACCGGGGAGAGCCGCGACGGCGCCGTGATCCAGTACGCCAACTACGACACGCTCAACACCGGCTCCGGCGCCAGCCAGGCCAATGGCGACAGCGCCACGCCATCCGGCGGACGCGCGGTGATGCTGGTCGAAGCTGCCGACATGCTGACCATCGATACGCTGACGCTGAAGAACACTACGCTGCGTTCGGGCGCCATCTCGGCGCAGGCGGAAACGATTTACTTCAATAGCGATGCCGGCCGCCTGCTGGCGAAGAACGCCAACTTCTACAGCGAACAGGACACGCTGAACCTGAAGGGCTGGTCGTGGTTCTACCACTCGCTGGTGGCCGGGAATGTGGACTTCATCTGGGGCGGCAGCCACGCCGCCTTGTTCGAAGAGAGCGAGATCCGCTCGGTCGGCGACACCGCCAACGCGGCCAGCGGCGGCTACGTACTGCAGGCGCGCGTGCCCAGCGCCGCCGACAAAGGCTACGTCTTCCTCAACAGCAGCCTGACGCACGGCCCCGGTCCCGGCCCGCTGCACGGCGACGTGCCGGCCGGCGCCACCTACCTGGCGCGCAGCCCTGGCGGCACCGCGACCTGGGACAACGTCGCCTTCATCAACACCCGCATGGACACGCACGTGGCCACGGTGGGCTGGGCCGGCGCCGGCGTGAACGGCCAGCCGGCGCCCAACCCGGTGGTGCCGACCGCCGCCAGCGGATGGCGCGAATACGGCAGCACCACGCTGGCCGGCGCGCCGGTCAACCTGGCGGCGCGGGTGGGCGGCTTCCAGTTGAGCGCCAGCGACGTGGCGGCCGGTTTCGCCGACCGCGCCAAGGTGTTCGCGGCGTTTAATGGCGGCGCCGGATGGAACCCGCAACCGTAGGCTGTCATCGAGCCGTCACAAGGTTGGGGTAGGATATCGCGGGCGCATGGTAGGCTGTGCGCCCACGATCCCTCACAACCAGACGACGAACCAACATGACCAAGAAACTGTCCCTGCCCGCACTCGTAATCGCCACCTCCTGCCTTGCGCTGCAAGCCGTGTATGCAGCCACCCCGGCCGCCAACCCGGCCGAGGCGACCCAGCCCAAGCTGGTGGTGGTGCTGGTGGTGGACGGCCTGCCGAACGAACAGGTGCTGCGCTACCGCGACCAGTTCGGCCAGGGCGGCCTGCGCCGCATGCTGGACCAGGGCGCGTCGTTCAACAACGCCCACCAGGCGCACGGCATCACCGTCACCGCGATCGGCCACAGCGCCGTGCTGACCGGCGCCTATCCTTATGTGCACGGCGTGATCGGCAATAACTGGATCGACCCGATCACCAAAAAATCCGTCTACTGCACCGAAGACACCAACTACACCTACATCGACGAAGAGACCAAGCCTAGCGACGGCACCGCGCCGACCCGCCTGAAGGTCGACACGCTGGGCGACCAGCTGCGCTACGCCACCGGTGGCCGCAGCAAGGTGGTCACCGTGTCCGGCAAGGACCGCGGCGCGATCCTGTTGGCCGGCAAAACCGGCACCGCCTACATGTACATGGACAAGAGCGGCAACTTCGCCAGCAGCACCTTCTACATGAAGGCGCATCCGGCCTGGGTCAAGCAGTACCAGGCCACCAAGCCGCAGGACCGCTACTACGGCAAGTCGTGGACGCCGCTGCTGCCCGAAGCGGCCTACGCCAACGACGCCAGCGAGGACCTGAACCAGGTCAAGGCCGGCACCCACAACCGCCTGCCCTACGCCTACTACAGCGAAAGCGGCGGCATCGACGCCGACTACTACAACCGCCTGAAGACCGGCCCCTTCCTCGACCAGCTGACGCTGGACTTCGCGCGCGCCGCGGTGGAAGGCGAGAACCTCGGCCGCAATCCGGCCGGCGTGCCGGACCTGCTGGGCGTGAGCCTGTCGGCGCACGACTACGTCAACCACGCCTTCGGCCCGGAAAGCAAAATGTCGCACGACCACCTGCAGCGCGTGGACCGCATGCTGGCCGACTTCTTCAACTACCTGGACAAGCGGGTCGGCATGGACAATGTGCTGGTGGTGCTGACCGCCGACCATGGCTTCCCCAACACGCCCGAGTTCTCGCGCACCCAGCACATCGATGCCCAGCGCATCGATGGCGACAAGCTGATGGCCGCGCTGGACAAGCACCTGTCGGACAAGTTTGGCGGCGCCAAGCTGCTGAGCGCCTGGTCGCTGCCCAACATCCACCTGGACTACGCGCAGATCGACAAGAGCGGCCTGAAACGCGAGGACGTGGAAAACGCCGCCGCCCGCTACCTGCTGGCGCAGAACGGCATCGTCGAAGCCTACACCCGCACCCAGCTTGAAAACGGCGCGGCCAACACCACCCGCATGGCCACGCTGATGCGCCGCGCCTGGAATCGCGAGGAGTCGGGCGACCTGATGGTGGTCACCAAGCCTTACTGGTACTTCGGCACCGGCACCAGCGGCACCTCGCACGGTTCGCCCTACGCCTACGATACCAACGTGCCGCTGCTGATCATGGGCAAACGCTGGATCAAGCCGGGCGCCTACGGCCAGTACGCGGAAGTGGTCGACATCGCGCCGACGCTGGCCAACCTGCTGCACGTGCGTCCGCCGGCCGGCGCCGAGGGCCGCGTGCTGACCGAGACGCTGCGCTAAGTAAATATCATATTGATATTTAAAAATAATATATTGGCAATATTGTTAAACGGTGGTAGCTTGTCATTTCTCACAACAAAGATGGGGAAATGATGAAAAAAATCGCATTCGCAGTACTCGCTTTGGTTGCCGGCGTCGCCAACGCCGGCGTGTTGTTCAACAATGGCCCGGTGGTCGATGGCGACGGCAAGTCCATCCTGGCGCCGGACGCCTCGACCCTGGGCTACGGTAACCAAAGCGACGCCGGCAATTTCGTCGCGGACGACTTCGATGTCACGGCCGGCAAAAGCTGGAACGTCTCCAGCCTGAGCTTCTACGGTTACCAGACCAACGCCGGAAAATTCACATTTACCTCGGCCACCTGGAGCATCGTTTCCGGCGACGACGTCAACACCGGCAAGGTGGTGGCCTCGGGCACCAGCGCGGTCACCAACGGCGGCCTGGCCGGCTATCGCGTCACCGACACCACTCTGGACAACAAGCAGCGCGGCATCTACCAGATCAACGCGGATATCGCCGACGTCACGCTGGGCTCCGGCCATTACTGGCTGACCTGGGGCGTGACCGGCACCGCCGCTTCCGGCCCATGGCAGCCGCCGACCTCCGACGCGCGTGAAGGCAACGCGGCCCAAGCCGGCGCCGGCCTTCCGTTCGTGACCCTGTTCGACGACAACAACGGTCTGACGTCCGAACTTCCGTTCACCGTCAACGGCACCGTCTCCGCCGTGCCGGAGCCGGAAACCTACGCCATGATGCTCGGTGGCCTGGGCCTGATCGCGCTGGCACGCCGCCGCGCGCGCCGCGGCTGACCTCCAGCCTCGCTTTGCGGGCGCCGCTCCGGCGTCCGCAAATAAAGTATCGCCAGTGGAAGTGCTTCCAGCTATAGTAGGCGTCGACATTCAACTTCCGCGATGACGACATGCATAAATACGGTTTGCTGCTGGCTGCCTTCGGCGCAATAGCCGCCCCCTCCTTCGCGGCCGCGCCGCGCGCCACCACCGCCACCGGTGTGGTCGAAGGCACGCTGGAAGCTTCCGGCGTCGCATCGTACAAAGGGATACCGTTCGCGGCGCCGCCGGTCGGCAATCTCCGGTGGAAGGCGCCGCAGCCGGCGCAGAAGTGGCGCGGCGTGCGCAAGGCCGACCACTTCGGGCCGCGCGCCATGCAGCTGCCGCTGTTCGGCGACATGGTATTCCGCTCCGACGGCGTCAGCGAGGACTGCCTGTACCTGAACGTGTGGACGCCGGCCAAATCGCCCAAGGACAAGCTGCCGGTGCTGGTCTACTTCTACGGCGGCGGCTTCGCGGCGGGCGACGGCTCCGAGCCGCGCTACGACGGCGCCAGCATGGCCGCCAAGGGCATCGTCACACTGACCGTCAACTACCGCCTGAACATCTTCGGCTTCCTCGCCCACCCCGAACTGACGGCCGAATCGCCGCACAAGGCGTCCGGCAACTACGGCCTGATGGACCAGGCGGCGGCGCTGCAATGGGTGGCGAAGAATATCGCGGCTTTCGGCGGCGACCCCGCGCGCGTGACCATCGCCGGCGAATCGGCCGGCTCATGGTCGGTCAGCGCGCAGATGCTGTCGCCATTGGCCAAGGGATTGATCGCCGGCGCCATCGGCGAGAGCGGCGCGCTGCTTGGCCTGGAGCCCCCGCAGCCGCTGGCGGCCGCGGAAAAGAAAGGCGCCGCCTTCGCCGCACAAATCGGCGCGCCGACGCTGTCCGCGCTGCGCGCCATGCCCGCCCAGCAGCTGCTGGACACGATGAAGCGGCCGGACGCCCCATGGTTCTCCGCCATTCAGGACGGCTACGTGCTGCCACGCAGCCCGGTCGACATGTACGCGGCGGGCGAGCAGGCCAAGGTGCCGCTGCTGGCGGGATGGAATTCGCAGGAGGGCTACTACAAGCAGGTGCTGGGCGAAGCCGAGCCGACGCCGGAGAACTTCGGCAAGGCGCTGCAAACCATGTACCGCGACCGCGCCCCGGCCGCGCAGCAAGCCTACAGCGGCGACGTGCTGCAGGCCGCGAACGACCTGGCCGGCGACCTGTTCATCGCCCACGGCACCTGGAAATGGATCGACACGCACGCGCGCACCAGCGGCCAGCCGGTCTACCGTTACTACTATTCGCGTCCGCGTCCGGGCCAGACCGGCGCCGGGCATTCGGTCGAAATCGAATACGCGCTGGGTAACCTGCCATCGAATAAAGTGTATTCATGGACCGCCGACGATTTCGCGCTGTCGGCGCGGATGCAGGACTACTTCGCCAACTTCATCAAGGCCGGCAATCCCAACGGCGCGGGCCTGCCGGAATGGCCGCGCGCCAGCAGCGGCAAGGGTTCGCGCCTGATGCGGCTGGACGTGCCATCGGCAGCGATGACCGCCACCGACGACGCCCACCACGATTTCCTGGAGCAGCAGCGGCAAAATCAAATAAGCAAATAAGCAAAAATGGAAACCGCCACTTAGTTTGTATTTTTTTGTATCACCCGGTAATTCTTTGAAAAGTTGCTATACACTAGCTCCCTTTATTTGGCCAAACATCGGGAATGCAAACTATGCGCAAAACTTTCGGCTTCGTGGTTCTTTGCTTTACGGCGTCCGCGTTCGCGGCGGAGCCATTCGACGACAAGTTCCGCCAGCTGGACGAGATACTCCCCACCGCCAACTCCTACCGCACCGCATCCGGCGCGCCCGGCGCCGCCTACTGGCAGCAGCGCGCGGACTACACGATCCGCGCGTCGCTCGATGAAGCCAGGCGCGCCATCACCGGCAGCGAGCAAATCAACTACCACAACAACTCGCCCGATACGCTCAGCTACCTGTGGGTGCAGCTCGACCAGAACATCTACAAGAAGAATTCCGACGCCCGCATGATGCTGACGCAGCCCTCGCGCGAAGCATGGGCCAAGGCGCACACGCCGGAAGACGGCTACAAGTTCGAAGGCATGCGCGGCATCCTGGCCGGCCGCGAGTTCGACGGCGGCTACAACATCAAGACCGTGAGCGCCGGTGGCCAGCCGCTGAAGTACACCATCAACCGCACCATGATGCGCATCGACCTGCCGGCGCCGTTGAAGCCGGGCCAGAGCTTCGCCTTCAACATCGACTGGTCCTACAACATCAACGAGCAGCAGGTGCTGGGCGGGCGTTCCGGCTACGAGCACTTCGAGGACGACAAGAACGACCTGTTCGAAATCGCCCAGTGGTATCCACGCATGGCGGCCTACTACGACGTGATGGGCTGGCAGCACAAGCAGTTCCTGGGCTCCGGCGAGTTCACGCTGGAATTCGGCGACTACGACGTGCAGCTGACCGTGCCGGCGGACCATGTGGTGGCCTCCACCGGAGAACTGCAGAACCCCAACGAGGTGCTGAGCGCGGCGCAGCGCGACCGCCTGGCCAAGGCCAGGACCGCGTCCGCGCCGGTGGTCATCGTCACGCAGGAGGAAGCCGAGAAGGCCGAGAAGTCGGTCAGCACCGCGTCGAAGACCTGGCACTTCAAGGCCGCCAATGTACGCGACTTCGCCTGGGCCTCCAGCCGCAAGTTCATCTGGGATGCGCAGGGCTTCAAAAAGGATTCCACCAACGTGATGGCGATGTCCTACTATCCGAAGGAAGGCAATCCGCTGTGGGGCAAGTACAGCACCCAGGCCATCATCCACACCATCGACCAGTACAACAAGTACAGCTTCGATTATCCGTATCCGACCGCGATCTCGGTCAACGGCCCGGTGGGCGGCATGGAGTATCCGATGATCTCCTTCAACGGCCCGCGCCCCAGCAAGGACAAGAAGACCGGCGCCCTCACCTGGTCGCAGCAGACCAAGTATGGCCTGATCGGCGTGATCATCCACGAGGTGGGCCACAACTACTACCCGATGATCATCAACTCGGACGAGCGCCAGTGGACCTGGATGGACGAGGGCCTGAACACCTTCGTGCAGTACCTGGCCGAGCAGGCGTGGGAAGACAACTACCCGTCGCGCCGCGGCGAGCCGCGCAACATCGTCGACTACATGCGCAGCCAGAACCAGGTGCCGATCATGACCAACTCGGAGTCGCTGCTCCAGTTCGGGAACAACGCCTACGCCAAGCCGGCCACCGGCTTAAACATCCTGCGCGAGACCATCCTGGGCCGCGAGCTGTTCGACTACGCGTTCCGGGAATACGCGCGCCGCTGGAAGTTCAAGCGCCCCACCCCGGCCGACTTCTTCCGCACCATGGAAGACGCTTCCGGCACCGACCTTGACTGGTTCTGGCGCGGCTGGTTCTACACCACCGACGCGGTGGACATCAGCATCGACGGCATCAGCGAGTACGGCGTGAGCACCAAGGATCCGGAAAAGGAAAAGGCATGGAAGAAGGCGCAGAAGGAGGCGCAGCCGATTTCGATCTCCGAGCAGCTCAACAAGCCGCTGCCGAAGCGCCTGGACGCGCATCCGGAGCTGAAGGACTTCTACAACGAGCATGACGAATTCACCGTCACCAACAAGGACCGCAACAGCTACGCCGAGGCGATCGAGAAGCTGGAGCCGTGGGAGAAAAAGCTGCTGGACCAGGGCAAGCACCTGTACCTGGTGGACTTCTCCAACCTGGGCGGCATGGTGATGCCGCTGATCCTGGAGATTGAACTCAAGAGCGGCAAGAAGTACATCGAGCGCATTCCGGCCGAAGTATGGCGCTATTCGCCGAAGAAGATCACCAAGTTGATCGTCACCGACGAGCCGATGGTGGGCCTGACCCAGGATCCGTTCTGGGAGACCGCCGACATCGACACCAGCAACAACGCCTGGCCGCGCAAGGTGACACAGTCGCGCCTTGAGCTGTTCAAGACCGACCGTGACCGCAACAACCTGATGCGCGACTACAACACGCCGCTCAAGGGCAAGGGCGACAAGTCGTCCAAGGACTCGTCGGCCGAATGATGGTGCGTGCCCTGCGACTGGCCGCGGCGGCGGTGCTGGCATGCGCCGCCGCGGCGGCCGGCGCCCATAATTTTCACATGGGCATAGCGGACATCAGCTACAACGCCCGCACCGGCAACACCGAGATCGTGCATACCTACACGGCGCACGATGTCGCCACGCTGCTGACGAATCTCTACGGCCGCAATTTCGACCTGGGCCAGGCGGACAGCGAAGCCCCGCTGCGCCGCTACGTGGAGCGCCAATTCTACCTTGAGGGCCCGGACGGCAAGCGCCTGCCGCTGCACTGGGTAGGCATGAAGGCGGATGCCGACAGCATCGTCATCTTCCAAGAGGTGGAAGGCAGGAAGCTGGCGCCGGCGACGCGCATCCACAACGCCCTGCTGGTAGACTTCCTGCCATCCCAAAAGAACACCGTGAACCTGCAAGCCGATGGCCCCGTCCAGACTCTCATTTTCGATCAAGGCAGCGTCGATCAAGCCATCCACTAAGTACCTGCTGCTGTTCGCATTGGGCTCGGCGCAGGCCGACGACCAGATCCTGCAACGGGTGCTGGTCGATGGCTCGCGCGTCAACCAGTTGGGCGTGGCCGATGCCGCCAGCGCGGGCAGCGTGTCGCAGCAGGAGCTGGCGGCGCGCACCGTCTACCGCCCCGGCGAGATCCTCGAAGCGGCGCCCGGCCTGATCGTCAGCCAGCATAGCGGCGAAGGCAAGGCCAATCAGTTCTATCTGCGCGGCTTCAACCTGGATCACGGCACCGACCTGCGCACCACCGTCGACGACATGCCCGTCAACCAGCGCAGCCACGCGCACGGCCAGGGTTGGACCGACCTCAATTTCCTGATCCCCGAGCTGGCGGTGCGGCTCGATTACAAGAAGGGTCCCTACTCCGCCGCAGAAGGCGACTTCGGCTCGGCCGGCACGGCGTCGGTGGTGTACGCCAACCGCCTGCTGCAAGGCGTGGCCTCGGCGTCGGCCGGCCAGCACGGCTACGGCCGCGCGCTGCTGGCCGACTCGCTGGAGGTCAGCAGCGGCAGCCTGCTGTACGCGGTGGAGGCGCTGCACAACGACGGCCCCTACACGCATCCCGACGACTACCAGAAACTGAACGCGGTGCTGCGCTACAGCCAAGGCTATGCCAACAACGGCTTCAATGTCAGCCTGATGGCCTACCGCGCCGACTGGAATGCGACCGACCAGATTCCGCTGCGCGCCGTGCGGGACGGCCAGATAGCCCGCAACGACGCCGTCGATCCGACCGACGGCGGCAAGTCGCACCGCTACAGCCTTTCCGGCGCGTGGCGCCGCACCAATGACGACAGCGCGTCCAGGGTCAGCGCCTACATCATCGCCAACCGGCTGGACCTGTTTTCCAACTTCACCTACTTCATGGACGATCCGGTGCACGGCGACCAGTTCGCGCAGCCGGACAAGCGCGTGACCAGCGGCGTCAACGCAAGCCACAGCTGGCACCAGCACACGGAGAACGGCAACAGCGCCACCACCATCGGCATCCAGCTGCAAAACGATAATATCTTTAACGGCCTGCTGGCCACGCAGGCGCGCGAGCCGCTGTCGGTGACGCGGCGGGACCACATTGTCGAATCGAGCATGGGGCTCTACGTCGAGAACAACACGCGCTGGAACGGCGCCTTCCGCACCGTGGCCGGCGCGCGTATCGACAGCTACCGCTTCGACGTGCGCAGCAGCCTGGCGGCCAATTCCGGCAAGGCCAGCGACCATCTGGTGAGCCCGAGCCTGAGCCTGATCTACGGCCCGTGGCAAACGGCGGAACTGTACGCCAACATCGGCAACGGCTTCCACAGCAACGACGCGCGCGGCGCCACCATCCGCATCGATCCCAGGACCGGCGCGGCTGCCGACAAGGTGGCGCCCCTGGTGCGCTCACGCGGCATGGAGCTGGGCGCGCGCGGCAACTGGCTGCCAGGCTTGCAGACATCGTTGTCGGTGTACCGTCTGGATTTCGATTCGGAGCTGACCTTCGCCGGGGACGCCGGCACCACCGAGGCGGGACGCCCGAGCCGTCGCCATGGCGTGGAGATTTCGAACTACTACAAGCCGCTGAAATGGCTGTCGGTCGATTTGGACCTGGCCTACTCGCGCGCCCGTTCGCGCGACGCCGCGCCGGAAGGCGATTACATCCCCGGCGCCATCGAAGGCACCGGCCAGCTGGCGCTGACCGTGGACGACGGCGGCCCCTATTCCGGCTCGCTGAAGCTGCGCTACTTCGGCCCGCGCCCGCTCATCGAGGACAACAGCGTGCGCTCCAAACCAAGCCTGACGCTGAACGGTCGCCTCGGATGGAAGCTCCGCAAGGGCCTGACGCTGGAACTGGAAGCCTTCAACCTGACCAACCGCCGCGATTCCGCCATCGACTACTACTACCCTTCGCAACTGAAGGGCGAAGCAGCGCCGGTCAACGACATCCACTTCCACCCCATCGAATCACGCTCGCTGCGCGCGACGCTGGTCAAGAACTTCTAGCCATCGTCGCTCAGGTGGTCACAGATTGTGACCACCTCTCCAGGCTGAAATTCTCAAAAGCGCTGCTATTCGCGTTCACCGAACACGGCGCGATCCAAGTCGCCAATGTATTGATTAGAACTCTTCCCACTCGTCGTTGCTCGCTGTGCTGGCCTTGAGTTTTTTCGGCGCGGGTGCAGCCGGCTTGGCGGCCGGTTTCGGACGAGCGGCGGCCTTCGGCAGCGACGCGACCACCGGCGCGGCGGCGCGCACCAGCACCGGACGGGCCGCCGGTGCGGCTTGCGCGGCATACGAGGCGTTGATCTTGAACGCGCTGACCACCCGTTCCAGCTTGTCGGCCTGCTCGCGCAGGGTCTGCGCGGCGGCGGCGGTCTGCTCCACCAAGGCGGAGTTCTGCTGCGTGGTCTGGTCCATCTGCGTCACCGCCTGGTGCACCTGCGCGATGCCATCGTTCTGCTCCTGCGTGGCGGCGCTGATCTCGCCGACGATGTCGGTCACCTGCTTGATGCTGGCGACCACTTCGTGCATCGTCGTGCCGGCCTGCTCCACCAGCTTGGTGCCCGAGCCGACCTTCTCCACCGAGTCGTCGATCAGCGCCTTGATCTCCTTGGCCGCAGCCGCCGAGCGTTGCGCCAGGTTGCGCACCTCGGTCGCCACCACCGCGAAGCCCCGGCCCTGCTCACCGGCGCGCGCCGCTTCCACCGCCGCGTTCAGCGCCAGGATGTTGGTCTGGAAGGCGATGCCGTCGATGACCGAGATGATGTCGACGATCTTGCGCGACGACTCATTGATCGAGCCCATGGTCACCACCACCTGTTCCACCACGCTGCCGCCCTGCGCCGCCACGTCCGACGCCGAACGCGCCAGCTGGTTGGCCTGGCGGGCGTTGTCGGCGTTCTGGCCGACGGTGGAGGTCAGCTGCTCCATGCTGGCCGCGGTCTGCTCCAGCGCGGCCGCCTGCGACGAGGTGCGCTGCGACAGGTCGCCGGTGCCGCTGGCGATGTCCTGCGAAGCGCTGCCGACCGCGATGGTCGATGCGCGCACGGTGTCGATCACGCCGGCGATCTGCTCCAGCAGCTTGTTGAACGCCACGGCGGTGTGGCCGATCTCGTCCATGCGTTCGATCTTGATCTGGTGCGTCAGGTCCAGCGACTGGCTCACGTCCTCCAGCGTGCCGCGGATCGACGCCAGGCTGCCCTTGATGATGATGTACAGCTGCCAGGCCAGCGCGCCGGTCACCAGCAGGCCAAGCACCACCGCGCCCACCATCAGGCGGAAGGCGAACTTGTAGGCGGCGTCGCTGGCTTCGCGCACGTCGGCGATCAGCTTATTGTTGTAGGCGATGTGGTCGTCGAAGCCCTTCTTGACGGCGGCGGCGGACAGCGCCAGCGGCGTGCCGGCCAGCAGCGTGGCGCGCACCGCGTCCATGTCGCCGGCGTGGGCGCCGGCCAGGAAGGGAATCAGCGCCTGGCGATAGGCCGCCATGTTGGCCTTGTCGGCCTCCAGCATCTTGCGGTCGGTGTCGTCGAAGATGCGTTCCTTGGCGTAGGTCTCGATGACCTCGTCGAACTTGGCGTGGGCGTCGCTGTAGGCCTTGTCCAGCGCGCTCTTGTCGGCCAGGTTGGAGAACACCGACAGGCGGTAGCCGGCCAGGCGGCTATCGGCAAGATAACCTTTTGCCATATTCAGGCCGGCAATGCTGGGGATCAACCGGTTCTGCACCATGTCGAGGCGCTGCTGCGCTGTGGACAGTTGAGTAAGGCCGGTAATACCGACGAAGATCAGCGCAAGTAACGCCAATGACAGAGTCAAGATCAAGCGCTTTGTAATAGTCATGGTGACTGTTCCCATAGTAGTGACGAAGAAGCCAGCCGTCTTTGCGGCCACGGACCAGTATAACGGAACAGTGTTACCTCAAAATAACAATGCGGCAACTTCCACCATAATTTCTACGAAAACACAACGCATGCAAGACGCTAGCCCCTCGCTCAGAAGCGCGCCTTGGCGCGCAGGCCCACCGTGCGCGGACGCACCATGAACAAGGTGTCGCCCGGCTGGATGGCGATGGTGTTTGGCGTGACGTCGCTGACCTTGGCGCCGTTGGTCAGGTTGGTGCCGAACAGGCCGAACTCGTAGGGCCCCGTCTTGTAGGTGATGGTGGCGTTGAGCGTGTTGGACGACGGGATCTGCGCATAGCTGCCCTGCGCCGCCGCGAAGTTGGTGTAGGCGTCGCTGTGGTAGGCGTAGCTGGCGGCGATGCCCACCTCGTCGTTGCCGCGCACCGGGATGGTGTAGCTGGCGGTGGCGGTGGCCGACAGGTGCGGCGCGTACGGCGCGCGGCTGCCTTCCGGGATGTTCTGCGCGGCGATGCCGGTGACCACGGTGCGGGTGGCGTAGGCGTGGTTGTAGGCGGCGCTCAGGCCGAGCGTGGCATGGCGCGTCAGCTTGAGGGCGGTCTCCAGCTCCAGGCCTTCGCTGCGCAGCTTGCCCGCGTTCTGCGTGAAGTAGTAGGTGCACGGCAGCTTGTTGAACACCTGGACGTCCTTCCACTCGATCACGTAGGCGCTGGCGTTGAGGGTCATGCGCTGGTCCAGCAGCGTGTTCTTCGAGCCGACCTCGTAGTTCCACAGGCTGTCCGGCGCGAACGTGGCCGGCGCGTTCACGCCGCAGAAATTGAACGGCACCGGCTGGTTGTTGCCGCCGTAGCGGAAGCCCTTGCCGGCCGAGGCGTACAGCATGTGCTCGCGGTCGACGCGCCAGGTGGCGGCGAAGCGCGGGTTGGCGCCGCGCGAGGTGGCGCTGCTGTTGCTCACTTCCGGCTGGCCCACCGGCGCCGACGGCGTGGCGCCGATCAGGTTGCCGAACAAGCCGGTGAAGCGCAGGTCGAAGTCTTGCGTGCCTTTGAACAGGCGCAGGCCGGCGGTCAGGTCCAGCTGATCCCAGACGGTGTAGGTGCCCTCGGCGAACAACGCCACCTGGCGCGATTTGGTGTTCTGCGTGCCGGAGAAGAAATCGTTTGGCTGGAAGGCCAGGTCGTTGGCCTGCGAGTTATAGCCGGGGAAGTTGTGGGCAACGGCGAAACGCTCGTCGAAGCCGGTGGTCGGCTCGTCCTGGCGCGTGTCGCGCTTACCGCTTTCGAGGAAGGCACCGGCGGTCCACTTCAGCGGCCCGCTGCCCTTGGAGTTGAGGCGGAATTCCTGCGCGAAGTCCTGCACCGCGTTGCCGATGGTGTAGGCGGCCTGCATCAGCGGGTTCTTGCCGCCGAAGATGAAGGCGGTGGCCGGGTACTGCGCCGAGGTCACGTACAGCGTGTCGCGGTGCAGGTAGGAGGTGGACGACACCAGCTGCGCGCCGCCCATGTCGTAGCTGACGCCCAGGTTGTAGAGCTGCAGGTTGTCGTTGCTGGTCTGCGGCAGCAAGGCGATGGTGGTGAACGGCGCCAGGCCGGCGTAGGCGTCGTTGACGCCGCCCTTGATGTTGGAGGCGGTGATGCTGGCGTCGATCATCAGGTCGGGCGAGGCGCGCAGGCGCAGCGCGGCGCGCGCCTGGTTGGTGGAGACGTCGTTGGTGGTCTTGCCGTTGAGCTGGTTGCGGATGTAGCCGGAATCGTTGCCGGTGTAGCCGGTCAGGCGTAGGCCCAGCACGTCGGCCTTGAGCGGCAGGTTGACCATGCCGCGCAGGTTGCGGTTGACGCCGCCGAAGCCGGAGGTGTCCGAGCCGACCGCCTCGACAGTGCCGAACAGCTCGCCCAGCTCGGGCTTCTGCGTGATCTGGCGCACCGCGCCGGCCATGGCGCCGGCGCCGAACAGCGTGCCCTGCGGGCCCTGCAGCACTTCCACGCGCTCCAGGTCCAGCACCTTGAGGTCGGGGTTGGAGGACTTCAGCGTGACCGGCATGTCGTCGATGTAGACCGCCACCAGCGAGGCGTCCTGCACCTCGGACGGGACGATACCGCGCACGACCAGTCCGCGCATGGTGATGTTGTTGACGCCAGGCGCTTGCTGCTGCACCGACATGGCCGGCACCAGGTTGGCGATATCGGCCAGGTTGCCCTGTCCGTAGCGAGACAGGCCTTCCGGCTTGAGCACGGTGATCGCGGCCGGCACCTGCTGCACATCGACCGCGCCGGCCGCGCGCGTGGCGGTCACTTCGACCCGCTCGATTTTTTCGGTGCCCACTTCCGTCTCGGCCGCCTGCGCTGCCGCCAGCGCGCCCATCGACCACAGCGCCAACGCGCGATATGCCTTCACTTGCTTGCCCATCCTGCCCTCGTGTCGTTTTAAACAGCGCGCAGTATAACGTTAGGTGAGACAACGCACAGCGGAGGCGGCAGGACGGCGGGAGAATGCCCTCATGGACAAGTCACCCACAGGCTCGAAACCGCCACCCGCCGCCTACGCCCTGCATCGCCAAATGCGCGCGGTGCAGCGCTGCATCGCGGCGTCAACAGTGGAGGAATCGGAACGGGCGACCAGATGGGCGACTGCCTGGTACCGGCTGGTGCAGCGCAAGCTGGAACAGCTCCAGCATACGCCGAGGTATTTGCATTAGGTGATGGCGGAACATCAGGCGGGGACGTAGCAGCCGCCGGCGCGGTGCTCCATGGCGCTGCGGTCGAGCACGATGACGGTGCCGCGGCGGTATTCGATCATGCCCTCTTCCTGCAGCTTGCCGGCGCAGCAGGTGATGCTTTCGCGCCGCACGCCGAGCAGGTTGGCGATCATTTCCTGCGTGACCTTGAGCTCGTTCGACAGCGAGCGGTCCAGGCGTTCCAGCAGCCAGCGGCACAGGCGCTGCTCGATGCTGCCGTGGCGCACACCGGCCACCGTCTGCGCCAATTGGGCGAACAGCGCGCTGGTGTGGCGCATCAGCTGGCGCGCCAGCGCGCCGCCGTCGAAGAAGGCCGAGCGCAGCACGGATGCCCTGACGCGGTAGCCGTAGCCGGCGGTCTGCACCACGGCCGAGCAGTTGGCGCGTTCGCTTTCGTACATCGACACGCCCACCACGCCCTCGCGGCCCACCACCGCGATCTCGGCGGCGCCGCCGTCCTCGGTCACGTATTGCAGCGAAACGATGGCGTTGGTGGGGAACCAGGCGTAGTCCATTTTCTCGCCGAAGTCGAACAGGTGTTTGCCCGCGGGCAGCGGCACCAGTTCCAGATGTTCAAACAGGCTGATCAGTTCTTCGCGCGACAGGGCGCGCAGCAATTCATTCTGCTGGGCGCCGGTCAAGCTGATGGCCGGAGTGGATGCCTCGGCTTGCTCGGTATCCTGCGTTGCGGTAGGGCGAGTGAAGTGGTACATGGCAAACCTCTTAGAGTTGTTGATCGATGCGACCTGATGAACAACACTATAGGCCCGCCCTGGGTGGCCGATTATCGGAGCACGCACCGGCTCTATGTAGGTTGGGAACATAGGGTGGTGTGGTCCCAGTCCTACGGAGGCCGTTGCCCACGGCCACCACCGCGGCGCATCACACCTTGAATTTGAAGCGCGAGGCCTCTTCCAGCAGGCGTTCGTCGCGGCTGCGCAGGCGGCCCGGGTTGCGGCGGTGATTGGGTTCGGAGACCACGCGCTGGATCACGGTCTCGGCCACACCGCGCTGGCTCAAGTAGGCCGCCGCGCTGTCCGGGCCTTTACGATCGGCAACTTCTATGCCGGCTTCGACGACTTCCGCGCCAACGTAGTCGGGACGGAATGTATGCGTGGTGGACATGGCAACCTCCAAAACGGGTAATGGATGGTGAACGTTCCGATTGTATAGCAGACTGGACCTATGGTAGGTGCGCGCCGGAAATGAGAGGGCTAATATCGCAACACTATCGTGACCCGGAAACCACACATGAACCTTACTCCCATCGCCCGCGCGCTGCTGGCCTGCATGCTGCTGGGCGGCACCGCACAGGCCGCCGCGCCGCAGGTGCGCACGCAGGCGCCCGGCTACTACCGCATGATGCTGGGCGACTTTGAAATCACCGCCTTGTCGGACGGCACTCATCCTTTCCCCATCGATACGGTGATGACCCATATCGGCCCGGAACAGATCGCCCGCGACCTGGACCAGGCCGGGCTGCGGGCGCCGGTGCAGGGTTCGATCAACGCCTTCCTGGTCAACACTGGCAGCAAGCTGGTCCTGGTGGACGCCGGCGCGGGCAGCCTGTACGGCGATTGCTGCGGCAAGCTGCTGGACCATCTGCGCGCCGCCGGCTACCGGCCCGAGCAGGTTGATGAGGTGCTGCTGACGCATCTGCACAAGGATCACGCGGGCGGCATCGTGGCGCGCGGCGCGCCGGCCTTTCCCAACGCCGTGGTGCGGTTGTCGCAGGCCGAGGCCGACTACTGGCTGACGCCGGCCAACAAGGACTCGGCGCCGGCTTTCCTGTCGAGCTTTTTCGACAGCGCGGCGGCGGCCGTGGCGCCATATGGAAAGCGCCTGCAGCCGTTCGGCGCCTTCGGCCAGATCGAGTCCGGCATCGAGGCCCTGCCCGCGCCCGGCCACACGCCGGGGCACGCGATGTACCTGGTGCAGAGCAAAGGGAGGAAGCTGCTGATCTGGGGCGATATCGTCCACGTGTCGGCGATCCAGCTGCCGCACCCGGACGCCACCGTCAAATACGATACCAGCGAGGCCAACGCGCAGGCCACGCGCCGCCGGCTGCTGGACATGGCGGCCGGCGGCCAGCTGACGATAGGCGCCGCGCATATCGCCTTCCCCGGCCTGGGCCGGATCCGCGCGTCGAACGGCGCCTACCAGTGGCTGCCGCTCAACTACGACGGCGCGCCCGCCGCCGATTGACCTGCCCCGCGCCGCGCCTAGAAGCTGTAGCGCAGGCCGGCGCGGTACACGCGGCCCACCACGTCGTACAGCGTCGGGTTGATCGCGAAGCTCAGGTTGGCCTGCGGCGCCGCCACCGGATCGACGTTGCCGAGGTTGTCGATCTTGAAGTAGGCCGTGGTCTTGTCGCCGAGCTTGTAGGTCCCGCCGAGGTCGACGTAGAAAGCGCCCTTCATCTGGTTGTTGTAGATGGTCGGATGGATCACGGTCGAGACCGGGCAATTGGTCTGGCACTCGATGAACTCGTTGCTGTAGACGCCCTTGCTGATCCAGCGCTCGCTCAAGGTCAGGCTGTACTGGCTGGTGTCCCACGACTGCGACGCCATGCCCTTCCATTTCGGCGTGCCGCCCAGGTTGCTGCCCGCGCCCTCGGACGGGATGGTGCCCACCACGCCGGGATCGGTCAGGAAGCTGATGGTGGGGGTGGCCAGCGCGCGCAACGTCAGGCGGCCAGGCAGGCCGAAGTCCTTCAGGTTCATGCGGTAGGACGCCTCGAGGTCGTAACCCTTGTTGCGCAGCGAGGCCAGGTTGAACGCCTGCACCGTCACGTAGTTGCTGGTGGGCGTAGGACTGTTGAGCACCATCGCCGAGCAGATTTCCTGGTTGCCGGCCACGCACAGGTCGACTTCCTGCTGCGCCGTCAAGGTCGAGATCACGCCATCGACCTTGATGTCGAAATAGTCCGCCGACACGCTGAAGCCGGGCGCCCAGTGCGGGCGGTCGAGCACCACGCCCAGCACGGTGTTGCGCGCCAGCTCGGGCCGCAGCCGGGTGTTGCCGACGGTGCGCTGCTGCACGGTGATGGTGTTGCCCTGGTAGCTGACCACGTTGTTGACCACGACGGCCGCCGCATACAGTTCGCTCAGGTTGGGCGCGCGCACGTCCTTGGAGGTGACGGCGCGCAGGCGCAGGCCGTCGATGCCGGTCTTCCAGCTGCCGCCGATCTTCCAGCTTTCCACGTTGCCGGAGGTGCTGTAGCGGGTGCGGCGGTCGGCCAGGTTCAGGTTGGCCTCGCCCCACGTGGCGGACTTCAGCACCGGGATGTTGAGCTCGACGTAGGCTTCCTTCACGTCGTAGGTCCCGGACGCGCTGTGGTAATTGCCCGCGTACCAGTTGTTGCCGACCGCGGTGTTGAGCAGCGGATCGGCCGGGTAGTCGGCCGTGTTCGGGCTGCCGGCCGAGACGCCGTTGCCGTACGGGTCGCCCGTCACGCTGTAGTGTTCACGGCGGTACTCGGCGCCGGCCGCCACCGCGACCGGCCCGGCCCACGAGGAAAAGGCCTCGCCGTTGAGGTTGAAGCTGGCGACCTGCTGGGTCTGGCGGGTGTGCTGCTGCGGCCCCATGGCCGGCTCGACGTAGGCCATCGCGGCCGGATCGGCCGGCACGTCGCCAATGATGTTCAACGGCCGGCAGCCGGACGCCGCCGCCACCGGATTGCGGCAGACGATGGTGCCGTTCGGGCCGCGCACGGCGTCGATGGCGGCGTTGTAGCGGGCGTTGAGCGTGATGTCGTGGACCAGGATGTCGGTGCGGTTGCGGCCGTATTCGGCGTAGGCGTCGTACGACCATTCCTTGCCGGCCAGCGGGAACTTGCCGTCGGCGCCCAGCACCACGCGCTCCATCTGGCGGGTCGGGTGGACGTTGATGTTGGCCGGGAAGCCGGCGTTGGCGGTGCCGTACTGGAAGCTGGTGATGTTGTTGGCCGCGCAGGCGGCGGCGATGGACGCCGGCAGGAAGGGATTGTCGCACTGGATCGTCAGGTTGGCGTTCTTGGCCGCGCCGGGGTTGGGCGAGAACACCGACCTGACCTTGCCGGCATTGGCGGTCAGGTAGATCTCGTGGTCGGGCGTGAGGTCGAAGCCGACGCGGGTGTAGGCCACCTGGCGCTCCAGGTCCATCGCCAGGTTGGTGCCGGCGCCGACGCTGCCGCTCAGGTCGCCTCCGACGCAGAAGGGATTGACGCAACCGGTCACGGCGCCGGTGCCGGTCGGCTTGCCGTTGGAGCCGTAGTTGAACTGGTAGGGCGCGCCGCCCGGCCCGAACGCCGTGCCCTGCAATGGGCCGTTGGTGATCAGGCCATACTTGGCGTACTGGTACTGCTGCGCGTGGTCGATGACGGTGTACTGCGGCTTGCCGTCGTTGGTCTGGGACAGCGGACGGATCTGGTAGGCGGTGTTCTTGTACCAGCTGCGGCCATTGGCGCCGACCTCGCCGAAGCCCGGCGAATCGATGCCCTGCTCGCGGCCGTATTCGCCGCTCACCGCCACATGCAGGCGGTCGTCCATGAACGCCCTGCCCCAGGCCGCCTGCAGCGTGGCGTTGCGGTCGTCGCGGTAGGTGGTCTGGCCGCCCTCGACGTTGACCTTGAAGCCGGTGAATTTCTTGTCGGTGATGAAGTTGACCACGCCGCCGATCGCGTCCGAGCCGTAGGATGCCGAGGCGCCGCCGGTCACCACGTCGACGCGCTTGACCAGCAGCTGCGGGAACTGGCTGACGTCGGTCACGCCGGTGACGTTGGCGCCGACCACGCGCTGGCCGTCGAGCAGGGTCAGCGTGCGGATCGGGCCGAGGCCGCGCAGGCTCAGCGAACTGAGCCCCTGGATGCCGCTGCTGGTGCTGTTGGTGCTGGTGGTGCGGCCGGTGCTGCCCTGCAGGGCCGGCAGCTCGGCAATCGTGTTGAACAGGTTGGGCTGGGCGCTCTTGGCCAGGTCGTCCGCGTTGAGCGTGGTGGTCGGCGTGGGCTGCGTGAAGCCGCGCGCGGCGATGCGCGAGCCCGACACGGTCACGACGGCATCGGCGGCGGGGGCGACGGCCGGCGCCTCCCCGGTCGGGCTCTGCTCACCGGCGGCGGCTTGCTGGGCGTGGGCTGGCATGGCGAGCCAGCAGCAGGCGCTGGCGACGGCCAGGCTCATCATGTTGTTACGGCTTCGGATCGGCATTGTAGTCTCCTGCTATTTTTTTATGGGAATAATGGCCGGCGCGCGGATTCCTGACGGCTGCGCGAAGGTAGTGCCTGTTGCATGGTCCGGCCCGTCACGCCGGACAACATCAGAATCCGGCGAGTATCCGCGCCACCAGCACGCGCGGCGGCAGGAGGATGTCCAGCACCATGCCGGCCTCGTCCACTTGCAGCGGCTCCAGGTCGCGCAGCTGGCTGTCCAGCAGCGACAGCGGCATGTAATGGCCGGCCCGCTCCCGCATGCGGCTGGCGATCAGCGCACGGTCGCCGCTCAGGTGCGCGAAGTGCAGCGCCGGGTCGGCCAGCCGCAGCTGGTCGCGGTACTTGCGCTTGAGCGCCGAGCAGGCCAGCACCAGGCCGCCGTCCGCCTGCCCGATCCGCTCCCGCAAGGCCAGCAGCCAGCCCGCGCGGTCGGCGTCGTCCAGCGCGACGCCGGCCGACATCTTGGCCACATTGGCCGGCGGATGAAACTGGTCGCCCTCGATGAAAGGCACGGCCATGGCGGTGGCCAGCGCCTGTCCAACCGTGCTCTTGCCACAGCCACTAGCCCCCATGACCACCCAGCGGGTTTGCTTCATTCATCTCTCCAAACAAAGGTAGCGCTAACATTTCTGCTGAACCGAAATCGCGCAGATGTTACGCGCAATCATTCAGCCAGACAGAGGATTCAACAAGGTCGATGGCTACGCAAAGGTAGCGTTATCATTTTTGTAGACTTTAGACTAACGTAGGTATTTGTAAAGAAGTATCTGCGCTGCGGCGCAGCACGGCAGGACGCCGTGTCAGCTTGAAACCGCCGCCGTGCAGGGGCTACGGCGGCGCAGCATCGTTGCGGCGGGCGTGGACAGAAAGCCACGCCCGCCGCTGATGGCGGTCTTACTTGGCAGGCACGGCGGCCAGCATCTCGTGGCTGCCGGCGGTGCGTTCAGGCGCCTTGTGCACCATGGTGTAGGCGTAGTCCACGCCCATGCCGTAGGCGCCCGAGTGTTCGCGCACGATGGCCATGACAGCGTCGTAGGTTTCGCGGTGCGCCCAGTCGCGCTGCCATTCCAGCAGCACCTGCTGCCAGGTCACCGGCACCACGCCGGCCTGGATCATGCGCTGCATCGCGTAGTCGTGCGCTTCCTTCGAGGTGCCGCCGGAGGCGTCGGCCACCATGTAGATCTCGTAGTCGCCTTCGGCCATGGCGCACAGCGCGAAGCTGTTGTTGCACACCTCGGTCCACAGGCCCGAGACGATGACCTTCTTCTTGCCGTTGGCCTTGAGCGCGTCGCGCACTTTCTGGTCGTCCCACGAGTTCATCGACGAGCGTTCCAGCAACGGCTTGCCCGGGAAGACGTCCAGCAGCTCAGGGTAGGTGTGGCCGGAGAACGCCTCGGTCTCGACGGTGGTGATGGTGGTCGGGATGTTGAACACCTTGGCGGCCTTGGCCAGTCCCACGGTGTTGTTCTTCAGCGCCTGGCGATCCATCGATTGCACGCCGAAGGCCATTTGCGGTTGATGGTCGATGAAGATCAACTGGCAGTTAGTCGGGGTCAATACTTCAAGTTTGGGGTTGGTCATGATAGCGTCCATTTCGATGAGGTGGGTACGGCGCCCGCTGTGTTCAGCGCGGCTGCGATCATCTTAGGGCGGGCGCCAAAGCCGCACCACTGGCTAAATGGAGAGGCCGGACTAACCTTTTACAGGCCGCGTCAGCGCGCCGGCATCTGCTGGTTGAGGAAGGCCACGGTGGCGTCAACCGTGGGTTGCAGCCAAGGGTCGAACAGCCAGAACGAATGTGGTGTATCCGGCAATACCAGCGTGCGGCTGGGCACGCCGGCTTGTGCCATGCGGGCCGCCATGTCCTCGCGGCCGGCGGAGAAGCGAGGCTGCGCGCTGGCGATGAACAGGATGGGCGGCATGCCGGGACGCACGTAGCGGATCGGCGAGGCCTCGCTCCAGCGCTCGGGCTGCTCGGCGTAGCGCCCTCCCAGCCAGGCGCCGGCCGCCGAGGGGTGCTTGGCGGGGTCGTCCTCGTGCGTCAACGCTAGTTCCGTGGTGAAGTCGGACAGGCCGTCGATGTTGACGATGGCTTGCACCGCGCTCGATACGGCGCCCTCCTCCGCACCGGGGTCGAACTGCGCGAGGTGGCCGGTGACGCCGGCCAGGCTGGCGATCTGGCCGCCGGCCGAGCCACCCGCCAGCGCGATGCGTTGCGGGTCCAGGTGGTACTGGGCGGCGTGGGCGCGCACCCAGCGCACGGCGGCGCGCGCGTCGTGGATGGCGGCCGGATATGGCGCCTCGCCGGACAGGCGGTAGCTGATCGCGGCCGCCGCGTAACCCTGCTGCGCCAGCCGCACGGCCATCGGCGCGAACTCGGTGCGGAAGCCGGAACGCCACCCGCCGCCATGCACCAGCACCACCACCGGCATGCCGACATCGGCGCGCGCGGCAAGCGGCAGGTAGAGGTCGAGCTTCAGGCAGCGGTCGCCGTGCTGCGCGTAGGTCAGGCCGTCGACGCGGTTCACGTCCACCGGCAGCGCCGCGCTGGCGATGCGGATGGCGGGATAGTCGCGGGCCAGCTTGGCGTAGGTGTGTGGCGCGTCGTAGGTGTTGGCGGGATCGGGCGGCGGCTCCACGCAGGGCGCGGCGGAGGCTGCGGCGTGCAGGCACAGCGCGGCTAGCGCGGACAGGACGCGGACGGCGGCGGCGCTGGCAGTGGCGATGGCCATGGTGGCGGTGCCCGTGGTGATGGCGGTGCCCGTGGTGGTGGCGATGGTCGTGGTGGTGGCGGTGGCGGTGGCGGTGGCGGTGGCGGCAGGAGCGGGCGTCATAGTCGCCGAGTATGCCACACGCGGCGGTTGGCGGAGTGACGCTCGCGCGACTGCTCGGCGGCGGCTAGCGCAGCGGCAGCCAAGCCGGCTTGGTGTCGGTGTGCAGTTCGCGCTCCACAGGGCCGTCGTACTCGGGCTCCAGCGTGCCGAGCGTGATGGCGATGCGGTCCGGCGCCTGTGTGCTGCGCCAGAACAGCGTCGAGCCGCAGACTTTGCAAAAGCCGCGCCGCGCGTGCGAGGACGAGGCGTATTCGGTGATCAGGTCGGCGCCGCGTTCGACCACGTAGCCGGCGGCGGCGACGTTCGCATACGTGCCGGCAGCGGCGCCGTGCTGCTTCTGGCACATGGTGCAGTAACAATGGCTCGCATGGCTGACCGGCAGGTCCGCCCTGTATGCCACGCCTCCGCACAGGCAACTGCCGTGCAACTGGCCGGTTTCATTCATGGTGTTCGCTCCGTCATCGTGGCGCCAGCCGCCATGATGCCAACGGCGCGCATGCCGCGTCAATCCCGTTTTGACGTGTCCGGCCTGCCCGGCTTGACCTGCGCAGCCTCGGCCACCGGTTCGCGCGGACGGCGCCGGCGTTCGGGGAACAGGAAGCCCACCCGCTCGCCCACCGCCGAACAGGCGGCGATCAACTTGAGCGCGGCCATCGGCTCGGTGAACGCCACCGAAGACGCGGCGGCCAGGGTCTTTTCCGTGGTTGGCAATTCTGTGGTGAACAGGCCATCGATGGCGAGGAAGCGCACACCCCGGATCTGCAGTTCGCGCGCGATGGTTTCCTGGCTGGCGCTTTGGGCGAGCACGTTGCCGCCGGCGCTGAGCGTCATCGTGACCGCACCGAGTTCCCGCGAAAACGCGACTTCTGCGTTTTGCATTCCACTTCCTTCCAAAAAAAGACCGCCTCGATGCGAGGCGGTAAGGGTAGAGACCACAGGACGAGGCCTTCAGGAATGGATATTGCCATTTAGAAATTACGAGCGTATGACATGCCCCCGCATTTGCGCAGGAATTTGGATCAGGCGCCGGCGCTGGGCAGATGGACAGTGAAGGCGGCGCCGCCGGCCGGCAGGTTGGCGGCCTCGATGCGGCCGCCGTGGCCCTGGACGATGGTCTGCGTCAGCGACAGCCCGAGGCCGACGCCAGCCGCCGCGCCTGAACGGGCCGAGGCGCCGCGGTAGAAGCGCTCGAACAGGTGCGGCAGCTCGTCGATGCCGATGCCGGGGCCGCTGTCGGACACGCACAGGCAAGCCTGATCACCATCCCGCCAGATGCGCACTTCAACCGTGCCGCCGGCCGGCGTGAACTTGACGGCGTTCTCCAGCAGGTTGACCACGATGAGCGTGGCCGCGCCTTCGCCGATGGCGGCAAGCACCGGCGCGTCGGCCGCCTGCAGCGTCAGCCGCACCTGGCGTTGCTGCGCCGTGGCCTGCGCGCGGCCGATGGCGGCGGCGGCGATCTCGCCGATCGAGGTGGAGGCCGATGCGTCGCGGCCCTGGCCGGCGTCGTAGCGGGCCAGCGCCAGCAGCTCTTCCACCAGCAGCGTCAGGCGCTCGACCTCCTCCATGCAGGAGCGCAGCGTGTCCACGTACTCGGCGGCGTCGCGCGGGCGGCGCAGCGTGATCTCGATCTCGGCCCGCAGGCGCGACAGCGGCGAGCGCAGTTCGTGCGAGGCGTCCGAGGTGAAGCGGCGCTGGATCTGGAAGCTCTGGTCGATGCGGTCCAGCATGTCGTTGAGGGTGTCGACCAGGTGGCCGATCTCGTCGCGCGTGCCGGGGTGGATGAGGCGCTGGTCCAGGTTGCCCTCGCCGATGCGCTGCGCCTGGCCGACGATGTCGTCGATCGAGCGGAACACCCAGCGCGTGATCGAGGCGCTGGCCACGGTCAGCGCCACCAGCAGCGCCAGCGCCAGCGCCAGGAACATCACGCTGGCCGAGGCCACCACATGGCGCACGTCGTCCAGCGAGCCGGCCACCTGCACCGTGTAGCGCAGCGGCGTAGGTGGCCCAACCCGCACCGGCAGCGAGACAATGCGCACCGGCTCCTCGGCGAAATGGTCGAGCGTTTCAAACACGGTGTCGCCGGCGGCCATGCGCGTCATCAGCGCGGGCGGTGCCGGCAGGCTGGCCGCGCCCAGGTTGGCGCTGCGCGCCAGCACCCTGCCCTGCGCGTCGACGATCTGCACCCAGCGGTCCAGCCGCGCCAGCGATGGCGGCGCGGCGCCCTTGGCGGCATCGTGCACCTGCACCGGCTGGTCCGGCGCGGCGCGCAGCATGGCCGCCTCGGTTTCGGCCAGCGCCAGCAAGGCGCCGTCCAGCTGTTCGTTGACCGCGCCCGACAAGCTCAAATAGCCGGACATGGCGGCCACCGCCAGCACCGAGACGATGACGGCGGTCTGCACCAGCGCCAGCCGGCGGCGGAAACTAAGCATCGTCATCGGCCACCTCCGCCAGCCGGAAGCCCTGGCCGCGCACCGTGTGGATCAGGCGCGGCAGGCCTTCGGGGTCGATCTTGCGGCGCAGGTTGCGCATGTGCGAGTCCATCAGGTTGTCGAGCGCGATCAGGTCGGCGGTCCAGATGCGCTCGGCCAGCTGCTGGCGGCTGACCACGTGGCCGGCCTGGCGCATCAGCAGTTCGACGATGGCGTATTCCTTGGGCGTCAGGTCCAGCGCCTGCCCGCCGCGCTTGACGGCGTGGCTTTGCGGGTCCAGCGTGAGGTCGGCCACGGTCAGCAGCGCCGGGCGCACCAGCGTCGAGCGGCGCAGCAGCGCGCGGATGCGGGCCAGCAGTTCGTCGAAGGCGAAGGGCTTGGTCAGGTAATCGTCGGCGCCGGTGTTGAGGCCGGCCACGCGGTCGCCCAGGCCGTCGCGCGCGGTCAGCATCAGGATGGGCGTGAGCAGGCCGCGCGCGCGCAGCTCGCCGCACAGCGTGATGCCGTCCTTGGCCGGCAGCATCCAGTCCAGCACGATGAGGTCGTAGTCGCCGGCCAGCGCGGCCGGTTCGCCCTCTTCCGCGCTGTGCACGGCGTCGACGGCGAAGTCCTCTTCCTCCAGGCCGCGCTTGAGCAGGCGGGCGGCCTTCTGGTCGTCTTCGATCAGCAATATCTTGGTCATGCGGCATTTTACTGCCGTCCGCCGGGCACTGGATGTTTCCTGAAGGAAGATTCAGGATCGCCTGGCGCGCATCTCGGTACACTGCGGCCATTCCTCTTACCCATGGACGACAGCGGCGCAATGGCGCGCCGGGGACTCCTTTCGCCTTCAGGAAACGCCATGATCAAATTCGACCCACGCCGGCAAGTGCTGGCCCTCCCCCTGTTGTGCGCGGCCATCGCCGGCTGCGGCCATGCGCCCGAGACCGATTCCGCCCCGCCCGCCGCCGTGGTGCGCAAGGGCGCGTCCATCGCCGTGCCGGCCGGCTCGCCGCTGCGCCAGTCGCTGCAGGTGGCCAGCGCCGCCGAACAGAATGTGGCGCGCGTCATTCCGGTGCCGGGCGTGGTGGAGGCGGATTCGGCCCATCTGGTGCGCGTGGTGCCGCCGGTGGCCGGGCGTATCGAGCAACTGCTCAAGCATCTGGGCGACACGGTCAAGGCCGGCGACGCGCTGTTCACCATGGACTCGGCCGACGTGGCCGCCGCCCACAGCGACGCCACCAAGGCGCAGGCCGGCCTGACGCTGGCGCGCCGCAACCTGGAGCGCCAGAAGGAGCTGCGCGCGGCCGACATCTCGGCGCACAAAGATCTGGAGCAGGCCGAGAGCGAGTACGCGCAAGCCCTCAGCGAAAGTGAGCGCAGCAAGGCGCGCCTGGCGCAGCTTGGCGGCACGCTGAACGGCGGCAACGGCCGCGTGTACACGCTGCGCTCGCCGCTGTCCGGCCATGTGATCGAACTCAATGGTGGCCAGGGGGGATTCTGGAACGACACCAATGCGCCGGTGATGGTGGTGGCCGACCTGTCGACCGTGTGGCTGACCGCCAGCGTGCAGGAGAAGGATCTGTCCGCCGTGTTCGCCGGCCAGGTCGCCGACATCGAACTGAACGCCTATCCCGGCCAGCACATCGCCGGCAAGGTCGGCTACGTCGGCGAGGTGCTGGACCCGGACACCCGCACCGTCAAGGTGCGCGTGGCGGTCGACAACAAGGACGGCCGCCTGAAGCCGGGCATGTTCGCGCAGGTGACCTTCAGCGCCGCGCCTCACCAGGGCGTGGTGGTGCCGGCGTCGGCGCTGGTGCAGAGCGGCACGCACACCCAGGTCTACGTGGAGACGGCCGCATGGACCTTCGAGCCGCGCACCGTCGCCACCGGCGTCCACAACGGCGAGCTGGTGGAGATCGTCTCCGGCCTGAAAGCCGGCACCCGCATCGTCGCCAAGGAAGGAGTGCTGCTCAATGATTGATCGTCTGGTTGCCATCAGTTTCCAGCGGCGCGGCATCGCCTGGTTGGTGTTCGTGCTGGTCGCGCTGTACGGCGTGTTCTGCTGGCAGCAGCTGCCGCTGGAAGCCTATCCCGATATCGCCGACACCAGCTCGCAGGTGGTCACGCAGGTGCCCGGCCTGGCGGCGGAGGAAGTCGAATCGCAGATCACCATTCCGCTGGAACGCGAGATCATGGGCACGCCCGGCATGCATGTGATGCGCTCGAAGAGCACCTTCGGCCTGTCGCTGATCACCGTGGTGTTCCGCGACGGCGTGGAGGATTACTGGTCGCGCCAGCGTTTGCAGGAGCGCATCGCCAGCGTGACCCTGCCCTACGGCGCGCAGCCGGGGCTCGATCCGCTGACCTCGCCCATCGGCGAGATCTACCGCTACACGCTGGAATCGAAGACGCGCTCGCTGCGCGAGCTGTCCGAGCTGCAGTTCTGGACCGTGATCCCGCGCCTGAAGCAGGTGGCGGGCATCGCCGACGTCGGCAATTTCGGCGGCCTGACCACGCAGTTTCTGCTGGAGTTCGATCCGGCCAAGCTGAGCAAGTACAACCTGTCGCTCAAGCAGGTCACCGACGCCGTCAACGCCAACAACGCCAGCGCCGGCGGCAGCATCCTCAATCGCGGCCAGCAGGGCTTCGTGGTGCGTGGCGTCGGCTTGATCCACAACCTGGACGACCTGGGCAACGTGGTGGTCACGCAGAAGAACGGCGTGCCGGTGCTGGTCAAGGACCTGGGCGAAGTGCGGCTGGGCAGCAAGGAGCGTCATGGCATCCTGGGCAAGAACAATAATCCGGATGCGGTCGAGGGCATTGTGCTGCTGCTTAAGGGCGAGAATCCGTCGCTGGTGCTCAAGGATGTGCATGCGGCCGTGCAGGACCTGAACGATCATGTGCTGCCGAAGGATGTTCGCATCGTGCCTTACCTGGACCGCACCGGGCTGGTGGACGCCACGCTGCACACCATCGGCAAGACGCTGGTCGAGGGCATGCTGCTGGTGACGGTGGTGCTGGTGCTATTCCTGGGCAGCCCGCGCGCGGCGGCCATCGTCGCCGTGACGATTCCGATGGCGCTGCTGACGGCGTTCATCTTCATGCACCATTTCCATATTCCGGCCAACCTGCTGTCGCTGGGGGCGATCGACTTCGGCATCGTGGTCGATGGGGCTATCGTGGTGATGGAGAACATCCTGCGCAAGTACGAGGAGAACCACGGCGCCGCGCTGCGCGCCAAGGACGTGATGAAGGCCACGCTGCAGGTGACCAAGCCTATCTTCTTCGGCATGATCGTCATCATCACCGCCTACCTGCCGCTGTTCACCTTCCAGCGGATCGAGTACAAGCTGTTCTCGCCGATGGCGTTCGCGATCGGCTTCGCGCTGCTGGGTGCGCTGGTGGTGTCGCTGACCTTGATACCGGGGCTGGCCTACCAGGCGTATCGCAAGCCGCGCAAGGTGTTCAACAATCCGGTGCTGGTCAAGGCCAAGCAGTTGTATGAGCCGTTTCTGGCGGCCGTGGTGGGCCAGTCGCGCGTGACCCTGGCGGCGTTCGCGCTGGCCTCCGCCGCCGTGTGCGCGCTGGGCGGCACCATCGGCCGCGACTTCCTGCCGTATCTGGACGAGGGCTCGATCTGGCTGCAGGTGACGCTGCCGCCGGGGATATCGCTGGAGAAGGCGGCCGAGATGTCGGACGAGCTGCGCAGCGCGGCGCTGGAGTTCCCGGAGGTGGCCACCATCGTCACCCAGTTGGGCCGCAACGACGAGGGCACCGATCCGTGGACGCCGTCGCACATCGAGGTCAGCGTGACCTTGCATCCGTACGACACATGGAAGTCCGGCCTGAGCAAGCAGGAGCTGATCGTCAAGATGGGCCAGCGCTTCGCCAAGCTGCCCGGCACGCGGGTGGGCTTCACGCAGCCGATGATCGACGGTGTGCTCGACAAGCTGGCCGGCGCGCACAGCGACCTGGTGGTGAAAATCTACGGCAACGACTTCAAGGAGACGCGCCGCATCGCGGCCGACGTCGAGCGCACGCTGGCCGCCGTGCCGGGCGCGGAGAGCGTGATCATCGACCAGGAACCGCCGCTGCCGCAGGTACGCATCGAGGTGGACCGGGCCGCCGCCGCGCGCTACGGCATCAACGCCGCCGACGTGGCCGACCTGATCGGCACGGGCATTGGCGGCAAGCCGGTGTCGCAGGTGTTCATCGACGACCGGCAGTACGACATCGGCGTGCGCTTCACCGATGCGTCGCGCAGCAATCCCGACACCATCGGCGATTTGCTGCTGACCTCGGCCACGGGGGCGCGCATCCCGCTGGCGCAGGTGGCGACGATACGGCTGGACGACGGCGAGAGCACCATCACGCGCGAGATGGGCAAGCGTCACCTGACGGTGCGGCTGGACCTGCGCGGGCGCGATCTGGCGTCCTTCCTGGACGACGCCAAGGCGCAGATCGAGGCCAAGGTGCGCTACGACCACGGCCGCGTGCAGCTGGCCTGGGGCGGGCAGTTCGAGAACCAGCAGCGGGCGCAGGCGCGCCTGGCGCTGATCATGCCGATGGTGGTGGCGCTGATGTTCGTGCTGCTGTTCGCGCAGTTCAAGAATCTGCGCCAGCCTGCCATGATTCTGGCGGCGGTGCCGCTGGGTGCGCTGGGCGGGCTGGTCGCGCTGCATCTGCGTGGCATGACGCTCAATGTGTCGAGCGCGGTTGGCTTCATCGCGCTGTTCGGCGTGGCGGTGATGGACGGGATTTTGATGGTGTCCAACCTGAACCAGCTGCGGGCCGAGGGCGGGCTGACACTGAAGGATGCCGTGCTCAAGGGTGCCTACAGCCGCTTCCGTCCGGTGCTGATGACGGCCAGTGTGGCGGCGCTGGGCCTGCTGCCGGCCGCGCTGGCGCATGGCCTGGGCAGCGATGTGCAGCGGCCACTGGCCACCGTCGTGGTCGGCGGGCTGGTCACAGCCACCGGGTTGACGCTGGTGTGGCTGCCGGCGCTGTACTACCTGGTCGAACGCTATTTCGAGAACAAACCCAAGCAGGCCGAGGATGGCCTGGTGCAAGCGGAGCAAGTCCATGACATTTAAACTCAACCCCTTGTGTGCGCTGCTGGCGATGTGCGTCGCCCTGCCCGCTGCCGGCCAGGTGACGTTGCGCGAGTACGCAGCGGCTGCGGCCCAGAACAGCCTGGATTTGCAGATGCAGCGCGAAAATGTGAGCAGCGCGCAGGCCGGCGTATCGGTGGCCGGCGTGCGGCCCGATCCGGTGCTCACGGCCGGCATCGACTCGCGGGAATTGAACGCGGCGAACAAGCCGAACGCGCCCACCGCCACCACCATGGGCGTGGCGCTGACCATCGAGACGGCGGGCAAGCGCGGCCAGCGCATCCGCGCGGCGCAGGCGGCGGTCAAGCTTGGCGAGGCGACGCTGGACGGCGGCCGCCGGCAGTTGTACGCCGACGCGGTCGCGGCCTACACGGAATCGTGCCGTGCGCGCCAGGCGCTGGTGCGGCAAGAGGCGACATTGCGGGCGCTGGACGATATCGTCAAGGCCAACAGCGTGCGGCGCAAAGTCGGCGATATCGGCGGGCTGGAGTTGTCGCAGTCGCAGGTGGAGCGCGACCGCTTCGAGGCGGATGTGGTGTCGGCGCGGGCGCAGGTGCTGGCGGCGGCCGAGTCGCTGTCGATTCCGTTGGGGCGGCGTTACAGCGAGGTGTTCGGCAGCGCGGAGCTGGCTTGCGATGCGCCCGCCGCCACCGGCCTGGACGATGTGGAGCAGCTGGTGCGGCAGGCGCAGGATGGGCGCGACGACATCCGCATCGCGCGCGCGGCGCTGGATGCGGCGCGTGCCTCGGCTGACCTGGCGCAGGCGAATCGCTGGGTCGATCCGGTGGTCAACGTCAGCTTGAAGAACACGCCGTCGGTGCATGCGCTGACCGATGCGGGCGGCACGGTGACGAATTCGCCGACGCAGCGTTCGCTGAGCCTGGGCTTGACCGTGTCGGTGCCGATTCCGCTGTCGCGCACGCAGCGCGGCGAGGTGCTGCAGGCGCAATCGGCGGTCACGCAGGCCACGCTGGCGTTGCGCTCGGCCGAGCTGAAGGCGCAGATCGACGTGCGGCGTTTATACGCGCAGTTCCGCGCGGCGCAGGCCAACGAGCAGCGCTACCGGGAATCGGTGCTGATGCAGTCCGACAAAGTCGTGGAAGGCATGCGCCTGTCGTACAAAAAAGGCGCGGCCTCGCTGCTGGAACTGCTGACCTCGCAACGCTCCGCCGACGAAGTCTACCAGGCCTACCTGCAAGCAAAGGCTGACCTTGCCACCGCCACAGCGCAATTGCAACTAGCCGCCGGCGCCAACTAAAAACATTGGGGTCAAGTCTGGCATTCGGACACGAGCTCTGCCAAACCACTGGGGTCAAGTCTGACATTCGGACACGAGCTCTGCCAAAACCGTTGGGGTCAAGTCTGACATTCGGACACGGACTCCGCCGTAGTGGCCAGCTACGGCGGAGCTCGTGTCCGAATGTCAGACTTGACCCCAATTTAATTTGGTGGCTTGAACATTGTGCGGAATGCTTGCAGGGCGGCGGGTTGGTAGATCGTGGCGTGGGTTTCGGCGGGCAGCGGCTGGTAGTGCCAGCGCAAGCCTTGCGGTGCGCGGGTGGTCAGCAGCGTCGACAATTGCGCGCTGCCCTTGTCCATGCCGGCTGTGCCGCTGCTGGCGAAATATAAAGTTTGCGGTTTGGCCGCGCGCTGTTCCAGCAGCGTTGGCGCTTCGGTCAGCAGCTTGCCGTCGTTCCACCACAGGCTGGGGTCGATCGCGATGTAGTGATCGAACAGCCCAGGTTCGCGCAGGAAGGTTTCGACCACGAACAGGCCGGCCAGCGATTCGCCGATCAAGGCGGTCTCACCCGTGGTGCGGTAGCGCTGCTTTACCGCCGGCATCAGCTCTTCGCGGATGAAGCGGCGGAACTGCGCGGCGCCGCCTACAACCGGGGCGATTTTCTTGTCCTCCGCGTTGTCGGTCGGGCCGGTCATGTCGCGCCGGCGCTGGGTGTTTTCTATGCCAACCAGCATGAACGGGCGCATGGTGCCGTTGTCGACCGATACTTGCAGCAGCCCGGCGATGTGCAGGAAGTCCTCGCGCAGGCCGCCGTCGGGCATGTACAGCACGGGCAGCGGCGCGTCGGCTGGCAAGGCGTAGCCGCGCGACATGTAGACGTTGATGTGCCGCGTTTCGCCCAGCGCCTTCGATTCGATGTTGAAGCTTTCGCCGATCACCAGGGGCGTGGCGGCCGCAACCACAGGCGCGGCGTGCAACGAGCCGCCGAGGCCGCCGCCCAGCAGCGCCGCCGCCAGACATGCGCTTGCATGAAACTTGTTGAACATGACGATGTGCTTCACTTTCCGCCCTTCGCTTGGTTGTCGAATGTGCGGGAGTCTGGCGCAAGCGGACGCGGCGGTCAAGGCGTGAGTTCAGGAGTCCATCAATTGCACCACCACCTTGCCTTTGGCGCGGCCTTTTTCCAGATAGGCCAGGCCGTCCTTGGCTTGCGTGAACGGGAACACCTTGTCAATCACCGGACGGATGCGCCCGGCCTCGATGAGCTGCGTGATCTCGCCAAGCTGCTTGCCGTCCGGACGCATGAACAGGAACGAGTACGTGGCGCGGTGCCTGGCGGCGAGGCGGATAATCTTGCGGCTCAACAGGCTGAACACGAACCGCATCAGGAAGTTCATGCCGCGCGCGCGGGCGAAGGCGGCGTCCGGCGGGCCGATCAGCGAGACCACCGCGCTGGCCGGCTTCAGGATGCCGATGGCCTTTTCCAGTCCGTCGCCGCGCGTGGTGCCCAGCACGGCGTCGTAGCCTTTCAGCACTTGTTCGACTTCCTGCTTGGTGTAGTCGACCACCTCGTC
Organism: Duganella caerulea; assembly: GCF_040362985.1. NCBI lineage: Bacteria > Pseudomonadati > Pseudomonadota > Betaproteobacteria > Burkholderiales > Oxalobacteraceae > Duganella > Duganella caerulea. The sequence goes on along the minus strand of NZ_BPWJ01000002.1, from coordinate 864,725 downwards.
GGCGCCCAGGCCGCGCACCAGGTCGACGTTGCCGCCGCTGGTGGTCGTGCCCACCGTGGCGCCGATCTGCTTGGCCAGCTGGATCGCGAACGTGCCGATGCCGCCGGAGCCCGCCGGGATGAACACCTTCTGCCCGGGCCGCAGCCGCAGCCGTTCCTTGAACGCCTGCCATGACGTCAGCCCCACCATCGGGATCGAGGCGGCCTGCACGAAGCTGAGGTTGGCCGGTTTCAGCGCGGCGGCATATTCGGGGACGGCGGCATATTCGGCCAGCGTGCCGATGCCCAGGTCGAACACGCTGGCGTACACCTCGTCCCCCACCTTGAAGCGGCTGACGCGGCTGCCCGCTTCCACCACGACGCCCGCCACGTCGCTGCCCAGCGTGGCCGGCAGCTGGAATTTCAGGATGGGCTTGAAGTCGCCCTTGGGGATCATGTAGTCGATCGGGTTCAGGCCGGCCGCGTGGACTCGCACCAGGATTTCGTCCGGCTTGATCGCGGGGCGGGGAATGTCGGCGAATTCGACCACGCCGGGCTTGCCATACTGCTTGAGGATAAGTGCTTTCATGATTGCCTTCTTGTCGTTGTGGTCTTATACCAGCCGCAGGTCCTTGCGCATGCCCGCGTCCATCACGCCGGCCGGCGCGAAGGTGCGCAGCAGGCGCAGGCGTCCAGCCAGTGTACCGGAGGTGTAACGCAGTTTCGGCGCGCGGGCCAGCGCCGCTTTCAACACCGTCTCCGCCACCACTTCCGGTCCTTCCGCGGTCGCCATGACTTCGTTCACGCGCTGCGTCACGGCGGTACGCACGTCGCCGTAGGCGTCGAGCTTGGTATCCGCCGCCAGCATGTTGGCGTCGAACGGGGTGCTGGTGTAGGCCGGCTCGATGACGACCGCGCGGATGCCCCAGTTGCGCAGCTCATGGTCCAGCGATTCGGTGTAGCCTTCGACCGCGTGCTTGGTGGCGGCGTACAGCGCGCCATACGGCATCGGCAGGAAGCCAAGCACCGAGCCGATGTTGACGATGCGGCCGGCGCGCTGTGCCCGCATGTGCGGCAGCACGGCGCGCGTCATGCGCACCAGGCCGAAGAAATTGGTGTCGAAGATGGCCTGGGCCTGCTCGATCGAGCTTTCCTCGGCGCCGGCCGGCGCCACGCCGACCCCGGCGTTGTTGACCAGCAGGTCGAGGCGCCCCTCGCGCCCGATCAGCTCGGCGACGGCGGCTTGCACCGAGGCGTCGCTGGTGACGTCCAGCGACAGCATCTCGTAGCCCTGCCGCGCCGATTGCGCACCACGGCGGCTGGTGCCGTACACCTTGAAACCGGCCTCGACCAGCCGCTTCGCCGTGGCGGCCCCTATGCCGGACGAGGCGCCGGTGACCAATGCGATCCTGCTGCTCATGGCATTTCCCTTCAAATGAATATGATGATCATCATATTTTAGTACAAAAAAAACAGCCGCCCACCGCTTCAGGCGGCAGCCGGGCCCAGTTGATTCAGGGTGGCCGCGCACAGCGCCGCCGACAGCTTGGGATCGTCCACCGCGCGCGCCACCATGGTGGTGCCGATCAGCGAGCACACCAGCGCCATCGCCCGCTCGTGCGCCTGCGGCTGGCCCCAGTCCGGCATCTGACGGGCGAACAGGTCGATCATTTCCTTGATGTGGATGGTCGCGGCGCGCCGCACCTCCGGCGCCTGGCGCGGCATTTCCGAGCCCAGCGCGGAGACCGGACAGCCGGTCTCGATGGCGCCGATGTGCTGCGGCGACAGGTAGGCCTGCATCATGGCCTGCAACGCCTGCCCCGGCGGCGCGGCGGCGGCCACCCGCGCCGCCAGCGCGACCGACTCGGCGCCGGCGCGGTCGCCGGCCTCGGCCAGCAGCGCGTCGCGCGATTCGAAGTGCGCGTAGAATCCGCCGTGCGTCAGGCCCGCCTCTTTCATGATGTCGGCCACGCCGGTGCCGTCGTAGCCGCTGCGCCGGATGGCGCGCGAGGCCACCTCCACGATGCGTTCGTGGGTGGCTTCCTTGCGGCTGGCGGCTGCGCGTTTGCTCGGTTTCGATTCCATGATGGTCATCATATCTTATTTTTGAGCGCCGTGCACGCGGCCGCTAAAAAACACGCTTGACATGGCGGCCGTCTTTGACAATACTATACCTTATGGTTAAGTATAACGATTCCCAGCTGGACCTGATCTTCGCGGCGCTGTCCGACGCCACGCGGCGCGGCGTGCTGGCGCAGCTGGGCGACGGCAGTTGCACAGTCACGGAGTTGGCGCAGCAATATGAGATGTCGCTGCCCGGCTTCATGAAGCACCTGGCCGTGCTGGAAACAGCCGGCCTGATCGCCCGCTCGAAGGAAGGACGCGTGGTGCGCTGCGAGCTGCATGCCGCGCCCATGCAGGACGCCGCCATGTGGATCGCCCATTACCAGCGTTTCTGGACCGGCCAGCTCGATGCGCTGGGACGCTATCTCTATCACCAGGAGGAAGTCGCATCATGTCAACCGCCGAACAGCCCGCCCAAGTCAGCCTCCGACGCGTCTACCCCGTCGCCCCCGAAAAAGTCTGGCGCGCGTGGACCGACCCGCAAGCGCTGAGCCAGTGGTTCGGCCCCGGCGAGGCCTCGCTGACCAAGGCGGACATCGACCTGCGCGAAGGCGGCCAATACCACCTCGCCTTCGCCGGACCCGATGGCGGCCTGAACCAGATGACCGGCGTGTACCAGGAAGTGCGGCCGTTCACGCGGCTGGTGTTCACCTGGGCCTGGCACAGCACGCCGGAACGGGTGTCGCGCGTCAGCATCGACCTGGCGCCGGTGACCGAAGGCACCGAGCTGCGCTTCGTGCACGACCGCTTCTTCGACGAACAGGCGCGCATCAACCACGAGCGCGGCTGGGCATTTTTCTTTAGCAGTCTTGATCGTTTCTTACAGGAGGTGTGAAATGAAATACCAGGGAAGCTGCCACTGCGGCAGAGTGAAGTTCGAAGCCGAAGGCGAGATCACCTCGGCCATGTCCTGCAACTGCTCGATGTGCCAGCGCAAGGGCACCTTGATGTGGTTCGTGCCGCGCCCGGAGATGCATCTGCTGACGCCGGACGACAACGCCAGCACCTATCTGTTCAACAAGCATCTGATCAAGCACCGCTTCTGCCCCACTTGCGGCATCTCGCCATACAGCGAAGGCGTGGCGCCCAATGGCGAGACCATGGCGGCGATCAATATCCGCTGCATCGAGGGCATCGACCTGGACGCCATCCCGGTCAAGCACTACGACGGCCGCTCGATTTAATCCGCTCCGTTTGCGGCGCCCTGGCCCACAAGTAAACTCTCCCAACCCATAAGGCAGCGCGAATGAAATCCAGCTCCACCGATGCAACCGAGATGCTGTTCTCCTACGGCACGCTGCAACAACCGGAAGTACAGATGGCGACATTTGGCCGCCTGCTGTCCGGCCGCCAGGACAGCCTGCCGGGCTATCGCCTGTCGGCGGTGGCGATAGACGATCCGGCCGTGGTCGCCACCAGCGGCAAAACGCACCATCCGATCGTGTCCCGCAGCGGCTCGCCGGACGACCAAGTGGCCGGCGCGGTGCTGGCGGTGACGCCCGACGAGCTGCGCGATTCGGACCGCTACGAGGTGGCGGCCTACCGCCGCCAGAGCGTCACGCTGGCCTCGGGCACGCTCGCCTGGGCATACGTGGACGCGCGCGACGCGGCAGTTCTTCCGTAAAAGGAGTTCTTCAGGGATTTCCGAGGATTGGTTTCGCGGCGCGGCGTTTCCTGCGGCGGGCGCTTCTTCCAGAGCCGGACTTGCGCTGATCGCCTCTTTGATGCTCCGCCGGCGCGCTGCCTTGGCCTGTGGCTGGTCGCGGCCATGTTTGGTTGGCCGGAAGATAGCGTGCCGCGGGCTGGCGTGCCGACGGCTGCGGCGGCGCCGGAGTGCGTCCGCCATCGACCGGACTGTTGTCTGCCTGCGCGGCGCCTTCGTGCAGTCGGGCTATCGCGGCTTTTCGCGCCGAGCGGCAGACGTCCGCCAACAACCATTCGTTGCTGCCGGGGAGGCGCAGCCATATGGCTTTCCATGCATTGCGGTTGCCGCTGCCATGCAGGTTCGCGAAGCACGATGGCGATACCGTGTGCCCTTCATACTTGATTTCCGCTCCCTCCACCGTGGCGAAATAGGGCTGGCTGCCGAAGCTGGCGCGCAGCCTTGTGCCTTCGGGGAGAAAGACCTGCTTCCATTGGTACCCCGTCTCGGTTGTCGCTGCAGGCTGCTGCGAGGGTGGTGGCGGAGGGTTGATGTAGTTGCGGATCGCTTCGATAACGAAGGGCTCCTGCGCCAGCGAATCCGACCAGAAATTGCCGGTGAATTCGCCCAGCTCAACCAGCACATCGTCAGGGACGCGGATCGGGAACTGGAGGTTGTACGTGGGCTTAATCTTGGGCGAGGTAGGCATGGGGGGCTCTCTAAAATCGGGTTTTACTAAGCGCTGCTAACCACTACTAACCTGTACTACCCAGCGCTATCTCTTACTAAAAATGCCGGACCGCATGCTAATCACTACTAAATTTTCGGCCTGTACTCGTTAGAGGTGGTTAGTAGTTTTTAGTTCCGAAAATAGCGCGGAGTCGTACGAAATATCGATGGTTAGTATCGGGTAGTAGTGCTTAGCAGGTTTTAGTAAAAGCCGAAAAAACAGACCCCGCCCTGCACATGTCCTTGGGGCGGCAATAAAAAAGGGCAGCCTCGGCTGCCCTTCTTGTTACCTCACCACGCTAGATTCAGAGCGCCGCAATCGCCGCGTTGAACGTCGCGCTTGGACGCATGACCGCTTCGGTCTTGGCTGGATCCGGGTAGTAGTAACCGCCGATGTCCATGGCCTTGCCCTGCACCGAGTTCAGCTCTTCGACGATCTTGGCTTCGTTGGCCGCCAGCGTCTTCGCCAGTGGGGCGAAGTAGGCTTGCAGTTCAGCGTCCTCGGTCTGCGCCGCCAGCGCCTGCGCCCAGAACAGCGACAGGTAGAAGTGGCTGCCACGGTTGTCCAGCTCGCCGGTGCGGGTTGATGGCGACTTGTTGTTGTCCAGCAGCTTGCCGGTGGCTTCGTCCAGCGTCTTGGCCAACAGCTTGGCCTTGGCGTTGCCGGTCTTGATGCCCAGGTCTTCCAGCGACACCGCCAGCGCCAGGAACTCGCCCAGCGAATCCCAGCGCAGGTGGTTCTCTTCCACCAGCTGCTTGACGTGCTTCGGTGCCGAACCGCCGGCGCCGGTCTCGTACATGCCGCCGCCGGCCATCAGCGGAACGATCGACAGCATCTTGGCGCTGGTGCCCAGTTCCAGGATCGGGAACAGGTCGGTCAGGTAGTCGCGCAGGATGTTGCCGGTCACCGAGATGGTGTCCAGGCCGCGGAACGCGCGCTCCAGCGTGTAGCGCATGGCGCGGGTCTGCGACATGATCTGGATGTCCAGGCCCTTGGTGTCGTGGTCCTTCAGGTAGACCTGCACCTTCTTGATCACTTCGTTCTCGTGCGGACGATAGCTGTCCAGCCAGAACACGGCAGGCATGCCGGAGTTGCGGGCGCGCGTCACGGCCAGCTTGACCCAGTCGCGGATCGGCGCGTCCTTGACCTGGCACATGCGCCAGATGTCGCCCGCTTCCACGGTCTGGGTCAGCAGCACTTCGCCGGTGGCCAGGTCGGTGATGTTGGCGGTACCGCCTTCCGACACTTCGAAAGTCTTGTCGTGCGAGCCGTATTCCTCGGCCTGCTGGGCCATCAGGCCGACGTTCGGCACGGTGCCCATGGTCTTCGGATCGAAGTTGCCATGCCATTTGCAGAAGCCGATCATCTCCTGGTAGATGCGGGCGAAGGTCGATTCAGGCATGACAGCCTTGACGTCCTTCGGACGGCCATCGGCGCCCCACATCTTGCCGCCGATGCGGATCATCGCCGGCATCGACGCGTCGACGATGATGTCGTTCGGCGAGTGGAAGTTGGTGATGCCCTTGGCCGAGTCGACCATGGCCAGTTCCGGACGGTTGGCGTGGCAGGCGTGCAGGTCCTTGAGGATCTCTTCCTTCTGCGAGGCCGGCAGCTTCTCGATCTTCTCGTACAGGTTGGCCATGCCGTTGTTGACATTGACGCCCAGTTCATCGAACAGCGCCTGGTGCTTGGCGAACGCGTCCTTGTAGAAGATGCGCACGCAGTGGCCGAACACGATCGGGTGCGAGACCTTCATCATGGTGGCCTTGACGTGCAGCGAGAACATCACGCCGGTCTTGAAGGCGTCGTCGATTTCCTTCTCGTAGAACTCCAGCAGTGCCTTTTTGCTCATGAACATGCTGTCGATGATCTCGCCGGCCTGCAGCGCGACCTTCGGTTTGAGCACGATGGTCTTGCCGGAGTCGGTGATCAGTTCCATCTTGACATCGCGCGCGCGGTCCAGCGTCATCGATTTTTCGCCGTGGTAGAAGTCGCCGTGGTGCATATGCGACACGTGGGTGCGCGATGCCTGGCTCCACTCGCCCATCGAGTGCGGGTGCTTGCGGGCGTATTCCTTGACCGCCTTCGGTGCGCGGCGGTCGGAGTTACCTTCACGCAGGACCGGGTTGACCGAGCTGCCGATGCATTTGCCGTAGCGGGCCTTCAGGGCCTTTTCCTCGTCGGTCTTGGCTTCTTCCGGATAGTCCGGCAGCTTGTAGCCGCGCGCCTGCAACTCGCGGATGCAGGTGGTCAGCTGGCCGACCGAGGCGCTGATGTTGGGCAGCTTGATGATGTTGGTGTCGGCGAGCTGGGTCAAGGCGCCCAGTTCGGCCAGGGTGTTCGGAACCTTCTGCTCTTCGCTCAGGTATTCGGGGAACTCGGCCAGCACCCGCGCCGCCACCGAGATATCGCTGGAGGTCACGTCTACACCAGCCGATGCGGCGAACTTCTTGATAATAGGCAGCAGCGAATAGGTCGCCAGCATGGGCGCTTCATCGGTCAGCGTGTAGATGATTTTAGATTTCTGTGTTGCCATGTTCATTCCATGTCATGCGGGCGATACCCGCCGATTGAATTCTCTCCGTTTCGGATTACAAGATGATGTGTCGTAATCCGGCAACGGCCCCAGACTGCATTTTAGACCTGTTGGCGGCCCATGCCCAGAGGCGGATTCTGCGTATGGCTTTTTTGTCCACCACAAATGCAAAAAGAACACGCACTTAAGTTGCCGCAAGGCATCACTTCTACAACTAAAAGTTTCAAACATTGATCCCCGTACATATTTCATTGTTGCAGCAGTGTTGAAAGTGATTATGTGAGAGATTCCGAGCCACACCGGGCAACTAAGATCGTGGAAGCGTTCCACCAAATTCTCATTTGGATATTTGGAATGCATATATGCCCTTAAGGAGGCGATATGAAATTTCAGAATTGGACCATAGCAAGCCGGCTGGGACTGGGTTTCGGCCTGTGCGCCGTGTTTTTGCTGGTGATCATCGCGTTGGCCCTGAACAGCATGCACCAGATCCAGGGACGCCTGGAGGAGATCACCAAAATCAACGACGTGGAAACCAAGCTGGCCCAAACTATGGACCTGACGGTTACAGAACGCGCGCTCGCCACGCGCAACCTGATCCTGCTCAAGGAAGACAAGGAAATCCAGATCGAGGTCAACCGCATCGCCGAGCAGGAGAAGAAATACGCGGCCGCGCAGGACAAGCTGAGCCAGATGTTCACCAAGCTGGCCGGCACCTCGACCGAGGAAAAGGAATTGCTGGACCAGATCCGCAAGCAGGCCGAGCAGGCCACGCCCTTCGTCCAGCGCGCCGCCGCGCTGGCGCTGGAGCAGAAGCAGGACGAGGCCTACAAGCTGCTGCGCTATGAGTTCCGGCCGGTGCAGAAGCGCTGGTGGGAACTGCTGCGCAAGCTGATCGCGGTCGAGGAGAAGCAGAACACCGAGGCCACCGAGGCGGCCGAGGTGGCCTACGGCCAGGCCCGCACCGTGATGCTGCTGATGGGCTCCCTGGCGCTGGTGACCAGCGTGCTGGCGGCCTGGCTGATCACGCGCGGCGTCACCCGCCAGCTGGGCTGCGAGCCGTCCGAGGCCGCCGAGATCGCCGGCCAGATCGCCGCCGGCAACCTCACCGTGCGGGTCGAGCCCAAGCACGGCGACGAGAGCAGCCTGCTGTACGCCATGCGCTCCATGCGCGACAGCCTGGCGCGCATCGTCAACCAGGTGCACGCCAGCACCGAGACCATCGCGGCCGCCGCCGGCCAGATCGCCTCCGGCAACCTGGACCTGTCCTCGCGCACCGAGCAGCAGGCCAGCACGCTGGAGGAGACCGCCTCGTCGATGGAGGAGCTCACCAGCACCGTGCGCCTGAACACCGACCACGCGCGCCAGGCCAACGGGCTGGCCGAGTCGGCCTCCGACGTGGCGGCCAAGGGCGGCGCCGTGGTGGCCCAGGTGGTCGACACCATGGCCGCCATCGACGTTTCGGCGCGCAAGATCGTCGACATCATCGCGGTGATCGACGGCATCGCCTTCCAGACCAACATCCTGGCGCTCAACGCCGCCGTGGAAGCGGCGCGCGCCGGCGAACAGGGCCGCGGCTTCGCGGTGGTGGCCACCGAGGTGCGCAACCTGGCCCAGCGCTCGGCCGCCGCCGCCAAGGAAATCAAGGACCTGATCGGCGACTCGGTCGACAAGGTGCAGGCCGGTAACCGGCTGGTCGAACAGGCCGGCTCGACCATGCATGACGTGGTTTCCAGCGTCAAGCGCGTCACCGACATCATGTCCGAGATTATGCTGGCCAGCCAGGAGCAGTCGTCGGGCATCGAGCAGATCAACACGGCGGTCACGCAGATGGACGACGTGACCCAGCAGAACGCCGCGCTGGTCGAGGAAGCGGCCGCCGCCGCGCACGCCATGCAGGACCAGGTCAACAGCTTGAACGAGCTGGTCAGCGTGTTCCGCACCGAGGCCCCGGCCGCGCGGCCGGCGCTGCAGCGGGTGGCGGTGGCGGTGCCGTCGGCCATGCGGGCCCCTGCCCTGACCGCGGCGGCCCGTCCGCGCGCCCCGGCCAAGGTCGACACGCAAGAGTGGGAACAATTCTAAACCGGAGGAATGGCAATGGGTAAGCTGGATAAAATCGACGACACGGCCGGGCGCGCCACGCCCCATATTTTCTGGCACGGCAGCCAGGTCGCCCCCGAGGCGCGCTGGCGGCAGGCCGGGCAGCGCGCCGCCACCATCTGGCTGACCGGCCTGAGCGGCGCCGGCAAGTCGACGCTGGCCAGCGCGCTGGAGGACAAGCTGGTGCACGCCGGCCACCCCGCCTACGTGCTGGACGGCGACAACCTGCGCCACCACCTGAACCGCGACCTGGGCTTCTCGCCGGCCGACCGCCAGGAGAACATCCGCCGCAGCGCCGAGGTGGCGCGCATGATGAACGACGCCGGCCTGATGGTGATCTGCGCCTTCATCTCGCCGCTGCGCCAGGACCGCGAGATGGCGCGCCAGATCATCGGCGAGGACAATTTCCTGGAGACCCACATCAGCACCGCTGCCGAGGTGTGCGAGGCGCGCGATCCCAAGGGCCTGTACAAGAAGGCGCGGGCCGGGCTGATTCCGGAATTCACCGGGGTGTCGGCGCCGTACGAGCCGCCGCTGGCGCCGGCGCTGTCGCTCGACACCGGCATGCTGTCGCTGGAGCAGTCGTGCGACCGCCTGTTCCAGCAGCTGGCGCGCCGCTTCGTCTGAGCACGCCATGACGCACCACGACGTCTTCAACGGCGACGCCGACGGCATCTTCGCGCTGCACCAGCTGCGCCTGGACACGCCGCTGGAGGCCGAGCTGGTCACCGGCGTCAAGCGCGAGATCGAGCTGCTGCAGCGGGTGCCGCACGGCTGCGAGGGCCAGGTGACCGTGCTCGACATCTCGCTCGACTGCAACGCCGCCGCGCTGCGCCGCGTGCTCGACGGCGGCGCATCGGTCGCGTATTTCGACCACCACTCGGCCGACTGCGCCTTCGCCCACCCGCGCCTGCGCCTGCACTGCGATGGTTCGCCCGAGGTCTGCACCAGCATCCTGGTGGACCGCCACCTGGGCGGCCGGCACCGGCCGTGGGCGGTGGCGGCGGCCTTCGGCGACAACCTGGCCGGGCCGGCGCAGCAGCTGGCCGACAGCCTCGGCCTGGACGCCGCCGCGACGGCGGCGCTGGCGCAGCTGGGGCGGGTGGTCAACTACAACGCCTACGGCGAGAGCGAGCACGACCTGCACATCGCGCCGGCCGCGCTGTACCGCGCGCTGGGCGCCTACGCGCAGCCGCTGGATTTCATCGCCGACAGCGAGATCCACCGCATGCTGTGCGCCGGCTACCGCGACGACTGCGCCCGCCTGCAGGGCCTGCGCCCGCACGCCGAGCACGACGCCGGCGCGGTCTACATCCTGCCGGCCAGCGCCTGGGCGCGCCGCGTCAGCGGCGTGCTGGCCAACCAGCTGGCGGCCGGGCGCAGCGGCGCCTCGTTCGCCGTGCTCAACGAGCGCGACGACGGCAGCTACCTGGTCAGCGTGCGCTCCGGCGCGCCGCTGGCCCACAGCGCCTGCGGCTTCTGCCAGCAATTCGACAGCGGTGGCGGACGCAAGGCCGCCGCCGGCATCAACCGCCTGCCGGCGTCCGAGCTGGGCCGCTTCATGGACAGCTTCCGCCGCTACTTCACCACCCCGCAAGACCTAATCCTTCAGAAAGAATGACCATGCAGAACACTACCAGCAGCCCGCGCCCGCGTCCGGCGATGATGATCCCGCTGCGCCGCTGCGGCAGCCACGCGCTGCGCCTGCGGCTCAACATGTCGCCGCAGTTCTACTCGCCCTACCCGCTGCACATCGTCGACATGATGCCGCTGCTGCCGCTGTACGGCGACCTGCGCGACGACCGCGCCTACTTCAACCTGGTGGTGGACGTGGTCGGCCTGCAGGCGGTGAGCATGGTCAAGTGGCCGGAGGTGGTGTTCGATCCGGTCGAGATCTTCGAGACGCTGCGCAACCAGCCGCGCAGCATCCACCGCGTGGTGTGGGAACTGCTGCTGCGCGCGGGCGAGAAGCAAGGCGCGCGGGTGGTGATGGACAAGTCGCTCGACAGCGTGCACTACGCCGAAGAGCTGATGACGCTGCTGCCGGACATGGTGTTCGTCAACGTGGTGCGCGATCCGCGCGCGCAGGTGGCGTCGATGAACCGCGCCATCATCCACGACTTCGACACCCTGCTCAACGCCGAGACCTGGCTGGCCGCGCACCAGGCGGCCGACCGCGTGATGCAGCAGTGGCCGGAGCGCGTGCTGACCATCCGCTACGAGGACTTCCTGTCGCAGCAGCAGCACACGCTGGAGGCGCTGTGCCAGTTCCTGGGCATCGAGTTCCTGCCGCAGATGCTGGACGTGGCCGGCTCGCGCGAGGCGCGCCAGCTGTCGCAGATGTCGGCGCTGTGGTCGTCGAACTGCTACCCGCCGATCGCCGCCAACATCGACAAGTTCAAGCAGCAGCTGACGCTCGACGAGATCAACGTGATCGAGACGCTGACCGGCGACTACATGGACCGCTACGGCTACACCCGGCTGGCGGCCGGCGACGCGCTGCTGTCGCCGGCGCGGCGCGAGCAGGCCGCGGTCAAGTCCTCGGGCGGGCGCGAGCAGGCCTGGCGCGACCTCGAGCAGAGCAACTTCCGCGACTACGCGCTGCGCCGCAGCCGCGCCGACTACCTGGCCCGCCTGCGCGCGCGGCTGACGTCGCAGCCGGCGCCGAACGGGCGCGAGCAGCTGGTCACGCTGGACCAGCTCGACCCGGCCGCCTTCGAGCCGGCCGACTGAGACGGCGGGCTCCAGCTGGAGTGCGTCCGTGATTGGACTATAATGGTTTCATCACAGTTGGAGCATGCTGTCATGAAACTCAAAGCCCGTCGTCCTGATCGGTTCCAGGCCCCGACCGCCTTGCAAGGCGACGCCCCTTTCCTGGGCGCCACCGTCAGGCAATGGGACCGGGCCATCGTCGGCAATATGGAGCAGACTCTGGCGCAAATTAAACGGCAAGCCGCATCGGCGCCAAAGCGCGACGTGGCCACCGCCGCGACATTTGATGTCGCCAGTTACGCCAGCCGGCGCCTGCCCGCAGCCAAATAATCCCAACTTGCGTCAACGCGGCTCCGGCCGCGTTTTTTCCGATGGCCGCTCCCCACGACAACGCCGAAGCCGATCCGCTGGCGGTGATATTCGCAGGCCCCAACGGCTCGGGGAAGACATCGCTCATCGACGAGTTGAAGGTCACCGGCATCGCAACGATGCGGGGCACAGTGCGGCTGCCTACGCGCTTCATCAATCCGGATCAGCTGGCGAAGGATCTACAGAACGAGTATGCCGACCAGGATGCCCGCGACGAGGCGGCCCAGCGCGCCGCCATGCGGGCACGGGCCGAAGCGACCACGGCGCGAGAGCCATTCGCCTTTGAAACGGTCATGTCCCACCCCTCGCGCATTAGCGAAATGCTGCTGCTGAAGGAGCAAGGCTAGCGCTGCTGCCGCGCGCAGCCGAGGTGGCCGACGCGGTCTACATCTATGACAACAGTGTCGAAGACAAAAGCGCGACACTGCAGGCAGTCATCGAGCGGGATGCGCAGTTCTCGGTGCTGCCGGATGCCAGGGATTGGACCATGCTGCGCCTGGTGAACGTCTTGCGCGAACGCGAGCGCGAACTGGACCACCTGCTGGCCGCACTTGAAAAAGCCGGCTATCCCTACGGCGACACCGATGAACTGCGAGGGACATACAGCGGCGCGGTCTTATCCAGCACCGATTTCTTCCTCGCGCAATACGACGACGCGGCGAGGCAGGCGGTCATCCATGACCGGCTGATGCTGGAGACGGCACATCACCGCCCCGGCCAACCAGCTGTCAGCTATGCGGTGGGCGAACATCTGACGATCACCTACACGCCAGACGGCGCGCCGGTGACAGCACGCCAGCCAGCGGCCTGACGCCGTCCCGCCCGCGCGCCCCCGCTAGCCCAGCAACTCCACGCACTTGGCCAACGCCACGCGCAGTTCGCGCAGCTTGGGCGGCTTGCTCAGCACCTGGTCCACGTGCACCGGCGCCTCGCCGCTGTCGGGGATCAGGCGCTGGCCCCAGCCGGTCAGCAGGATCACCGGCGTGGCCGGCGCCACCCGCTTGACGGTCTCGGCCACCTTGCGGCCGTCCACATACGGCATGCCCAGGTCGGTGATCACCACCGCGAATCCCTGCCCCGCCTTCTCGGCCGCGCAGAAGGCGTCGATGCCGGCCTGGCCGCCGTCGGCCCGCGTGACCTCGTGGCCGTCCAGGCCGAGGATGGTTTCCAGCGAACCCAGCACATTGGGGTCGTCGTCCACCACCAGGATCCGCAGCCCGGGGCCGGGCGCCAGCACCGGCGCCGGCGCCGCGCCGGCCGGCAGCGCCGGCGCCACCGGGAAGTACATCTTGACCGACGTGCCCGCGTTCAGCCGCGAGGCGATGGCGATGCGCGCGCCGTGCCGCTCGGTCATGCCGTACACCGTGGCCAGCCCCAGGCCGGTGCCGCGCTCGCCCTTGGTGGTGAAGAACGGCTCCAGGCAGCGGCGCTGGGTCGCCTCGTCCATGCCGGTGCCGGTGTCGGCCACCTCCACCAGCACGTACGGGCCGCTGCCGTCGTCCAGCGCGTCCAGATAACCGGTGCGCAGCGTCACCGCGCCGCCGTCCGGCATGGCGTCCACCGCGTTGAAGATCAGGTTGGTCAAGGCCTCGCGGATCTCGCCCTCGACCCCGAGGATGGCCGGCAGCTCGGCGCCCAGCTCCTGCCGCATCTCGATCACGATGCCGCGCTGCTGCGGCATGTCCGACCAGCGCGCGCGCGTCAGGTCCACCACGTGCTGGATCATCAGGTTGACGTTGACCGTGCTGTGCGTGAGCTGCGGCTCGCGCTGGCGGTAGAACTCGCGCATGCGCGCCACGGTCGAGGCGACGTCGTCGATGGCGCGCTCGATCACCTGCAGGCAGGCGCGGCCGTTCTCGCTCAGGCCGTGCTCGGTCTCCAGCAGCGATTCGGCGTACAGGCCGATCGGCGAGATGGCGTTGTTGATGTCGTGCGCGATGCCGCTGGCCATCTGCCCGAGCGCGCGCAGCCGCTCCTGCTTGGTCACCTGCACCTGGCTCTGGTGCAGGTCGTCGTAGGCGCGCTGCAGCTCGCCGTACAGTCTGGCCTGGTTGGCGGCCAGGGCCACGTGCTCGCTGAGCTGGCGCAGGAACTCGCAGTCGGTGCTGGAGAACGCGCCCGGCTCGGCGCGCGCCACCACCAGCACGCCGAACACCGTGCTCTCGGCCAGCAGCGGCGCCAGCACGATCGAGCCCATGCCGGCCCCGGCCAGCCGGCGCGGGAACGGGAAGTCGACCTGGCGGATGTCCGGCTCGTACACCAGCTGGCCGCGCACGCAGCGCGACAGCCCGTTCTCGTCGATGGCGATCTTGGCCGCCTCGTCCATGCCCATGCGCGCCGACAGCGCCTGGCTGCGCAGGCCGACGCAGCTGACCTCGAGCTCGCCGTCCTGGTACAGGCAGATGGCGCCGAAGTCGATCGGCAGCTGGTCCTCCAGGCAGCGCACCACCACCTGGAAGATGCTGGGCAGGTCCTGCCGCTCGCCGATCGAGCGGGTGATCTGGTGGAGCAGGCTCATGCGCGCCAGCTGGGCCACCACCCGGCTCTCGGCCGCCATCCGCTCGGAGATCTCGCGCTGCAGCGTGGCGTTCGCGCGGATCAGCTCGTCGCGCGAGACGGTGGTCTGGCGCAGCCGCTCGACCATGCCGTCGAAGGCGCGCGCCAGGCTGCCGATCTCGTCGTCCGAGCGCACGTCCAGCGCCACGTCCAGCCGGCCCGAGCCGACCACCTCGGTGGCCCGGTGCAGCCGCATCAGCGGCTTGCTGACGCTGCGGATGGTCAGGCCCATCGCGCCCAGCACCACCAGCAGCACCAGCCCGGCCAGCACGGCGCCGGCCAGCACCAGGTCCGACTGCGCGGCCAGCATGTTGGCGCGGCTCTGGCGCGCCAGGTCCTCGGCGTCCGACATCATCGCCTGGGCCCGGTTCATCATCAGGCCCGACAGGCGCGCCTCCAGCTCGCGCAGGATCACGGCGCGCTCCGGCGTGCGCACGAATTCCCCCTGCACCGCCTGCAGCTCGCCGAACAGGCCGCCGAGCGACTGGTGGCGCTCGCGGATGTCGCGCAGCAGCGCCAGCTCGTCCTCGCCGTCGAAGCCGCTGTCGGCCGCGATCACCTGGCGCAGCGACTGGTGGCGCTGCAGCCACTGAGCGCGGGTGCGCGCCAGGTGGTGCTGCACGTATTCCAGCGACAGGTAGCGCAGCGAGGCGGCGCCGCGCAGCACCTCGAAGGTGATCTCGGCCTTGGCGATCTCGTGCCGCATGGCGCCGGCGGTGCGCGCGAACACCACCGCCATGACCGCCAGCAGCACGATGCAGATGACCTGGGCCAGCTTGAGGCGGGTGGAGATCTTCACGCGGCGTCCCTAGTAGATGATGGTCACCTCGGACGGGCTCACGGTCTTGAGCGCGTCGAGGTAGATGTAGTCGAGGAAGTTGGGCACCGCGCGCGCGCCGGTCAGCCCGGCCTTGATCGCCCAGCGCGACTGGTCCTCCAGCACCAGCAGCAGGCTCTGGTCCAGCTCCAGCCCGAAGTGGTGGGCCGGCCACGCCGACAGCATGGCCGTGGCCTGGCCGGCCGACAGCCGGGGGAAGAAGGCCACCGAGGCGCCCGGCTGGTCGCGGCAGAAGCGCTCGCCCTGCTCCAGCGCCCGCAGCAGCCGCACCATGGTGCCGGGACGCTGGTGGATGTACGGCGCCAGCGCCACCATGTTGTAGATGCTCTCGTAGATGTCGGCGCCGCCGAAGCGGATGCCGTTGCCGCCCAGGCTCTCGGCGGCCGCGCCCAGGAACGGGTCCCAGCCGCTGACCGCGTCCACCTTGCCGTCGGTGATGGCCTGCTGCAGCGCGTCGGGCGGATAGTTCACCAGCTGCACGTCGCGGGTGTCGAGCCGCTGGCGGTTGAGGAACACCTCCAGCGTGAAGTGGCCCGAGGTGCTGAGCGTGACGCCGATGCGCTTGCCCTTGAGGTCGCCCGGCGAGGTGATGCCGCGGTCGCGCCGCGCCACCAGCCCGTGGTCGCGCCCGGTGCGGAAAATGGTGCTGACCACCTGGATCGGCGTGCCCTCCATGGCGAAGAACATGATGGGGATGTCGGCCACGGTGGCCATGTCGGCCCGGTGCGAGGTCACCGCCAGCAGCGCCTCGCGCCCGCTGGTGTAGGGCTGCAGCCGCACCGCCAGATGCTGGCCGGCGAAATAGCCCTTGGCCTGGGCCGCCATCACCGGGCAGGCGCCCACGTACTCGGTATTGGTGGCGATGACGATGGCCTCGGGCGCGGCGGCCGGCGCCGGCGGCGCGCGCAGCGCCAGCCACAGCGCCGCGCCGGTCGCGGCCAGCGCCAGCGCGGCGGCGGCCGGCCACATGGCCCGCAGATTGGTGCGCTTCATGGATGCTCCCGGATCACGCGGATCAGCTTGGGGTTCAGGTGGGGATGCAGGTGGTCTCCCGGCATGGGTTCAGCCGACGTGCTGGGTGGCGCCGCGCGCGCCGGACGGCGCCGTGGCGGCGCTGTACAGCGGCAGCTCGACGCGGAAGGTGCTGCCCTCGCCCGGCTTGCTCTCGACGCTGATGCGCCCGCGCATGGCCTCGACCAGGCGCTTGGTGATGGTCAGGCCCAGGCCGGTGCCCTCCTCGCCCTCCTCGTCGCGCCCGGCGCGGCCGAACGGCAGGAAGATGGTCTCCAGCTGCGCCGGGTCCAGGCCGACGCCGCTGTCGCTGACGGCGACGCTGCCGTAGCCGGGCCCGACGGCGCAGTGCACCGTGACGCTGCCGTGCACATGGTTGTACTTGATCGCGTTGGAGAACAGGTTGACCAGGATCTGCTTGAGCCGCATGCGGTCGGCGCACAGCTCGAGCCGGCAATCGGCCGGCGTCATCAGCGCCACCAGGCGCCGCTCGGCCAGCGGCGCGACGATGGCCACCACCTCGCGCAGCACCTCGTCCAGCATCACCGGCCCCAGCACCAGCGACACCTTGCCGGCCTCGATCTTGGACAGGTCGAGGATCTCGTTGACCAGCAACAGCAGGTGCTTGCCGGACGAGACGATGTTCTGCGAGAAGCGCTGGCGCTCGCCCTCGCCCTTGGGGAAGCGGTCGCTGGCCAGGATCTGGGCGAAGCCGAGGATGCTGTTGAGCGGCGTGCGCAGCTCGTGGCTCATGTTCGACAGGAAGGCCGACTTTTCCTCGTTGGTGCGCTCGGCCTCGCGGCGCGCCGCGTCCAGCACCTGGTTCAGGCGGCCCAGCTCGTCGACCCGCTCGCGCAGCGCCGCCTCCAGCTGCAGGTTGTGCAGGCGCAGCCGGCGCGACTCCAGCGCCCGCGTCAGCACCGGCAGCAAGGTGGCGGCCTTGAACGGCTTGATGATGTAGTCGAAGGCGCCGATCTTCATCGCCTTCACGGCAGTGTCGACCGTGCCGGCGCCGGTCATGATGATGCAGGCGATGGCCGGGTCGAGCGTCTTGGCCGCCTCGATCAGCGCCAGCCCGTCCATGCCGGGCATGTTCATGTCGGTCAGCAGCAGGTCGCAGGCGTGGCCGCGCAGGTGGGCCAGCGCCGTCTCGCCGGTGGGAAAGCCGATGGCGTCCAGGTTGTGCTGGCCCAGGATGTCGCACAAGGCTTTCAGATGGGCAGCCTGATCGTCCACGACCACGATCCGCGAACGAGGGACAAGCTCGGACATACCGCCTCCTGATACCATTGTTGGCTCCAGCAATTATGCCTAGTTTACCGGACGGAAAACTCACCAATACTATCCGTCCGGCGCGCGTTCCGGCGCACGTTGCGCCGTTTTGCCGAACATCATTTTCTGATACCGGAAGGCATCCCGAATATTCTCCCGCAGCACCAGGTCGTCCCACGGCTTGGTGTAGAAGCGGTAGATCTCGCCGCGGTTGATGGCGCTCAGCACGGCCTCCAGCTCGGTGTAGCCGGACAGGATGATGCGGATGGTCTCGGGATACATGTCCTTGACGCGGCTGAGGAACTCGGTGCCGTTCATGCCGGGCATGCGCTGGTCGCTGACCACCACCTGCACCGCGTGGCTGGCCAGCAGGTCGAAGCCCTCCTCGGCGGTGTTGGCGCGCAGGATGCGGTAGCCGTCCGGGCGCAGCAGGCGCGTGAGCGCGTTGCGGATGCTGGGCTCGTCGTCCAGCAGCAGCAGGGTCTGCTCGCCGGCCGTCTCGCCGGGCGCCGGCGCCAGCCCGCGCTCCGAGCGCAGCAGCTCGCCGAAGCCGTCCGCCGGCAGCGGCTTGCTGAACAGGTAGCCCTGCATGTCGTCGCACTGGTGGCGCCGCAGGTAGGCCAGCTGGGCCTCGGTCTCGACGCCCTCGGCGATGACCTTGAAGCCCAGGCTCTGGCCCAGCGCGATCACCGAGCGCACGATGGCCGCCACCTTGGGCTCGCTCAGCATCTCGCGCACGAAGGACTGGTCGATTTTCAAATAGTCGACCGGGAACAGCTTCAGGTAGGCCAGGCTGGAATAGCCGGTGCCGAAGTCGTCGATCGAGAGCGCGATGCCCATCCGCTTGAGCTCCTTGACCACCGCCACCGCGCCGTCGACGTTGTGCATCACCAGGCTCTCGGTGAGCTCGAGCTCCAGGTAGCGCGGGTCGAGGCCGCTGTCGGACAGCGCGGCCTGCACCTCGCGGCTCAGGCCGGGATCGCGGAACTGCCGCGCCGAGACGTTGACCGCCACCCGCAGCGGCGTCAGCCCGGCCTGCTGCCACGCCATGTTCTGGAAGCAGGCGGTGCGCGTGACCCAGCGGCCGATCTCGACGATGAGCCCAGTCTCCTCGGCCACGCCGATGAAGCGCGCCGGCGACACCATGCCCAGCGTCGGATGCTGCCAGCGCACCAGCGCCTCCATCCCGACCACGGCGCCGGTGCGCAGGTCGACCTTGGGCTGGTAGTGCAGGCGCAGCTGGTCGCGCGCCAGCGCGTGGCGCAGCTCGGCCTCGATCATGGTGCGCTCGGCGATGCGGCTGTGCATGGCCGCCTCGTAGAACTGCAGCTGGTTGCGCCCGCTTTCCTTGGCGCGGTACATGGCGATGTCGGCGTGCTTGAGCAACTGCTGCGGCTCGCCGCCGTCGGTCGGGAACACGCTCACGCCCATGCTGCAGGTGACGGTGAGCGCCTGGCCGGCCACGGTCAGCGGTGCGGCCACGCTGTCCTGCACCCGCTGCAGCACGGCCGCGGCCGGCGACTCGGGGGTGTCCGACAGCAGCAGCAGGAACTCGTCGCCGCCAAGCCGGGCCACGGTGTCGCTGTCGCCCACGCAGGCGCGCAGGCGCGCGCCGACCGCGCACAGCAGCTCGTCGCCGGCCAGGTGGCCCAGGCTGTCGTTGACCAGCTTGAAGTTGTCCAGGTCGAAGAACACCACCCACAGCGGATGGCCGTAGCGCTCGGCGTAGCCGATGGCCTGGGCCATACGGTCGCCGAACAGCG
Organism: Duganella caerulea; assembly: GCF_040362985.1. Taxonomy (NCBI): domain Bacteria; kingdom Pseudomonadati; phylum Pseudomonadota; class Betaproteobacteria; order Burkholderiales; family Oxalobacteraceae; genus Duganella; species Duganella caerulea. Next base: position 845,094 of record NZ_BPWJ01000002.1, on the reverse strand, counting down.
CGCGGTTGGGCAGGCCGGTCAGCGGGTCGTGGTTGGCCTGGTGCTCCAGCTGCTGCTGGTAGGTGATCGACTCGGTCATGTCGGTCAGCACGCACACGTGGTGGCTGGGCAGGCCGTCGGCGGCCGGCACCGGCGCCACGTGCAGGCGGGCCCACATCAGGTACTGGTCGCGGTGGGCGATGCGCAGCGTGATGGTCAGCTCCTGCACGCCGCTGAGCGCGGCGCGCAGCGCGGCGCGGTCGCCGTCGCGCTGCTCCAGCAGCATGTCGAGCTGGCGCCCGGCCGCCTCGGCCTCGGTGTAGCCGAACAGGCGGGTGAAGGCCGGGTTGGTGTACTCGATCAGGTCGCCGCCGGGACCGTGGGCGGTGATCACCACCGCGTTGTCGCTGGCCTCCAGCGCGCGCCCGCGCAGGCGCAGCGCCTGCTCGGCCTCCTTGCGGGCGGTGATGTCCTCGATCGTCCCGACCACGCCGATGATGCTGCCGCGCTGGTCGTAGAACGGCAGCTTGTTGATCAGGTACCAGTGCACGCGGCCGTCCTCGCGCGGCATCTGCTCCTCCGCGTCGAGGCGGGCACGGCCGGTGGCGACGATGTCGCGGTCGTCGGCGCGGATGCGCGCCGCGTTGTGCGACCAGGGGAAGTCGTCGTCGGTCTTGCCGGTCACCTCGTCCACGCTCGCCAGGCCGGCCGCGGCGGCGAACACGGTGTTGCAGCCGCAATACCTGCCGTCCAGGTCCTTCCAGAAGATTTGATGCGGGATATGGTCGATCACCAGCTGCTTGAGCTCGCGCGAGGCGTACAGCTCGGCCTCCATGCGCAGCTGCTCGGTGACGTCGTGCGACACCACGAAGCGCGACGCCCGGCCGGCCACCGTCAGCGAGTGCGACGAGATCTGCACGTCGATGCGCGTGCCGTCGCGCTTGACGTGGGTCCACACGCCGGCCAGCTCGGCGCCCCGGCGCGGCGCGGCGGCCAGGTTGCGCTCCAGCGCGGCCAGCTGCTCGGACGGGCGGATGTCCTTGATCGTCATCTGCAGGAACTCGGTTTCGCTGTAGCCGTAGTGCGCCACAGCGGCCGCGTTGACCATCAGGAAGCGCAGCGTCTGCAGGTCGTAGATCCACATCGGCTGCGGATGGTGCTCGAACAGGCGCTTGAAGCGCAGCAGCGATTCGTAGACGTCGTAGTCGTCCAGGTCGTAGGCCAGGCACAGGTAGCGCGCCGGCCGCTGCTCGGTTGCAGGTTGCAACTCGATCGATTGCGTGACCGGATGGAAGGTGCCGTCGGCGCCCAGCAATTCCAGCTCGCCGTGCCAGTAGCCGGTCTGGCGCGCGGCCACCAGCGCCGCGTCCTGCAGCACCTGGGCGGCCCAGCCGGTGTACAGGCGCGCCACCGGCTCGCCCAGCCGGTGCGCGCCAAGGCGCTGGCGGCCGTGCAGGTTCAGGGACTGCACCCGGCCGTCCATGCCGGCCGTGAAGACAAAGTATGGGCAGTGGTCGAAGACCGTGTGCGGATCGCCCGCTCCGCCATGCGCGCCCGGCCGCTCGTCGACCGCCAGCGGCATCGACTGATCCGTTAATGAGGGAAGCCTTGGATCGATTTGCATGGGCAGAATGGCGTCAGGGCGCGTCTAGTGCATCGTGCTTCCATCTTAACAGAAGCAAACAATGCACAGCGCGCCGCTCAAGCGGGCGCGGTGAATTGCGGGCGCTGCCGCAACAGGCTTTCCAGCGCGGCCGCCGGCAGCGGTTTCGAGAACAGGAAACCCTGCATGGCGTCGCAGCGCGCGGCGCGCAGGAACTCGACCTGCTGGGCGTTCTCCACCCCCTCCGCCACCACCGACAGCCCCAGGCTGTGCGCCAGCGCGATGATGGCGGTGGCGATCGCCGCGCCGTCGCCCGGCACCGCGCTGACGAAGCTGCGGTCGATCTTGAGCTGGTCGATCGGGAAGCGCTTGAGGTAGGCCATCGACGAATAGCCGGTGCCGAAGTCGTCGATCGACAGGTGGATGCCGGCCGCCTGGATGCGCTGCATCAGCGTCAGGTTGGCGTCGACGTTTTCCATCATCGCGCTCTCGGTCAATTCCAGCTCCAGCAGTTGCGGCGGCAGCCCGCACTCGGCCAGCAGCGCCTCGATCTCGTTCATCAGGTTGGGGTCGCCCGCCTGGTGGGCCGACAGGTTGACCGCCACGTGGGCGATGCCGTCCAGCAGACCCTGGCGCCACCACAGCGCGGCCTGGCGGCAGGCGGTCTGCAGCACCCAGCGCCCCAGCGGCACGATCACGCCGCTGTCCTCGGCCACCGGAATGAACTCGGCCGGACTGACCGGCCCCAGCTCCGGGCAGGTCCAGCGCGCCAGCACCTCGAAGCCGGTCATGCGGCCGCTGCGGGTGTCGATCTGCGGCTGGTAGTGCAGGGTCAGCTCGTCGTTCTCCAGCGCGCGCCGCAGGTTGGCCTCCATCTTCAGGCGGCGGTTGGCGCGCTGCGTCATCTCCTGGCGGAACACCTGGCAGGTGTTCTTGCCCAGGCTCTTGGCGTGGTACATGGCGGTGTCGGCGCCGCGCATCAGCGACTCGGCGCCGTCGGCGTCGGCCGGGTAGATGGCCACGCCGATGCTGGTGCTCACGTGCAGCAGCTGGTGCTCGAGCTGGAACGGCTCGGCCAGCGCCTGCAGGATCTTGTGCGCCACCTCGGCCGCCTCGTCGGCCGCGTCCGAGGTCTCGACAATGACCACGAACTCGTCGCCGCCGATGCGGCAGATCAGGTCGGCTGAGCGCAGCGCGCCGCGCAGCCGCTGCGCCACCAGCCGCAGCAGCGTGTCGCCGCAGCTGTGGCCCAGCGTGTCGTTGACCACCTTGAAGTTGTCGAGGTCGAGCAGCAGCAGGCCGACCGCGCCGGCCAGGCGGTCGGCGCGGCCCAGGCAGGCGTCCAGGTGGGCGTTGAAGGCGTTGCGGTTGGGTAGCGCCGTGATGGGGTCGACGTGGGCCAGGTAGTGCAGGTGCTGCTCGGCCGCGCGCACCGCGGCGCGCATGCGCGCCACCAGCAGCCACGCCAGCGCCATCGACGCCAGCGCCACCACCAGCGTGTAGACGGCGAACGCGGCCAGGCGCCGGTACAGCGGCATCAAGGTGGCGCGCAGCACCACGCTGCCGATCACGGCGCCGTTGGCGGCCACCGGTTCCAGCACGTCCAGCGCGGCGATCGAGAACACATGGCGCTCGGCCAGCAGCGCGGCGCCGACCTCGGGCGGGGCGGCGCCGGCGCGCCGATAGCCGGCCAGCGGCACGCCGCGCGGATCGAGGATGGCGGCGCTGTCGACCGCCGGCGACAGCGCCAGCCCGGCCAGCGTCTCGGTGGCGGCGCGCTGGTCCTGGAACATCAGCGCGGCGCTGCTGTTGTTGCCGACGATGCGGGCCTGGACCTGCAGGTCGCCCAGCAGCGCGGCGCGCAGCACCACGAACTGGAACACCACCAGCAGCACGGCGGCCACGCCAAGCGCGGCGCCTGCCACCAGCAGGTTGCTGCGCGCGACCCTGAGGTCGAGCGGGCCGGCCGCCGGAGACTGATGGGCGGGCGTCATTGCACGCTCCGGGCCAGGCGCAGCAGCTTGGAGCTGAGCACCATGCGGGCCGCGCGCAGCGCGCCCAGGTCGGCCTCGAACACCACCCGCTGGTCCTCCATGGACAGCGCCAGCATGGCGCCGGCGCGGGCGATCTGGCGGTCGTTGGCGACGGTCAGCACGCTGGCGCCGCCGGCCGCCAGGTCGTGGTGCAGCTGCGGCCAGGCGTCGCGGTCCTGCCGGTCCAGCACCAGCAGATGGCAGGCGCGCGGCGCCGCGCCGGCGGCCAGCGCGTGCACCTCGAGCCGGTGGCCGTTGACGCTCTTGTCGCGCAGTTCCTGCAGCGCGGCCAGCAGCGCGTTGCCGTGGTAGGCGCACATCACCAGCGGGCTGGCCGGCGGCAGCGCCTCGGCCGGCCACTCGGCGAACACCGCGAAGTTGAACACGAAGGCGGCCTTGAGCTGCTGTTCCGACACCGGCGCCGCCGCGCCCTGCGCGCGCGCGGGAGCGCTCCAGCCCAGCAGCAGGGCCAGCGGCATCGTGGCGCACCACGCGGCGAGGACGCGTACCGTCGGCATCTCAGTACTCCAGCGTCAGTTTCAATTGCAGCCGCCGGCCGTCCTGCGCGATCGCGTCCTGCAGGTGCTCGAGCGAGGCTGGATCGGCATAGCGGCGGTTGAGCAGGTTGGTGGCGGTCAGCGCCAGGTCGGCGTGGCGCGTCAGCCGCTGCGAATACAGGTTCAGGTTGGCGACCAGGAAGGCGCCTGTGGAGCCGCCTTGGTACAGCGTGCGGCGGCCCACATACTGCGCCTCGGCGCCGACGCGCCAGGGGCCGCGCAGCGGCAGCGTCAGGTTCAGCTTGGCCAGCTGGCTGGGCGTGTTGACGTTGCTGCCGGCGCTGGCCAGGTCGTCCTGGTAGGTGCGCTGCCAGCTGTAGCTGGCCTTCAGGCGCGCCGCGTTGTCCCAGTTCTGCTCGTATTCGAGCTCGACACCGCGCGCCACCGCGCGGCCGGCGTTGACGAACATCGGCAGGCCGTCGCGCTCGACCTGCGAGATCAGCGCCGACACCTCGTTGCGGAAGGCCGAGACGGTCACGCGCCGGTTGCCGGCCAGCTGCCGCACCAGCGCCAGCTCGGCGCTGCCGATGCGCTCGCGGCCCAGGCCCGGATTGGCGCGCTGGCCGCCGTCGCCGCTGACGCTGTAGAAGCGCTCGTAGCTGTTGGGCGCGCGGTAGGCGCCGCCGTACATGGCCTTGACGGTGGTGGCGGCGTCCCACTGCCGCACCAGCGCCAGCCGCGGGCTGAACACGCCGCCGGTGGCGTCGTGGCGGTCGTAGCGCAGGCCGGCGTTCAGCAGCAGCGCCGGCGTCAGCGCCACCTGGTCCTGCAGGTACATGCCGTAGCGCCGGCCGTCGTGGTTCTCGTCCAGGTACAGCGTGTACGGCGCGACGTCGAAGTTGCGCATGCGCTGGCGGTAGTCGTCCTCGAACGACAGCCCGGCCAGCAGCTTGTGGGCGCCGGCCGTGGCCAGCAGCGTCAGCTCCGCTCCCCACCAGCGGGCGGCGAACACGTCGCGGTTGAGGGTGACGTTGGCGTCGTCGCTGGCGTAGTAGCCCAGCGAGCCGTACTCGGCCCAGTAGGCGCGCGCGCTCAGCTCGACCTGCGGCGACAGCGGCGCGTGGTAGCTCAGGTCGGCGTAGTTCTGGGTGTCGACGGTGCGCGAGCGCGGATCGTTGAAGTGCTGGCTGTACGAGGCGGTGGGCACGCCCTTGTCGCGCTCGGCGTGGATCAGGGTCGCGGTGTAGTCGCCGTGGACCGCCTTGGCGAACAGCCGGTGGCCGGATTCGTAGTCGAGCCCGTGCGCCACGCCGTCATTGGCCCCGCCGTCCGCGTACTCGGGATAGAACAGGTCGCGGCCGTCGGTCTTGTAGCGGCTGGCCGCCAGCAACCAGTCGGTGCCGGCGGCGTCGGTCCAGGCCTGGCTGGCGGCGGTGCGGCGGGCGCCGTCCTGGCCGCCCGAGACCGCCAGCGCGCTGCCCTCCATGGCCTGCGCGCGCCGCGTGATGACGTTGATCACGCCGAAGAAGGCGTTGGCGCCATAGACCGACGAGCCGGGACCCGGCACGTATTCGATGCGCTCGATCAGTTCGAGGTCAAGCGGGAATTCGCCGCCCATCGGGGCGGTGTCGAACACCGCGTCGTTGAGGCGGTTGCCGTCGATCTGCAGCAGGAAGCGGGTGTTGTAGTCGCCCGGCCGCAGGAAGCCGCGCGCGCCCAGGTAGGTGTAGTTGCGGTCGTAGCTGGCGTAGACGCCGCGCACGCTGCGCAGCACGTCGGCCAGCGTGCGCCAGCCGTAGGCGCGGATGTCGGCCGCCGTGATCACGGTGACGCTGGACGGCGCCTCGCTGGCGCGCTGCACGAACTTGGAGGCGCTGTAGACCTCCAGCTCCATCAGCTGCTCCAGCGGCAACGCGGTCAAGTCCTGCGGCGTGTCGCCGGCCCGCGCCGCGCCGTGCCCCAGCGCGCACAGCGCACAGAGGATGGAGAGGCGGCGCCGCGCTGGCCGCCATTGCTGTATCAGTACCATTTACTGCCTTGCAAGGTTGAACGAGGCGAGCCGATACGCAACACCTGGAGTATTACCATGGTACAACATCCCGCCGGGCGCGTCGCCCGCCGCGACGGGGCGGGCATGATTACAACAATCATCAAACGACGGAACGAAATTTTGGCTTATGCCGCATTTACCGCACACAACAGCATTTTCCGGTTGACATGCCTTGCATACGCACACAAACTTGCATGATGCACAAGCCTTCGATGACCTCCGTTTTCCGCCCGGGCGGACGCATTCCACGCTGGCTGGCGGGCGCGCTGTTCTGCGCCGGGCTGCAACTGTCGGCTGTTTGCAACGCCAGCGAGCACCTGATGATCGACTACGTGGTGTCCAACAGCGCCCAGCGCGCCGCCTGGCTGGGCATCATCGGCCAGTTCGCCGCGGCCAATCCCGACATCCAGGTCGAGCACCACGGCTATCCGCAGGAGCCCTACAAGCGCGACTTCCTCGCCCGCCTGAACACCAGCCGCGCCGACGTGGCCTTCTGGTACGCGGGCGAACCGCTGCGCGAGGCCGCCCGCAACAAGCTGCTGTCCCCGCTCGACGGCGAGCTGGCCGCGCTGCTGAAAAAGAAGAAGTTCTCCGCCGCCAGCATCGACGGCACGCGCGTGGACGGCGAGGTGTATGGCTTTCCGCTGTATCACTACGTGTGGGGCTTTGTGTACCGCAAGTCGCTGTTCGCGCGGCTCGGCCTGCGGCCGCCGTCCACCTGGAGCGAGTTCCTGCTGACCTGCGAGCGCCTGCAGGCCGAGGGCGTGACGCCGCTGGCGGTCGGCGCCCGCAGCGGCTGGCCGGCAGCCGGCTGGTTCGACTATCTCAACCTGCGCATCAACGGCATCGAGTTCCACCGCAAGCTGCTGCGCGGGGACATCGGCTTCGGCGACGCGCGCGTGCGCCAGGTGTTCGACGTGTGGGGCGACCTGCTGCGCAAGGGCTATTTTCTGCAGGCCACGATGGACCAGGAAATGGACCGCGTGCTGCCCTACCTGTACCGCGACCACGTGGGCATGACGCTGATGGGCAGCTTCATCGCCGCCAAGTTTCCGGCGGCGGTGGCGGGCGACATGGGCTTCTTCGCCTTCCCGGACTACACGCCCGGCGCGCCCGCGTATGAGGAAGCGCCGCTCGACGTGCTGGTGCTGCCGGCGCGCGGCCTCAATCCGCGCGCGCGCAAGCGCTTCCTGAGCTTCCTGGCCGAGAGCGGCGCCTTGCGGCGGATCGCCGAAGCCGACCAGACCTTCTCGGCGCAGGCCGACGCCGCCGCGCCGCCGACCCTGCTGGGCGACGCCACCGGCGAGATCCTGGCCGGCGCCGCCGGCTACACCGCCTTCTTCGACCGCGATGCCAGGCCCGACCTGGTGGCGCCGGTGTACGAGGGACTGCGCCAGTTCCTCACGCCGCCGCACGATGCCGCGCAGGCGATCCGCCACATCGAAGAGGCGCGCCAGAAAGCCTCAGCCTCCCGCCCCTGACGGCATCGCCGTGATTGTCATCATGTTGCATTGGGGATAAACTGAAACGGCGGCGCCTTCCGGCGCGGCGCGCTCGCCACCAGGGGAAAGTCCATGCAGAACGTGGTCTATCACTTCCGCTTCGCCGACGGCCAGAGCGCCAGCTGCGCGGTTGACGCCGACGCATCGCCGGAACCGGCCGAACTGCCGGCCTGGACCGCGCTGAGCTGCCAGCAATGCGCCAACTGTCCGCTGCAGCCCGCCAGTTCTCCCCATTGCCCGATGGCGGTGCGCTTCGTGCCGCTGGTCGCCATCATGGGCAAGCTGCGTTCCTACGAACAGGTCGAGGCCAGGGTCGAGATGGCCGAGCGCAGCGTCAGCAAGCACACCACGGTGCAGCGCTGCGTGGGCGCGTTGATGGGGCTGCTGGCGGCCAGCAGCGCCTGCCCGCACGCGGACTTCCTGCGGCCCATGGCGCATTTCCACCTGCCCTTCGCCACCGAGGAGGAGACCATTTATCGCGCGGCCTCGACCTATTTGCTGGCGCAGTATTTCCTCGCCCGGCAAGGCGGCGTGCCGGACTGGGAGCTGCACGGCCTGAAGGCGCGCTACCAGGCGCTGCAAAGCGTCAACGCCGCCATGGCCAGCCGGCTGCGGCAGGCGGTGGACGAGGACGGCGCCATCAACGGCCTGATCATCCTCGACCTGCTGGCCAAGGCCCTGCCCTATTCCATCGACGACAAGCTGGACGACATCAAGGCTGCCTTCGGCGGCGTCCCGCGCTGCTGACGCGATCCGCCCGGACACAGCGGCGCCGGGCGGGCAGCGCGGGTGTCGGTCCAGTTGACACTGTCTGCGCGCGCGGCGCGTGCTCGCCGGAATCTCCAATAAGAATCAAACGCTTGCGCGTCATGGCGTCATTCTTGCGTCGTCCAACGCCGCAGGCCAGTCCTGCCTGCGTAACTGTCCCACCGGACACACGCAGCAACTGCGGAGACGACATCATGAGTACTTTTGCAAGGAGCATCGCGACACGCACGGCGACCTGGCGTCTATGCGGCGCCATCGCGCTGGCGCTGGCCGGCCTGTTGCCGGTCCAGGCCGGCGCGGCCACCCCGCGCACCGACCTGCTCAGCGGACCCGGCTGGCAGGCCAGCGCCAACGGCATCGACGGCTGGATACCGGCCTACGCGCCCTTCCCCAATCCCGTCACCATGCCCAATCCGGCGCTGAACCCGCAAGGCGTGCATGCCGACCTGATGTGGTATTGGCCCGGCCCCGGCACGCCAGGCCCGAGCAGCGGCCCCACCACCGCGTACTTCCGCCACCAGCTCGACCTGCCCTCCGGACCGGTGCCGCAGATCGTCGCGCTGGTGGCGGCCGACGACGAGCTCACGCTGAAGGTCAACGGCATCACGATCGGCAGCTATGTGCTCGGCGACCACAAGATGAGCAACAACCAGCCCGAGGTGGTGGCGATGGATCTGACCCCCGCGCTGCACGCCGGCGCCAACCAGATCGACATCCAGGCGGTCGACACCGGCGTCTACCACTGGCTGTTCTTCGACACCTACAACCTCGCCGCCTCCCCGCAAACCGTGCTGGTGGCGCGCACGCCCGACACGGTCAGCCTGGTCGGCGACAAGGACGACTTCCACGGCGGCGACGCCGCCGACGACGCGCCCAAGTCGGCCCATGTGCTGGCCATGCTGGAGAACCTGGTGGCCGCCCCGCCCGTCGAGCTGGACCAGCCGGCGGTCAACCAGTCGGTCGGGCTGACGCACTTCCTCGACCTGCCCGCCAATGCGATCGTGACCTCGGCCACCGTCAGGCTGCGCGTCAAGATGACGGGCGACCTGGTCCAGAACGACGTCATCCTGTACAACCAGAGCGCGACGGTGGCCGGCGAAGAGGCCCGCACCGTGATCGCGCTGCACGACTTGCTGGACTTTTCGCCCCAGCGCGGCGCCGTCTACGAGCTGGTCTGGAACCTCGCCAAGACGCCGCTGCGCAACTTCTCCTCGCCGGTGCCGTTCATCGGGCAGCCCGACCGGGTGGCCGACCTGCTGACGATGTTGCAGACCGACCAGCGCCTGGACGTGCTCACGGTCGACGACACCATGGTCGACTACTCCGAGCTGCGCCTCACCTACACCGTCGCCGGCGCCCCGGTGGGCGACCTCAACAATGATGGCGCGATCGACCGGGACGACCTCAACATCCTGCTGCTCAGCCTGAACACCCTGGCGTCGGGACCGGACGACCCGCGCGACCTTGACCGCGACGGCCGGATCACCGTGCTCGATGTGCGCAAGCTGGTCAACAGTTGCACCCGGGCGTTGTGCGCCAAGTAGGCAGGACCACCGTGCCGGCCGCGCGCGGCCGGCTAGCTCATTTTTGCGGGAGACCTATCATGAAAAAACTGATGTGTGCGGCACTGCTCGGCCTGTCATGCCTGGGCGCCTTGCCGCAGGCGCAAGCGCTGCAGATCACCCTGACGCCACGCGGCGGCTACCAGATCGCGCCCGGCGGCGAGGTGGTGGTGGACGTAGCCATCGCCGGCCTGCAGTCGGGCGGCCTGAGCACCGAACTGGGCGCCTACCACCTGGACCTGTACTACGATCCGGACCTGCTGTCCTACCTGGCCGGGCCGCCGTCCAGCTGGGGCACGGCGCTGGGCCGCACCGACGGCGGCGCCGAGGCGCTGGCCGTCGCCGACCAAAGCACGCCGGGCCTGCTGCGGCTCGATGAAGTGTCGCTGCTCGACGGCGTGACGCTGGACGCGCTGCAGGGCGACAGTTTCCGGCTGGCGACGCTGGCGTTCCAGGTGGGCTATCCGAGCTTGCCGGCGCCCGCCAACACCTTCCTGTTCGCCGACAGCATCCTGCTGGGCGACGCGGACGGCAATCCGATCCCGGTGGCGCTCAGCGAGATCCCGGTGCTGATCCTGCAGGTCGACGAACCCGGCACACTGGCGATCCTGGCGCTGGGCGCGGCGGCGCTGGCGTGGCGGCGCCGCGCCGGCGCCGCCCCAGCCTGAACCGCCCCGCCGCCAGCCGCGCCGCGCTGGGCGGCCGGCACGGCGCGGCACTCACCGCGCGCTGGTCGACACCTGCCCCAGCGCCTGCTGCAGCGGCTGCGCCTGCGGATTGCTGACCGCGCCGGTGGCGATATCGCGCGGCGACAGCGCGCGGCCATAGTAGGCGTTGGTCAGCTCCTGGTTGAAGCGGATGTCGTTGAGCCCCACCGCCACGGCGTCGCCGAACAGGCCCCTGGTGCCGCTCCAGGCCACCACGTCGCCGGTGCCGGCCGTGCCTTGCGCCAGCCTGGACCAGTTGAGCACGGTCAAGCCGGCGTCCGCGCTCAGGGCGAAGTTATTCTTCTTCATGAACTCGCTGACCGCCTTGTCGTTGTTGAGTATCATCGCGATCGGCCCGCCCTCGGCGCCGATCTGCAGGCCCAGCGTCAGGCCGCCCAGGTCGTAGAACGCCGGGCCGGTCCAGGCGCCGTCGGGGCGCTTGAGCAGCAGCAGCCCCGCGCCGCCGTGCGCGCCCACGCCCAGCGCCGCCTTGCCGTACGAGGGCACGATCAACACGCCCTTGGCTTGCTGCAGCAGTTGCTTCATGCGTGGCTCGGCCTCCAGTTGCCGCACCACCGACAACGCGTCGCTGACGCGCTGCGTCGCGTTCTGCGCCGGCTTGGCGGCCAGGTCGTCGGCCGACCCGGCGCGGGCGCCGGCATCCTGCACCGCGGCGGCGCCGGCCATCAACGCGATCGCGCAGGCCAGCGCGGCGCTCCTTGCTTGGTATTTGAAAAGCATGGCATTCTCCTTTGATGGGTGATCGGGGTGCGCGCGCAAGGCGCGCCAACATCATGCTAGCCCCGCGCGCCAGCCACCGGACCTGCGCTGCATCAAGCGTGCGCGCCACCGAACCACATCGCGCGCCGTGGGTCCAATGTTTGGCGGGACAGGCAGTCCTGCCGACGCCGCCACATCCGTCTATCCAATCGCCATCAGGAGAGCCGACATGAACGAGACCACCAAACTGGAAAGAACCGCCTGGAAATCCTACTTCGACAACGTGTCCAGGCTGTTGGACGGAAAGCGCGTCGAGATCGAGGTGGCCTCGCTTGCCATCGGCAGCCAGATCGCGGCCGAGTGGCTGCCGGCGCTGGGCGTGAGCTACGACGAGGAAACCGACCTGCTGGCCATCATGGCGGAAGGCTTGAACCACCTGATCCGCCATCCGCGCGAGGTGTTTGTCCAGGCCGAGGGGCGGGAACTGCAAACCATCAGCGTCACCGACGATGACGGCGCCATCCAGATCATCCGGTTCAGGGAAGCGCCGCCATCACCGGCGCCATGACACGCGCACCAATGCGGAAAAGATGGAAGGATCGCCAGCAGGCAGGCCGCTGGCTGGCACGCAGGCTGGGGGCCTACGCGGGGCGCGGCGATGCGATCGTGCTGGCCTTGCCGCGCGGCGGCGTGCCGCTGGGCTACGTCATCGCGCGGGCGCTCGCACTGCCGCTGGACCTGCTGCTGGTACGCAAGCTCGGCCTGCCCGGCTTTCCCGAATATGCGGTCGGCGCCATTGCCGACGATGGCGCCCGCCTGCTCGACACCGCCGGGCTCCAGCAATTTGGCGTGCCGCCGGCGCTGATCGAGGCCGAGGCCGCGCGCGAGCGGCAAGAGCTCGCGCGCCGGCGGCACCGCTATCGGGGCGGACGCTCCCCGCCCCAGCTGCGCGGCAGGACCGTGATCCTGGTCGACGACGGCATCGCGACGGGCGCGACCATGCGGCTTGCGGTCCGGGTCGCCCGCGATGCCGGGGCGGCCCGCATCGTGGTCGCCGTGCCGGTGGCGCCGCCGCAGGAATGCGCCGTGCTGGCGGCCGATGCCGACGAGCTGGTCTGCCTGCGCACGCCCTCGCCCTTTTATTCGGTTGGCCACTGGTACCGGGACTTCGAGCAGGTCAGCGACGAGCAGGTGGCCGCTCTGCTGGAGCGGTCCTGGAAAGGCGTCGCGGTGCCGGAATGAGGCAGCAAAAAGGGCAGCCACAAGGCTGCCCTTCGCCGTAGCGGGGAACGATGCCGGCGACGGCTCAGCGCACGTCCAGCAGCTCGACGTCGAAGACCAGGGTGGCGTTCGGCGGGATCGGACCGGCGCCGTTTTCGCCGTAGCCCATGTTGGCGGGCACGATCAGCGTGCGCTTGCCGCCCACCTTCATGCCCTGCACGCCCTCGTCCCAGCCGGGGATGACGCGGCCGCCGCCCAGCGGGAAGCTGAAGGCTTCGCGGCCGACCGAGGAATCGAACTGCGCGCCGTGCTGCAATGGCGCGTTCGGCTCGTACAGCCAGCCGGTGTAGTTGACCACGGCGGTCACGCCGGCTACCGCTTCCTTGCCGGTGCCGACCACGGTGTCGATCTTTTGCAGTGGCGTGGCGTTGGCGGCGGCAGCGGTAGGCACCGGCGGCTTGGCGCGGTCGCAGCCGGCCACGGCCAGAGTCAGGGTGAGGCCAATAACGCAGGTGGAGAGCAATTGTTTCATGATGTCCTTTCGTAGGCAGCGGCACAAAGCAAAAAGGGCAGCCACATCGGCTGCCCTTCTACATACTGGAGCGGGAGAAGAGTCTCGAACTCTCGACCTCAACCTTGGCAAGGTTGCGCTCTACCAACTGAGCTACTCCCGCGTGGAGTTCAAATTGTCTGGAGGCGAGGATCGGAGTCGAACCGACCTAGACGGCTTTGCAGGCCGCTGCATAACCGCTTTGCTACCTCGCCAGAGGAAACTTTTGACCAAGATGCACAGCGGGGTTACGCGCTGCGATCCGAAATTCTGGAGCGGGAGAAGAGTCTCGAACTCTCGACCTCAACCTTGGCAAGGTTGCGCTCTACCAACTGAGCTACTCCCGCATTGGAGTTACATTTTTTACTGCGCCAGCCAATTTCCGGAGAAACTGGAGCGGGAGAAGAGTCTCGAACTCTCGACCTCAACCTTGGCAAGGTTGCGCTCTACCAACTGAGCTACTCCCGCATTGGAGTCCAACATTCTAGCAGCTGACAGCCATTAACGCCAGTGCCATGTGTTCCTGATTACTTGGAGCGGGAGAAGAGTCTCGAACTCTCGACCTCAACCTTGGCAAGGTTGCGCTCTACCAACTGAGCTACTCCCGCTTCGTCGTCATCAACAACAGGCCAGCATTATAGATGATCCATAGCATCTGTCAATGGCTCTGATGTCAATCTTATCGATTCCGCTTTAAAAACCCGGCGGCCGGCCCTGGTCCGGCTTGCTGTAATCGCAGACACCGTGCGGGAAGATCCGCTGCAGCCGCGCCGTTTGCTGCGAGGTCCAGGCCAGCCCGGCGGGATAGCTGCCGTCCCTTAAAGCCTGCGCGACCGGCTTCAGCGCGCACTTGAAGACGTCGCCCCTGATCGACTCCCCAGCCACCATGCGCGGGCTGGAAAACAGCGGGAAGGCCTTGGCACACGCGCCCGGCGGCTTGGCGTCCAGGAGGCCGTCCCAAACGGATGGCCCGGCGGCGATGACGGCGCCGCCGGTATCGATGCAGCGGTCGGTGAATTCGGCCGGCGCCGCGCCGCCGCTGAGGAGCCGGTCCATGACCGACAAGGCTTCCAGCACCCTGCCCTGCATGTCGGCCTGCGACCGCGTGAACCAGATCACCTGGCGCGCGGCCTCGGCGCGGTTGGCGCGCAGCAGGCGGGCCCGCACCGAGAAGGCCTGGCGCGCGTTGTGCATGTTCAGCTCCGGCTCCAGATACGGCCGCAGGTCGATCATCGGGATGCCGAGGCGCTGGCCGGTGAACACCTGGCCCGAGCTGTAGGCCTTGCGCATCGCCTCCACGCTGCCGCTGCGGCGCGGTGCCGGCGCGCCCTCCGGATCGCGGCAGGTGGCGCTGCGCAGCATGTTGCGGCTGTCGTAGGGATCGTCCTTGCCCTGCCAGTCCACGAAGTCGGCTTGCTCCTTCCAGCCGCCGATGCAGGCGTTCAGGCGCAGGAATTCGTCGATGCCGATGCCGCCCTGCTCCAGCGCCTTCAGGCCGTACTGCACGCCCTCGTTGTCGATGGAGACAGGCGCATAGCCTTGACTGTCGGTGCCGTAAATATCCGCCAGGTCGTTCCAGTGCGTCCATTTGACCTGGTCGAACACCCCTTTGGGATAACGGTAGAAGGTCGCGGCAATGTCATACCCCTCGTGCTTGTAGCGCGGGTTCAGCACCGTCACGATCGCCATCTTCCAGCCGTTGATGCACTCGGTCGTGCCGGTGCCGCCGGTCCAGGCGTGGCGCGCGGTGTCGCTGGCGTTCATGCCTTCGATCGCGATCTGATTGGTCCACCTGGCCCACGGCGACGCCGGATCGAGCGCCACCTCGTCCTTGAAGTACTGGCTCAGTAGCGGGCAATCCGAGATGGGGATAGTCTGCGTGATCATGTCCGGATACGACTGCAGCGGGATGCCGCCATCCAGCAGGCCGGGATGATTTTGCGCGAACAGGTACTGCTGCACCGCACCGCCCGACCCGCCCAGGCCGATGGTGAACAGCGGCGCGCCATAGGCTTCGACAAAGCGGGCCTTGGTCAGCATGGCGGTCTGCCCGGCCAGGCGCATGTTGTAGTGGACGCCGGCCTCATTGCCGGACGAGCTGACGATGGCGTAGCCCTGCTCCAGCAAGGGAATCATCAACTGGCGCTCGTTGCCGCTCAAGCCTCCGGACTTGAACCACAGCGGCAAGCCCTGATGATGGCCGATGCCGACGCCGCCACCGAACCAGTACACCAGTTTGCGGTTCCAGGCCGCCGGTTCGGGCTTGGGCCCGGGCGCCAGCATGGCGATGGTGTAGATGAAGCGGTTGATGGTGCCGACCTCCACCCGCACCACGAAGGGCACGGCCGCGCCGTTGCGCTGGATGGTCTTCAGGTCGGCCGGAGGCGCCGTGTAGCCGGTGGCGGGATCGAAGGGTTTGAAGCTGCCACCGGCAAGGTAGAAGTACTGGACCCGCGTCGCGATGGCGCAATTGCGGCTGTAGCCGACGATGGCGCCGCCGCTTTCATCGATCACCGGGTGGCCGACGCCGTCCTGGTTGTCGACGATGGGCTGGCCCAAGCCGGATTCCTGCGTGCGGCAGACGAAGGGTTGTTGCTGCGCCTGCGCCGCCAGGCAGATTGAGGTTGCCGCGCAAGCGGCCAGGAATCTCCAAAGCGCCATGGCGTGTGCTCCTGATCTGATGAGGTGAGCTTCACCAGATCATAGCACTTTGCCATTAGCTAAGCGTGCCGGACTTTTCCTTGATCAGCGGCCAGGCCAGGCGCAGGTAGTAGAACATCGACCACACCGTCAGCACGGCCGCCACTTCCAGCAGGCGCGAGCCCCAGAACTGGGTGTCGATGGCGCCCCACAGCACGTCGTGGAACAGCAACAGCGGGATGGCCATCATCTGGGCCGTGGTCTTGATCTTGCCCAGCGAGCTGACCGCCACCGATTTGGAGGCGCCGATCTGCGCCATCCATTCGCGCAGCGCCGAGATGGCGATCTCGCGGCCGATGATGATGAACGACAGCACGGCATTGGCGCGGTCCAGCTGCACCAGCACCAGCAAGGCGCCCGCCACCATCAGCTTGTCCGCGACCGGGTCGAGGAAAGCGCCGAAGGCCGAGGTCTGGTTCCAGCGGCGGGCCAGGAAACCGTCGAACCAGTCGGTGACGGCGGCGACGATGAACACCAGCGTGGCCGCCAGGTTCTGATCCGCCACGGGCAGGACATTGGTGGGCAGGTAGTAGACCCCCACCACCAGCGGAATCAGCGCAACGCGCAACCAGGTCAACAGTATCGGTATATTGAAGGGCATAAGCTCGGAAATTAGTGCGGCCGTGAAAATTGTTAATGCGCCGCTAGTCTACCTTGCCGAAGCACATTAAACCAGCGCACTGTTGCTGTGCAGGTAACTCAGTGTAATTGGCGGTAAATCTCTTCGGCCAAGGCATTCGAGATGCCTTCCACCTGTTTGAGGTCTTCCACGCTGGCGTCGACCACGCCGCGCAGGCCGCCGAAGCGGGCCAGCAGGCGCTGCCGGCGCTTGGCGCCGATGCCTTCGATCTCCTCCAGGCGCGAGGTCTGGCGCGTCTTGGCGCGCTTGGCGCGCATGCCGGTGATGGCGAAACGGTGCGCCTCGTCGCGGATCTGCGCCACCAGCATCAGCGCCGCCGATTCCTTGCCCAGCTCCTGCGACGGCCGGCCGTCGACGAACATCAGCGTCTCCAGTCCAACGCGCCGCCCTTCGCCCTTGGCCACGCCGACGATCAGGCTGATGTCCAGCCCCAGTTCGGCGAACACCTGGCGCGCCATTTCGATCTGGCCCTTGCCGCCGTCGATCAGCACCACGTCCGGCATCACGCCGTCGCCGTTGGCGACCTTCTCGTAGCGGCGCATCAGCACCTGGCGCATCGCCGCGTAATCGTCGCCGGGCGTGATGTCGTTGATGTTGTAGCGGCGGTATTCGCCGTTCTGCATCTGGTGGTGATGGAACACCACGCACGAGGCCTGCGTGGCCTCGCCCTGCGTGTGCGAGATGTCGAAGCACTCCACCCGCAATGCGTCGATGTCCTCCGGCTCCAGCTGCAGCGCCTCCACCAGCGCGCGCGTGCGCGACTGCTGCGAGCCCTGCTCCGACAGCAGCCGCGCCAGCGAGATCTCGGCGCCCTTCTGCGCCAGCTCCAGCCATTTGCGCCGCTGGTCCTGCGGCTGGAAGATCAGGTTGATGCGATGGCCGCACTGCTCCTGCAAGGCCTGCATCAGCGCCGGGTGGTCGAATTCGATATTCAGGATCAGCGTGCCGGGGATGAACTTCTCGGTGTAGTGCTGGACCAGGAAGGCGGCCAGCACTTCGACCTCGATCGGCTCTTCCGCAATCGCGGCGGCGTCACCGATGTGGTTGGGGAAGTAGGCGCGGTCGCCCAGGTGGCGGCCGCCGCGCACCATGGCCAGGTTGACGCAGGCGCGCCCGCCCTGCACCAGCACGGCGATGATGTCGACGTCGGCGTCGCCGGTGGTCTCCATGCTTTGCTGGTGCAGCACGCGCGACAGCGACTGGATCTGGTTGCGCACCGCCGCCGCCTGCTCGAATTTGAGCTCGGCGGCGTAGCCGTGCATTTTCTTTTCCAGGTCGTCCATCACCTCGCTCTGGCGGCCGCGCAGGAAGCGCGCGGCGTTTTCCACATCGAGCTTGTAGTCTTCCTTGCTGATCAGGTCCACGCACGGCGCGCTGCAGCGGCCGATCTGGTGCAGCAGGCATGGGCGGGTGCGGTTGGAGTACACGCTGTCCTCGCAGGTGCGGATCAGGAACACCTTCTGCAGGATCTGCATCGATTCCTTGACCGCCCACGAGCTGGGGAACGGGCCGAAATACTGGTTCTTCTTGTCCACCGCGCCGCGGTAGTAGACCATGCGCGGCGCGTCGCCGCCGGTGATCTTCAGGTAGGGATAGGATTTATCGTCGCGGAACAGGATGTTGAAGCGCGGGCTCAGGGCCTTGATCAGGTTATTCTCAAGGATCAGCGCTTCGGCTTCGCTGTGGGTGACGGTGGTCTCCAGCCGCGCGATGCGCTCGACCATCATGGCGATGCGAGGGCTGCTGAGGTTTTTCTGGAAGTAGCTCGACACGCGCTTCTTCAGGTCGCGCGCCTTGCCGACGTAGAGCACCTTGTCGTCGGCGTCGAAATAGCGGTACACGCCCGGCAGGTTGGGCAGCTTGGCCACGGTGGCCAGCACTTGTTCGCGCGGATCGGGCGCGGCTTCCAGTTCAGTCATGCTCTTGTTTTCTCACTGCGCTTGTTCGACGATGACGAAGGCGACGGCGTATTCCTCTTCGTCGCTGACGGTCACCTGTGCCGACAGCTTATGCTTTTCCATGAATTCCTTCAGCACGCCGCTGCACACGATCATCGGCTTGCCGCTGGGCGCGTTGAGCATCTGCGCGGCCGGCCAGGTCATCGGCATGCGCATGCCCAGGCCGATGGCCTTGGAGAAGGCTTCCTTGGCGGCGAAGCGCGTGGCGACGAAGCGGATGCCGCGCGCCGCGTTCTTGGCCTTGCGCGCCAGGTACTTCTCCATCTCCTGCGGGCCGAGGATCTTGGCGGCGAAGCGGTCGCCGTGGCGCGCCAGCGCCTCCTCGATGCGCGGGATCTTGCAGATGTCGGTGCCTATCCCGTAGATCATTTGCGTGCGCCCAGGCGGGTAGAGACCATGATGGCCTTCATCTCGCGCACGGCGTTTTCCCAGCCGACGAACACCGAGTGCGCGACGATGGCGTGGCCGATATTGAGCTCGGCGATTTCCGGAATCGCGGCGATGGCTTGCACGTTGGTGTAGTGCAGGCCGTGGCCGGCGTTGACCTTCAGGCCCTTCGACACGCCATACAGCACGCCGCGATGGATGCGTTCCAGCTCGGCGGCCTGCTCGGCGCCTTCGGTGTCGGCATAGCGGCCGGTGTGCAGCTCGATCACCGGCGCGCCGATGTCGGCGGTGGCGTTCATCTGCTCCTCGTCGGCGTCGATGAACAGGCTGACACGGATGCCTTCGGCCTGCAACTGCTTGACGGCGGCCTGCACGGCGTTGAAGTGGCCGGCGACATCGAGGCCGCCCTCGGTGGTGACTTCGGTGCGCTTCTCGGGCACCAGGCAGACGTCGGCCGGCTTGATGCGGCAGGCGAAGTCGATCATCTCCTGCGTGACGGCGGCTTCCAGGTTCATGCGGGTGAGCAGCTGCGGCGCCAGCGCGATCACGTCGGCGTCCTTGATATGGCGGCGGTCTTCGCGCAGGTGCAGCGTGATGCAGTCGGCGCCGGCCTGCTCGGCCAGCAACGCGGCGCGGATCGGGTCCGGATACGTAGTGCCGCGCGCGTTGCGCAAGGTGGCGACGTGGTCGATGTTCACGCCAAGGTCGATGATGGTGCCGGAAGGTTGCAGGAAGCTCATTGGTTTATACCGTTTATTTGGTTTATAACTGCATCAGGTCGATCAGGATCTGGCGCGTGTTCAGCGGCGCGCCGCCCAGGTGGTGCGCCAGCAGGAAGCGCATCAGCTGCTTGCTTTGCGCCTGGGTGGCGGCGTCCTGGTAGTCTTCGCGCTCCATGTCGAGCAGCGTCTTGCCGGCCACGCGCGGCCACGGGTCGGCGGCGCGCTCGGGGCGCGGGCCGCGTTCCGGATCCACCACGTAGACCACATCGGCCTGCACGGTGCGGCGGGTGTCGGTGCAGCGGGTCAGCTCGGCGGCGACGCCTGTCTCTTTAAGTAGGGCCCGTTCGAATTTTCTCAAGACGATGGGCGCCGGTTCGTTGTGGGCGAGCTGGTTGAGCGTGGCGACGTAGTGGTCGAACAGGCGCGGGTGCGCGTCGTCGCGCGCCAGCAGCTTGACCAGCAGCTCGTTCAGGTAGAAGCCGCACAGCAGCGCGGTCTTCTCCAGCGGCAGCATGCCGCCCACCCATTCGGCGTCGGTCAGCGTGCGCAGTTCGGATTTGCCCACCCAGCTGGAGGACAGCGGCTGGAAGGTCTGCAGCACGCCGCGCAGCTGCGAGTGCGGCCGCTTGGCGCCCTTGGCGATCAGCGCCACGCGGCCGAAGTCGCGCGTGAACAGATCGATGATGAGGCTGGTTTCTTTGTAGGGATAGCTGTGTAGGACGAAGGCCGGCTGGCCGGCGACCTTGGTGCCGAAGGTGCGCTCGCGCGACGGCGCGCGCGGGCGCTTGACTGGCGCGGCGGCGGCCGGCGCCGAGGCGGGCACCACTTCACGCTCCGCCTCAGGCACGGCCTGCTGCGGTGCCGCTGCGATGTCGGCGTCTAGCGTGGTGGTGGACATCGCCCTCTTCTTTATTCGTAGCCGTAGGCGCGCAGACCCGCTTCGTTGTCGGCCCAGCCGGATTTGACCTTGACCCAGATCTCCAGGTACACCGGACCGCCGAACAGTTTTTCCATGTCCAGGCGGGCCTGAGTCGACACTTCCTTCAGGCGCGCGCCCTTGTTGCCGATGACCATGGACTTGTGCGTGTCGCGCTCGACCAGGATGGCGGCGAACACGCGGCGCAGGTCGCCCTCCTGCTCGAACTGCTCGATCAGCACGGTGCTGGTGTACGGCAGCTCGTCGCCCACCAGGCGGAACAGCTTCTCGCGCACGATCTCCGAGGCCAGGAATTTCTCGCTGCGGTCGGTGATATCGTCCGGGCCGAAGATCGGCGCGTTCTCGGGCAGGAAGCGCTTGATCTCTTTTTCCAGGCCTTCCAGCTGGAAGCGCAGCTTGGCCGACACCGGCACGATGGCCGCGAAGTTGAACTTCGAAGCGACCTGCTGGGCGAACGGCATCAGCGCGCCCTTGTCCTTGACGCGGTCGGCCTTGTTGATCACCAGGATCACCGGCACTTCGGCCGGCAGCAGATCCATCACCTGCTGGTCGGCCGGGCCGAAGGTGCCGGCCTCGATCACGTACAGGATCAGGTCGGACGAGATCAGCGTGTTGGTGACGGTCTTGTTGAGCGTGTTGTTCAGCGCGTTCGAATGGCGGGTCTGGAAGCCCGGCGTGTCGACGTAGATGAACTGCGCGTCGTCATGGGTCTGGATGCCCGTGATGCGGTGGCGCGTGGTCTGCGCCTTGCGCGAGGTGATGCTGACCTTGGCGCCGATGAGCGTGTTCATCAGGGTCGATTTGCCCACGTTGGGGCGGCCGACAATGGCGATGTAGCCACAACGGAAGTTGGCGGAGGTCGTTTCGGTAGTCATTTCAGTTCTCTTTTACTTGTTTGCTGCTTTGGCAGGCGGTGGCGACGGCTCATGATCAACCGCGGCCTCGGTCGTCTGCACGGTGGCGATGCCGGCCAGCTTGAGCTGGGCGGCGCGCGGCTTGGACTTGCGGCCGGCGGCCGGAGTCTTGACCAACGCTTGCTCGGCCACTTCCAGCGCCAGCTTGGCGGCGGCCTGTTCGCCGGCGCGGCGGCTGCCGCCGCGTCCGTAGACCTGGATGCCCAGCTTGGGCACCAGGCATTCGATTTCGAATTCCTGGCTGTGCGCGGCGCCGTGCGTGGCCACCACATTGTACAGGGGCAGGGAAATCTTCTTACTTTGCAGGAATTCCTGCAGCAGGGTCTTGGCGTCCTTGCCCAGGGTTTGCGGGTCGACCGATTCCAGGATCGGAATGTAGAAGGCCCGGATCACGTCGCGCGCGGGGTTGAAGCCGCCATCCAAAAAAATGGCGCCTAACAGCGCCTCAAGCGTGTCGGCCAGGATCGAAGGACGGCGGAATCCGCCCGACTTCAACTCGCCCTCCCCCAGCCGCAGGAACTGCGACAGTTCCAGCTTTTGCGCGATCTCGTACAGCGACTGCTGCTTGACCAGGTTGGCGCGCAGGCGCGACAGGTCGCCCTCGTCGATCGCCACGAAGCGCTCGTACAGGATGGAGGCGACCACGCAGTTCAGGACCGAGTCGCCGAGGAATTCCAGTCGTTCATTATGCAAACTGCTGTGGCTACGGTGCGTCAAGGCTTGCTGCAACAGGCCAGCATCTTGGAACGTATAGCCTAGACGGGTTTGCAATAACTGAAGATTCATTGTTCTGTTCTGGTGTTAAACGTGTTTATTGGTCGGTCTTGGCCGGCGGCGGCATGCCGTTCTTGGCCGTCGTGCCCTGGTATTCCAACAGCAGGCTGGCCGGTCCGACCAGCGGGATTTTCTTTTCGTAGGCGAAGCTGATTTCCACTTCGCCGTTTTCCTTGCCGATGAGCAGATCGCGGCTGGTGATCGAACTGATGTAGCCGGTGGTCGCGTTGGCGTCGAACGATTTCTGCATCTCCAGCACGGTACCGCCGGTGGCCTTGGCCGTGACGATGGCGTTCTGGATGGCGCGGTACTCGGTATAGGTCGGCACGATCTTGAGCGCCAGCACGCCAACGAAGCCCAGCGCGGCCAGCACGATGATCAGGCCGACCAGGGAAATGCCATCTTGCCGTTTCAAGCTTGCTTGCATCTTAGTCCCTTTCGCCGTGGTCCGCTGTTAGTGGATGCTGCCGATGCGGCGCAGGTTACCCAGGTTCATCCACACGAAGAATGCTTTTCCAACAATGTTCTTGTCCGGCACAAAGCCCCAGTAGCGGCTATCCGCGCTGTTGTCGCGGTTGTCGCCCATCATGAAGTAGTTACCCTGCGGAACGACGCAGGTGAAGCCTTCATACTTGTAGGTGCAGTTTTCGCTGTGCGGGAACTGCTTCACGCCATCCAGGCTCAGCGTTGGCGCCGCCTCGTTGTTGAGGATGCGGTGGCTCACGCCGGTCAAGTTTTCCTGGAACTGCTTGTTGTAAATCAGGTGTTCGTCGTCGAGGTAGTCGTCCAGGGGAGTGTACTTCACTTCCACACCGTTCACCGTCAAGCGTTTGTTCTCATACGTAATCTTATCACCCGGCACGCCAATGACGCGTTTGATGTAGTCCTGGCTCATATCCATCGGATATTTGAACACCATCACGTCGCCGCGCTGCGGGTCGTTGATCTGGACCACTTTCTGGTTCAGCACCGGCAGGCGGATGCCGTAGGTGAACTTGTTCACCAGGATCAGGTCGCCCACCAGCAAGGTCGGCACCATCGACGACGACGGGATCTTGAACGGCTCGTACAGGAAGGAGCGCAGGAAGAACACCAGCGCGATCACCGGGAAGAAGCTGCCCGAGTATTCGATCCAGGTCGGCTGGCGCAGCAGGTTGGCCTCGATGGCGGCACGGTTGCCCTGGTTGTCGAGTTTGATGCCGTCGGCGGTCAGCTTGGCGTTGCGGGCGTCGTACTCAGCCAGCGCGCGGTCGGCGGCGGCACGGCGCTGCTTGGCCAGGTAGAACACGTCCAGGAACCAGATCACACCGGTGATCACCATCAGTACGAACAGGATTAAAGCAAAATTACCTAAGATCACTTGCAGGTTCATTTGTCGTCCACTTGTAAGATTGCCAGGAACGCTTCTTGTGGAATCTCGACCGAGCCCACTTGCTTCATGCGTTTTTTACCTGCTTTCTGCTTTTCCAGCAGTTTCTTTTTACGGCTGACGTCGCCGCCGTAGCACTTCGCCAGCACGTTCTTGCGCAAGGCCTTGACGTTCTCGCGCGAGATCACGTTGACACCGATGGCGGCCTGGATCGCCACGTCGAACATCTGGCGCGGGATCAGTTCGCGCATCTTGGCCGCGACCTGGCGGCCGCGGTAGGCGCTGTTGGAGCGGTGGACGATGATGGCCAGCGCGTCGACCTTCTCGCCGTTGATCAGCATGTCGACCTTGACCACGTCCGAGGTGCGGTATTCCTTGAACTCGTAGTCCATCGAGGCGTAGCCGCGCGAGGTGGACTTGAGCTTGTCGAAGAAGTCCAGCACGATCTCGCCCATCGGCATTTCATAGACCAGCTTGACCTGGCGGCCGTGGTAGCTCATGTCCATCTGCACGCCGCGCTTGCCGATGCACAGCGTGATCACCGAGCCGACGTACTCTTGCGGCATGTACAGGTTGACCGTGACGATAGGCTCGCGGATCTCGTTGATCTTGGTGGTTTCCGGCATGCGCGACGGGTTGTCCACCTTGATCACGCTGCCGTCGCGCATCTCGACCTCGTACACCACGGTCGGGGCCGTGGTGATCAGGTCCATGTCGAATTCGCGCTCCAGGCGTTCCTGGACGATTTCCATGTGCAGCAGGCCGAGGAAGCCGCAGCGGAAGCCGAAGCCCAGCGCCTGCGATACTTCCGGCTCGTACATCAGCGCGGCGTCGTTGAGCTTGAGTTTTTCCAGCGAGTCGCGCAGCGCGTCGTACTGGTTGGCCTCGACCGGGAACAGGCCGGCGAACACCTGCGGCTGCACTTCCTTGAAACCAGGCAGCGGCGCCGGCGCCGGACGGCTGGCCAGGGTGACGGTATCGCCCACCTTGGCGGCCTTCAGTTCCTTGATGCCGGCGATGATGAAGCCCACCTGGCCGGCCGACAGCTGCGGCAGCGATACCGAACGCGGCGCAAAGATGCCGACGTCTTCCACCAGCTGCACCGAGTCGGTGGCCATCAGCTTGATCTTGTCCTTGGGCTTGAGGGTGCCGTTCATCACGCGCACCAGCATTACCACGCCGACGTAGGCGTCGTACCACGAGTCGACGATCAGCGCCTGCAACGGCGCGTCCGGGTCGCCCTTCGGCGGCGGCACCTTGGCGATGATCGATTCCAGCACGTCTTCCACGCCCAGGCCGGTCTTGGCCGAGCAGTGGACGGCGTCGCCGGCCTCGATGCCGATCACGTCCTCGATCTCGGCGATCGCGGTCGGTGGATCGGCGTTCGGCAAGTCGATTTTATTCAGCACCGGCACCACTTCCACGCCCAGGTCGAGCGCGGTGTAGCAGTTGGCCACGGTCTGGGCTTCCACGCCTTGCGAGGCGTCGACCACCAGCAGCGCGCCTTCGCAGGCCGACAGCGAGCGCGACACTTCGTACGAGAAGTCGACGTGACCGGGGGTGTCGATCAGGTTCAGGTTGTAGACGATGCCGTCGCGGGCCTTGTATTGCAGGGCCGCGGTCTGGGCCTTGATCGTAATGCCGCGTTCGCGCTCCAGATCCATCGAATCGAGCACTTGCGACTCCATCTCGCGTTCGGACAAGCCACCGCACAATTGAATGATACGGTCCGCCAGGGTCGATTTGCCGTGGTCGATGTGGGCGATGATGGAAAAATTGCGTATGTTGTTCATTAACAAATATTCAAAAACGGGTTTGAAACGACGGGGCGCAAATATAGCTCAACAGCTACGCGCAATACGAAAAAAGCGCTCCGAGCGGGGCGGTAATGCCCTGGCGAGCGCCTTGATGACAGCCACTGAAAGCAAAACGGAAGCTTTTCTACCCCCGCATTTTACCGGATTTCAGAGGGGAAAGGCCGACTTATGCAGTGCGAAATGCATATTGGTTAAGGCCCTGAGGCAAAAAATGCAGCGGAAATGCCTATTTCTTAAGCACTTCGCGCACTTTTGCCTCGTCCAGGAAGTAGTGGCACAACTCGGGCTGGGACAGGTCGGCGTACAGCACCGGTACCAGCTCGTCGAAGCGGGCCACCAGGGCCTCGTCGGCGTCGACATCGATCACGTCGACGGTGATGGGCCGCCCGGGCGTCTGCAGGCGCATCAGGGCGTCCAGCATGTCCTGGCAGAGGTGGCAGTAGCTGCGTGAGTAAAGAGTGAAGTGCATGGTCCCTGCCGCCGCCCGCCACCGCCGTCGCCCCCGCGAAAGCGGGAGCGACGCGGCGCGGCGGCCGGCTTCCTTACTTGGCGCTAGGACGCAGGGAAATGTACTGCGTCACGTCGCCACGGCGCACCAGCAGCACCGAGGCCTTCTTCGCATCGAGCTTGGCCACGGCCGCGTTGAACTGCTTGGCGTCCTTGACTTCGATGTTATTCAACTGCAGCAGCACGTCGCCCTCCTGCAGGCCCGCGCGGCCGGCAACGCCCTCGGCCGCATCGACCACCACGCCGCCGTCGACGCCCAGCTCCTTCTTCTGCTCGGCGGTCAAATCGCTGACCTTCAAGCCCAGCGCGTTGGCCTTGACCGTCGCTTCCGGCTCGGCCTTGCCGCCCTTGCCTTTGCCAACCTTGGCGCCCTTGTCCGCTTCCAGCTCAGCCACAGTCACCGGCAGGTCCAGCTGCTGACCCTTGCGCCACACGGTCACCACGGCCTTGCTGGCCAGCGCGGTGCCGCCCACCAGGCGCGGCAGGTCCGACGAACGGTTCACCTGCACGCCGTTGAACTTGAGGATGATGTCGCCCGCCTTGATGCCGGCCTTGTCGGCGGGACCGCCCGGCTCGACCAGCGACACCTCGGCGCCCTGCGCGCTCTTCAGGCCCAGCGACTCCGCCACTTCCTTGCTGACTTCGCCGATCTGCACGCCGATGCGGCCGCGCGTGACCTTGCCGTTTTTCTTCAGCTGCTCCGACACGCGGATCGCCTCGTCGATCGGCACGGCGAACGAGATGCCGTTATAGCCGCCCGACAGCGTGGCGATCTGCGAGTTGATGCCGATCACCTCGCCGCGCATATTGATCAGCGGGCCGCCCGAGTTGCCGGGATTGACCGCGACGTCGCTCTGGATCAGCGCCAGGTAGTCCCCGGTGTCGCGCTGTTTGGCCGAGATGATGCCGGCGGTGACGGTGTTCTCCAGGTTGAACGGCGAGCCGATCGCGATCACCCATTCGCCGACGCGGATCTTGTCCGAATCGCCCATCACCAGGAAGGGCAGCTTGTCGCCCTCGATCTTCAGCACGGCGACGTCGGTGCGGGCGTCGGCGCCCAGCACCTTGGCCTTGAACTCGCGCTTGTCGGTCAGCGTGACGAACACCTCGTCGGCGCCATCGACCACGTGGGCGTTGGTCATCACATAGCCGTCGGCCGACAGGATGAAGCCGGAGCCGACGCCGCGCTGCACCGGCTCGTCGGATGGCGCCTGGCGGCGGCCGCGCGGCGTGCCCTTGCCGCCGGGGCCGGGCTGCGGCAGCGCGCCGCCAAAGAAGCGGCGCAGGAACTCTTGCATTTCCTCCTCGCCCGGTTGGCCGTCCACGCCGCCGCGGCCGCCCAGCTTGAGGCGCTCGGTGGTGCGGATGTTGACCACGGCCGGGCCGACGCGGTCGACCAGGTCGGCGAAGTCCGGCAGGCCGATGACGGCGCCGGTGACCGGCGCGGCGGCCGTCGCGGGCGCCAGGCCGAGCGCGGCCGGCGAGATCCATACGCTTGCGCTGACCAGCAGCGCGGAAAGAGTTTTACTACCAACGGAGAAATTATTTTTCATGGAAAGTATCGGTCTTTATAAAGTTCTGGAACGCAAGTGCCCCTCGGGCGAGGTGCGCGAGGCTAAGGCTAGCGTATGGTAAGCGAAAACGCGTCCGACGGCACACTCAACAATGCATTCCGTGCAAGCGTTTCAGGGCAGGATGACATCCGCAGGCGATTCCGCCGGGTCCGGCTTCGCCGGATCGGCCGCGCGTTCCGGCGCGGCGGCGGGCACATAGACGGGCTCGGCAGCAAGACGGGCCGCCAGCGAGGCGCCGAAGCCGTCGCTCAGCGCGCCGCTGGCCTGGTCGCGCAGCACGTCGCCCGTCAGATGGTAGGCGCGCCAGGCCGCCTGCCCTTCCGCCGTGTCGAGCGCCGCCAGCGCCAGCTCGCGCTCGCTGTCCGCCAACTCACCGTCGGCCAGCGCCGAGATGTTTTCGTGCAGTCTTTTCTGGGTATCCATCGCGTATCCCGCCATGTCAAAACATGTCCACCGCGCCCTTCCGGGGCGTATTGCCGGACGCCAATAACACTTGCCATCATTCGCCCCTTACCAGCGCTTGTCAACTGGCATGTCCAGCAAGGGTCGCAACTTTTCAGCGATGACTTCGCGGGCGCGGAAGATGCGGCTGCGCACCGTGCCGATCGGACAAGCCATGATGTCGGAGATTTCCTCATAGCTCAATCCCTCGATCTCGCGCAAGGCGATCGCGGTGCGCAAATCCACGGGCAAGGCATCCATCGCCGCGTTGACGGTCTGGGCGATCTGCTTGCTCGCCAGCATGGATTCCGGCGTGTTGATGTCGCGCAAATGCTCGCCATCGTTAAAGGCTTCGGCTTGTTCGGCGTCTGCTTCGGTCGACGTGGGCGTACGGCGGCCCTGCGTCGCCAGAAAATTCTTGGCGGTGTTGATGCCGATGCGGTACAGCCACGTGTAGAAGGCCGAGTCGCCGCGGAAATGGCGCAGCGCGCGGTAGGCCTTGATAAACGTCTCCTGCACCACATCCTCGGCTTCGGCCGGATCGTGGACGATACGCGACAGCAGGCGCATCAGCCGGCGTTGGTACTTAGCCACCAGCAAATCGAACGCCTGCTTGTCCCCATCCCGCACCCGGTCCACCAGCACCTGGTCACACTCACGTTCTGTCGTCACTCCTGCATCCCTCGGTGGCCTGCAGCGTTGCCGAACTCTTTATCCATATGTCTTTAGCCATATGCTATAGAGTTAGCTCGCTGCAAGAAGTTCACAGTGTTCGCGGTTTTATTTCAGCCCGGGCCGCGATGGCCCGGCAAGCCAGCGACAGGGCGCGCCAATCGGCGCGCGTGACGCTGTCGGGCAGCACCGCCACCACCTGCGCCTTGCCATCGCCGTCGCCCAGCCGCAGCAACAGCAAGCCCGGCCAAATGGTCGAGCCGTCCAGCAGGCGCAGCACCACCCCTGTTTTTTGGTATACCGTCAGCCGCAGCTGGCCGACACCGGAAATATCAAGCTCACACGCATTACGGCATGGACGTCCGCGCCACAGGCCGAGCAGCCCGGCCAGCGCACAGCTCAGCGGCGCGCACCAGCCCGGACAGGCAGCGGCCGACGCCAGCACGCCACAACACAGGCCGGCATGCAGCAGCCGCAGGCCGGACGAGGGGCGAACGATGACAGAGACCGCAATCGACATGACAGCCGGGTACGTCCAACAACCGTACGTTCAACAAAAAACAGGGGATTACATTCGGAAGCGCCGGCCGCGAAGGCCGGGCAATTCTGGCGCCGGCGAATGCCGGCGCCGAATCCACGCTCACCCTGATTGGACAGGGCTGGCGTGGATTGGTTCAACGCGGGGTCGAACTTTTGCGGACTTTAGATCTTGCCAAACACCAGGCTGCCATTGGTGCCGCCGAAGCCGAACGAGTTCTTGACTGCATACTCGATCTTCATCGGACGGGCCACGTTGGCGCAGAAGTCCAGGTCGCAAGCGGGATCCTGGTTGAAGATGTTGATGGTCGGAGGCGACACCTGATGGTGGACCGCCAGTACCGTAAACACCGCTTCCAGGCCGCCGGCGCCGCCCAACAGGTGACCGGTCATCGACTTGGTCGAATTGATCACCATGTTCTTGGCGTGCGCGCCGAAGGTGCGCTTGATGCCCTGCACTTCCGCCACGTCGCCTTGCGGGGTCGACGTGCCGTGGGCGTTCAGGTAGTGCACCTGGTCGGGATTGATGCCGGCGTTGGCCAGCGCGGCAATCACCGACTTGCTGCCGCCGCTGCCATCTTCCAATGGCGAGGTCATGTGATAAGCGTCGGCGCTCATCCCGAACCCCAGCAGTTCAGCGTAGATCTTGGCGCCGCGCGCCTTGGCGTGTTCGTACTCTTCGAGCACCATCACGCCGGCGCCCTCGCCCAGCACGAAACCGTCGCGGTCCGTATCCCATGGACGGGACGCGGTCGCTGGATCGTCGTTGCGGGTCGACAGCGCGCGGGCCGAGGCGAAACCGCCCAGACCCAGCGGCGACACGGTCGATTCCGCGCCGCCAGCCACCATGACGTCGGCGTCGCCGTACTCGATCATGCGGGCTGCCACGCCGATGCAGTGCAGGCCGGTGGTGCAGGCCGTGACGATCGACAGGTTAGGACCACGCATGCCGTACTTGATCGACAGGTTGCCCGAGATCATATTGATGATCGAGGCAGGCACGAAGAACGGCGAGATACGGCGCGGACCGCGCTTGTCGTACTCTTGCTTGGTTTCTTCGATCAGCGGCAGGCCGCCGATACCGGAACCGATGATGACGCCGATGCGATCAGCGTTCTCTTCGGTGACGACGATGCCGGAGTCTTGCACCGATTGGATGCCGGCCGCCATGCCGTAATGGATGAAGGTATCCATGTGGCGCGCTTCCTTAGCGGGGATGTAATCCTCGATATTGAAGCCTTTGACTTCACCGGCGAACTTGGTGGTGAAAGCTTGCGCATCAAACTTGGTGATGTTGGCAATCCCGGATTTACCCTCGGTGATCGCGGCCCACGATTCGGCAACAGTATTGCCGACCGGAGTCACGGCGCCCAGGCCGGTGATGACAACACGACGGTTTTTAGAACCTCTCAAGCGATTCTCCTAAAGTCGATCGGGCAGAAATTACGCCTTGACGTGGGCGGTAGCGTAGTCGATCGCTTGCTGCACGGTGGTGATCTTTTCTGCTTGTTCGTCAGGGATTTCCATTTCGAATTCGTCTTCCAGGGCCATCACCAGTTCCACGGTGTCCAGGGAGTCAGCGCCGAGGTCGTCGACGAACGAGGATTCGATCTTGATGTCTGCTTCGGCGACGCCCAGTTGCTCAGCGACGATTTTCTTAACGCGTTGTTCGATATCCGACATGTTATGGCTCCATTTTGTTTGTTACGGAAAGCGCGCATTTTATCAGGTTTGCGCACTGAAAAACTAATTTCGGTAGCTGCTGCGAATTTAACTGCAACTCATCCGAAATCACTGCTAAAAGACGAGAAACGGCGGTTTTCAAGCCACCGAAGCCCATCAATTCATGTACATCCCGCCGTTCACGTGCAGGGTGGTACCGGTAATATACGCCGCCTGCGGCGACGCCAGGAAAGCGACCGCGGCAGCGATATCCTCGGGCTTGCCCAGGCGCGCCAGCGGAATCTGCGTCAGCAAGGCGGCGTGCTGCTCTTCGCCCAGCGCCTTGGTCATGTCGGTGTCGATGAAGCCCGGCGCCACGCTGTTGACGGTGATGTTGCGGCTGCCGATCTCACGCGCCAGCGCGCGGCCCATGCCCTCCACGCCGGCCTTGGCGGCGGCGTAGTTCATCTGGCCCGGATTGCCGGAGGACGCCACCACCGAAGTGATGTTGATGATACGCCCGGTCTTGGCTTTCATCATGCCGCGCAGGACGGCGCGCGACAGGCGGCCGACCGAGCTCAGGTTGGTGGCGATGACGCTGTCCCACTCTTCATCCTTCATGCGCATGGCCAGCTGGTCCTGCGTGATGCCGGCGTTGTTGACCAGGATGCCGACGGCGCCGTAGGTCTTGCCGATCTCGTCGATGACGGCGGCACAGCGCGCGGCGTCGGTGACGTTGAGGACCATGCCCTTGCCGGCTTCGGCGCCGATTTCCGCCAGATAGGCCGAGATCGCTTCAGCGCCGGCTTCGGTGGTGGCGGTGCCGATCACGCGGGCGCCTTGACGCGCCAGCTCCTGGGCAATGGCCTTGCCGATGCCGCGCGATGCGCCCGTAACCAGGGCAACTTGATTCGTTAAATTCATGGGTATCCTTAGACGTTTAGGGAGTGTGCCTGAAGACCTGGCAGCTTATTTGAGCGCGGTCAACACGCGTTCCAGCGAGGCCTGGTCTGTGATCGCGTCGCCCACCAGGGTGGCGTCGATGCGCTTGGTCAAGCCCATCAGCACCTTGCCCGGGCCGCATTCGACCACTTGCGTGATGCCTTCGGCGGCGACCTTCTGCATGGTTTCCACCCAGCGCACCGGCGCGGCGGCCTGGCGCACCAGCGCATCCTTGATGCTGGCCGGGTCGGTCAGCACGGCGACGTCGACGTTGTTGATCAGCGCGATCTGCGGCGCCGAGAAGGTCAGGCCTTCCATGTAGTCGCGCAGGCGGTCCGAGGCGGGCTTGAGCAGCGACGAGTGGAACGGCGCCGACACCGGCAGCTTCATGGCGCGCTTGGCGCCCTTGGCCTTGGCGATCTCGCAGGCGCGCTCGACAGCGATGGTGTCGCCGGCGATCACCACTTGCGCCGGCGCGTTGAAATTGACGGCCTCGACCACCGAGCCGACCACGGCGGCGGCGGCTTCGGCGCAGGCGGCGCGGACGTCGTCGTCCGACAGGCCCAGCACGACGGCCATGGTGCCCATGCCGACCGGCACGGCTTCCTGCATCGCTTGCGCGCGGAAGCGCACCAGCGGCACGGCGTCCTTGAACGAAATCACACCGGCCGCGACCAGCGCCGAGTATTCACCCAGGCTGTGGCCGGCAACGATGGACGGCAGCGGACCGCCGGCGGCGATCCAGGCGCGGTACACGGCGACCGCGGCGGTCAGCATGACCGGCTGGGTGTTGGTGGTCAGGTCCAGTTCTTCCTTCGGACCTTCGGCCATCAGCTTGCCCAGGTCGAACTGCAGCGCGTCGGACGCCTCGGCGATGGTTTGCGCCACCACCGGGTTGCCGGCGAAGCCATCCATCATCGCGATCGCTTGCGAACCCTGGCCCGGAAATACAAAAGCAAATTTAGTCATACTTCATCCATCTCATTTTTATTGAACGCTACGCTAGCATGCCATCGTGACAGCTTTGCTACCGCTGAACCCGTTAGAGTTCTAATTCTAATCCGGCCCGTTAAAAACGCGCCAAAACCGCGCCCCAGGTAAATCCTCCGCCAACACCTTCCATCATGATGTTCTGGCCTTTCTTGATGCGGCCATCGCGCACGGCGACGTCCAGCGCCAGCGGGATCGAGGCGGCCGAGGTGTTGCCGTGCTGGTCGACCGTGACCACCATCTTCTCGGCAGGCAGGCCCAGCTTCTTGGCGGTGCTGTTCATGATGCGGATATTGGCCTGATGCGGGATCAGCCAGTCGATCTGGTCCGAAGTCATGCCGGCCTTGTCCAGCGCTTCGTGCGCGACCTTCTCCAGCACCGACACGGCCAGCTTGAACACGGCCGGACCGTCCATGTACAGGAAGGCGCTGCCGGCAACCGCGCCACCATCGACCGAACCCGGCACGCTGAGGATGTCCGAATGACGGCCGTCCGCGTGCAGCTTGGTGGCCAGGATGCCCGGCTCTTCCGACGCGCTCAGCACGATGGCGCCGGCGCCGTCGCCGAACAGCACGCAGGTGGTGCGGTCGTCGAAGTTGAGGATGCGCGAGAACACTTCGGCGCCGATCACCAGCACGTTCTTGTGCACGCCGGCGCGGATGAAGGCGTCGGCGGTGGAGACGGCGTAGACGAAGCCGCTGCACACGGCCTGCACGTCGACCGCCGCGCTGTTGTTGGTCATGCCCAGTTTTTTCTGCACGATGCAGGCGGTGCTGGGGAAGCTGCCGAAGAAGTCCGGCGTCGAGCTGGCCAGCACGATAAGGTCGATGTCATTAGGCTGCAGGCCGGCCATCTCCAGCGCCTTTTTGGCAGCGTTGACCGCCAGGTCCGACGATTTCTGCTCCGGCTCGGCGAAGTGGCGCGCCGAAATGCCGCTACGGGTGACGATCCATTCGTCCGAGGTCTCAATCCCTTTGGCGGCGAGTTGATCAGCCAGGTCCTGGTTGGTCACCCGCTTTTCCGGCAGGTAGCTGCCGGTGCCTATAATTTTGCTGTACAAAGTCATGCCGTTCTACCGTCCACTAAATAGTTGAGCCAGGTACTTCGGGGGTATCCGTGTTGCGCGGCATGAGCTCGGCGATCATTTCCGAGATATGTCCCAACACGTCATTTTTTGCAGCATCATACGCGCGTCGGATCGCCCATTCATAGGAATAGGCATCGGCGCCGCCATGGCTCTTGAACACCAGGCCGCGCAGGCCCAGCAGGCTGGCGCCGTTGTGGCGCGATGGCTGGAAGCGGTCCTTGACCGCCTTCAGCGCGCCGCCGCCCAGCAAGGCGCCCAGCATGGTCAACAGGTTGCGCTTGAATTCGGTGCGCAGCGTGTCGCCGAAGAAGCGGGCCACGCCCTCCACCGCCTTCAACGTCACGTTGCCGACAAAGCCGTCGCACACCACGATGTCGGTGGTGCCCTTGAAGATGTCGTTGCCTTCGACGTTGCCGTGGAAATTGAGCGCGCCGCGCTCGTGGTCGGCCTGCAGCAGCTTGCTGGTGGCCTTGACCACTTCGTTGCCCTTGATGTCCTCGGTGCCGACGTTCAGCAGGCCGATGGTCGGGCGGGCGATCTTTTCCATGGCCGAGACCAGCACCGAGCCCATGATGGCGAACTGGTGCAGGTGATGCGGCTCGCAGTCGACGTTGGCGCCCAGGTCCAGCATATAGGTCGGGCCATTTTTCTGGTTCGGCATGATGCCGCAGATGGCGGGACGGTCGACGCCGGTCATGGTCTTGAGCACGTAGCGGGACACCGCCATCAGCGCGCCAGTGTTGCCGGCCGAGACGCAGGCCTGGGCCTTGCCGTCCTTGACCTGCTCGATGGCGACGCGCATCGACGAATCCTTCTTGCGGCGCAGGGCCACTTCGAGCGGATCGTCCATGGTGACTTGTTCGGAGGCGTGTTGCACGGTGATGCGCGGATGCGCGTCGGCGTGCTGCTTTTTCAATTCCGCGCGGATGACGTCTTCCAAACCGACCAAGATCAGTTCAGCGTCAGGCTCACGTTTGAGGAAGGAAACTGCTGCGGGGATAGTGACCGACGGGCCGTGATCTCCACCCATGCAGTCGATAGAAATTTTGATTGTCATTTGTTTTGATTCAGTACCACGCTCCAGCCCGGATAGGGCAAGCTGCGGCAAGCTGCGGACCAACAACATCCAGGTCTACGCGTTTCAAAATGACGGTGTGCAAAAGAGGATTGCAGCCGATGATAAAGAAAAAGCGATGCTTCGCGAGTTATCCACGTAGCACCGCCTATTTCCAGGTCCAGCAAAAGCGTCGATTACTCGTC
Organism: Duganella caerulea; assembly: GCF_040362985.1. Taxonomy (NCBI): domain Bacteria; kingdom Pseudomonadati; phylum Pseudomonadota; class Betaproteobacteria; order Burkholderiales; family Oxalobacteraceae; genus Duganella; species Duganella caerulea. The sequence goes on along the minus strand of NZ_BPWJ01000002.1, from coordinate 810,012 downwards.
GTTTTTGGTTTTCAGGACTTTACGACCACGGTAGAAGCCGTTAGGGCTGATGTGGTGACGCAGGTGGGTTTCACCGGTGGTTGGCTCGATGCCCAGTTGTGGAGCAACCAGGAAATCGTGCGAACGGTGCATACCGCGCTTCGAAGGGGACTTCTTGTTCTGTTGAACTGCCATGTTAATGACTCCTAATACATAAGTTCTAAAATTTTAACACATTCGACCAGCAAATACATGCGAATCGAGTATCCTGCCGGCAAAACTGAACCGGCATAGTTAAACTGAGATTTACTACACTTCACTGCTGACTTGCCATACTCGATTTACTACACGCGTTTGACACGTTCTTTACAACACTACTTATTCGGTACTGCTTATTCGGATTTAAGGCCCTTGAGGGCGTCGAACGGCGACAACTTTTCGCTTTTCGCCTTGTCCAGCAGAGCGGAATCGGGGCAGACATCATGTTTCGGCGTGTGCGGCAAGGCCAGCAGCGCTTCGTCTTCCACCAGGTCCATCAGCTCCATGCTGCGGCTGCCGACGATGACATCGATCGTCTCGTCGTTGATCATTTCTTCGATTTCATCCGCCTGCGTGTCATCCTTGCCCAGCATCAGGACCGTCGACGCGTCGATGGTGTGAGCGTAAGGCGTCAGGCAGCGCTGGCAGACCAGTTGCACGGTGCCGGCAACCGACAGCGTCATCTGCGGGAAGCCCATCTTGCTGGTGCTCCCTACTGCTTTCCAGGTGATCGTGCCGGACGCATCCGCACAATCCTTGGTCAAACGGGTCATCTCGGCAACAGGCGTCACGCCTTGCTGGCTGCCGTTGCTCCGACAAAAATCAAAGGCGTCGATCACAATAGCATTCATTACAGAAATTTCCCCGGAAAACCTGCGATAATAACAGGGTTTTCATCGTCAAGTCAAAGCCTTAACGCTTTTTTCGTTCTTTTTGTGCCGCTGGCACTACCGGCGACAGAGCATATAACATTCCCCTCATGACATCAAGTTTACTCGTACTCGCCTCCAGCTCCGCCTACCGCAGGGAACTCTTATCACGGCTGCAACTGCCGTTCGACGTGGCGGTGCCCGATATCGACGAAGCCCCGCTGCACGGAGAGACGCCCAGCGCCACCGCGCTGCGTCTGGCGCGCGAGAAAGCCGCCGCCGTGGCCGCCAAGCTGCCGGGCCGCATCGTCATCGGTTCCGACCAGGTCGCCACGCTGGACGACGAGCAGATCGGCAAGCCCGGCAACCACGCCAACGCCCTGGCCCAGCTGCAAAAGATGCGCGGCCGCGAGGTGATCTTCCACACCGCGCTGTGCGTCTGGGATGGCCGCGACGGCACGGCACAAGTGGAAGACATCCAGACCGTCGTGAAGTTCCGCGACCTGCCGGACGCCGAGCTCGACGCCTACCTGCGCATCGAGCAGCCCTACGACTGTGCCGGCAGCGCCAAGAACGAGGCGCTCGGCATCGCCATCCTGGAACGCATCGACAGCAGCGACCCGACCGCCCTCACCGGCTTGCCTTTGATCGCGCTGACAGGCATGCTGCGCAAGATTGGCGTTTCCTTTTTTAATACCTGACTGTTTTTATGACCGGCACCCTCTTTTTAATACCGAACACCCTGGGCGAGACTGAAGCGCTCTCCTCCGTGCTGCCCGAACAGGTGCAGCAGATCACCTCGCAGCTGGACTACTTCGTCGCCGAGAACGCCAAGACGGCGCGCGCCTTCCTCAAGCTGGTCAACGCCCGCCATCCGCTGGCCAAGCCGCTGCAGGAAATCAAGATCTCCGAGCTGAACGTCAACACCCCGGCGGCCGCGCTGGCGGGCCTGCTGGCGCCGCTGCTGGCCGGACAGGACGGCGGCCTGGTGTCGGAAGCCGGCGTGCCGGCGGTGGCTGATCCCGGCGCCGACCTGGTGCGGCTGGCGCACCAGCACAATATCCCGGTGCGGCCGCTGGTGGGCCCGTCGTCGCTGCTGCTGGCCGTCATGGCGAGCGGCCTGAACGGCCAGAGCTTCGCCTTCAACGGCTACCTGCCGACCGACGCCGCGCAGCGCGCCACCCGCATCAAGGAACTGGAACAGCGCTCGCGCAAGGAAAAGCAGACGCAGCTGTTCATCGAAACGCCCTACCGCAACGCCGCCATGCTGGAGGCGCTGGTGACGGCCTGCGCGCCCGGCACGCTGCTGTGCGTGGCGACGGACCTGAGTCTGCCGTCGGAAACCATCCGCACCATGAGCGCGGCGCAATGGAAGAGCGTGAAGGCGCCGGACTTCCACAAGAAGCCGACCGTGTTCCTGCTGCTGGGCCAGTAACTCAGATGCCGCGGGTGTAGTCGGTCACCCACTCGATCGCGGCCAGCTGGATGGCGTACAGCTCGGCCGGCGTCAACGCCAGCTGGTGCAGCAGCTGCGCCAGCTGCTTGCCGTCGCGGTCGCGCTCGATGTGCTCGATCAGGTTGAGCATGCTGCCGTAGTCGCCGCTGCGGTGCAGCAGCGCGGCGCGCACCTCGTCCAGCACGTTCACGCTTTCCAGCACGTCGCGCATGTGGATGGAGAACAGCGTGTCCATCAGCGACATCACCCCCACCGTGAAGCCGATATCGGCGCTGACGCGCTGCCCCGGCCGCAGGTGCTCGACCATCAGCTCCATGGTCTTGCCGCGCGTGGTGGCCAACTGCAGCAGCGGCGACGTGAATTCCTGCGCGCTGCCGGTCTTGACGTACAACAGGATCTGCAGCCAGCGCTTGAGCTGGCGCCGTCCCAGCACCATCAGCGCGTGGCCGATCGAATTGATGCGGTAGCGCGCGCCGACCGCCGGCGTGTTCACCAGCCGCAGCAGGTTAAGCGTGATCAACGCGTCGTGCTTGACGCTGCGTTCGATCTCGTGGCTGCTGGCGTCGGTGTTGAGCAGATCCAGCAGGTGCAGCACGCTGCGCTGCGACGGCGAGATCTTCTTGCCGCTGAGGATGACGGGACGCGCGAAATAATAGCCCTGGAAGTACTCGAAGCCCAGCTCCATGCACTCCTGGAACTCCTCGATCGTCTCGACCTTTTCGGCCAGCAGCTTTTGCTTGGGGTTCTTCAGCACGCGCGCCAGCGCCGGCAAGGTGCCGGGCTGCATGTCCTTGATGTCGACCTTGATGACGTCGCACAGCGGCTGGAATTTCTGGACGTCCTCGGACTGGCCGATCACGTCGTCCAGCGCGAACTTGAAGCCGGCCTGCTTGAGCTCGCGTATGCGGTCCAGGATTTCCGGCGTGGCCTTGACGGTCTCCAGGATTTCCAGGATGACCTTGTCGTTGGGCAGGAAGCGGATGAAGTCGCTCATCAGGCCGATGGCGTCGACGTTGACGAAGGCCATCTGGTCGCCCACCACGTGTTCCATGCCCAGCTCGGAGGCGTGGGCGATCACGGTGGCGGTGGCCTCGGCGTCGTCGGTGACGTCGGCCTCGTTGCGGGTGCGGGCGTCGCGGAACAGCAGCTCATACGCCACCAGCCGTTGTCCACGGTTGAGGATGGGCTGGCGGGCCAGAAAGAAATTATCGGCTAGCTTGGACGGCATGGTCGGCGGCGCGATCATCATGGGAAGCCCCCATTCGCAATCTGCTCATTCGGGCTGCCGTCTCCAGCGACAACCCGCTAACTAGCAGCCTATACCTCCCAGTACCGTCCTGACAATGTTTTTCTAGCGTGAAACTGGCCGGCGCACCGCGTTGTTGCGCGTAGCCATCGGCTTTCCGCTTTCCAGCGTGAAGCGGGCGCCGGAATCCTTGCCCAGCACCTTGACTAGGTAGGGCATGACTTCCTTGAGCATCGGCTCCAGCGTGTACGGCGGATTCAGGATGAACATGCCGCTGCTGTGCAGGCCGAAGCCGTCCGGCATCGGCGTGTTGGTGGTCAGCACGACGTTGAGCCAGTCGCTGCACTGCAGCTGCTTGAGCTTGTCGGCAAACTGGCGCGACTCCATGCGCTGCAGCAGCGGATACCAGACCGCGTAGGTGCCGGTCGGGAAGCGCACCAGCGCCTCGGCCAGCGTGTCCTTGACCTTTTTGTAGTCCTGCTTGTCCTCGTACGGCGGATCGATCAGCACCAGCGCGCGGCGCGACGGCGGCGGCAGCAGGCCCTTCAGCGCCTGGAAGCCGTCGCCACGGGTGATCAGCACGCGCTTGCCGCGCGTGGTCGGGCGGATGCCCTGCTGCGCGGCGTGCTCTTCCAGTTTGCGGAAGTTATCGGCCAGCAGCTTGGAGTCGGCCGGATGCAGCTCGAACAGGCGCAGGCGGTCCTGCTCGCGCGCGACCTGGTCGGCGATGTACGGCGAGCCGGGGTAGTAGCGCATCTTGCCGCTCGGGTTCATGGCGCGGACCAGGTCGACGTATTCCTTGATCGGCGCGGGCATGTCGGTGCGCTCCCACAGCGGGCCGATGCCGGTGTCGTACTCGGCGTTCTTGGAGGCGAATGTGCCGTCGAGCGCGTACACGCCGGCGCCGGAGTGGGTGTCGATGTAGCTGTAGGCCGTATCTTTCTGGTTCAGATACTGCATCAACTGGATGGTCACGAAATGCTTCAATACATCGGCGTGATTACCCGCGTGAAAGGCGTGGCGGTAACTCAACATAAGCTTGGTACTCTCAATAAGATGGTGCGGAACAATCCCGCATTATCCACTAGAAAGCCTCGCCAACCAAAAAAGCGCCCATATCGTTTGCATCAAAGCGAGCCCCGCCGTGCTGACTAAGATGGTACAGCCGGGCCGCATCCGCTGGCGTGGCGTACTTTCATGGAGGACATCATGGCATTCAACAACGTAGGTCCGCTCACCTACCTGGCGCCGGGGCAAACGGCGTACTGGAGCTACACCTATGGCACCGACCACGGCACGCAGTTCGCCACGGCCGACGTCAAGGCCCCCAACCTGGGCGCCATCCACATGGCGGACCAGCAAAGCAAGCGCAAGGAAAACAACGGCAACGCCACCTATTTCGTCCAGATCCACAACCAGGGCATAGGCGGCGCCTTTCACAATCTGCAAGGCGGAGGCATGTCATGAAAATGACCATCATTACGGACGACCAGAACAACATCCTGGGCGCGGTGCAGGGGCATTCCCTGTCGGATAAACAGGGCAACGTGGAGGCCAGCGTCTCGTTCGGCCCCGGCCACATGACCCACATGGTGGAGGTCGATGACGACCTGGCCACCATCAACGACCTGGACGACTTCCAGAATCGTCTGAACCAGCATCTGCAGCAGCATCTTGCCAAGCCTTGAGGCAGGCAATCGCGGCGGGGGCCGGCCTGCCCCGCCGCTTCAGGCCGTTCAGGCCACCTTCTTGTCGAAGAATTGCTCATCCTCGGTCGAACCGTGCAGCGCCGTGGTCGACGACTGGCCGTTCTGGATGCATTGGGTGACCGCGTCGAAATAGCCGGTGCCGACTTCGCGCTGGTGCTTGACCGCCGTGAAGCCCTTCTCGGCCGCGGCGAATTCCGCCTCCTGCAATTCCACGAAGGCCGACATCTGGCGGCGCGCATAACCGTGCGCCAGGTTGAACATGCCGTAGTTCAGCGCATGGAAGCCAGCCAGCGTGATGAACTGGAACTTGTAGCCCATGGCGCCCAGCTCCTTCTGGAACCTGGCGATGGTGGCGTCATCCAGGTTTTTCTTCCAGTTGAACGATGGCGAGCAGTTATAGGCCAGCATCTTGCCGGGGAATTTGGCGTGCACGGCCTCGGCGAAGCGCTTGGCGAAGGCCAGGTCGGGCTTGCCGGTCTCGCACCAGACCAGGTCGGCGTATGGCGCGTAGGCCAGCGCGCGCGAGATCGCCTGGTCCATGCCGGGCTGGACATTGTAGTAGCCTTCCACCGTGCGCTCACCGGTGCAGAACGGCTTGTCGTTGTCGTCCACGTCCGAGGTCAGCAGATCGGCCGCCTCGGCGTCGGTGCGGGCGATCACCAGCGTCGAGGTGCCCATGACGTCGGCCGCCAGGCGGGCCGCGGTCAGCTTTTCCACCGCCTCGCGCGTGGGCACCAGCACCTTGCCGCCCATGTGGCCGCATTTCTTGACCGAGGCCAGCTGGTCCTCGAAGTGCACGCCGGCGGCGCCGGCGTCGATCATGGATTTCATCAGCTCGTAGGCGTTCAGCACACCGCCGAAACCGGCTTCGGCATCGGCCACGATGGGGGCGAAGTAGTCGATGTCGTCCTTGCCTTCGGACCACTGGATCTGGTCGGCGCGCTGGAAGGTATTGTTGATGCGCTTGACCACCATCGGCACGGAATTGGCCGGATACAGCGACTGGTCTGGATACATTTCGCCGGCCAAGTTGGCGTCGCCGGCCACCTGCCAGCCGGACAGATAGATCGCCTTCAGGCCGGCCTTGACCTGCTGCATGGCCTGGTTGCCGGTCAGCGCGCCCAGGGCGTTGACGTAGGGTTCGTTGTTGACCAGGTCCCACAACTTTTCGGCGCCGCGCTTGGCCAGCGTGTGCTCGATCTGCAGGGAGCCGCGCAGGCGCACCACGTCCTCGGCGGTGTAGGTGCGGGTCACGCCCTTCCAGCGGGGGTTGGTGTCCCAGTCCTTTTGCAAGGCTGCGATTTGCTGTTCACGAGTTGCCATGATGCTCTCCTATTTAAAAACGAAATCCGTTGAATAAATAGTAGCCGCTTCCGTGCCGTGCACCAATAGTCTTATATAAGACATATAACTAAATATAAATTCATATGAATCAAATAGATAGCTATCAATTCCCATGATGCGGAACGAGATTTCTTGAAATGGAAGAGAAAAACGCCGCGCAAGGCCGCGTCTTTCCGCGATGTGAAACGGAGGCCTCGCCAGATGAAAAATCGCGGCTTTGAAATGAAAACACCCCGCAAGCCCAAAGGCTACGGGGTGTCAGGGAAATGCAGGGCCGGTGTCAGGCTTGGCGACGGCGGGCGGCAATGCCGAGCAGGCCCAGGCCGGCCAGCAGCATGGCATAGGTGCCGGGCTCGGGAACGGCCTGCACCGTGAAATCGGCCGCACCGACGTAGGCACCGGTCATCGAGAAGTAGCTGATCGACGGGGAATGTTCCAGGAAGCCGTGGAATTCGCCTTGGTTCAGGCCGCCAGCGGTGAAAAAGCTCAGGGTGGTCGAGTCGATCAGGGTATGGTTCGCGTCGTAGACCGCGATCGTCGCCGGGCCGTAATACCGCGGCGAATAATTGAAGAACGCGCCGACGCCGGCAACCGCCTGGCTGAACGCCAGCGTCATGGTGCTGACTTGGTCGTTGGTGCCGGCCATCGTCAGACCCTTCCACACGCCGTTATCGGCAAAGCCGTAGGCGCCGCTGTAGCCGAAGACCGAGTCGCCATAGGCGCTGCTCCATTCCACGCCGGGCGCCAGGCTCAGGGGACCGGAGCCGAAATAACTCAGCTCCGGCATCGTCAAGACCACTCCGCCCGGCAACGACGTCACAGGCGCGGCGTGGGCGGACAGGCCGGCAAGCGCGCACAACACAGCAAACGTAAGTTTTTTCATGGAGAACTCCTGCAATGTGGCGCTAAGCATTAAAGATTGATATATTGCAATATTTGCACGCAAACGCACTATAGTCAATCTATTATTGCAAAAACACCACAGAAGTTTCCATTTTGAAAATGCTTTTTTTCAGGCTCAGGCAAGCATCTGCTGCGCCACCAGGATGCCGTCGGCATCGGCATAGATCCAGTCGCCGGGCTGCACCGGCACGCCCTGGATGTGCACCCGCACATTGCGCTCGCCGGCGCCCTTCTTGCTGCTTTTTTGCGGATGGGCGCCCAGCGCGCGCACGCCGATCTCGCAGGAATTGATCTCGTCGGTGTCGCGGATGCAACCGTCGACGATAATGCCGGCCCAACCGTTATCCTGCGCCAGCAGGCCGAGCTGTCCACCGACCAGCGCGCGGCGCAGGCTGCCGCCGCCGTCGATCACCAGCACGTTGCCGCCGCCCTGGGTTTCCAGCATCGAGCGCACCAGCGCATTGTCCTCATGCACCTTGAGGGTGGTCACGCGGCCGGAAAAGCGCATCTGCTTGCCGAAGTGGCGGAAGACCGGCGGCAGCACGGCAAGGCGTCCATCCTCCAGCAGATTGGCGTTATCGTCGCATAAATCGGTGGTTGCAAAGCTCATCATCGTCCCGCACAGTTGTTAAAGGTAGCAAGGATTCTATGCTGTTTTCGGCACGGCCACCACGCGCGTCTTGCTGCCCACGCCGATCGTGGTCAGGATCACCAGCGCCTGGAACACGGCGATGCCGACGAACACGCCGGACGGATGGTTGGCGTCCATCAGCGCGCCGAACAGCAGCGGGCCCAGCGCCAGGCCGCTGTCCAGGCCGGAATACACGACGCCGAACACGCGTCCGGTGGCGTTGGCCGGCGCCGCGCCGCGTATCAGCAAATCGCGCGACGGCCCCGAGATGCCGGTCACCAGGCCGATCGCTCCCATCAGGACGACCGCCATCCAGGCCGGCACCACGGCCGCCGCCATCAGCAGCGCCATCAGCGCCGCCGAGCCGAACGCCAGCATGATGATGCGGTCGTGATGGCGGCTGCCCGCGCCCAGGAAGCCGCCGTACAGCATGCCCACCGCCGAGGCGATCATGAAGGCGGTGTAGGCCGTGGTGGCCCATGCCAGCGACATGCCGTACAGGCTCACCAGGCTGGTGGCCGCGAAGCTCTGGATCCCGGCAAGCGCCACCGCCGAGATTAGGAAGAAGGCAAAGCACATCCACACCACGTGCAGCCGCAGGAAGCCGAGCGCGCCACCCTTGCCCGCCCCGGATGCAGCAGCCACCGGCACCGGCGCCGGCTCGGGGCGCAAGGCATGGCGGTTCCAGACCAGCAGCGCCAGCACCGCCAGCGGCAGCAGCGCCGCGCTCAGCAGCGCCGTGCGCCAGTCGGTGCGGCTGGCCACGAAGGTCAGGAACAGTGGCGACATCGCCCATCCGATATTGCCGCTGATGCCGTGCACCGAAAAGCCATGCGCCAGCCGCGCCTTGGATACCCGCTGGTTAAGCAGCGTGTAGTCGGCCGGATGGAACACGCTGTTGCCGCAACCGGCCAGGAAGGCGCCCAGCATCAGCTGCACGTAGCTGTGCGCGCTGGAGAGCATCACCGCCGACAAGCCCAGCAGCGCGATGCCGCTGAACAGCACGGCGCGCGCACTGTAGCGGTCGACCACAAAACCGGCCATCGCCTGCCCGACGCCGGACACGCTGAAGAACACCGTCATCAGCAGGCCCAGCTCGGCATAACTGAGCTGGAATTCAGGCTTCAGCCAGGGAATCAGCGCCGCCAGGATCACGTGGTAAAAGTGCGAAGTGCCATGCGCCAGCCCGACCAGGCCGATGACCCGGGCGTCCTGCCGCAGCAAGGATGTATCGTTCATACCGCCTCCCTGTTAAAAAAGAAAGCACAGTGTAAGCATTTGGCGGCAGTCTGATTTAAGATAGAGCGTCAACATTTGTCGCCAATCCGCCATGCCGGTTTCCGTCGTCACGCACACGCAGTTCAACTGGAATTGCGAATTCCCCACCCCCGCCCGGCCGCTGACCATGTCCGGCCGCGACCTGCCGGCCGACGCCGTGCTGCTGCCCCACCACCACCCGTGGGGCCAGTTCACCTACGCGATGCAGGGCGTGATGCGCGTGACGGCCAACCACAGCAGCTGGATCGTGCCGCCGCATCGTGCCATCTGGATCGCGCCGGATGTCGAGCACGCGATCACGGTGCTGGAGCCGACCCGGCTGCGCCCGCTGTGCGTGCACGCCAGCCGCTCGCCCTTCCCCGAGGCCTGCAAGGTGGTGGAAGTGTCCAGCCTGCTGCGTGAGCTGCTGGCCACGCTGGAGCAGCACGACCAGGAAGAGCAATCCCAACGCGAGCAACTGCTGTCCGAGATGATCCTGGACGAAGTGCCGCGCTGCGCCGCCCGTCCGCTGCGGGTACCGCTGCCGCACGACAAACGCCTGAAAACCCTGTGCGACGCGCTGATCGCCGATCCCGGCGCCGAGCTGACGCTGGAGGCCTGGGCCGGCCGCGTCGGCGCGTCCGAGCGCACGCTGACGCGCCTGTTCGAGCGCGAGCTGGGCATGAGCTTCAGCCAGTGGCGCCAGCACGTGCGGCTGGCCCACGCCGCGCCGCTGATCACGCGCGGCGTGCCGCTGTCGCAGGTGGCCGCGCAGCTCGGTTATGCCAGCCAGTCGGCCTTCTCGGCCATGTTCAAGAAAACCTTCGGCAGCACGCCCACATCTTTTTTTGCTGAAAAATAGATAATCGGTCAAGTTTTCAATTTGCGCACCGTTAACGTTGTCTTGGACGAAAGTACGGTACATTAGTGGAAACTCAACAACTGGAACAACGCTATCGGATGACAGACCTGTCACTCTTCACGACCGAACAGATCGCCGCGCTGCTTGCAGCGCTGCCGGACCCGGCGTTTATCTTCACGCGCAGCGGCAAATACGCGGCCCTGTTTGGCGGCACCGACGCGCGCTACTACCACGACGGCAGTTCGCTGGTGGGCAAGCGCATCGGCGACGTCCTCAACGCCGAGAAGGCGGCCTGGTTCCTGGCGCAGATCGCCGTCGCGCTGGCCAAGCGTGGCCTGCACGTGGTCGAGTACCAGCTCAACCGCAAGGACGTGAAGGGCCTGGAAAGCGAAGGCCCGGACGACACGATCTGGTTCGAAGGCCGCGCGCAGGCGCTGGATTATCAGGTGGATGGCGAGGACGCCGTGCTGTGGGTGGCGAGCAATATCACCACCAGCAAGAAGCTGGAGGCCCTGCTGCGCATGCAGAGCGAGACCGACGCGCTGACCGGCCTGGCCAACCGCCGCAAGCTGATGCAGGCCCTCAACGACAGCCACGGCCTGCACGCCCGCTACCGGACGCCGGCCTCGGTGCTGATCTTCGACATCGACAATTTCAAGGACATCAACGACCGCTACGGCCACCTGAGCGGCGACAAGGCCATCCAGGTCACGGCCGACGTCTGCCGGCGCGAGCTGCGCACCACCGATTTCCCGGCGCGGCTGGGCGGAGACGAGTTCGTGATCCTGATGCCGCACACCACCTGGGAACAGGCGATGCCGATCGCCGAGCGGCTGCGCCAGCGCATCGCCGAGCAGCTGCGGGAACTGGGCACGCTGGGCCAGGGCGCCACCATCAGCGGCGGCCTGAGCCAGATGCTGCCCGGCGACACCTCAATCGAGGATGTGCTGAAACGGGCGGACGATGCGCTGTACCGCGCCAAGCATGGCGGGCGCAACCGCATCGTCCATCACTAGCCGAATGATCAGCTGAAGACCAGCTCCCCGTTCACGGCGTCGACCTGGATGGTGTCCTTGGGACCGAAGCGGCCTTGCAGGATCAGCTTGGACAGCGGATTTTCGATCTGCTGCTGGATCGCCCGCTTCAACGGCCGCGCGCCATACACCGGATCGTAGCCCGCCTCGGCGATCTTCTGCAGCGCCGCATCGGTGACCGCCAGCGTCATCTCCATCTTGGCCAGGCGCTGTTCCAGGATCGCCAGCTGGATCTTGGCGATGGCGCCGATGTTCTTCTCATCAAGGCCGTGGAACACGACGATTTCATCGATGCGGTTGACGAACTCCGGACGGAAGTGCGAGCGCACCTCGGCCATCACCGCCAGCTTGACCACGCCGGGATCGGCATCCTCCATCGCCTGGATCTTGTGCGAGCCCAGGTTGGAGGTCATGATGATCACCGTATTCTTGAAGTCCACCGTGCGGCCCTGGCCGTCCGTCATGCGGCCGTCGTCCAGCGCCTGCAGCAGCACGTTGAACACGTCCGGATGCGCCTTCTCCACCTCGTCGAGCAGGATCACGCTGTACGGCTTGCGGCGCACGGCCTCGGTCAGGTAGCCGCCCTCGTCGTAGCCCACGTAGCCGGGCGGCGCGCCGATCAGGCGGGCCACCGAATGCTTCTCCATGAATTCGCTCATGTCGATGCGGATCATCGATTCCTCGGTGTCGAACAGGAAGCCCGCCAGCGCCTTGGACAGCTCGGTCTTGCCGACGCCCGTCGGCCCGAGGAACATGAACGAACCATACGGACGGTTCGGATCGGACAGGCCGGCGCGCGAACGGCGGATGGCGTCGGCGACGGCGGAAATCGCCTCGTCCTGGCCGACCACGCGCTCGTGCAGCTTCTCCTCGATGTGCAGCAGCTTGTCGCGCTCACCCTGCATCATGCGCGAGACCGGGATGCCGGTCGCGCGCGACACCACCTCGGCGATTTCCTCGGCGCCGACTTCGGTGCGCAGCAGCTTGGGCTGCGCGGGCGCGCCCTCCTTGGCGTTGATGCTCTCGGCCTGCTTGAGCTGCGCTTCCAGCTCGGGCAGGCGGCCGTACTGCAGTTCCGACACGCGCTGCCAGTTGCTCTCGCGCGTGGCCTGCTCCATCTGCAGCTTGATGCGGTCGATCTCTTCCTTGATGTGGGTACTGCCCTGCACCACCGCCTTCTCGGCCTTGAGGATTTCCTCGTAGTCGTTCAACTCGCGCTGCAGGCGCGCGATCTCTTCTTCGATCAGGTCCAGCCGGCGGCGCGAGCCTTCGTCCTTCTCCTTCTTGACGGCTTCCTTCTCGATCTTCAGCTGGATCAGGCGGCGTTCCAGCTTGTCCATCACCTCCGGCTTGGAGTCGATCTCGATCTTGATCTTGGACGCGGCTTCGTCGATCAAATCGATCGCCTTGTCGGGCAGGAAGCGGTCGGTGATGTAGCGGTGCGACAGCTCGGCCGCGGCGATGATGGCGGCGTCCGAGATGGCGACCTTGTGATGCAGCTCATACTTGTCCTGCAGGCCGCGCAGGATGGCGATGGTGGCCTCCACCGACGGCTCGTCGACCAGGATCTTCTGGAAGCGGCGCTCCAGCGCGGCGTCCTTCTCGATGTACTTGCGGTATTCGTCCAGCGTGGTCGCGCCGACGCAATGCAGCTCGCCGCGCGCCAGCGCAGGCTTGAGCATATTGCCCGCGTCCATGGAGCCCTCGGCCTTGCCGGCGCCGACCATCGTGTGCATCTCGTCGATGAAGACGATGGTCTGGCCCTCGTCCATGGCCAGCTCCTTGAGCACGGCCTTCAGGCGTTCCTCGAACTCGCCGCGGAACTTGGCGCCCGCCACCAGCGCCGCCATGTCCAGCGACAGCACGCGCTTGCCCTTGAGCGAATCGGGCACCTCGTTGTTGACGATGCGCTGCGCCAGGCCCTCGACGATGGCGGTCTTGCCGACGCCGGGTTCGCCGATCAGCACGGGATTGTTCTTGGAGCGGCGCTGCAGCACCTGGATGGCGCGGCGGATCTCGTCGTCGCGGCCGATCACGGGATCGAGCTTACCGGCGCGGGCGCGCTCGGTCAGGTCCAGCGTGTATTTTTTCAGCGCCTCGCGCTGGCCTTCGGCGTCGGCGTTGTCGACCTTGGCGCCACCGCGCACGGTGTCGATGGCCGCCTCCAGCGACTTGCGGGTCAGGCCGTTCTCGCGCGCCAGCTTGCCGGCGTCGGATTTATCGTCGGTCAGCGCCAGCAGCACCATCTCGCTGGAGATGAACTGGTCGACGCGCTTCTGCGCTTCCTTGTCCGCCAGGTTCAGCACGGAGACCAGCTCGCGGCCGGCCTGCACGTCGCCGCCGTTGCCGGACACCTTGGGCAGGCGCTCGAGCGACGCGCCCAGCGCCTTGGTCAGGCCGCCCACGTTGACGCCGGCGCGCTGCAGCAGCGAGCGCGCGCTGCCGTCGCTCTGGTTCAGCAGCGCGGTCAGCAGGTGGACCGGTTCGATGTATTGGTTGTCGTTGCCTACGGCCAGACTCTGCGAGTCCGACAGGGCTTCCTGGAGTTTGGTGGTGAGTTTGTCTTGCCGCATGGAATTGCTCCAATTAATTTAACTTATCGCCTACATAGGGGTGTGCGATCAAGTTTCAAGGAGACGCCTTTTTATTTAACAAATCCATGACCCACATCAAATTACGCGGCAGTGCTCCATTTCTTCAATGCAACATCGTCGCTGACGCGGGCGTCGACCCAGCGGGCGCCGTCAGGGGTCTGTTCTTTTTTCCAGAACGGGGCTTCGGTCTTCAGGTAATCGATGATGTATTCGCAGGCGGCGAAGGCCTCGCCGCGGTGGGCGGAGGTCACCGCCACCAGCACGATCTGGTCCAGCGGCTTGAGCGGCCCGACGCGGTGGATCACCAGCGCGCCGTATATCGGCCAGCGCTGTTTGGCCTGCTCGATGATGGTCTGGATGGATTGCTCGGTCATGCCGGCGTAGTGTTCCAGCTCCATCTCGGCCACGCTGGCGCCCTCGTTCAGGTCGCGCACGGTGCCGACAAACGACACCACGGCGCCCACCTTGGGATTGGCGGCCCGCAGCTGCGCCAGCTCGGCGCTCAGGTCGAAGTCGCCGGTCTGGATGCGGACGCTGTCGGCGCTCATGCGCGCTCCGCTGCGCCGATGCGGCGGAACAGCTGCTCGATGCGGCTGGCGGTGCGGTCGTCGGCCAGGGCCGGCATCGCGCACAGCTGCAGGTAGGCGCTGCCGGCGCTCTGCGGCTTCTGGCCGGACTTGAGCGACGATTGCAGCACCTCGACCTGCATCTTCAGGCGTTCGCGCGCGAACTCGGCGCCGCTGTCGACGCCGGCCACGATCTCCAGCCGCAGCACTTCATCGAGCAGCTTGGCGCGGTTGCGCTCCAGTTGCTCGGCGTAGGCGCCGCGCTTGCCGTCCAACGCGCCCAGCGCCGCGTTGAATCGGCCGTGCAGGGCGCGCTCGTAGTCGGGCGCCAGCGGCGGCAAGGCCGACCAGCGGCTCTGCCAGTCGGCGCCGTCGATGGCCGCGCCGTCGTCCGGCGTGCCGATCGCGCTCTCCAGCGCCTGGCACAGGCGCAGCTTGTCGCGCAGCGCATTGGCCTGGGCCGCGCCGGCGCGGCGCTTGATCGCGTCGGCCTGGCCCTGCACCGCCGCCACCGCAGCTTGATAGCGCTGCTGGATACGCGCTTCCGATGCGCGCGGCACGGCGCCTGCGGCATGCCAGGCCGCCGCCGCGTCGCGCAGCGTCTTGGCGATGGCCGCCAGCTGCGCCTTGTCCTCGCCGCTGAAGGTGGCCGTTTCCAGTTCCTTGCACAGCGCCTCGCGCGCATGCAGGTGGGCCTTGCGTTCGTGGTCGGCGGCGTGCGCGCTCTCCTTGCGCTTGGCGAAGATCGCATCGCAGGCGGCGCGGAATCGCTGCCACAGCGCCTGCTCGGCCTTGCGCTCCAGCGGCAGCGCCTTGGCCTGCTCCTGCCAGCGCTCCTGCAAGCGGCGCAGGTGATCCAGCGTGTGGCGGTCGCCCGGCTGCATCTGCTCCGCCTCGGCGATCAGCAGCTCGCGCTTGGCGGTTTCGATCTTGCGCTGTTCGGCCAACGGCGCCAGCATCTGCGCCAGCGCCTTGTCGAAGGCTTGATCGAGCTTGCGCTTTTCCTTGCGGTCGATGGTGCCCAGGCGGCCCCACATCTGGCGCAGGCGCTGGCCGGCGGCGGCCACGTTCTTCAGGTCCGCGCCCTCCGCCACGGCGGCGGCGGCCATGTTGCGGGTCTCGTCGATCAGCGCCTGGGCCTTGGCGGCGTTGGCGTGGCGCTCGTCGGCCAGCTGCTTGAAGTGGGCGGCGGCCGGCGCGTAGGCGGCGGTGCAGGCGCTGTCGAAGCGCTCCCACAGGCTCTTGGGCGCGTGGCCGGAGACCGCGTCCAGCGACTTCCAGCGTTCGCGCATGCTGCCGACCTTCTTGGCCAGTTCGCTCATCGCCAGACCCTGCGCGGGCAGCTCCTCGACCGCCTTGACCAGCTCCTCGCGCGAGACGTTGCCGCCCCAGCGCGCCCAGTCGCCGAGCCGCTTCAACTCGGCGCGAACGTGGTTCAGGCGGTCGGTCTGGGCCGGCGTCAAGCGGGTCTTGTGCTCCTTGAGCCACTTGTCGTGATCGGCGGCGGCGTGCAACAAACCTTGCTCCAGCGCGGCTTCCATCGCGTCCAGCGTTTCGAGGAATTTCTTGTCGGTTTCCTTGGGCGCGGCCGGTTTCTTCGGCTCGCGCGCGGCGGGCGCCGGCGCGGCTGGTGCCTCGGCGGCCGCTTCGGCGGTGGGCGCGGCGGGTGCGGCTTCGGGTTCGACAGCGGCAGCGGCGCGCTGGCTCGCTGCCGACAAGGCGGCGCGGCTCTGCTCCAGCGCCTGCGCGTAGTCGCTCAGCAGATGCTTGGGCAAGGCGTTGTGTTCGGGGGCTTGCTGGTATTCGGCCTGGGCGGCGGCGTGGCGTTCCAGCGCCTGCTGCGCTTCCTCCGGCGGCAGGCCGGCGGACGGCAGCTGGCGCAGCGCGGCCATGGCGTCGATGATGGTGCGCTGCAGATTGACCTGCGCTTCCAGCCGGGCCGCCAGCGCGGCGCGCGCGGCGGCGTACGGTTCGGCCAGCGCCGGCACGGCCGCGGTGATCTGCCATTGGCGGTCCAGGTCGGCCACCTGGTTGGGGGTCAGCTTCTCATCCTGCAGCAGGCGCTGGGCAAGCTCCAGGCAGGCCTGCGCTTTTTGCTGCTCGGCTTGCTGATAGCGGATCGCGTCCAGCCGTCCCTGCATCAGCTTGGCGACGCGGCGGTCGGTGTTGCGCATGGCCTGCAGCACCCGTTCGAGCTGCGGCTGCGACTGCACATGCTCGGCGGCGGCCAGGCGCACGCCGGCGAATTCGCTCTGCAGTATCAGCTCGACGGCGGCGGCCTCGTCGCCCGCCAGCGAGGCGGCGCGCTGGGCCTGTTCCTCGCGGCGGCTGGCCGATGCGGCAGCGGCGGCGCCCTGCTCGGGAGTCGCCTCGGCGGCCTGTTGATCGGCCGCCTGGTCGGTAGTTCGCTTGAAGATGAAATCGAACATGGTGCGCTATGAGATGGCTAAAACCACCATCATAGCAAAGCAAGGGGAATTTGCTTGAAGCGTATGCTAATTAGGCGGTTATTTCATCGCCGGCAACTGCCGGGTGGAACGGACATGCGGCGCCGGCGCAGCTTGCGCCTCGCTTTCCTCGACACTAATCACCGGCAGCACCTGCAGGCCGGGAATGCTGATCTGGCCGTCGTCCACCACGCGCAGGGAGCCGGCCAGGTTGCGCGCCGCCACCGCCTTCGGCTTGGCCGCCTCGACCGCCGCCACCGGCACCATGCCGGCACGCTTCATCTCTTCCAGATGCTTGTCATGCATCATCAATTGATTCGCGATGGAAAACCAGGTTTCGCCGGCGATCGCGTGGCGGGCGATCGCGAACAGCTCCTGCTCTTCCTTTTCCAGCCGCTTGAGCAGCGAGGAGCAAAAGGTTTCGATGCTTTCGCAGATGAGGTTGACCTGGTCCTCGCGCACATCGGCCACCGAGCCCAGCTTTTCCTGCAGCATGCGGATCGACAGCAGCGCCGCCTGGTTCAGGCGGTTGAGCTCGTCGAGCAGCTGGTCGGCGCGCTCGGTCGCCTCGCGCAGCGCGGGGATCAGGTACATCTCGGTTTTGCGCCAGTGGCAGGCCTGGTAGAGGCTGTTGAGGTTTTCGCAGGCGTATTCCAGCTGCGAAAGAGTGATGCTGTTCTGATGCATCAGCGTGGAGCGCACATACTTTTGGAAAGATAACAAACTGAGGCGGACACTCGCGTGTTCCACCGACAGCGCTACCAGAGTATATGTGGCAGTTAACATTCTGACTCCCAAGGCTGAAGTTGCGAAACGCCCGGATGGGCGGCAAAGAGCGGAAGTAAAAGTGTAAATAAAGCCGACAAACACGCTTTGACCTAGAACAAATTCAGGGCCTGGCGTTATACACATCAATATATAACAACCCGGCCGCGAATGCTATCGCAACGACAACTGTAGCCGCACCATGCCCGCTTCAGGATGCGGCAAAACCACGCCGCCGAAATGGCGCACCAGGTTTTGCACGCCGAGGTTCTCCGCCAGCGCGTCGCCGACGATCTCGCCGGTGCCCTGGCTGCGGAAATAATCGACCAGTTTCTGGAACAGGATGTAGCCCAGCCCCTTCCCTTTCAAATCGGAACGCACGATGATGGCGAATTCGGCGGACTGGTTGTCCGCGTCGGCCACGGCGCGCACCACGCCCAGCGTTTCCGGCTCGCCGCCCGGACCGTTGCGGGTGGCGATGAAGGCCATGGCGCGGTCGTAGTCGATCTGCGTCAGCCGCGCCAGCTGGGACGGCGGCAGCTCGCGCATGGCGGTGAAGAAGCGCAGCCGCACGTCGTCCGGGTCCAGCGCCGCGAAGAACAGCTGGTGCTGCGGCGCGTCCTCCGGCCGGATCGGCCGCAGCAGGATGCGTCCGCCCTGCCAGTCCAGCTCCTGCTCCAGCTCCAGCGGATAGGGACGGATCGCCAGCTCGCCGCCGCTGCGGGCCGGCGCCACCCGCACCTGCGCGGCCAGCGCCACCACGCCGCCGCCGATGGCCAGCAGCGGATTGAGATCGAGTTCGGCCAGCTGCGGCAGGTCGGCCAGCATATCGGCCACCTGCACCAGCGTGCGGCACAGCGCGTCGGCGTCGGCCTCGGTCTGGCCTTGCGCCAGCAGGCGCGCCACGCGGGTGCGGCCGACCATGTCGCGCGCCAGCACCATGTTCAGCGGCGGCAGGCCGGCGGCGCGGTCGGCCGCCACCTCGGCCGCGATGCCGCCCTGGCCGAAGAACACCACCGGTCCGAACACCGGATCGGTGCCGGTCTGGATGCGGGCCGCGGCCAGCGTGTGGCCGGTCAGCGCGGCCTGCTGCGGCGTGGCCAGCGCGATGCCGTAGGCCGACAGCAGCGCGCGCGCATCCTGGTCGGACAAAGTGCCACGCCCGGACGCCAGCGCCGACGCCACCAGCGCCCGCGCCGCCGCGCGCTCCGGCGCCGAGGTGGCGGGCAGGCGCGCCGGCACTTCCATCAGCAGCTCCTGGTTGCGGCGGTACTGGGCGATCTGCAGGAAGCCGTGCACCGCCTTTTCCGGCGTGTCGTAGGTGGGCAGCCCGGCGTCGGCGAACACCTGGCGCGCGGCCGCCACCGAGCGTCCGCCCAGCCAGCAGGACAACACATTCTTGGACGCGGAGCGCATCAGCGGCGCCACCGCCTCCGCGATCCGGCCGCTGTCCACCATGGCCGTCGGCGCGTGCAGGAACAGCAGCGCGTCGGCCTGCGATTCGCGCAGCAGCGCCTCGACCGCGCTGGTGTAGCGCTCGACCGGCACATCGGCCAGCAGGTTGACGGGATTGTCCAGCGGCGCCTCGGCGCGCTTGAGCAGGCGCAGGGTCTCGTCCGACAGGGGCGCCAGCCGCGCGCCGCTGCATTCAAGCGCGTCGGCCGCGATCAGGCCCAGGCCCACGCCGTTGGTCAGCACCGCCAGCCGCTCGCCGCGCTGCGGGCGCTGGCGCGCCAGCGTCTCGACGGCGTCGAACAGGTCTTCGGTGGAATGCACGCGCAGCATGCCGGCGCGGCGGATCGCGGCGTCGAACACCAGGTCGGCGCCGGGGGCGGCGTCGCGCCCCACCTTCAGCACGATCACCGGCTTGCCGCGCGCCGCCAGCCGGCCCGCCGACATGAACTTGCGCGCACTGCTGACATCCTCGATGCACAGCAGGATAGCCTCGGTCTCGACGTCGCCGGCCAGGTAGTCCAGCAGGTCGCCGAAATCGACGTCGGCGCCCTCGCCCATCGTGACGAAGCGCGAGAAGCCGATGCCGCGCAGGCTGGCCCAGTCCAGCACCGCTGTCCCCAGCGCGCCCGATTGCGACACGAAGGCCAGCTTGCCGGGATCGGCGGCGATGTGCGTGAAGCTGGCGTTGAGCCCCGCCGCCGGCGACTGCAGGCCGACGCTGCCCGGTCCGAGGATGCGCATCAGGTAAGGCCTGGACGCATCGAGCACCGCCTGCTGCACGCTGCGGCTGCCGGCGCGCAGGCCGTCCAGCCCCGCCGTCATGACAATGGCTGCGCGGGTGCCGCGCGCGCCCAGTTCGGCGATCACGCCGGGAATGGTGGACGGCGGCGAACACACGATCGCCAGGTCCGGCGCCGAGGGCAAGGCCGCCACCCGCGCGTAGCACGGCATATCGTGCAGCACCTGGTACTTGGGATTGAGCGGCCAGATCGCGCCGCCGCGCGCGAAGCCGCCCTGCGCCAGGTTGGCCAGCACGCGGGTGCCGATGCGCTGCGGGTTGTTCGAGGCGCCGATCACGGCCACCGAACGCGGTTGGAACAATCGGTCGAGATTCCTGATGCTCATGCTGCGATGCTCCTGTTTTACCGGCGACTACCAGCGCGAAGCATGGTCCTCGGTCACACCCATCATCTGCGTGACCACGCGTTTCGGTTGATCCGGCGCGCTGCGCACCCAGCCCGTGAAAGTGCCGACCGGCTGCAGGTAGCGGCTGGCCGCCACCACCAGGTTCTGGTCGTCGCGGCGCGCGCCCTCGGGCGTGAAGTACAGCTCCAGCAGGTCGTCCTCGGTGAAGATGTGCCACTGCGACAGCGGATCGCTGCTGTCGTAGATGAAGTGCGCCGGCGCCAGCGCGTGCACCTGGCCGTCCAGCCACAGCGCGTTCTCGTTGCCGCCGAAGTAGCCCGACTGCAGGTTGAAGCCCATCTCCAGGTCGTGCGCCGAGGCCCAGCGCCACGCGGTGTTCCGCGCCAGCAGGCCGTTGGAGTAATCGAAGCTGGCGACGCCGCCGGCCAGGTCGTAATCCTCGCGGAAGGTGCGCACCTCGCCGCTCAGCGGCATGCCGGACGACTTCTGCGTCGCATGCACCGAGCCATGCGCCACCGGCCCGGTGGCCAGCAGCAGCGGCGAGGCGCCGGGACCGAATTCGGCGTCGATCTCCAGGTAGTCGCAGCGCAGAGTCACGCCGAAGCTGCCGTCGCCGCGGCTGTCGATGGCGATGCTGCTCTTGCGCGTCTTGAAGCGGCTCGACGCGCCGGCATGGTCGGCCAGCCGCGCCGACAGGCCGGGCAAGCCGTTCTCGCCGAAGTTGGCCAGCATGTCGCCGTCGTTGCGGTCGAAGGCGTAGGCGAACGCGGTGCTGGTCCAGCCCAGGTCGACGATGGCGACCGCGCAGAACAGCTGTTCGGTGCACAGCGCGACGTAGTGCCAGCGCTTGTGGTGGAAGCGGCGCCACAGGCGGTTGCGCGCGAACGGCGCGGCCAGCCGGCTCCAGTCGATGTGGCCGACCTGGCCGGCGTAGCGGCCGAACAGCGGCTGGCCGTCGGGGCCCAGCAGGCTGTGGGGGGCGGCGGGCAGGCTCATTGAACTCCCATCATGCGGCTTCCATTTCTTCTTTGATGTTGTGATCCAGCGCGGCGCGCAGCAGCGGCGCGAAGCTTTCCGGCGCGGCGTGGACGATGCGTATCTCGGGGCATTCGTGCCAGTTGGCCAGGCGCTGCAAGGCGCCGGCGACGTCGCGCACGAAACGGTCGCTGACGCGCACACCCGGCTCCAGCACCAGCGACTTCAGTTCAAACACGCCGCCGCGCCGGTGCGCCTTGGCGTCCACCCGGCCGACCAGCGCGCCGCGCCGCAGTATCGGCAGCGTGAAGTAGCCATACTTGCGCTTCTCCGCCGGAGTGTAGCATTCGAGCCGGTAATCGAAACCGAACAGCTCCAGCGCGCGGCGGCGGTCCCACACCACCGGATCGAACGGCGACAGGATGGTGGTCAGCGTCGGCGCCAGCGTGCCGGCGGCGGCGGCCTCCAGCAGCGGCGCGTGGTCGGGATGGACGTAGATCGGATCGTCCCAGTCGTCGACCCACGCGCGCAGCAGCGCGCCCTGCTCCACCAGCTCCGCCGGATCGAGGCGCGGCGGCTTGGTGCGGAAGTAGTCGCTGATCCAGGCGACGCGCGCGCAGCCCATCGCCTTGACCGCCTTCAGCACCAGCGTGCGGCGGGTGTCGTCCATGTGCGGCATGCGGCGGTCGTCCCAGCCGGGCAGCACGCGCTCGGCCAGGTCGTAGATGCGCTGGAAGTTCTCGCGTGCGGCGATCATCAGCGCGCCGGAGGTGAACAGCACTTCGAGCGAACGCTTTTCCGGCTTCCAGCTCCACCAGCCGCCGCTCTGGCCATCGGTGCGTTCGAAGTCCGAGGAGCGCGTCGGCCCGTTGACGCGGATGTGGTTGAGCACCGCGTCGACTTCGGCGCGGCGTTCGCGCATCCATGTCTCGGAATACTTCCAGCCCATCGCCGCCGGATCGAGCATGCGGTGGCGATACAGGCCGTAGTCCTCGATCGGCACGAAGCAGGCCTCGTGCGCCCAGTACTCGAACAGCTGGCCGGCCGCCAGCGCCTGTTCCAGCCACGGTTGCGGATAGTCGCCAAGGCGGCTCCACAACACCAGGTAGGGACTGCGCGCCACCACATGAATGGTGTCGATCTGCAGCACGCCCATCTGGCGGATCGCGTCCACCACGTCGGCCTGGCGCGCCTTGCGGCGGCGCGGTTGCAGCAATCCCTGCGCCGCCAGGTGCAGCGCCCGCGCCGCGGCCAGGCTGATTATCAATTCGGTCATGACCGCTATTCTAATAAAGAAATCAACATTGCCTGTGATCGGAAAGCGGTTTTTTTTGACTCGCGAGCCACAAACGTGACATTTCCGTGCAGAATATCCACATTGTCGCGCAGCTTCGATTTCGCCGTGACCCCAGACTTTCAATGACCCATACCGCCACGCGCCCGATCGTGATTTTTTTCCGCCGCCTGTATCGCGCGGTTCTGCTGCCCGTGTTTGCGCTGGTGCTGCTGGCCGCCATGTGGGCGGCGGTGGCCTATCAGCTCGACCAGGAGCGCCAGACCGCCCGCTACGAAGCAGTGCTGCACAACCAGTCGCAGGCGCGCACGCTGGCCGAACACACCAACCACCTGCTGCGCCAGGTCGACCATGCCACCCAGCTGTTCAAGCTCAAATTCGAGGAGACCGGTGGCACGCTGCGGCTGGCCGAATTCACCCGCAGGAACGGCCTGCTCGATTCGCTGCTGCCGTCCAAGCTGGACCTGCCGCTGGCATTGGTCGGCCCCGACGGCCGCCTGATCGACAGCCGCAATGGCTACTTCCCGCCGGACATGCACGACCAGGCGCTGTTCCAGCACCACGCCGGCACGCTGGTCGACACGCCGCTGGTGTCGACGCCGGTGGTCGAGCCGCGCACAAAGAAATGGCAGATCATGATCACGCGGCGGCTGAACAACGCCAAGGGCGACTTCGCCGGCATCATCATGGTGATGATCGACCCGGCCACCTTCGTCGAGGACTACGACCGGCTGAACGTCGAACCCGGCGGCGCGGTGCTGCTGGTGAGCCGCGAGAACGGCATGTCCACCGCGCGCGTCGACGACCAGTTGATCATCAGCGATTCGATCGACTTCACCGCCGCGCAGGACGGCGCGCAGCAGGACGAGCTGCTACTGGCGCGTCCGTTCGACGCCGTCGAGCGCATCTACGGCTACGCCGAGATGCCGCGCTATCTGCTGCTGGCGGTGGTCGGCAATCCGGTGCAGTCGGCGATGGAAGGCTTTGCGCACCGGCGCGACATGTACTACGGCGCCGCCGCCACCGCCTCGGTGCTGATGCTGTTGTTTGTCGGCCTGCTGATGCAGCAGGCGCACCGCTTGCGGCGCAGCGCGCGCATGATCACCGAGGCCCAGACCATGCTGCGCGCGGCGGCCGACGCCAGCATGGACGCGGTCTACCTGTTCAAGGCCTGCCGCATGCGCGGACCATCCAAAGAAATCGTCGACTTCACCATCGCCGACCTGAATGAGCGGGGCGCGACGCTGCTGGGCTCCACCGCCGCCGAACTGAAAGGCAAGCGCCTGCTGGAAGTGCTGCCCGCGCTGCACACCAAGGGCTACATCGACAAGTACAAGACGGTGCTGATCACCGGCCGGCCGATGGAGGAGGAATTCGAAGCCGACCACCTGCCGGGCGGCGCCCATCTGTGGCTGCACCACCAGATCGTCGCCATCGACGAAGGCGTGGCGGTGACCACGCGCGACATCACGCCGCGCAAGGAGAGCGAACTGGCGATGCGCAAAAACCAGGCGGAGCTGGCCGCCGTCAACGACGCCTCGCCACTGGGCCTGATCCGCGCGGACGCCGAGGGCCACTGCACCTACGTCAACCGCACCTTCGAATTCATCACCGGCCTGACGCGCGAGGAATCGCTCGGCGATTCATGGATGCGCGCCATCCATCCTAACGACCGCCCGGTGCTCAAGGCGGCCCTGAAGCACATGGCCCAGACCCGCGTCCCCTACCAGGACACGGTGCGCTGCGTGCACCCGGACGGCATGATGATCTGGATCTCGTTCAAGATCGCCGCGATGGTGGTGGACGGCCAGGTCTACGGCTACGTCGGCACGGTGGACGACATCACCCATGTGCGCAAGTCCGTGATGGCGCTGCGCGAGAGCGAGGCGCGCCTGCGCACCATCGCCGACACGCTGCCAGCCATGGTGGCCTACATCGATTCGGAAGAAATCTACCGCTTCCACAACCTGGCCTACGAACGGGAATTCAACCGCAATGGCGTGTCGGTGCTGGGCAAGGGCGTGGAAACCACCATCAGCGAGGAGCGCTACCGCTTCCTGTCACCCTACATCAAGCGCGCGCTGGCCGGCGAAACGCTGACCTTCGAGGAGGACGATCCCGACTCCGCCATCGGCCGCACCTTCGAGGTGGTCTACATCCCGCAGATGGACGAAGACGGCGTGAGCGTGATCGGCTTCCACGTCATGCGGCAGGACGTCACCGCGCAAAAGCGCGAGAAACAGCGCCTGCTCAAGCTCTCGCAGGTGGACGCGTTGACGGGCCTGACCAACCGCTCCGGCTTCGTGCAGCGGCTCCAGGACAGCATGCAGGCGAGCCGCGAACACCATGGCCTGATGGCGGTGATGTACATGGATATCGACCGTTTCAAGCCGGTCAACGACACCTATGGCCACAGCGTCGGCGACGCGCTGCTGAAGGCGTTTTCGGCGCGGCTGACGCACGCCATGCGCGCCAGCGACACCATCGCCCGGCTGGGCGGCGACGAGTTCACCATCATCATGGAGCGCATCGCCCGCGTCGACGACGCCGCGGCGCTGGCGGCCAAGATCGTGGCCGCGATGCAGGCGCCGTTCGATCTCGATGGCACGGTGGTGTCGATTTCGGCCAGTATCGGCCTCGCCTTCTACCGCGACGAGGACATCACGCCGGCCGAGCTGCTGCACCGCGCCGACGTACTGCTGTACGAGGCCAAACAGGCCGGCCGCAATACCTATCGCGCCGGCCCGGCGCTGCCGGCGACGGCCGGCAGCGCGGCCTAGCCGGCGGCGTATCCACTTTTATCAACTCGTCCGACGCCATCTTGCGCTATATTGTGCGCTTCCCGGCTGTTTTGATTACACATCTTCATGCGTCTGCTGCACACCTCCGACTGGCATCTCGGCCAATCCCTGCATAATTTCGAGCGCACCTACGAGCACCAGTGCTTCCTGGACTGGCTGCTGGACACCATAGCCGCCGAACATGCCGACGCGCTGCTGATCGCCGGCGACATCTTCGACAACGCCAATCCCTCGTCGGCATCGCAGAAGCAGCTGTACCGTTTCCTGCGGCAGGCAAAGGAACGTGCGCCGCACCTGAATCTCATCATCATCGCCGGCAACCACGATTCGCCGGGACGGCTGGAGGCCCCGGGACCGCTGCTGGAGGCGCACGGCACGCGGGTGGTCGGCACCGTGCAGCGCAAGGCCGACGGCGAGATCGACCTGGAACCGCTGGTGCTGCCGCTCACTGGCCGCGGCGGCGCGGTGGAGGCCTGGTGCCTGGCCGTGCCTTTCCTGCGGCCGGGCGACGTGCCACGCCTGCCGGCGCGGGATGCCGACGATCTGGCTTCCGAACCGGCTCCCGATGCTGCTGCCGCTCCCGATCCTGCTCCTGATCCTTATCTGGCGGGCATCGCGCTGCTCTACCAGCAGGCGCTGGAACTGGCGCAGTCCAGGCGCCAGGACGGCCAGGCGATCCTGGCGATGGGCCACTGCCACATGGTCGACGGCCAGATGTCCACCGATTCGGAGCGCCGCATCGTCATCGGCGGCACCGAGATGCTACCGGCCGGGATATTCGGGCCGGACATCGCCTATGCCGCGCTGGGCCACCTGCACCTGGCGCAAAACGTCGGCAAGCAGCAGCACATCCGCTACTGCGGCAGCCCGATCCCGCTGTCGTTCGCGGAAGTGGGATACAGCCACCAGATCCTGCGCATCGACATCGACGGCGCCGTCGTGCGCGAGATCACGCCGCTGATGGTGCCGCGCGCGGTCGCGCTGCTGCGGGTGCCGGCCAAACCGGCGCCGCTGGCGCAGGTGCTGGAGGAACTGGCGGCGCTGGACCTGCCGCAGGCGGAGCCTGAACGACAGCCTTTCCTTGAGGTTCGCGTCCTGCTGGACGCGCCGGAACCGGGCCTGCGCGCGCGGGTCGAGGCGGCGCTGGACGGCAAGCCTGTACGGCTGGCCAAGATCGAGACATCGAGCGCGGCGCGCAACACCTCCATCGACGACGAGGTGATGACGCTGGACCAACTGGAGCAGCTCAAACCGGACGACATCTTCCGCCAGCTGTACCGGCAAAGGTTCGACAACGACGCGCCGCCCGACCAACTGAGCGCCTTCACGGAACTCATGCTGACTTCGAGGCAGCCATGAGAATCCTGAAAATCAGCGGCAAGAACCTGGCCTCGCTGGCCGGCGAATTCGGCGTGGACTTCGAACAGGAGCCGCTGGCATCGACCGGCCTGTTCGCGATCAGCGGCCCGACCGGCGCCGGCAAAAGCACCCTGCTCGACGCGCTCTGCCTGGCGCTGTACGACGCTACGCCGCGCCTGTTGAAAGTCGCGGGACGCAGCTACCTGGCCGACGTCGGTGCGGAAACCGTGTCCACACAGGACCCGCGCACGCTGCTGCGGCGCGGCACCGCCGAAGGTCATGCAGAGGTGGATTTCGTCGGCAGCGACGGCGCCTCCTACCGCGCGCGCTGGAGCGTGCGCCGCTCGCGCACCAAGGCCGAAGGCGCGCTGCAGCCAACTCAGATGTCGCTGCACCTGCTGCCGGCGCTGCAGCCGATAGGCGGCACCAAGACCGAAGTCAAAGTGGAAATCGAGAAGCGCATCGGCCTGTCGTTCGAGCAGTTCACACGCGCCGTGCTGCTGGCGCAGAACGAATTCTCCGCATTCCTCAAATCCGAAGACAACGAACGCGGCGAGCTGCTGGAGACGCTGACCGGCAGCACCGTCTATTCCGAGATCTCGATGCGCGCCTTCGAACGCGCCAAGCAGGAACAGGCGGCCTTGCAAAGCCTGATCGCCCGCCTGGCCGACCAGAAGCCGCTGAGCGCTGAACAGCGCGGCGAGCTGGAAGCACAGCGCGCAAGCGCCGCCGAAGCCCTGCAGGCGCTGGAGCAGCGGAAGCTGGAGCTGGAACAGGAACTGCGCTGGCACAAGCAGGCCGCGAAGCTGGCCGACGACGAACAGTTGGCGCAGCAAGCCTGCCAGGCCGCCGTCGCCGAGGTGGAAGCGTCGGCGCCACGCCGCACCGCGCTGGCGCGCATCGCCGCGGTGCAGCCGGCGCGCCCGCTCGCCGAC
This sequence comes from Duganella caerulea, assembly GCF_040362985.1. Classification (NCBI taxonomy): domain Bacteria; kingdom Pseudomonadati; phylum Pseudomonadota; class Betaproteobacteria; order Burkholderiales; family Oxalobacteraceae; genus Duganella; species Duganella caerulea. The sequence continues at coordinate 782,346 of NZ_BPWJ01000002.1, read as the reverse complement.
GACATCGCCCGCATCGGCGCGGACATCGCCGCCACCCAGGCCACCATTGCCAGCAGCACCCAGGACGCGGTACTCGCCGCACAGGCGCTCGAACGCGCCACGGCGGCGCAAGCGCAGGCCGCGGCGCAAGTGCAGGAATCGGAAGCCGCGCAACGCAACGCCGCGCCGCAGCTGGACCAGGCCAAGGCGCTGGACGCCCGCATCGAAGCCATGCTGCCGACCTACCGGCAAACCGCCGCCGCGTGCGAAAAGGCCGACCAGGCGGACGTCGTCGCCAGGGCCGCGCTGCAGGAGCGGCAGGATGAACGCAAGCGCCTGGCCGCGCAACACGAGGCGGCCGTCACCTGGCTGGCGCAGCACAAGCAATGGCAAACGATGGCGCAATCGTGGGAGCGCTGGGATGTGCTGTTCGTGCAGGCCGGCCAGGCCGCGTCGCAAGCAGAAAAGCTGGGCAGCGCGCTGGCCCGCGTGCAGCGCAACGCCAAGGCGCATCGCGACGAGGAGGCCGACGCCAGCGGCAAGCTGGCCGCCGCCGGAGCCGCCATGCAGACGCTGGACGCGCAACGGCAGGAAGCGGCGCGCACGCTGGCGGCCTTCCCCGCCGACCGGCTGCAGGCCACACGCCACGACCTCGAACAGCGCCGTGATCGATTGGCCGCTGCGGAGAAACTGTGGATCGAACTCGATGCGCGGCAAACCCGCCACGCACATATTGAAGCGCAGTCTGCGCAACTGCGGCAGGCGGTGGCCGCCGCGGAGCTTCAACTGAAGGCCGCGCAGCAGGAAGGCTTCGGCATACTGGCGGTCTTCTCGCAGGCCGAGCGTTCGCTGAAGCTGGCGGAAGCCGCCTGCGCCAAGAACGTGGAATCGCTGCGCGCCGCGCTGGAGGACGACACACCCTGCCCTGTCTGTGGATCGCACGAGCATCCATACCGGCAGGATGACGGCGGCCTGCACGCGATGCTGGCCGAGTTCCAGGCGGAAGTGGTCCGCTGCCGCCAGCAGATGGAGGCCAACGTCAATCAGCAAGCGGCGCAAAGGGCCACCGAGCAGGCCAGCCTTGAACAATTGAACGCGCTGGCCAGCGAGGGCCGCGCCGTGGCGCAGGCGCTGGAGCGCGTATCCGCCGCGTGGCAAAGCCACATGCAGGCCGCCGATCAAGGCGATGCGGCATCGGAGTTTTCGGCATCGCTGCCGCCCGAACCGGAACGCACCGGCTGGTTCGTCACTCAGCTGGAGCAGGTGCGCGACGCGCTGCAAGCCGTCGAACGGCGGGAACGGGATCTGCACGCCGCCCGCACCGCGCGCGACCAGGCGCAATCCGCCTACGACCTGGCGGCCGCCGAACACGCGCGCCTGCAAGGCATCGCCGCGCATGCCCGGACCGCGCTGGCCCAATCAAACACCGAATACAAGGCGCTGGACGATCAGCGCATCGAAATCGCGCTGACGCTCAGCGGCCTGCTCTCCGACCTTGACCCGGCCTTCAGCGGCGGCGACATTCCGAGCGAAGACTGGAAGGACGACTGGAAAGCCGGCCCTGCCCGATTCCACGAAGCCCGCCAGGCCGAGAGCAAGCAATGGCTGGCGCAGCGCGCGGCGCATGACGAACGCGCCGCCGCCATCGCAACCATCGAGCTGGAAGTGAAGGCGCTCGCCGAAGCGCAGGCCAGGGCCGGCCTGGACGCCGTCAACGCCCGCGTCGCCTACAGCAGCGTGGACACCGCGCTCAAGGACATGCAGCAGCAGCGCATGGCCCTGTGGGGCGGCAAGGAAGTGCGCGATGTCGAAGCGGCGCTCAACGCCGCCATCGATGCCGCCAGGGAGCGGCTGGCGGGACTGCAAAACGCGGCGCAGCAGGCGGCGCAAGCCCGCGCGCGCGCCGACGAGGCGTTGGCACAGGCTACGCAACGGTTGGCGGCGCTGCACGGCGCATCGGCCGCTGCGGCGGCGAAGCTGTCCGACTGGGTCGCCGCATTCCAGCAGCGCCAGCCCGACGCCGGCCTGCGCGACCTGGAGCACCTGCACCAACTGCTGGCCTATTCCGCAGACGAAGTGGACGCCGAACGCGCCGCGCTGCAAGCCATCGACCGCGCCGCCGACAACGCCGCCGCCGTGCTCAATGAACGCCAGCGCCAGCGCGCCGAGCACCAGCTGTCCGCGCCGCCGGAACGCGCACCGTCGGAACGTGCGTCACCGGAACGCGCGTCGTCGGAAGATGCGTCGTCGGAAGGTGCGTCGCCGGCACATGCATCGCAGGAGCACGTTCCGCCGGCCGAAGAACATGGCGGCCATGATGCGCCCACCGCCGCACCGTCGCCAATCGCCCAACTGGCCGCAGCGCTGAACGCGCTCGCCACAGAGCGCGGCACCGCCCAGGACCACGCGACAGCGCTGCAACTGGCGCTGGCGCAGGACGACGCCAAGCGCCGGCAATCGCAAGCCATGCTGGCGCAGATCGAACAACAGGAAACCATCGAGCAGCGCTGGGCGCGCATGAACGACCTGATAGGCTCCGCCGACGGCAAGAAGTTCCGCAACTACGCCCAGCAGTTCACACTGGACGTCCTGCTGGGCTACGCCAACGCCCACCTGAACCACCTGGCGCGCCGCTACCAACTGGAGCGCATCAACAATCCGGCCAGCCCGTCGCTGGCGCTGCTGGTGCGCGACCTGGACATGGGCGGCGAGATGCGCTCCGTGCATTCGCTGTCCGGCGGCGAATCGTTCCTGGTGTCGCTGGCGCTGGCGCTGGGACTGGCCTCGCTGTCGTCCAATCGCGTGCGGGTCGAATCGCTGTTCATCGACGAAGGCTTCGGCAGCCTCGATGCCGAAACGCTGCGCGTGGCGATGGACGCCCTGGACGGCCTGCAGGCGATGGGACGCAAAGTCGGCGTGATCTCGCACGTGCAGGAAATGACGGAGCGGATCGCCGTAAAAATACTGGTGCAGCCTTCGGCCGGTGGTAAAAGCGCGGTCACAGTGCAGTAGAATGCTGTTTTATTGCTAATGCATGCCAGCCCATGAAACTGCTGCTTCGCTTGTGCTTCTGCCTCTCATTCGCGCTGCCCGCGGCGCATGCCGCGCCGTGCGCCGCGCCATCCACGCTGGCCGATGGCTGGGAAGTGGCCGCGCCCGAGGCGGAAGGCTTCAACGCCAACGCCTTGTGCGTCACACTGACCGCCCTGGCCGAGGGCGGGGACAATATCCACGGCATCGTCGTCGAACGCCACGGCAAGCTGGTGGCGGAGATGTACCGCGCCGGCAAGGACCGCTCGATCCGGCGCGGCCTGGGCATCTGGCCGCCGTTCGCGCCGACGGTGGAATTCGGCCCGGACACGCTGCACGACGTGCGCTCGATCGGCAAGAGCGTCATCAGCCTGCTGGTCGGCATCGAGAAACAGCGCGGCAAGATAGGCGCACTCACCACGCCGATGCTGGACTACTACCCCGAACTCCAGGACCTGCGCTCGCCTCAGCTCAACGCCATCAATCTCGAACACCTGCTGACCATGAGCGGCGGCTGGAAGTGGGACGAAGGCATGCAGCCCAATAACGAGCTGCGGCTTTACTGGAAATCCGACCAGCTGCGCTATGTGATGGAGCGGCCCATCGTGGCGCCGCCGGGCACCGTCTGGAACTACAACGGCGGCGGCACCACCATCCTCGCCGACATCGTCACCCGCGTCAGCGGCCGGCCATGGATCGAGGTGGCGCGCAAGGACCTGTTCGAACCGCTGGGCATCGTGCAGTGGGAATGGGTGACCGACCTGCGCGACCGGCCGGCGCCCTTCTCCGGCCTACGTATGCGCCCGCGCGACATGGCCAAGCTGGGACGGCTGATGCTCAACCACGGCCGCTGGAACGGGCGGCAGATCGTGGCCGCGGAATGGGTGGATGAATCGCTCAAGCCGCGCCTGAGCGTGGGCTTCAAGAGTCCCGGCAACCAGCCGGACGAGCTGCATTACGGTTACCAGTGGTGGGACGGCACGGCGGCCTGGCACGGCCACCGCACGCCGTGGAGCGCGGCCTTCGGCAACGGCGGCCAGCGCATCTTCATCGTGCCGGAGCTGGACCTGACGGTGGTGATCACCGCCGGCGACTACGGTTCCGAGGCGATGGCCGCCAAGGTCAACCAGCTGCTGCACACACTGATCGCCACCGTCAGCGACTAAAAAATCCTAGCGTTGGCCGCGCTCCTTTCGTTCCATCTTCAGCATCTCCCAACCGAGTTCGCGGCGGATCTGCTGTGCATCCGGCGGCGGACGCCGCTCGGCGATCTGCGTCTGCAGCCATTGGCGCACGGACTCTTTGCTCGGTTGCTTATTTTGGTTCATGGCCTTGCCTCTTTGCGGAAGAATGATCCCCAGTAGGCCTTCAACGCCGGCCGGCCCGCACAGTTGACGCGCCGGCCGCCGCGAATTTGCAACCATTTGCTACAATTTTGCTATCATTAAGACAAGCACGATGCAGCGCAGGTCACCATGAGCATAGGCGCCATATCACCGAGTTCCGCCAACCAGCCACCGGCGCGCGCGACGCCGCCGGTACAAGGGACGTCGCCTGCCGCTCCTGAGCGCACCTCGTCCGCCAGCAGCTCCACCACCAACCTGACACCGGAAGCGCTGGCCCTCGTATCCCAGCTCAAAGCCCGCGACACGGAAGTGCGCCAGCACGAACAAGCGCACCTGGCCACCGCCGGCGGCCTGGCCACATCCGGCGCCTCCTATACCTATCAGCGCGGACCGAACGGCATCGATTACGCCGTCGGCGGCGAGGTGCATATCGATACATCGCCGGGCCGCACGCCGCAGGAGACCATCGAACGCGCCCGCACCATCGAGGCGGCTGCGCTGGCGCCGGCCGATCCCTCCGGAGCCGACCGCTCGGTGGCGGCCCAGGCGCAGCAGATGGAGCTGCAAGCCCGCGCCGAACTGGCGACGCAGCAGGTGGAACAGGCGGCGGCCCGGCAGAACGGATCGGGGCCTGCGTCCGGCGATGCCGCCAAGGTCCGCCGCGCCTACGAGGCGCCGCCGGTGGCGCAGCCAAAGCTGGACATCTTCGCCTGAGCGGCTGAGCGGCCAAGCATCCGAGTGATAAAATCCCGCCTTTGCAAGTCACTCAAAGAGCAACCATGTTAAAAGCACCACGCACCCTGACCTTCAAATGCGCCAAGTGCGCCAAAGCCGTGCAAGTCCGCCTGCAAAAGGTCTCGGCTTGCTCGCACATCCAGCCTTACCTGGGCATTTGCGCCTGCGGCGAGGTCAAACACCACGCCATCGGCCAGAAAGACGCCGTCGCTTCCTACCTGGCGGCACCGGAAGGCTGGACCCACCATCATTAATCTTTGCGCAGGCCTCAAGAAATCGGCGGGCGCACCGTTATAGAAGTATTATCAAACCGATTTCGCTGGAACCTGCCATGTCTATCCTACCTGCTCTCGGCACCCGCGCTTTGCCGTCGTCGCTCTACGGCGCCAATCCACACAACGACGGCAAGACACCGGCGGCCAACGCCGCCAAGCCGGTGAAAGCGCTGGATTCCTCGCCGACTTCGCTGTCCACCGACAGCCTGGAAAAGCATGTGGCGTCGGTCGGCAACGCCACCGTCGATTTCGCGCAGGACTTCCTGAGCAGCTTTGCCAAGTCGCTGTTCGGCGACTCGGGCAAGGATGCGACCATCAGTTTCGACTCGGCCAGCCTGGATACCAGCTCCACCTTCGCCATCGGCGCGCAGCACACCTCGGGCCCGAACGGCAGCAGCGACGCCGCCGCCTTCGACCTGACCGACAGCTCGCACTTCATCGGCAAAGGCACGATCACCACCGCCGACGGCCGCAAGTTCGACTTCGAAGTGGAAGTGCAGTACAACGCGGAACTGAGCGGCGCCGCCAGTAAGGACACGACCACCAACAGCGACACCACCGCCAAGCGTCCGGCGGCCAGCAACGGCGCCAGCGCCGACAACCTGCCGACGGTGCAGGTACCGAACATCGACTTCCCCGGCACCCTGGCCGACCTGTTCAAACTGATCGGCCGCGACCTGCAATCGGCGCTGTCGACCGGCGACAGCGCGCCCGCCAAGACCAGCGATGGCATCGACCGCAACACGCTGCGCAGCCTGTCGCTGCGCCTGCTCAACCTGGTCGACAGCAAGGACACCAACACCTACACTGCGCCGACCGCCGCCGACAAGGTCAAATCGGCGGCCGATGCCTACGGTGCGCAAGCCCCGCAGGAACCCATCAAGGCCGGCCCCGCAGGCGTGAGCGCTACGCCCGCGCCGGCGGACGATCCGATCTCGCTCGCTCCCGTCAAAGACGCCAACAGCTAAGCGCCAAGTATAATAAGCGCCTCAACACCGAAACGCCGGCAGGGATGAGCATCATCCCCGGCGTTTTTTGTGCTTGTCCATTCCGCTTATTACACCTACCGATTGCCCCGAACATGTCCGCACACACCACCGCCTCCCCTACGCCGCAACAGATCCACTGGGAGGAGAACGGCGTGCAGTGCGCCGCGCGCTGGCGCTCCGAAGCCGGCATGCCGCCGCCGAAGCGCGTCGTCATCGCCGACGACCGCACCAATGCGGACGTGGCCTACCGCCTGGCCTGCGAAGGCACGGCCCTGCTGTGGCGCGGCGACTTCCAGAACGCACGCCAGCTGCTGCAGGCCCTCGCGCGCCGCGCGGACCACAAGGGCAAGCCGTCCAAGAAGGCCAAGCCGGCCAAGACTCCGGCCACGCCGACCGAAGCGTTCCACCTGCATCGCCAGGCGCAATCGCAGCGGGCGCGCACGCTGGCCATGCTGCTGATTCCCTTCGACGCCGGCTACGCCATCCCGCTGCGCCGTGCACCGGATGTGCAGCTGGCCTGCAACGAGGCCTACGGCCGCTTCGAGGAACCGTTCGTGGCGTCGCTGCGCGAGCTGCTGGGCGTGATCGGCGCGCATGAATGGCGCCGCACCGGGGTCGAGATCCCGGCGCTGGACGCGCGCATCCACCCGCACTATGGCGTGTTCTCGCCGGTGCGCGGCGAGTATGTGGAGCTGGTGGCGAATACGCCGCTGCCGGCCGGTGTCAAGCTGGCCTACGACATCGGCGCCGGCACCGGTGTGCTGTCGGCGGTGCTGGCCAAGCGTGGCGTGGCGCGCGTCATCGCCACCGACCAGGACCAGCGCGCGCTGAGCTGCGCGCGCGAAAACCTGGCGCGGCTGGACCTGGACGGCCAGGTCGAGCTGCTGGAAGCGGACCTGTTCCCGGAAGGCCGGGCGCCACTGGTGGTGTGTAATCCGCCATGGGTGCCGGCGCGTCCGAGTTCGCCGATCGAGTACGCGGTCTACGATCCGGACAGCCGCATGCTGCGCGGCTTCCTGGCCGGCCTGTCGGCGCACCTGACGCCGGGCGGCGAAGGCTGGCTGATTCTGTCCGACCTGGCCGAGCACCTTGGCCTGCGTCCGCGCGACCAGCTGATGGAATGGATCGCCGCCGCCGGCCTGAAAGTCATCGACCGCCACGACGTGCGCCCGACCCACCCGCGCGCCGCCGACGCCACCGATCCGCTGCACGCCGCGCGCGCCGCCGAGGTCACGTCGCTGTGGCGCCTGGCCGCCGCGTAACGCGCAGCTATCGAAAAAGGCAAGATTTGTAGTTCTGCTATGCTCACTTGAATCACATTTCGTGGAGGACCTCCCATGTTCAAGCGATTATTCGGGTTCATGTCGCCGCCGCCGGCCGCCCCCCTTCCGCTGCCTTCCGACCTGTTAAGCGATGAAGAATATGCGCGCTACAAGGCCGGCGCCAGCGCGCTCACACGCCTGATCACGCGCCATCTCGGCGAGCAGGAAAGCGAACGACAGGTGCGGCAAGTGGAAGCGAAGTACGACTCCACAGGGCCGACCAACATCGACGAGATCAGCTGGCTGTTTTACGACGCCATGCTGGACGACGACGGCCAGCAGCGCGGGCAGTGGTTCATGCTGCAGGTCGACTGGAAAGCCAGCGAGGAAGTCGCCTGGCAGGTGCAGGAAATGCTGGCGGCGCGTGGCATTGAACCCGTATGGCAGTGGGATCACGAAGGCAAGACCGTCATGCAGGGGCTGCGCGACCTGTCGAACTGGCTGGCGTCACGGCCGTTATCGCTACTGATAGTGGACTATGACACGGATTCCTACTACGCCCTCATCATGGAAACCGCCCTGGTCGAACAGACAATCGCCCTGGGGCGGGAGGCGGGCGTGAAGATCCTGAGCTTCGAGGACTTCGCGGCCACGCAGAACGAGGAATGATGCGATAAATATAAGCGCCACTTAAAAAATCCACCGAAATATAAGTGACTCTTATTTTGCCCCTTGCGGAACGCAAAAGGTCTATGTATAATTCGGGCCTCAGACGCGGGGTGGAGCAGTCTGGCAGCTCGTCGGGCTCATAACCCGAAGGTCACAGGTTCAAATCCTGTCCCCGCAACCAGATTCGATAAGCCGTTGATTCTTCTCAGGAATCAACGGCTTTTTCTATTTTTGGCTTGCCTTCGCCATTCTCGCGTATCTACAATGTAAATACACTACCGGGGACGAATATGCTGGTCGAGATACAAGAATGGGGTGATAGCGCTGCCGTACGCATACCCGCTGCGGCGTTGAAAGAAGCTGGCCTCCAAATCGGGCAAAAGCTGGACCTGCAAACCGCTGCCGGACAATTGCTACTGGCGCCGGTAGCCGAAAGCCTGGAAGACCTAGTCGCTCGCATCACGCCTGAAAATCGCCACGCCCCTCTGCTGGACGATCTCTCCATCGGCAGCGAAGAGTGGTAACGACCGCCTACGTGCCAGATCGTGGAGACGTCGTGTGGCTCGACTTCACCCCACAAGCTGGGCATGAGCAGGCTGGCCGCCGGCCCGCCTTGATACTTTCCGTGGCCGGGTACAACGCCGCATCCGGCTTGACTATCTGCTGCCCAGTCACCAACCAGGTCAAGGGCTATCCGTTTGAAGTGCCGGTGGTGGCCGCGCTCAATCACCAATTAACGGGCGTTGTTTTGGCCGATCACGTCCGCTCGGTCGATTGGAGAGCACGCAAAGCCCGCAAGTTCGCCGAGGTGACTCCGCAATGTGTCCACGACGTCAGCACCCGCATTAAACTGCTCCTCCCTTGATATACCCAACCCGCCATAAAACTGTCACAATCGCGTTTTCAGTCTGCCAAGGAGGCGCGTGTGAAGGATCAGGTCCAGTTATCAGCACAAAATGAGCAGGATGCTCCCGCCAATCCATCGCGCCGCCGCATCTTCCAGGCCGCCGCCGCCACCGGCATGGCCGCCTCCCTGCCCGCGCTGGGCGAGGCCGCCACCGCCACGCCGGCCGCCGTCAAAGGCTCGCTGGACGCCAAGCTGAAAGCCCACGTCAAGACCGTGGTCGTGATCTACCTGGAGAACCGCAGCTTCAACAACCTGTTCGCCAATTTCCCCGGCACCGCCGCGCCGCTGTCGGCCGCCACCGCCGCCGCCTGCCAGCAGCGCGACCGCGACGGCTCCGTGCTGCCGGCGCTGCCGAAAGTCTGGGGCGGCATGGTGCCGAACACCCAGGACATCGGCGGCAAAAAATACGCGCTCAAGGAAGACGACATCAAGGGCCTGCCGAACGGTCCGTTCAAACTGGTCGACACCGAAGGCAAGCCGCTGCCCGAAGCCGTGATCACGCGCGACCTGTGGCACCTGTTCTACCAGAACCAGATGCAGATCAACGGCGGCAAGAACGACGGCTTCGCGGCCTGGGGCAACACCGGCGGCATGGTCATGGGCTACTACGGCGAGACCAGCAAGAACCTCGGCCTGTGGAAGATCGCCGAGCAGTACACGCTGTGCGATAACTTCTTCATGGCGGCCTTCGGCGGCTCCTACCTGAACCATCAGTTCCTGATCAGCGGCCGCACGCCCGAATACTTCAACGCCAAGGACACCGCCGCCAAGAAGAAGATCGCGGTGCTGGACGACGGCCCGACCGGCATGCGCCTGTCCGTGACCAAGGACAGCCCGGCGTCGGCGATGGATGGCATGCCTATCTACGTCAACAACGGCGCGATCACGCCGGACGGCTACGCGGTCAACACCATGGCCCCGCCCTATCAGCCAAGCTACATCCGCCCCGCCTTCGACGGCGATCCCCTGCTGGCCGATCCGAACGACGCCGGCACGCTGCCGCCGCAAAGCTATGAGACCATCGGCGATCTGCTCTCGGCCAAGAAGGTCAGCTGGGCGTGGTACGGCGGCGCGTGGCAGGCCGCGCTCGACGCGCGCGGCGGCGGCGAGAAGCCGAACTTCCAGTACCACCACCAGCCGTTCAACTACTTCAAGCAGTTCGCGCCCGGCACCGCCGCGCGCGCCGAGCACCTGCGCGACGGCGGCCTTGGCGACAGCCCGATCTCGAACAAATTCCTGGCCGACGTCGTCGCCGGCAAGCTACCCGCCGTGACCTTCTACAAGCCGCAGGGGAACCTGAACCTGCACGCCGGTTACTCGGACGTGGAATCCGGCGACGCCCACATCGCCAACGTGATCGAGCACCTGAAGAAGTCCCCGCAGTGGAAGGACATGGTCGTCGTGGTCACCTTCGACGAGAACGGCGGCTGGTGGGATAACGTGGCGCCGCCCAAGGGCGACCGCTGGGGTCCGGGTTCGCGCGTGCCGGCCATCGTCATCTCGCCGTATGCGAAAAAGGGCCAGGTCGACCACACCTTCTACGACACCACCTCGATCCTGCGCTTCATCACCCGCCTGCATGGCCTGCCGCAGCTGGAGGGCATCAAGGTGCGCAACGAAGCCTTCGCGGCCCGCAACGCGCTGCCGCCGGGCGACCTGACGGCCACGCTGAGCTTCCGCTAAGCCTCCGATGAGTTAGTGCGGGCGGTAGCACCTCTGTGTTACAATCCGCGACTTACTTACTGAGCCCGACTGCTGCAGCCGGGCTTTTGTTTTGAGCGGCGCATTTTCACCGGCGCCGTGGGCACGAGATTTAAGAATGAGAGATAAAAAAGACAACGCCACGTTCGACCTGCCCGGCTTCAGCCCGGCCGCGCCGCTCGAACCGGAAGCGAAGCGCCCGCCGGCGCCGCGCGGCAAGCGTTCCGCACTCAAGCAGGTGCAGCTCGAACTGCTCGAGCCGACCGACACCACCGGCCTGCCGGTCTGGGTGCGCGACGAAAACCTGGACCTCACCGGCCTGCCGGTGTGGGCGCCAAACTAATACAACCCCGATATCACAGCGTCAGCGAGCCTGTTAGACTGTGACCACGTCCTTTTTGAACAGGTCTGACACCATGACATCCACCGCTTTTTCCAGCCTGCCGCTGGCCCAAACCCTGCTCGACAATCTCGATTCGCTCGGCTACAAGGAGATGACGACGATCCAGGCGCAAAGCCTGCCGTCGGTGCTGGAGGGGCGCGACCTGATCGCCCAGGCCAAGACCGGCAGCGGCAAGACCGCGGCCTTCGGCATCGGCATCCTGGCCAAGCTCAATCCCGCGTGGTTCGCCGTGCAGGCACTGGTGCTGTGCCCTACCCGCGAACTGGCCGACCAGGTGGCCAATGAACTGCGCCGCCTGGCCCGCGCCACCGGCAACGTCAAGGTGCTGGTGCTGACCGGCGGCTCGCCGATGCGTCCTCAAATCGCCTCGCTGGAGCATGGCGCCCACATCGTGGTCGGCACGCCGGGCCGCGTGCGCGATCACCTGGGCCGCGGCACGCTGGACCTGTCCAAGGTCGAGACGCTGGTGCTGGACGAAGCGGACCGCATGACCGACATGGGCTTCTACGACGAAATCGCCGGCATTGTCAGCGCCTGTCCGAAGCGCCGCCAGACCTTGCTGTTCTCGGCCACCTACCCGGACGACATCCGCCGCGCCACCGATTCCTTCCTGGCCGATCCGGTCGAAGTGACGGTCGAGGCGCAGCACGACAATAGCCAGATCGAGCAGCTGTTCTTCGAGATCGGCTTCGACGAGCGCAACGCCGCCGTGGCGCGCCTGCTGGGCCACTACAAGCCGGTATCGGCCATCGCCTTCTGCAATACCAAGGTGCAGTGCCGCGAGCTGGTGGAAGAGCTGCAATCGAAAGGCTTCTCGGCACTGGCGCTGTACGGCGAACTGGAACAGCGCGAGCGCGACGAGATCCTGGTGCTGTTCGCCAACCGCAGCTGCTCCGTGCTGGTGGCGACCGACGTCGCCGCGCGCGGCCTGGACATCCCGAACCTCGAAGCGGTGATCAACGTCGACGTGTCGAAGGACACCGAGGTGCACATCCACCGCGTGGGCCGCACCGGCCGTGGCGGCGAACAAGGCCTGGCCCTGTCGCTGTGCGCGCCGAACGAGAAGAAGTGGGTCAAGCTGATCGAGGAATACCAGAACGCGCCGGTCGAATGGTTCGACTTGAAATCGCTGGATGAAAACGACTACGGCGTCGATCCGGCGCCGATGATGACGCTGGTGATCTCGGGCGGCAAGAAGGACAAGCTGCGCCCGGGCGACCTGCTGGGCGCCCTGACCGGCGATGCCGGCCTCTCGAAGGAACAAGTCGGCAAGATCAACGTGTTCGAGTTCCAGACCTACGTGGCGATCGACCGCCGCGTGGCCTATGAAGCCTTCGAGCGTCTCAGCAAGAACAACCCGCTGGGCGGCGACTTCGGCGCCATCAAGGGCCGCAACTTCAAGATGCGCTTCATCGACGCCTGATCCGGCCTAGCGGTGCTGCTGCGGGATATGCGGCAGCAGCACCGTCAGGATGCCCAGCAGCGGCAGGAACGAACACAGTTTGTACACATAGGCGATGCCGGCAACGTCGGCGATATGCCCCATGGCTGCGGCGCCGATGCCGCTCACGCCGAACATCAATCCAAAGAAGATCCCCGCGATCATGCCGACCTTCCCCGGCATGAGCTCCTGCGCGAACACCACGATGGCGGAAAACGCCGACGAGATCACGAAGCCGATCACCACCGACAGCACGGCGGTCCAGAACAGGTCGACGTAGGGCAGCATCAGCGTGAACGGCGCGGCGCCGAGGATGGAGATCCAGATCACGCGCTTGCGGCCGATGCGGTCGCCGATAGGCCCGCCCATGAAGGTGCCCGCCGCCACCGCCGCCAAGAACAGAAACAAGTACAGCTGCGCCGACGATACCGACAGGCCGAATTTGTCGATCAGGTAGAAGGTGTAGTAGCTGCTCAAGCTGGACATGTAGATGTACTTGGAGAAGACCAGCAGCGCCAGCACCACCAGCGCGCCATAAACGCGGCCCTTAGGTAAAGGCGATAGGGCACGCGAGGCGGCCTTGCGCGGCAGCCCGGCCAGGTGGGCGCTGTGCCAGCGGCCGACGTGCGCCAACACCATGATCGCGGCCGCCACCGGCAGCGCGAACCAGGCGATATTGCCTTGTCCACGGCCGATGATGACGGCGGCCGCCAGCAAAGGCCCGAGCGCGGAGCCGACATTGCCGCCCACCTGGAACAACGATTGCGCAAACCCGAACCGCCCACCCGAGGCGATGCGCGCCACGCGCGAAGCCTCCGGGTGGAAGGTCGAGGAACCGACGCCGATCAGCGCGGACGCTACCAGTAAGGCCGGGAACGTGCCGGCGACGGACATCATCAGCACGCCGATCAGCGTGGCGACCATCCCAAGCGGCAGCAGGAAGGGCATGGGACGGCGGTCGGTGTACAGGCCTATCCAAGGCTGCAGCAGCGAGGCGGTGCACTGGAAGGTCAGCGTGATCAGGCCAACCTGCGTGAACGTCAGGCCAAATTGCGCCTTCAGCATCGGGTAGATCGACGGCAGCATGGCTTGCGTCAGATCGTTCAGCAGGTGGACCAGGGCGACCGCGCCGAGGATGGACATGACGGTGTCCCCGTGGGGACGGCTAGAGGAAGTGAGAGTGGATGTATTCATGCCGCCCAGTGTAATATGGCTGCAAACCCGATCTATTCCAACTTTCGTCGACTAAGTGACAAAACAAGTGCCATTGAAAGCCCTCCACCGCAGCAGTGACCACCGCGACTATCAGCGCGTTCCGCGCGTCGTCACTGCAATGGCGCGCGACGCGGTGCATGGCGAATCGGCGCGGCCGCACAGCCACGAACGCGCGCAGCTGCTGTATGCCACCGAGGGCCTGATGAAGGTGAAGACCGACTTCGGCGTGTGGATACTGCCGCCGCGCCGTGCGCTGTTCATTCCACCCGGCGTGGTGCATCAGTGGACGTCGTTGGGCAAGGTGACGATGCGGACGATTTACGTCGAAGCCGAAACGGCGCAGGCATTCGGCGACATTTGCCGCGTGATCGAAGTGAGTCCGCTGCTGCGCGAGCTGATACTGTCGCTGCTGGATGAACCCATCGAATATCCGCTGCCCGGCCGTGGCGAGCACCTGGCGATGCTGATCCTGTCCGAGCTGGCGGCGGCGGAGACGGTGCCGATCGCGATCCCCTGGCCGCGCGACCGCCGCCTGTTGGCCGTGTGCGAAGCCATCATGGACGATCCGGGCAGCCCGCGCACCATCGAGGACTGGGCCGCCGAAGCCGGCGCCAGCGCGCGCACCCTGATACGCCTGTTCCCGAAAGAGACCGGCCTGCATTACCGCCAGTGGGTGCAGCAGGTGCACCTGGCCGAGGCCTTCGGCCGGCTGGAGCGCGGCGACAGCGTGAGCGAGATCGCGGCGGCGCTGGGCTACGCCAGCCCGAGCGCGTTCAGCGCGATGTTCCGCCGCATCCTCGGCAAAACGCCGCAGCACTACCTGGGCAGCTGGCGCGCGCCGCTGCAGCGCGCCTAGACCGTCGCCAGCGTAAAGCGGAACACGGCGCCGCGCTGCGGCACGCGAACCAATTCGATGCCGCTGCCGTGCAGCTGCAGGATGCGGCTGACGATCAACAGGCCGAGGCCCCCTTCCCTGCGCTCGCCCCGTAGGGCGAACGGGCGGCGGAACAGCACTTCCTCCATGTCCGCCGGGATGCCCGGCCCGGTGTCGCTGACGGTAATGCGGATGTGGCCCTGCGCGTCCGGCTCCACCTCGATCTCCACCGTGCCGCCGGGCGGCGTGTGGCGAATGGCGTTGTCGAACAAATTGGTCAGCACGCGCTCGATCATGCCCAGGTCCGCGCGCACCATGGGCGCGGGATGCGGCAGCATGGCGTTCAGATGCAGCTGTTTTTCTTCCGCCCGCAATTCGAATTTCTGGAACACGTCCTGTATCAGATCGCTCAGCGAGAAGGATTCGATTTCCGGCGCCACCGCGCCATGCTCCAGGCGCGCCAGCTCGAACAAGGCTTGCGCCAGGCGGCCCACCTTGCGGCTCTGCGCCAGCGCGATGCCGAGGTAGTGCTGGCGGCCAGGCGCGTCCAGCGTTTCATCCTTCAGCGACAAGGTCTCCAGATAGCCGTGCAGGGAACCGAGCGGCGTGCGCAGGTCGTGCGAGATGTTCGCCACCACTTCGCGGCGTTCGTGGTCCAGCTGGCGCACCGTCTGCCATTGCTCGTTGATGCGCGCGGCCATCTCGCCGTAGGCATGCTCCAGGATCGCGATCTCGTCGCGCCCCCCGCCGGCGTTGGGCGGAGGCAGCGCCAGTTGTTCGGCCTTGGTGTCCAGCTGGCGCATCGTGTCGGCCAGACGGTGCAAGGGCCGCGTGATCAGGCGGAAGGCGACCAGGCCGGCCACCAGGCCAAGCAAGGCCACGATGGCCATCGACCACAATGTCGTGCGCAGCACCGAGCTGGCGGTGGCGCGGGCGGCGAGACGGTCATGCTCTTCGCTTTGCAGGATGACGTAGATGTAGCCAACCTTGCGCTCGCCCATGCGCAGCACGGCCGCGCTGAACACCTTGCGGCCAGTCTCGCTGCGCGGATCGTCGCCTTGTATCGGCAAGGGCTGGTTGTCCAGCAGGCGGCGGATGGGTTCAAGGTTGACGTGGTCGCGCTTCAGGTGACCGGCCGGTGCGGCGTGGCCGACGATGCGGCCTTCCATGTCGAGCAGGTAGACCTCGACGTTGGGGTTGACCACCATCAGCTGCCCGAACAGGCGGCGCACGGCTTCGGGGCCAAGGCCCTCGCTGGGCGGCGCGCCATTCTCCGGAGCGGGATCGCTGTCCGCGTGCATCAGTTGCGCGTCCAGCGCGATGCTGCGCGCCAGGCCGCGCGACAGGCCCTGCACCACTTCCTTCTCATGCATGATGTTGGCGCGGATCTGCAACCATGCGGACGCGCCGCAGCAGGCCAGCAGCAGCACCGAGAACACCAGCGACAGGCGCTGGGAAAGGGTCAGGTTCATGCCGCAGGTCCGCCGTGCGCGAAGCGGTAGCCCTTGCCCCATACGGTCAGGATGCGGGCCGGGTCGGCGGGATCGGCTTCGATCTTGGCGCGCAGGCGGTTGATGTGGGTGTTGACGGTGTGCTCGTAGCCATCGTGCTGGTAGCCCCACACCTGGTTGAGCAAGTCCAGGCGCGAGAACACTTTTTCGGGATGCTTGACGAAGAAGTACAGCAGGTCGAATTCGCGCGGGGTCAGGTCCAGCGGGCGGCCTTCGACCTGCGCCTGCCGGGTCAGCGGATCGAGGCGCACGCCGTTCAGTTCCAGCGCACCGGCTTCGTTGCGCTGGTTGCGGGCCATGGCGTCGGCCCGGCGCAGCAGCGCCTTCACGCGAGCCACAAGCTCCAGCACCGAGAACGGCTTGACGAGATAATCGTCCGCGCCCAGCTCCAAGCCGAGGATGCGGTGCACTTCGCTGGAACGCGCGCTGGTGATGATGATGGGCGTGTAGGTCGCCATCG
This sequence comes from Duganella caerulea, assembly GCF_040362985.1. Lineage (NCBI taxonomy): Bacteria > Pseudomonadati > Pseudomonadota > Betaproteobacteria > Burkholderiales > Oxalobacteraceae > Duganella > Duganella caerulea. The sequence goes on along the minus strand of NZ_BPWJ01000002.1, from coordinate 765,549 downwards.
CGCGCGCCTGGCGGCAGATTTCCAGCCCGTCCACGCCGGGCAGCATCAGGTCGAGGATCAGCGCATCCCAGCCGCCGGTGCGCAACTGGGCCAGGCCCTGGTTGCCGTCGGCGCAGTGGGTGACCTGGTAGCCTTCGTCCTGCAGGTGCAGGCGCAGCAGGTCGGCGATGGGCATATCATCCTCTACGATCAGGACGCGTTTTGGTAAATCCATAGTCAGTCGGGCCGGGTAAAAGTCTTGGTGCCGCCATTGTGCGGGATTCCTGCGCTGGAAAGTATCACATTTAATTGAAGTTTACGTGAGGATTTCGCCATCCGCGCCGGGCCACAATGGCCACATCGACATTCCACTTCATGGAGTTTGTATGACTTCCAGACGCAAATTTCTCCTCACTGGCGGCGCGGCCCTAATGGCGGGCGCCGCAGCTTTAAAATGGCGCGCAGCCACCGCCGGCCCGGCTCCCGTTTGGGAAGTGACGCACACCGACGCCGAATGGCGCGCCCTGCTCTCGCCCGCGCAGTACGAGATCCTGCGGCGCGGCGGCACGGAGCGCCCGTTCAGCAGCCCGCTCTACAAGGAGCACCGCGCCGGCAAATTCGTCTGCGCCGGCTGCCAGAATCCGCTGTTCTCGTCCGCCGCCAAATTCGACAGCGGCACCGGCTGGCCCAGTTTCTGGAAGCCGCTGGAACGCGGCGTGTTCACGAGCCGTACGACGTCGCTGGGATTCCGAGGCGTCGAGGTGCAGTGTCGCCGCTGCGGCGGCCACCTGGGCGACGTGTTCGACGACGGCCCGGAACCGACCGGCCTACGGTACTGCATCGACGGCCTGGCGCTGACGTTCACGCCCGGCGCGGCTTAAGGGAGGACCATAGTCATGCTGCTGATCCTTCTCTCTTACCTCGGCGGGGCGCTGACGATACTCAGCCCCTGCATCCTGCCGGTGCTGCCGTTCGTGTTTGCCCGCACCGGGCAGCCGTTCGTGCGCAGCGGATTGCCGCTGCTGGCCGGGATGGCGCTAACCTTCGCGCTGGTGGCGACGCTGGCCGCCGTCGGCGGCGGCTGGGTGGTGCAGGCCAATCAATATGGCCGCTGGCTGGCCATGGCACTGATGGCGTTCTTCGCGCTGACCTTGATGCTGCCGCACCTGGCGGACCGCTTGACCAAGCCGCTGGCGGCGCTTGGCGACAGGCTGTCCAACAAGGCGCAGGCGGCCGATGGCGCGGCTGGCGGCGCGTGGTCGGGTGCGCGGTCGTCGTTCCTGCTGGGGATCGCGACCGGCTTGCTGTGGGCGCCCTGCGCGGGGCCGGTGCTTGGCCTGGTGCTGACCGGCGCGGCGCTGAACGGCGCCAGCGCCCAGACGACGCTGCTGCTGTTGGCCTACGCGGCGGGTGCTGCGACTTCGCTGGGACTGGCGCTGCTTATCGGAGGACGAGTCTTCAGCGCGATGAAGCGCTCATTGGGCGCTGGTGAATGGATGCGGCGCGGCCTGGGCGTGGCCATGCTGGGCGGCGTGGCGGCGATCGCCAGCGGGCTGGATACCGGCCTGCTGACGCGGGTGTCGACGGTCGCCACCTCGGGCCTGGAGCAAAAGCTGATCGATACGCTGTCGCCGCGCGAACCACAAGGCGGCGCGATGATGGCCGGTGGCGCGATGCGCGGCGGTGACGCTACCGGAGGCGCCATGCGCAGCGACGACGCGACCGGTGGCGACACGGCCGGTGGTGCGATGCGCGGCAGTGACGCGGCAACCGGCTCGGGCGCCATGATGTCGCGCACCGCGATGAGCGGCAACGGCCCCGCCATGATGGCCATGCACGCCGCAGCACCAGCCGAGGACACGCTCCCGGTGGAAGGCAAGCTGCCGCCGCTGACCGGCGCCGTCGACTGGCTGAACTCCACGCCGCTGACCGCCGCGCAGCTGAAGGGCAAAGTGGTGCTGGTCGACTTCTGGACCTACTCTTGCATCAACTGCCTGCGCTCCATGCCTTACGTGAAAGCCTGGGCTGAAAAATACCGCGACCAGGGCCTGGTGGTGATCGGCGTCCACGCCCCCGAATTCGCCTTCGAACGCGATATCGGCAACGTGCGCAAGGCCGTCAAGGACCTCGGCATCACCTACCCTGTCGCCGTCGACAACGACTACGCCATCTGGCGCGCCTTCGGCAACCAGTACTGGCCCGCGCACTACCTCATCGACGCCAAGGGCCAGATCCGCCACCACCATTTCGGCGAAGGCGAATACGCCCAGTCCGAGCAGGCGATCCAGCAGTTGCTGGAGGAAGCTGGCCGCAAGAACGTGGCCAACACCGTGGTCAGCGCGGAAGGTGCGCAAGGCGTGCAACAGGCATCCGACATGGGCCAGGTGGCTTCGCCGGAAACCTACCTCGGCTACGAACGCGCACAGAATTTCGCCTCGCCGGAAGCGCAGGCCGTCGACAAGAGCCGCAGCTACACCGCGCCTTCGCAGCCGGCGCTGAACCAATGGGGCCTGGCCGGGAACTGGCTGTCGCAACCGGACCAGGTCACGCTAAGCCAGGGCACGGGCCGCATCGTCTACCGCTTCCACGCCCGTGACCTGCACCTGGTGCTCGGCCCGGACAAGAACGGCAAGCCGGTACGCTTCCGCGTGACGATAGACGGCGCCGCGCCGGGCCGTGACCACGGCGCCGACGTCGCCGCCGACGGCAGCGGCACCATCAACGGCCAGCGCTTGTATCAGCTGGTGCGGCAGTCCGGCAGCATCGGCGACCACACCTTCAGCATCGAATTCCTCGATCCCGGCGTACAAGCCTACGCCTTCACCTTTGGTTGAAACGGAGAGCACAACATGAATAGCATCTTGAAAAACTACGGCGGTCCCCTGGCGCTGGCCGGCGCCGCCATCTTCGGCGTAGCATTGTGGCAGCAGCCGGCGGTATCGGCGGAGGTGGCGGTGGTGATCGCGCCGCCGGCCGTCGATGAACCGGCACCCACCGGCCACACCGCAACCGCCATCTTTGCCGGCGGCTGCTTCTGGGGCGTGCAGGGCGTGTTCCAGCACGTGAAAGGCGTCAGCAACGCCGTCTCGGGCTACGCCGGCGGCGACGGCCGCAGCGCCAATTACGATGCCGTGAGCGGCGGCGACACCGGCCACGCGGAAAGCGTGAAGATCACCTACGATCCGGCCCAGATCAGCTACGGCAAGCTGCTGCAGATTTTCTTCTCGGTGGCGCACAATCCCACGGAGCTCAATCGCCAGGGACCGGACAGCGGCACGCAATACCGTTCCGCGATCTTCCCGCAATCGCCGGTGCAGCGCAGCGTGGCGGAAAAGTACATCGCGCAGCTCAACGCCTCGCATGTGTTCAAGAAGCCGTTGGCGACCAGGATCGAAATGGACAAGGCCTTCTACCCCGCCGAGGCCTATCACCAGAACTTCCTGACGCTTAACCCCAACCATCCGTACATCGCCTTCAACGACCTGCCCAAGGTCGAAAACCTGAAACGTATCGCGCCGGAGGTATATCGCGCCGATCCGGTGCTCGTGCGTAAAGGCCTGTAGTACAATTACAGGACAATACAACACGGCCGAGCGCCATGGACAACAGAGACGACCCATCCCCCGATTCACCGCTGCGGCGCCGGCTGCTGGGCGGTTTGCTGACAGCCGCCGCACCGGCGCTGCCGTTGATACTGCCATCCAGCGCCCGCGCGGCCGACGCGCCCATTCAAGTGGGCGGCCTGCCCGTCACCTGCAACCTCACGCTGCCGGTGGCCTGCATGGCGAAGGCCGCGTCCATGGGCAAGCCGGGCGCGCTGCCGCGCGGCTTCGAATACAGCAAGTACAACGGCTGGCCCGAGGTGAAGGAGTCCCTGATGACGGGCCGCATCCAGGCCGCCTACATGCTGGCGCCGTTGGTGATGGACCTGGCGGACAAGCGCATCCCGGTGAAGATCGTCTCGCTGGGCCACCGTTCGGGCGCCGTCATCATGGTGCGCACCGACTCCACGCACAAGAAATTCGCCGACCTGCGCGGCAAGCGCATTGCCATCCCGAGCCGCTTCGCGGTGGACTTCCTGTTCCTGCGCAAAATGCTGGCGCGGGAGAAGATGACACCCAAGGATATCGAGATCATCGAGATGGCGCCGCCGGACATGCCGGCCGCGCTGTACGCCAAGGCGGTGGATGCCTACTGCACCGGCGAGCCTTTCGGCGCCGCCGCGCAGCGCGCCGGCTACGCCCGTCCGCTGGCGATGACGCGCGACGAATGGCGCAACTACATCTGCTGCGTGCTGACGGTGCGCGAAGAACTGATCAAGGAAAACCGCCCGCTGGTGCAGGAGCTGGTCAACTACGTGCAGTCCGCCGGCAGCTGGCTCGATGCCACGCCGGCCAGCCGCGAGAAGGCCATCACCATCGCCGCCGGCCGCAAGTACTTCAACCAGGACCCGAACGTGCTGCGCTTCGTGATGCAGAATCCGGCCGACCGCGTGACCTACGGCGACCTGCGCATGATACGTTCCGAGTTCGACGAATTGATGCAGCTGTCGATCGAAGCCGGCACCATCAAGCGCCCCGTCGCCTACGAATCCTACGTGGACGAGAGCTTCGTCAAGGCCATCAAGCCGGTCGCCATCAGCCTATGAGCAAGTTGAAGACCGCACTGCTGGCGATGGCGATCAGCTTCGGCGCGCACGCCGCCGATAACCTCGGCCTGAAAGCCGGCGTATTCGATCCGCCGCGCATGGCGCCCGACTTCACGGTGCGCGGCTCGGACGGCAAGGAGCTGAAACTAAGCCAGTACCGGGGCAAGCTGGTGCTGCTGGAATTCGGCTACACCTCCTGCGTGGACGTATGCCCGGTGTCGTTGGGGATGCTGGCGGAAGCGCGCCGGCAGATGGGCGCGCAGGCCAGCCAGCTGCAGGTGATCTACGTGACCGTCGATCCCGAACGCGACACGCCCGAGCGCATGCGCAACTACCTGCGCGCCTTCGACCCGACCTTCATCGGCGCCACCGGCACGCCGCAGCAGATGGCGCGCGTGCGCCAGGACTACGGCATCACCGCCACAAAAAAAATGATCGACGGTAGCAAGACCGATTACACCATCGGCCATTCCTCGTACCTGTACTTCGTCGACCGCAAGGGCAGCCTGCGCGCGCTGCTGCCGTTCGGGCGCACCGCCGCCGACGTGGTGCACGACGCCACGCTGCTGTTAAAGAATTGAAGACGCGGCGTCTCCACAAATTTATCGCACCGTGCCTGGCCATGGCAGGAGTGGCGCTGTGCGCGTGGGCCGCGCTGGCGCCCATCGCCCTGCCCTCGCGCGACGAGCTGTTTGAAATCCCCAACGGCACCTGGGCGCGCCGCATGGCCGGCGACAAGGTCGAGATCCTGCCCTCCGAAATCCACCTGACGCAGGGGGCGAACGACGTGCTCCTGCTGCGCAACAAGGACAACGTGCCGCAGATTTTCGGGCCGGTGCTGATCATGCCGGGCCAGAGTTTCCGGCTGCCGTTCGAAACCGTCTCCGTCAACGACTTCGCCTGCACCGCGCACGCCAGCGGGCAAATGCGGGTGGTGGTCGACGCCATGCCGGCCGCCGGCTGGCAGCGATTGAAATGGCGCGCGGTGCGCGCCTGGGCGCGTGCCCCGCATCTGTTCTCAACCTGATTGGACGCCATGGAAAAACTCAAGAAAATCCTGCCGCCGCTGGCGGTGCTGACCGCGCTGATCGCCCTGTGGTGGATCGTCGTGGTGCAGACCGAAAGCGTGATCTTCCCGACGCCGCTGCAGGTGGTGACAGGCACGCTGGAACTGGCCGAAGACGGCACGCTGTGGGAGCATATCGGCGCCTCGTTGTTCCGGGTCGGCACCGGCTTCGGGCTGGCGGCGCTGGTGGCGATTCCGCTGGGGCTGTGGATGGGGCGTGTGGACGGGGCCTACATCACGCTCAATCCCATCTTCCAGATCCTGCGGCCGATATCGCCGATCGCGTGGATACCGCTGGCCATCCTGTGGTTCGGCGTCGGCAACGTATCGCCGATCTTCCTGATCTTCATCGCCGCCGTGTTCCCGATGATCGTGCAGACCGCGTCCGGCGTGCACACTATCGAGCGGCGCTACCTGCGGGCGGCCGAGAACTTCGGCGTGTCGAAGACCACCTTGTTCCGGCAGGTGATCATCCCGGCGGTGCTGCCGGAGATTATCGTCGGCATGCGCATCGCGCTGGGCGTGGCGTGGCTGGTGGTGGTGGCGGCCGAGATGATCGCGCTGCGTTCCGGCCTGGGCTACCTGATCATGGACTCGCGCAACGCCGGCAACCGCTATGACCTGGTCATCGCCGGCATGATCATCATCGGCGTCATCGGCCTGATACTGGACGCGGTGATGCGCAAACTCGAAGGCCTCAAATCGGTAAGGTGGCGCTATGGACGCTAAGATCGTCGTCAAGGAAATCAAGAAGAACTTCAAGGAGCTGCCGGTGGTGGGCGGCGTATCGCTCGATGTGAAGGACGGGGAGTTCGTCGCCATCGTCGGGCCATCGGGCTGCGGCAAATCGACGCTGATGAAGATCATCGCCGGCTTCGAGCAGCCCAGCGAGGGCGAGGTGCGAATCGACGGCACGGTGCGGCGCGGCCCCAATCCCAAGGGCATCGCGATCTCGCAGCATGGCTCGGTGTTCCCGTGGCTGACGGTGCAGCAGAACCTGATGTTCGGCCTGACCGGCAACGGCCACGGCGACAAATCGGCGCTGGCCGATCACTACGCGGAGATGGTGGGGCTGAAGGGCTTCGAGAACAGCTATCCTCACGAGCTGTCGGGCGGGATGCTGAAGCGGGTGGAGCTGGCGCGGGCGTTCGTCGTCAAGCCGGAGATCCTGTACATGGACGAGCCCTTCTCCGCGCTGGACGCGTTGATGAACCTGAAGATGCGCACCGAACTGCTGCGCATCCTGGCCGAAGAGCGCCACACGGTCATCCTGATCACGCACGATGTGGAAGAAGCGCTGTTCATGGCCGACCGCATCCTGGTGCTGTCGCCGAGGCCGACACGGATCCAGGCAACGTTCGAAGTACCGCATCCCCATCCGCGCAAGCTGTCCCATCCCGAGTTCCAGGAAATGAAAGAACAAATCTTGCGCGAACTAGGCGTCACCTGACCAAACAAAATTGGGGTCAAGTCTGACATTCGGACACGAGCTCTGCCGTAGGCGCGCGCCTACGGCAGAGCTCGTGTCCGAATGCCAGACTTGACCCCACCGCTGTTTTGGTTGAGCTCGTGTCCGAATGTCAGACTTGACCCCAGGCTTTTCCAATGTTGACGCTGGCTGGGAATTGGGGGGCGCGGCGGTGCAGTGTGGCTTGCTCGTACGAGTAGGCCATGCGGATCAGCATCGCTTCGCTGTAGGCGGCGCCGACGAACGAGAGGCCGACCGGCAGCCCATGCACGTACCCGGCCGGCACGGTGATGTGCGGGTAGCCCGCCACCGCCGCCGGCGACGAGAAGCTGCCGCCGAAATGGTCGCCATTGATGAAGTCGGTCAGCCACGCCGGGCCGCCGGTTGGCGCCACTAGCGCGTCGAGACGGTGCTCGCGCATGACCTGGTCGATGCCTTCGGCGCGCGAATAACGTTGGTTGTTGGCCAGGGCGTCGCGGTAGGCCGGCGTGTCGAGGTCGCCCTTGGCCTGCGCCCGTTCCAGGTATTCCTGGCCGAAGTACGGCAGCTCTTGCTGGTGGTGCTTCTGGTTGAAGGCGATGACGTCGGCCATATTGGCCACCGGCGCGTGCGGCGCGTATTCCTTCAGGTAGGCCGCCAGGTCGGCCTTGAATTCGTACAGCAGCACTTCGGTCTCGCTGTCGCCGTACTTGCTGATGTTGGGCACTTCGGTGTCGACCAGGATCGCGCCCTGCGCCTTCAAGTCCAGCAGCGCTTTCTCGATCACCGCGTCCAGCTCGTCGTTACTGCCGAAGAAGTTGCGCGCCACGCCGATGCGCTTGCCTTGCAGGCCGCCCTTCTCCAGCGCGGCGCGGTAGTCGCCCGCTTTGCCCGCGCCCTCCCGCGTGACCGGATCGCTGGCGTCAACGCCGGTCATCGCGGCCAGCATCAGCGCGGCGTCGGCGACGCTGCGCGCCATCGGGCCGGCGGTGTCCTGCGAGTGCGCGATCGGGATGATGCCGCTGCGGCTGACCAGCCCCAGCGTCGGCTTGATGCCGACCACGCCGCAGATCGAGGCCGGCGAGACGATCGAGCCGTCGGTCTCGGTGCCGACCGCCAGCGTGGCCAGCCCGGCCGCGATCGCCGCGCCCGAGCCGGAACTGGAGCCGCTGCAGTTGCGGTCCAGCGAGTACGGATTCAAGGTCAAGCCGCCGCGCCCGCTCCAGCCGCTGACCGAATGCGTCGAGCGCATATTGGCCCATTCGCTCAGGTTGGTCTTGCCGATGATGACGGCGCCGGCCGCGCGCAGCTGGGCGGCCACGTGCGCGTCGCGCGCGGCGCGCACGCCGTTCAGCGCCAGCGAGCCGGCGGTGGTGCTCATGCGGTCGCCGGTGGCGATGTTGTCTTTGAGGAGGACGGGGATGCCGTGCAGCGGACCCCGCACGCGCTTGAGGTTGCGCTCGCGGTCCATCTCCAGCGCGATCTTCAGCGCTTCGGGATTGATTTCAATGATGGCGTTGAGGCGGGGGCCGGACTTGTCGATGGTCTTGATGCGGGCCAGGTATTGCGAGGTCAGCGAGTGCGAGGTCAGCTTGCCGGCCTCCATCATCTGCTGCTGCTCCCACACGCCCGCGTCGAGGATGCCGCCGGGACCGAGCTTGGATGCGGCGGCGGCCGGCGCCGCCAGTATCCGGTTGCTGCCAGCCATGGCGCCCGCCGCGACGCCGATTCCAACGAATTCCCTGCGATCCATGCCATCCCCGCGAGTAGTTTGAACTGATCACCAATGCGCACTATTTATTGCGTTGCATAAATATATCAGCGTGTTGCCACCTACACCACAAAAATTATTACAAATCAGAAAATAATTACCAATTTCCAATAAAAAAGCACGCCGGCATGTATTTCACATGCTGGGCGTGCTTTTTTAGCACTTAAAACCGATTAGTTACGAACGATACGCTTGTATTCGTTGGTACGGGTGTCGATTTCGATGACGTCGTCCTGGCTCACGAACAGTGGCACTTGCACGGTGTGGCGCTTGGATTCGATGGCGTTTTCGATCTTGGCTTCTTTCAGGACGTTGCCCGAAGTGTTGCCTTTGACGGCTGGTTCCGAGTACACCACTTGACGTGCGATGGTGGTTGGCAGTTCAACCGAGATCGCTTTGCCATCGTAGAACACGGCTTCGCATTCCATGCCGTCTTTCAGGTAGTTCAGCGCGTCGCCCAGGTTTTCTTCTTCGATTTCGTACTGTTCGTAGTCGGCGTCCATGAAGACGTACAGTGGGTCAGCGAAGTACGAGTAGGTCACTGGCTTCTTGTCCAGAACGACCACGTCGAACTTGTCGTCGCCGCGGAAGACGTTTTCCATCGGGGTGTTGGTCAGAAGATTCTTCATCTTCCACTTGTAGGTGAAGCCCGTGCGGCTCGAACCGTTGACGTCGGAGCGCAGAACGATCATAGGCTTGCTGTCAACCATGATGATGTTGCCAACACGAATTTCTTTTGCAGGTTTCATAGAGAGTGTACGTAAAAAGTAGGTTGCGTAAAAATCATCTGTCGCCAGGCGAAACGCCCAAAGCTCACGGTTGATCAGGTAGAGATTAACCCGGCATTATACTTTGTTTTTCCCGCACCGCCTATCTCAGCGTGGCAGCGAAGGCTATCAAATTGGCGGCCAGATCGCCGTTGCTGAGCATTTGCGTTTGCCACACATCCGCGCGCGCGACCATGGCCGGCATCTCGCACGCAAAGGCTTGCCACAGCGACGTCCAGTCGCTGCCCTCGCCCGCCGTCGGCGCGCCGTTCCAGCGCAGCGAGAACTCGTCAAGCGCATCGAGCCCGGCGGCGTAGCGCTGCAGGAAGGCACGCAGTTTTTTGTGATGCAGGTTCTCGTCCTGCGGGTAGATGTGCCAGACGAAAGGCTTGCCCGCCCACTGCGCACGCACGAAGGAATCCTCGCCGCGCACGAAGTTCAGGTCGCAGGCCCACAGCAACTTGTCGTAGTCCGGCTGCGGCACGAAGGGCAGCACGCGCAGCGTCAGCGCGCCTTGCGTGGCGCTGGCGCCGGCCGTGGCGTCGGCGCCAAGGAAGGCTTGCACCGCCTCGGCCGCCACACCTTCCGGCACCAGGCAGGTGATCGCTTGATCGCCAGCGCGCCACACATCCAGCAGCGCCGACACCGGCGCGTGTGGGTAGCAGAACAGCGAGACCTTGGTGGCCGCCATCTCGTCCGGCGTGACGCCGAAGCGCGCCAGGAACTGCGCCATCTCCGCCGGCGAGGACTGGAAGCTGCGACGCTCCGCATCAAGCTCCGCCTCGCGCAGCAGGCCACCGGTCTTGTCCGTGAAGCCGGGGAAGAAGAAGTGCTTGGTCAGCGGCAGGCGCGGATGCGGCGACGTCAGGCGATGACAGCCTTCGACCCACTCCTCCGCCGTCAAGCCCTCCAGGTTGAACCACACCGGACGCGGCTCGCACTGTGCCATCGCCTCAATGTAGCCGGGCGGGATGTCGACGGCGAAAAATTCGATGACGATGTCGGCCACGTCGGCCGGCGTGTAGGCGCCGTCCTGGCTGGCCCAATGGCTCACGGTGACGCCGTCCAGCTGCTGGCTGGCGGCGCCGGTATCGACCTCAGGACAGATGCGGCGGAAGCTGGCCAGGTCGTCGACCCACAGCGTGACGGCCAGGCCGTGCTCGCGCCGCAGCTGGCGTGCCAGGCGCCAGCAGATGCCGATGTCGCCGTAGTTGTCGACTACATGGCAGAACAGGTCGAGGCGGCGGAATGTCGTCATGGCGGATCGAGAAAAAAGAGAGGCTGGATGATACCTGATTAACGCCCGGCGGCCACCAAGAATACCAAAACTTTCATCCCGCGCCCCCGGTCCAACCCCTTCCAGCGCCGGCTCTCAGGCCGCGCTGGCCGACAGCAACCACAACAAGGAGATACCATGAACGAGTACCAACAATACTATGCACAACAACTAGCACCGCAACAGTTCGGCGGCTTGGCGCCCCAAGGCTTCTTTGGCAGTCTGATCGGCGCGCCGCTGGGTGGCCTGATCGGCCGCGGCATCGGCGGCCTGTTCGGCAACTCGCACCTGGGCAGCCAGATCGGCCAGGCGGCCGGCGGCATCGGCGGCTCCTTCCTGCCGCTGGGTGTGGACCCTGTGACCGCAGCCTACGCACAACAAGCACAACAACAGCAACTGCAACAGCTGCAACAAGCACAGCTCGCACCGCAGGGCTGGTTCGGCAATATCATCAAGAGCGTGGCCCAGCCGCTGGGCGGCGCCATCGGCGGCGCGTTCGGTAACGCCGGCCTGGGCAACACCATCGGCGGCATCGCCGGCCAGCTGGGCGGCATGCTGCCGTTCGCGGCCGATCCGGTGACGCAGGCCTATGCGCAGCAGGCGCAGCAACAGCAACTGCAACAGCTACAACAACTGCAACAGCTGCAACAGCTGCAGGCGCAAGGCCTGGCGCCGCAAGGCTGGTTCGGCAACATCGTCAAGAGCGTGGCCCAGCCACTGGGCGGCATGATCGGTGGCGCCTTCGGCCACTCGGGCATCGGCAACACCATCGGCGGCATCGCCGGCCAGCTGGGCGGCATGCTGCCGTTCGCGGCTGACCCGGTGACGCAGGCCTATGCGCAGCAAGCGGCGCAGCAACAACAACTACAACAACTGCAACAGCTGCAAGGCCTGGCGCCACAAGGCTGGTTCGGCAACATCATCAAGAGCGTGGCCCAGCCGCTGGGTGGCGCCATCGGCGGCGCGTTCGGTAATTCCGGCCTGGGCAACACCATCGGCGGCATCGCAGGCCAACTGGGCGGCATGCTGCCGTTCGGCGCCGATCCGCTGACGCAGGCTTATGCGCAGCAGCAGGCGCAACTGGCCCAGCTGACGCAACAGGCGCAGCTGGCCAACGCCGCCAACTCGCTGTACGGCGGCCAGACCTTGCATTGATCCACCGCTGCGGCGCCGACCGCGCCGCAGCCCTGCCCTCCGTCGGCGGCGGCCACGGAGGGCGCTGCTCTTTTAAGGAGATCCCCATGACAGAAGCGCAAGCCGCGTCGGCCAACAAGGCCCGGTATCTGATCCATGCCGCCGACAGCGCGCCGCTGGCCGACTTCCTGGCGCTGGCCGACGTCGATCCCGAGATCGACGTGGTCGACGTCATCGGTCCGCGCGACCAGCCGCACACGGCGGTCGTTGAAATCAGTCCCGACAAAGCACGCCTGCTGGAGCTGCATTTCCGCAGCGCCGGCAAGCCCTCCCAACAACTAACGATAGAACCGGACCAGCCGCTGTCGCTGTTCGACAGCACGCCGTCCGATCCGATGATGTGAAAGGAAAGTCCATGCCCAGACCAACCAACGACGGCGCCTCGTCGTCGCCGGACCCGACCCTCTCCGGCGGCGACAGCGGTCCCGCCTCCACTGAAAACGCGGGCCGCTCCACGCGCGGCGCGTCCGGCTCCTCCAGCTCCACCGGCGGCGAAACGCGCTCGGCGGCCGACACCGCCGATCCCGGCCGTCGCCCGTCCGACAGCCGTGGCCGCAACGTGGCCGCGCGCAAGAAGCAGTACGTGATCGCGCCGCGCCAGCCCGACGGCCTGCAAGCCATGAGCTTCCAGCCGCTGCAGTTCTCCGCGCTGGAGCAGGCGCTCCGCAGCAGCAACGATATCGAGGTGGTCGACACGGTCGGCCCCAAATCCGTGCTCGGCGCGCTGGCCGACGGCATGGGCGGCTCGCAGGGCGTGCTGGTGGCGCGCATGACGGAGCAGAAAGCCGCCGTGCTGCACCAGCAAGGCCAGGGCCGGCTGCTGGTCGAGCATGACCAGCACCTGAACCTGATGGACCCGGCGCTGCGCCAGCCGGCCATGGTGACCGGCGTGATGCCGGCCGGCGGTGGCCCGGTGCTCAACGCCGTCATCAGCGTGACGGGCAAGGACGGCGCGCCGCAGGCCGAGGCCGAGGTGTCGCTGTTCGGCAGCCTGCTGCCGGCCAGCGGCGTGACCGACGCCAACGGTCAGGTCACGCTGTCGCTGTACGGCGAAACGCCGGAATCAGTGCGCGGCCTGTACGTCAAGCCCAAGGCCGACTACTGGAGCTTCTACCAGCGCGATCCCGACATCAGCACCGACGAGCCCAACGTGGTGGTGCTGCGCGCGCTGTCGGACTGGCCGTCGCTGGCCGGCTTCCCGCGCCAGCGCGCCTACGGCTGGGGCCAGAAGGCGATGCGGCTCGATCAGCTGCCCGGCAATTATCGCGGCCAGGGCATCAAGATCGCCATCATCGATTCGGGCGCGGCCACCACGCACGCCAATCTCACCGGCATCAAGGCCGGCTTCGACGTGCTCAACAAGAAGACCAATCCCGAGGGCTGGGACCAGGACACGCTGGGCCACGGCTCGCACTGCGCCGGCGTGATCGCGGCGGCCGACATCGCCTCGGGCATACGCGGCTTCGCGCCGGACGCCGAGGTCCACGCCTGCAAGCTGTTCCCCGGCGGCCAGATCAGCCAGCTGATCGACGCGCTGGAGTATTGCATCGACAAGCAGATCGACGTGGTCAACCTGAGCCTGGGCGGAGCCGAGGTGTCGGAGGCGCTGGAGCAGCAGATCGTGCGCGCCAAGCGGGCCGGCATCGCCTGCATCGTCGCGGCCGGCAATTCAAGCGGCGCGGTGCAGTATCCGGCCTCGTCGCCCAACGTGCTGGCGGTGGCCGCCGTGGGCAAGCTCGACGAGTTCCCGGCCGACAGCTACCACGCGCAGACGCTGGACCAGAACGTCGACGCCTACGGTTATTTCACGGCCAAGTTCAGCTGCTTCGGGCCGCAGGTGGCGGTGTGCGCGCCGGGCGTGGCGATCACATCCTGCGTGCCGCCGAATAATTTCGCGGCCTGGGACGGCACCTCGATGGCGACTCCGCACGTGACCGGGCTGGCCGCGCTGACGCTGGCGCATCATCCGGACTTCCAGACGCCGCAGTACAAGGCGCGCGGGGCCGAGCGGGTCGAGCGGCTGTTCCAGCTGATCCGCGCCAGCGCGCACCGCGTCAGCCTGGGCGACCAGGGCCGCATTGGTTTCGGCTTGCCGGATGTGCTGGTGGCGGTGGGCTTGCAGAACGCCGCGAACCAGCAGCCCGCGCAGGCCGTGGCGCCGCAGCAGGCCGGCGCGATGGCGATGCCCTCGCCGCAGCTGGGCGCCAACCTGGGCGGCGCGATCGGCGGCAACATCGGCGGCTTGATGGGCGGCGGCGCGGTCTACGACCCGCTGGGATTGGATGTGGCGCGCGCGGCGCAGATCGCGGCGTACGGCACGCAATGGCCGCAGCTGCACGTGGGCCGCTTCCCGCTGCCGCACCCGTACAACCCCATCATGTGGTAGGTCCGGAAATGCAAAAAGCCGCGCGAGGCGGCTTTTTGCATGTGTACTGCTTGACTGGCGTCCCCAGGGGGATTCGAACCCCCGTACTCACCGTGAAAGGGTGATGTCCTAGGCCTCTAGACGATGGGGACAGAAATCTGTCCGAGCGCGTATCAACTGCGCTGACCTTATTGGAAAAATCCTGGCGTCCCCAGGGGGATTCGAACCCCCGTACTCACCGTGAAAGGGTGATGTCCTAGGCCTCTAGACGATGGGGACTTTTCCAAGGCGCGAATCATAGCAGTCAAATTCGCGCTTGGCAATAGCAAACCCTTGTTTTTACAGGAAAAACCCGAAACATGGTCGGGCTTGCAACAAGCTGTTAAAGGCCGCAAAAACAAAAAAGCCGCTCAAGGCGGCTTTGCTGTGCTGGCGTCCCCAGGGGGATTCGAACCCCCGTACTCACCGTGAAAGGGTGATGTCCTAGGCCTCTAGACGATGGGGACATGTCGATGCTTCCTGCGCTAATGGTGGAGGTAAGCGGGATCGAACCGCTGACCTCTTGCATGCCATGCAAGCGCTCTCCCAGCTGAGCTATACCCCCCGGGCGCAGAAAGTCTTCTGTCGTACTGCATTTGCTACTCATCAGCCTGGCAAAGCTGGCGTCCCCAGGGGGATTCGAACCCCCGTACTCACCGTGAAAGGGTGATGTCCTAGGCCTCTAGACGATGGGGACCTTGGAACTACGGCATTACTATCGTTATCACTTCCGCGCAGTGGTGGAGGTAAGCGGGATCGAACCGCTGACCTCTTGCATGCCATGCAAGCGCTCTCCCAGCTGAGCTATACCCCCCGGGCGCAGAAATAATAAAAGCCGCTTGCGCGACTTTTGTTCTCACTACTTGTATCTATCCAGCGTAAGCCAAACATCAAACAATCAGTACAAACAACGTCAACTACAACATCTACAACTTGGCGTCCCCAGGGGGATTCGAACCCCCGTACTCACCGTGAAAGGGTGATGTCCTAGGCCTCTAGACGATGGGGACTGCGAACAACCAATTCTGCAACGTGGTGGAGGTAAGCGGGATCGAACCGCTGACCTCTTGCATGCCATGCAAGCGCTCTCCCAGCTGAGCTATACCCCCGTTTGCTGCAGAAACAAGAGTATAGCAAAGAAGCTGCGCTATGCAAATACCCTTTTGCAACTTTGCTCAGGATTCAATTCAGAATCACAGAAATTTCGCCAGGCGCGCAACAATGGCCTCGCGGCCGAAGATCTGCAACACCGCATCGATGGCCGGCGTTTGCAGTTGGCCGGTGACGATCAGGCGCAGCGGCATGGCCATCTGCGGCATCTTCAGGCCGTTAGCGGCCAACACTTCCTTGATCATCGCGGCCAGCGCTTCCTTGGTCCACTCCACCGTGGCGCAACGCTCGGCGAACTGCGCCAGCGCCGGCTTGACGGCGTCGGTCAGGTGCTGCGTCATCAGCGCCGCGTCCGGCTGCGGCGCGCGGTAGAACAGCATGGCGGCATCGGCCAGTTCGTTGACGGTGTTGACGCGCTCCTTCATCAGCGCCAGCACGGCCGGCAGCGCGGGCGCGCCGTCGAACACTGCGCCGGCCGCCAGCATGCGCGGCTGCGCCAGCGCGGCCAGGCGTTCGTTGTCGGCCTGCTTGATGTAGTGGTTGTTGAGCCAGTTCAGTTTTTCAATGTTGAACTGCGCGGCCGAGTTGGACAGGTGGGTGCCGTCGAACCAGCTGCACACCTGCTCCATCGAGAACACCTCGTCGTCGCCGTGGCTCCAGCCCAGGCGCGCCAGGTAGTTCAGGATCGCTTCCGGCAGATAGCCTTGCGCCGGATAGTCCATGACGTTGACCGCGTCCTTACGCTTGGACATTTTCTGGCCGTCGGCGCCCAGGATCATCGGCAGGTGGCCGTACAGCGGCAGCGGCGCGCCGATCGCGCGCAGGATGTTGATCTGGCGTGGCGTGTTGTTGACGTGGTCGTCGCCGCGCAGCACGTGGCTGATCTGCATGTCCCAGTCGTCGACCGCCACGCAGAAGTTATAGGTCGGCGTGCCGTCCGGGCGCGCGATGACCAGGTCGTCCAGTTCCTTGTTGCCGATGGTGATGGTGCCCTTGACGAAATCGTCCCAGGTCACTTCGCCGTCCAGCGGATTCTTGAAACGCACGACAGGCTTGCGGCCTTCAGGAATGGCGGGCAACGTCTTGCCCGGCTCCGGACGCCAGGTGCCGTCGTAGCGCGGCTTCTCGCCTGCTTCGCGCATGCGCTCGCGCATCGCCTCGACTTCTTCCGGCGACGAGTAGCAATGGTAGGCGGTGCCCGCCTCCAGCATCTGCGCCACGACTTCGCGGTAGCGGTCCATGCGCTGCATCTGGTAGAACGGGCCTTCGTCGTGGCTCAGGCCCAGCCACTCCATGCCTTCGATGATGGCCTGCACCGCCGCCGGGGTCGAGCGCTCCAGGTCGGTGTCTTCGATACGCAGCACGAAGGTGCCGCCGAAGTGACGGGCGTAGGCCCAGGAGTACAGCGCCGTGCGGGCGCCGCCCAGGTGGAGGTAGCCGGTTGGGCTCGGAGCGAAACGGGTGCGGACTGGCTTGGCTGGTGCAGTAGTCATCGAAGTAGGAAAGCTTATGTGTAAAAGCCGCTATTTTACCCGCTCCGCGTCCACCGCGGCCACTGGCCCGCCGCCAGCAGGATTTGCCGGCGGCTCGGCCGGTCAGGCGCCGGCAGGAACTTGTTCCGCGAAGCCGGCGCGGTAGGCCTGCTCGGCATCGGAACGCGTATTGATCTCGAAGAGCAAGCCGCCCGGCGCCTCGCAGAAGAAGCGCGAGCCGCGCGCATGGTAGAAGACCTCGGTCTTCATGACGACGCCATCGTCCTTGAACCGGCTGTACAGCGCGCGGACGTCATCGATGCTCGGCAACTCGAAGCCCAGATGGAAGTTGTGCGGCCAGTTGACGTCGCGATCGCTGGCGTCTTCGATGACGATGTCGAAGCCCGCACGTTTCAGCACGGCGGTATCGCCGAAGCGCTCGGCGGTGCAACCCAGTTGGCGAACAAAAAAGTCCACGGTCGCGGTGACGTCTTTCGATGGGAAGCTGAGGTGATTGAATTTCATGGTGTTTCTCCTGTTGTGAAGACAACAGAATACGGCCCGAAAACAGCGTCATCAACTCGCTTTCCGGCGCCGGCGCGCGACACAAAAAACGCTTTGCAAACAAATGCTTGCGGCTGTTTTCAGGCGCGCACGGCGCACTTGCTCACATTTGACGCGGCGGCACGGCCAGATAACCGAACACGGCGGCGCCAATACGATAGGCCAAGTCATCGACATCGCGCTCGCCACGCTCGCCTGCGGCATCGGTCATGCCGCGTATCATCGCCGCCAGATCGTCGGCGGCCAGGTGCCTGCGCGGCTCGTCGTCGCACAGGTGGGCGGGCGCGCCGGGCTTGGCCAGCATGGCCGACAACACCTCGCGGAAGTTGGACCCATCACCCAACGCGGCACGGAATTCGGGCCGCGCCTCTTCCTGGTCCAGCAGGCGGGCAAGGTTGGGACGAGTGAGTTGCTGGCGCGCGGCCAGGTCGACCAGGCTAACGAGCGCCTCGCGACAAGTCGGCAGCGCTTGCGCGGCGACCAGCGCCTCATGGAACTTGCGCTTCTCGCGCAGCACCAGAGCCAGGGTCAAGGCATCCTTGCTGGGGAAATATTGATACAGCGAGCCGACACTGGCGCCGGCGCGGCGTGCGACCGCGTTGGTGTTGAAACCCTCGAGGCCATCAGCCTCCAGCACCAAGGCGGCGGCCTCCAGCAGCGCGTCAACGGTGTGGACGGCGCGGCGCTGGCGTGGCGCTTTGCGGATCTGTAGAGCGGACAAGGCAGGTTCTCAAGCAAAGATGCGTGCGGCCGTGGACCGCACGCAAGCACACCACGTCTTACTTGACGGTGATCTTGATGTCCTTGGCCATGCCAGGACCGTAGGACTGGTGCAGGCCGTTAGCAAACTGCATCGACAAGGTGTAGGTACCCGGCGGCAGCTTGACCTCGGTCTCGGTCTGGCCCTTGCCGAAGTGGATGTGATGTTCGTCGGCCGGCACCACCTCGCCCGCCTTGACCGGCGCGGCATTGATCAGCAGGTGATGGTGGCCGGTATTGGCCGTCATGTCGCCGGCCGGCTTGACATCCATGCCGCTGACGGCGAACTTGACCTTGAACGGGCTGGTGACGGTGGCGCCATCGGCCGGCTCGACAAACGACACCGATTGCTGGGCGTACGCACTGGCACCCAGGGTCAGGAAGGCTGCTGCGGCAATCAATTTTTTCATCATAGGGTATCTCCGGGTTAGTCGTTCTTGATGACGATGCTGGGGAACTTGCTGGTCATATCCTTGGCCTTCTCCGAGACCTGTACTGCAATCTTGCGCGCGATATCCTTGTAGATGGCGGCCACCTTGCCGTCCGGCTCGGCCACCACGGTCGGCTTGCCGGAGTCGGCCTGCTCGCGGATGGACAGCGTCAGCGGCAGCGCGCCGAGGAACTCGACATTGAAATCCTTGCACATCTTGGCCCCGCCGCCGGCGCCGAAGATTTCCTCCGCGTGGCCGCAGTTGGAGCAGATGTGGGTGCTCATGTTCTCGACGATGCCCAGGATCGGAATGCCGACCTTCTCGAACATCTTCAAGCCCTTGCGCGCGTCCAGCAGCGCGATGTCCTGCGGCGTGGTGACGATGACGGCGCCGGTGACCGGCACTTTCTGCGACAAGGTCAATTGAATATCGCCGGTACCGGGCGGCATGTCGACCACCAGGTAATCCAGGTCGCGCCAGTTGGTCTGCTCCAGCAGCTGCTGCAGCGCCTGCGTGACCATCGGGCCGCGCCACACCATCGGCTCGTCCGGATCGATCAGGAAGCCGATCGACGACACTTGCACGCCGTAATTCTCCAGCGGTTCCATGGTCTTGCCGTCCTTGGTCTCCGGCCGACCGGACACGCCCAGCATCATCGGCTGCGACGGGCCGTAGATATCGGCGTCCAGCAGGCCGACCGAGGCGCCCTCGGCGGCCAGCGCCAGCGCCAGGTTGACGGCGGTGGTCGACTTGCCGACGCCGCCCTTGCCGGAAGCCACGGCAATGATGTTCTTCACGTTGGGCATGAGCTTCAGGCCACGCTGCACGGTATGCGAAATGATCTTGCTCGACACGCCCACGCTGACATTGCCAACGCCCGGCAACGCGCGCAGGCCGGCGATGACGGCGGCGCGGATGGCGTCGAACTGGCTCTTGGCCGGGTAGCCCAGCTCGATATCGAGGGAGACATCGCCGCCCTCGACCTTCAAATTCTTCACGGCCTTGCCGGTCACATAGTCTTTCGTTGTATTTGGGTCAACGATCTTGGACAGCGCGGCTTTGACGTCTTCTACTGTGATGCTCATGTAACTCTCTCCGTAAAATGTGCCCTCATTCTAGCGCATCGCGCCGGAAAACCCCTCGAACGTGCGCAGTTGCGGCTTCCACTGTTAAAATGTTCTTTTTCCACCCACAAAGTGCATCAACCATGACCCGCAAGCTGTTCGTCACCACTGCCCTGCCCTACGCAAACGCCGCTTTCCATATTGGCCACATGATGGAGTACATCCAGGCCGACATCTGGGTCCGGTTCCAGCGAATGCAGCGCGACGGCGACTCGCAACGCGTGGTGCACTTCGTCGGCGCCGACGACACCCACGGCACGCCGATCATGATCGCGGCCGAAAAGGAAGGCATCACGCCGCAGGAATTCGTCGCCAAGATAGCCGCCGGCCGCGCCCAGTACCTGGACGGCTTCCACATCGCCTTCGACAACTGGTACTCCACCGACTCGCCGGAAAACGTCGAACTGTCGCAGGGCATCTACCGCAAGCTGCGCGATAACGGCCTGATCCAGACCAAGATCGTGCCGCGCTTCTACGACCCGGTCAAAGGCATGTTCCTGGCCGACCGCAATATCAAGGGCGAGTGCCCGACCTGCCACGCCAAGGACCAGTACGGCGACAACTGCGAAGTGTGCGGCGCCGCCTACCAGCCAACCGAGCTGATCAATCCGTTCTCGGTGTTCACCAACGCCACGCCGGTGCTGAAGGATTCGGAGCAGTACTTCTTCAAGCTGTCCGACCCGCGCTGCTACCAGTTCCTCAAGGACTGGCTGAACACGCCTGGCCGTTTGCAGCCGGAGATGGTCAACAAGGTCAGCGAATGGCTGGGCGAAGCCGGCGAAAAGCTGGCCGACTGGGACATCTCGCGCGACGCGCCCTACTTCGGCATCCCGATTCCTGACGCGCCGGGCAAGTTCTTCTACGTGTGGCTGGACGCGCCGGTCGGCTACCTGGCCAGCCTGAAGAACTACTGCGAGAAGAAAGGCATCGACTACGAGGCGCTGCTGAAGGATCCGGGCACCGAGCAGATCCACTTCATCGGCAAGGACATCGTCTCCTTCCACCTGCTGTTCTGGCCGGCGATGCTGAACTTCGCCGATCATCCGGTGATCGACAAGCTCAAGGTCAACGTGCACGGCCACCTGACCGTCAACAACGAGAAAATGTCCAAGTCGCGCGGCACCGGCATCTCGCCGCTGCGCTACCTGAACCTGGGCATGAACCCGGAATGGCTGCGCTACTACATCGCCTTCAAGCTGAACTCCAAGGTGGAAGACCTGGACTTCACCGGCGACGACTTCGTGGCCCGCGTCAACAGCGACTTGATCGGCAAGTACGTCAACATCGCCTCGCGCTGCGCCGGCTTCATCGCCAAGAAATTCGACGGCAAGCTGGCCTCGTCGCTGTCCGAAGGCGCGCAGGGCTGGATCAAGCGCGCGCTGATCACCGCTGACGGCGTCGAGCGCCAGGCCAGCATCGCCGCCAATTTCGAGGCGCGCGAGTTCGGCAAGGCGCTGCGCGAGATCATGGAAATCGCCGACATCACCAACCAGTACGTCGACGAGAACAAGCCGTGGATCCTGGCCAAGGACGACGCCAAGCTGGCCGAGCTGCACGACGTCTGCACCACCGCGCTGATCCTGTTCCGCCAGCTGACCATTTTGCTGTCGCCGGTGCTGCCGGGCGTGGCCGCCAACGTGGCCAAGTTCCTCAACGACGACCAGCTGGTGTGGGCCGATACCGACGTCGCCAGCGGCGTGGTGTCCAGCGCCATGCTGGGCCGCACCATCGGCGCCTACGCGCACCTGATGACCCGCGTTGACGCCAAGATGATCGAAGACCTGTTCGACGCGCCGGCGCAGCAAGCCGCAGCGGCCGCCGCGCCGGCAGCCGCCGCCAAGCCAGCCAAGCAAGCCGCCGCTCCAGCCGCGCCGGCGCTGCCGATGCCGGAAGGCGTGGAAGACCTGGCGCCGCAGATCAGCATCGACGACTTCGTCAAGATCGACCTGCGCGTGGCCAAGATCGTCAACTGCGAACACGTGGACGGCTCCGACAAGCTGCTGCGCCTGACGCTGGACGTGGGCGAAGGCCGCCTGCGCAACGTCTTCTCCGGCATCAAGTCCATGTACCAGCCGGAAGAGCTGGTCGGCAAGCTGACCGTGATGGTAGCCAACCTGGCGCCGCGCAAGATGAAGTTCGGCGTGTCCGAAGGCATGGTGCTGGCCGGTTCGGCCAAGGACGAGAAAGCCAATCCAGGCATCTACATCCTCAACCCGTGGCCAGGCGCCGAGCCAGGCATGCGCATCCGCTAAGGACGTGGGCATGAACATCGTGGTTCGGGAAGCAAGGAATGACGATGCCCAGCTGATTGCCGAGCTCACGCGCGCCGCGTGGGCCGGCAAGGTCAGCGTCACCTCCAGTGGCCACCGCGAGACCGCCGTCCTCGTCGCCGACCACCTGCGCGACGGCGGCGGTTTTATCTTGCTGGTCGATGAAAAGCCGGTGGGTTCGGTACGCTGGCTGCCGCTGGACGCCGAGCCGGACGTATGGGAAGTGTGCCGCATGAGCGTGCTGCCCGAGTACCGGGGCAGCAACCTGTCGCAGCATCTGCTGGAAGCCGTGATTCACCACGGCCTGACCAGCGGCATCGGAGAAGTGCGGCTGGCCGTGCGCAGCGACCAGCCCAAGCTGATCGACTTCTACAGCGCCTTCGAATTCGAGCTGGCCGAAGAACTCGAATACACGCACGCCAACCCGTTGGAGCCGCCGCCGCTGGTGATGCGGCGTTACTTGTAAATCCCGCAGCCGAGGATCACGTCGTCCACACGCTCGACGTAGGTGCGCTTGCCGTCGATCTGGCCGGTGGCGGGATTGGGCCATTTGTAGTCGACCCAGCCCTTGCCTTCCTTGCCCATCCCCACCGCCAGAATGTCCTTGATCAGGAATTTGCCGTCGGCGTCCTTCATCTCCTTGACGTTTTTGCCCACCAGCTTGACGTTGGCGCCGTTGGCCAGCTCCACGCCGTCGCCGTTGGCGCCGAAGGCGAAGATGTACAGGTCCTTCTGGATGAACTGTCCCTTGGGATTATTGAACTCGGCCAGCGCCTTTTCCTTGCCGTTCTTTTTCATGAATTCGGCGGCCTTCTTGACCATCGCCACCGCTTCATCGGCCGTACCCTTCTCCGCCGCGCCGGCGCCCGCGTTGATCAACAGCGCCATGCAACCCACCATCAGGTACTTCAACAGGTTCTTCATTTTCCCAGCTCCTTGGATTAACAACACGAACGTCGATTATTCGATGCCAGCCAGGCCAGCACCGGGCCCACGCCCACCACATCCGCCGCGCGGGCGATGACCGCCTCGGTGACGCACCACGGATACGGCAGCGAGGCCACCCACTTCATCACCGGCTCTAGCGCGGCAGGCGGCAGTATCTGCATGACCTCCACGCTGATGGCCAGCCGCTCGGCCAGGCCGGTGACATCTTCGAAACGCCAGTCATAGCGCCCGCACCCGACCCGCACATTGCCACTACCCTTGTCCGTCATCGCCACCAGCCACTCGCAGCTGAAGGCGGAAACCCCTTTCCCCGGCGGAGGCCCCAGGCAAAAAGTATAGACGTTCTCGTAGCTTTGGCCGAAACGGCGTACCAAAACATCGGCAATGGCGTCGCGTCCCTGCGACAGTGGCGGAAAGGTGATGCTGTCGGTATGGACCTGCATCGACAACAAGGCGTCCTCGCTGAAGGCCTCGGCCAGCAGGTGGGGACGATTGCCATCCTTCGCCAGCAGGTAGCTGTGGATGGTGTGGGCGGGGGAGCGCATGATAGCCGGCTTAGAAGACGTGGCGAATGCCGAGGTTCAGGCCACGGTTGCCGGTGCCACCCTCGATCGCGCTGCCGACCGTGTATCCGGCGCCGTTCTTGTTGCGGATGTAGGCATACACCCCGTACACGTCCGTACGCTTCGACAGGTAATAGCGATAACCCGCCGCCAGCTGCTCCGCATCCTGATTGAAGCTGGTCTTGTCGTTCTTGCGGATGTAGGAGCCGATCCACGTGCCCATCCCCTGCGGCACGGTCACGCCCAGCAGCACCACGCTGCTGTCGATCGACGGCGTCGGCGCCACCGCGTAGCCGAACGGATTGTTCAGGTTACGCGGCAAGGCGCTGTTCATGCCTTTGTCCACGCCGTACGCGAAGTGCGCCTTCGCCACGCCGAAGTCATACAGCGCCGTCAGCACGGTGTTCTTAGCGCTGCTGTTGTTCTTCACGGTGGCCGTATCGTTGTTGCGGTTGTGATGCGCCAGGCGCACCACCAGCGGACCATTCGCGTATCCGACCGAGCCGCCGAACTGGCGCTGCGCAGTGCTGTCGCCCGCCACCTCGCCCACGCCGTAGACCACTTCCGCATTGAAGCCGTTCACCACTGGCGACACGTACTTGACCGCGTTATCCATGCGGCTGGCGCTATTGCCGGTGGACGCCATCAGGTTCTTGGTGTCGCCCGCCGTGCCGGAGCCGAAGGGATCGACCGCCGCCACGGCCAGATACTGCGGCGTGTACTGACGGCCCAGCGTCAGCGTGCCAGCCGTCTTGCTCTGCAGGCCGACGTAAGCCTGGCGGCCGAACAGCAGACCGCCCTGCCCCATCGCGCCGGTATCGGCCTGGAAGCCATTCTCCAGCAGGAAGATGGCCGACAAGCCGTCGCCTAGGTCCTCCGTGCCCTTGAAGCCCAGCCGCGATCCCGACTCCACACCGCTGGTCAGCTTGGTGCTGGAAGCCGCCGCGCCAACGCCGCCGCTCTCGCGCACCACCGCCATGTCGACGATGCCGTACACCGTCACGTTGGATTGGGCCGCCGCCGTACCTGCCAAGGCGCCCAGCGCCAGCGCAAACATAGTCTTGTTCATTTTTTTGTCCCCAGTTGTTCAGGCTCTGATATGGAAGGCGGGATAACGAGCCCTGGCTACCCCGCCCATCTGCTTATTTGATGCCGAAGCCGCCGCCGCCCGGCGTCTCGATCGCGAACACGTCGCCCGCACGCATCTCCGCAGTGTGCGTGGCGCCGAATTCCTCGATCGATCCATCGCCGCGCTCGACCCAGTTGCGGCCCAGCGCTCCAGGCGCCGCGCCTTCCAGCCCGAATGGCGCAATGCGGCGGTGGCCGGCCAGGATGTTGGCCGTCATCGCCTCCAGGAAGCGGATGCGGCGCAAGGCGCCATCACCGCCGCGCTGCGCGCCCTCGCCGCCGCTGCCGCGCCGGATCGCGTGAGTCTCAACCAGCACCGGGAAGCGCCACTCCAGCACCTCGGGATCGGTCATGCGCGAGTTGGTCATGTGCGTCTGCACCGCCGCCGTGCCGTCGAAGCCCGGCCCCGCGCCGGAACCGCCGGCGATGGTTTCGTAATACTGGTGCTCTTCGTTCCCGAAGGTGAAGTTGTTCATCGTGCCCTGCGAGGCCGACATCACACCCAGCGCGCCGTACAACGCGTCGGTGACGTACTGCGACACTTCCACATTCCCCGCCACCACCGCAGCCGGATAGCGCGGGTTGAGCATCGAGCCTTCCGGGATGATGAGATTGAGCGGCTTGAGCACGCCCTCGTTCATCGGGATGTCGCTGTCGATCAGCGTGCGGAACACGTACAGCACTGCCGCCTTGCAGACCGACAGCGGCGCGTTGAAGTTGGTCGGACGCTGCTCGCTGGTGCCGGTGAAGTCCACCGTGGCGCTGCGGCTGGCGTGGTCGATGGTCAGCTTCACCTTCAGCACCGCGCCGTCGTCCATCTCGTAGGCAAAGCTGGCGTCGCGCAGGCCGCCGATGGCCTTGCGCACCGCCGCCTCGGCGTTGTCCTGCACGTGCTGCATGTAGGCCAGCACCACGTCCTCGCCGTAGGTGGCCACGGCCTTCAGCAGCTCATTGGCGCCGGTTTCGCAGGCGCCCAGCTGGGCGATCAGGTCGGCGATGTTCTGGTCGATATTGCGGCTCGGCCAAGGACCGGCGCCAAACAGCCCGCGCACCAGCGGCTCCATGAACACGCCCTTGTCGACGATCTTGATGTTATCCAGCAGGACGCCCTCTTCCAGGATGCTGGTGCTGTTCGGTGGCATGGAACCAGGCGTGATGCCGCCCACATCGCCGTGGTGGCCGCGCGCGGCGACGTAGAACAGCGGCTTGTCGCTGTCGCCATACACCGGGCAGACGATGGTGATGTCCGGCAGGTGCGTGCCGCCGTTGTAAGGCACGTTAAGCACATACGCATCGCCCGGCGCCATCGTGGCCGCGTGCTGGCGGATCACGCACAACACGCTGTCGCTCATCGAGCCCAGATGCACTGGGATGTGCGGCGCGTTGGCGATCAGGTTGCCGTGGCGGTCGAAGATGGCGCAGGAGAAGTCCAGCCGCTCCTTCATGTTGACCGAATAGGCGGTGTTCTCCAGCGTGGTGCCCATCTGCTTGGCGATCGCCATGAACAGGTTGTTGAAGATCTCCAGGTGGATCGGATGCACGGCGGTGGTCATCTTGTGCGCGCTGCCGGCGGCTGCGCTGCGCTCCAGCATCAGCGTATGGTCGGGCAGCACGTGCGCGGTCCAGCCGGCGTCCACCACGGTGGTGGCGATCTCCTCGCGGATCAGCGCGGGGCCGACCACGCGGGCGCCCACCGGCAGCTCGGCACGCACATGCAGCGCGATCGGCACGGTCTGGCCATCGACGTAGCTGTAGACGCGGCCCGGCGAATCGCCGCCGCCACCGGCAGGCACTTCGATGACGAAGTCCGCGCCATCGCCAGCGCCTATCGCTTCGGCGGACACCGATTCGATCACCAGCGGCTGGCCTTCCATGACGAAGCCGAAACGGCCGCGATACAGCGCCGCAAAGGCCTCGCTCATCTCGGCCATGCTTGCCAGCGGGATGACGAAGGCGGAATCGCTGTCCTCATACTTCAGCCGCGCGCACAGTTCCACGCGAATGTCCTCCTGCGCCACCTGCTGCTCCAGCAGTTCGGTGGCGGCGTCGCGCGCCAGGGCCACCAGCTGCGGCCCCAGGTCGGCCAGTGTGGCCTCGCTCAACGGTTGCTCGACCGCGCCCTCGCGCATGGCGCGGATGTCGGCCAGGCCCATGCCGAACGCGGACAGCACGCCGGCGAACGGATGGATCACGATCTTGGTCATGCCCAGCACATCGGCCACGCGGCAGGCGTGCTGCCCGCCGGCGCCGCCGAAGCAGCACATGGCGTAGCGGCTGACGTCATAGCCGCGCTCCACCGAGATCGACTTGATCGCCTGCGCCATGTTGTCGACCGCCACCGCCAGGAAGCCGTCGGCCACCGCGGACGGCGACAGCCGCGTGCCGGTTTCGCGGGCGATCTGCTCGGCCAGTTCGCCGAAGGCGCGCACCACCACGTCGCGATCCAGCGGCTGGTCGCCATTGGGGCCGAACACGTGCGGGAAGTGCTCCGGCTGGATACGGCCCAGCATCACGTTACAATCGGTGACGGTCAGCGGACCGCCCTTGCGGTAGCTGGCCGGCCCCGGATTGGCGCCTGCCGATTCCGGCCCGACCTTGAAGCGGCCGTTCTCGAAACTGCAGATCGAGCCGCCACCCGCCGCCACGGTATGAATGTGCATCATCGGCGCGCGCACCCGCACGCCGGCCACCACGGTCTCGAACACGCGCTCGTAGGCGCCGTCGTAGTGGGCCACGTCGGTCGACGTGCCGCCCATGTCGAAGCCGATCACCTGTTTCAGGCCGATCGCCTCGCAGCTCTTGACCGCGCCGACGATGCCGCCGGCGGGGCCGGACAGGATCGCGTCCTTGCCCTGGAAGCGGCCGGCGTCGGTCAGGCCGCCGTTAGACTGCATGAACATGATGCGCACGTCGCCCGTATCGGCCGACACCCGCGACACGTAATCGCGCAGCACCGGCGACAGGTAGGCATCCACCACGGTGGTGTCGCCACGGCCGACGATCTTCATCAAGGGGCTGACCTGGTGGCTGACGGAGATCTGCGTGAAGCCCGCCTCCTCGGCCAGTGCCTGCAGCCGTTGCTCGTGCTGCGGATAGCGGTAGGCGTGCATCAACACGATGGCGATGGCGTCGATGCCCATGGCGCGCAGTCCCACGAACTGGCCGCGCAAGCGCTCCTCGTCCGGCACTTCCAGCACCTCGCCGCGCGCGCCGATGCGCTCATCGATCTCGATCACTTTTTCGTAGATCAGATCCGGCAGCTCTATGCGCATGGCGAAGATGTCCGGCCGGTCCTGGTAGCCGATGCGCAGCTGGTCGGCGAAGCCGCGCGTGATCGCCAGCGCGGTGCGTGCGCCCTTGCGCTCCAACAGCGCGTTGGTGGCGACGGTGGTGCCCATCTTGATCACTTCGATCTGCTCGGCCGGCAGCGGATCGCCGGTCTTCAGTCCGAGCATGTCGCGCATGCCCTGCGTGACGGCGTCGTCGTAGCGCTCCGGGTACTCGGACAGCAGCTTGTGCGTAACCAGCTTGCCGTCCGGACGGCGCGCGACGATGTCGGTGAACGTGCCGCCACGGTCTACCCAGAACTGCCAGCGGAGTTGTTGGGTGGGGATGTCGTTTTTCATGGTGTTACCTCTAAATTCAAGATTCAAGTTGTTTGCCGGCGGTCTCGGGCAGCGTCAGCGCGGCCAGGATCATCACGCCGTAGGCCGTACCGGCGAATACGCCGATCGCCTCGCCCAGCGCCATCGACTGACTGCTCATGCCGATCATCAGCGGGAACAGCGAGCCGACCGCACGCCCCATGTTGTAGCTGAAGCCCTGGCCCGAGCCGCGGATCTCGGTCGGGAACAATTCGGTCAGGAAGGCGCCCATGCCGCTGAACACACCGGACACGCAGAAGCCCAGCGGGAAGCCGAGGAACAGCATCACGCCATCCGTCACCGGCAGCCGGGTGTAGGCCAGCGCGATGCACAGCGAGCCGGTGGCGAACAGGATGAAGTTCTTCTTGCGGCCCAGGTAGTCGGTCAGGAAGGCGCTGACGATGTAGCCCACATACGAGCCGACGATCACCATCGCCAGGTAGCCGCCGGTGCCCAGCACCGTCAGATGGCGTTCGGTCTTCAGGAAGGTCGGCAGCCAGGTGGTGATGGCGTAGTAGCCGCCCTGGGCGCCGGTGGTCAGCAGCACGGCGCGCAGCGTAGTGCTCAGCATCTTCGGCGCGAAGATCTGGGCGAACGAGGCGCGGTCCGCCGGCGCCACCTTCTTCTGCTGCGCCACGAATACCTCTGGTTCATCGACAAAGCGGCGGATGAAGATCACGAACAGCGCCGGCAGGATCCCCAGCAGGAACAGCGAGCGCCATGCCCATTCGGCCGGCAGCAGCGAGAACATCAGCGCATACAGCAGCGCCGACACGCCCCAGCCGATCGCCCATCCCGCCTGCACCATGCCGACCGCCTTGCCACGGTCCTTGGCGCGGATTACCTCGCCGATCAGGATCGCGCCGGCGGTCCATTCACCGCCCATGCCGAAGCCCATCAGGCCGCGCGCCACCAGCAGCTGCGTGAAGTTCTGCGCCAGTCCGCACAATACGGTGAAGAGGGCGAACCACAGGATGGTCAGCTGCAGCGTCTTGACGCGGCCGATGCGGTCCGACAGGATGCCGGCGATCCAGCCGCCAGCGGCGGAAGTCAGCAGCGTGACGGTGCCGATCAAGCCGGCGTCGCCCTTGGACAGGCCCCAGGTGGCGATCAGCGTCGGGATCACGAAGCTGAGGAACTGCGTGTCCATCGCGTCGAGCGCGTAGCCGATCTTGCAGCTCCAGAAGGTGCGGCGCTCCTTGCCGGTCAAGGCGTGGAACCAGGCGAAAAATCCTTCCGGCTGGGTGGTTGATAGAGCTCTGGTGTTCATGGTGGTCCCCTTTTGTCAGATGTAGCACTCCCCTGCGGACGCGCTGTGCGGGTCCGTCGCGGGTGCCACTTTGGTTTTAAATCAGAACGCTGCTAAAGATGAATTCAGTATGTCCGTCACCAGCATGTAGCCTGGCTGGTGGGTGATCACCAGCGGCAGGCGCGCATGGCGTATGGCTTCCTGCGGCGTCACGCCGCATGCCCAGAAGACCGGTATCTCGTCCGGCATGATCTCGACCGGATCGCCGTATTCGGGCCGCGCGATGTCGGCGATGCCGATCAGCGCCGGGTCGCCCAGGTGTACCGGCGCGCCATGCACGGCCGGATAGCGGCTGGTGATCTGGATCGCGCGGATCGCGTCGGCCGCCTTCATCGGGCGCATCGACACCACCATCTCGCCGCCGAACGGGCCAGCGGCCTGGTTGCGGATGTTGGTGCGATACATGGCGACGTTGCGGCGCTGTTCGATGTGCCGCAGCTTGATGCCGGCTTCGATCAGCATCTGTTCGAACGAGAACGAGCAGCCGATCGCGAACACCACCAGGTCGTCGCGCCATACGTCGTGCAGCGCGTGGGTTTGCGACGCCAGCTGGCCGCCCCGGTAGACGTTGTAGCCCGGGACGTCGCTGCGCAGGTCCATGTCGGCGCCCAGGCGCGGTACGTTCCACTGGCCAGGCTCGCCCACCGCCAGCAGCGGGCAGGCGCGCGGATTGCGCTGGCAGAAGAGCAGGAACTCGTCGGCATGCGCCTGCGGCAGGATCACCAGGTTGGCCTGGGCGTACGGGCCGCAGTAGCCGGAGGTCGGCAGGCGGAACTCGCCGCTGCGTACCTTGTGACGTAATTCGAGTGGGTTCATTGGATGGCTCTCTGTCAAATCATGAATAACTTGCATGAGTTAAGAATAAACTTGAATACCCCTACAAGCTATCTAGTTATTTTTGCTGTTGTTGTATAGTTTTTCTTACCACTCCGCGCTATCTTGGTGCGTCAGGTTAAGGTATTCTTGTTTGCTATGAACACCCGCTTCCTGGAGACCTTCGTCACCCTCGCCCAATTGCGCAGCTTCCGCGCCACAGCCCGCGCGCTGCATGCGACGCCGGCCGCCATCTCGCTGCGCATCAAGACGCTGGAAGAGGAACTGCAAACGGAGCTGATCGACCGCACCAGCAAGGACTTCCGCCTGACCGCCAACGCCGAATACCTGCTGGCCCACGCCAAGGCGGTGGTCGACGCCACGCGCCGGCTGATGGCGGCGGCGCAGAAGGACAGCGCGATCCGCGGCCGCCTGCGCGTGGGCGTGATCGAATCGGTGGTCCACAGCTGGCTGGCGCAGTACGTCCGCGAGTTGAACACCATGTATCCGGAGCTGGAGGTCGACCTGACCGTCGACATGAGCAATGTGCTGGAGCGGCGCCTGCGCGCGCGCGAGCTCGATCTGGTGATCCAGGTCGAGGGCGTCGAGAGCAGCGACATCGTCTCCGAAGCGCTGGCCGTGTATCCGCTGCACTGGATCGCCCGCAAGGGACTGATCGACACGCGCAAGGAAGGCCTGAACCAGCGCCTGCTGGCCCTGCCCATCCTGACCTTCGGACGCGGCACGGCGCCGCAGCGCATGATCGAGGAGATCGTCAGCAAGATGGCCAACCTGGCGATGGTGCCGCTGGAGCAGGCGCGCATCACCTGCTCGCCGTCGGTGGCGGCCATCGTGCAGCTGGTGAAGGACGGCTACGGCGTGGCGGCCATCCCAAGCCTGTTCGTGGTCGACGCGCTCAAGAACGGCGAGTTCATCGAACTGCCGGTGCAGCCGGAGCCGCCGGCCATCATCGTCTCGATGTGCTTCCACTCCAACGCCGAGATGCTGGTGCACGCCGCAGCCAACGCCGCCCGCCAGTCCTGCGCAGGCTACTGCGCACAGATCGATCCCCGCTACATCAAGTCGCTGGGCTGAGTTCACATTCCGCCGAATGCACAACAGTAAAAATACTGGGGTGCGCGTGTGCGCGCGTTTTTGAACTACTATTTTCCTTCGCCGGCGGCCCCTCAAAACGACAACGGAGACAATCATGGCCAACCACATCAAGCGATTGGTGTCGCACGTATTCGTCTGTACGATCCTGCTGGCGGCGGCTTGCTTCGCGCAAGCGGTGACCGCCGGACCGGGCACGTGGAGCGCACAGCAGACCTGGGCCGCCGACAGCGTCAACGGCGGCAATCTGACCGGCTACTTCTACTGGCCCGCGTCGCAGCCCACGCTGGGCGGCAAGCGCGCGCTGGTGCTGGTGCTGCACGGCTGCCTGCAGACGGCAAGCGGCGACGTGATCGACAGCGCCAGCGACGGTGGCTTTAACTGGAAAGCGATGGCCGACCAATACGGCGCGGTGATCCTCGCGCCCAACGCGACCGGTAACGTCTACAACAACCACTGCTGGGACTACGCCAACACCACGCACACGCGCAGCGCCGCCGGGCACGACGCCATCCTGCTCGACCTGGTCAGCCGCTTCGTCAACGATCCGCAGTACGCCATCGATCCCAAGCAGGTCTATGTGACTGGCCTGTCGTCGGGCGGCGGCGAGACGATGGTGCTGGGCTGCCTGGCGCCGGACATCTTCGCCGGCGTCGGCATCAACGCCGGTCCGCCGCCTGGCACCACCACCGCGCAGATCGGCGCGGTGCCGTCGGGTTATACCGCGACCACGGCGGGCAATCAGTGCAAGGCGATGGCGGGCGCCAACGCCGGCGCCTTCGCCACGCAGATCGCCGGTGCGATCTGGGGCACTTCCGATTTCACGGTGGCCCAGGCTTACGGGCCGATCGACACGGCCGGCATCCGCCTGGCCTACGGCGGCAGCTACAGCAAAGGTGGCGCGGTGTCAGTGGCGGGCGGCGGCAGCAACGTGCCCTACACCGACAGCAACGGCAAGCTGCGCACGCACGAGATCACGGTGACCGGCATGGGCCACGCGTGGCCGGCCGGCAGCGGCGGCCAGAACACGAATTTCGTCGATAGCACCAAGGTCAACTACCCTGCCTTCGTGATGGATTTCTGGTTCAAGAATAATCTGCGCGTGTCGTCGGTGGCGGGGCCAGTGATGACTTCCTGCGGCACCACGGTGGTCAGCGGCAGCGGCGTGACCATCAGCGGCGCGGCCACGGCCAGCGGCGCCGTCGCCAGCTATGCGGTGCAGCTGAATGGGCCAACCGCGATCAATGATGCGGCTGCCGGCAGCGGGGCAAGCTTCAGCAAGAGCTACAACGTGGCCAGTGGCTATTACACAGGCAGTGTCACCGCCACCGACACGCTCGGCCAGGTCTCGACCTCGTGTCCATTGGCGCAGTTCCTGGTCGGCAGCGCGCCGGTGCTGCCGCCGCCGACGGGACTGAGCGCCGGCACGCCGACCTCCAGCGCCGTGGCGCTGGCCTGGAACGCCGTCAACGGCGCCACCGGCTACAACGTGTATCGCAATGGCGGCAAGTTGAACGCGTCGCCGTTGAGCGCAACCAGCTACACCGCCACCGGTCTGGCGGCAAGCACCAGCTACAGCTTCGCCGTGTCGGCGGTCGGATCGGCCGGCGAGAGCGCGCTGTCGACGGCGATCAACATCACCACCGCGCCGGCGTGGAGCTGCACGGCCGTCAGCGCCAGCAACTATGCCCACGTACACGCGGGCCGCGCGCACGACAGCGGCGGCTACGCGCTGGCCAACGGCTCCAATCAGAATATGGGACTGGACAATCTGTTCTACACCACGATGCTGGCGCAGACGGCGGCGGGCTATTACGTCATCGGCGCGTGCCCCTGATCGGCGGCTGGCCCTGTTCAGTGGCGGCCCCGGTCGGCGCTTGTGCCTGATAGGCGCTTGTTCCTGACCGGCGCCCGATGCGCGCGACACTACAGTGCGAGTGTGATGGCCGCGCTGCCGGCGGCGGGAACTGCGGAGCATAGCAGCACCTGCCCCGGTGCGATCTCCGCAGCGCACGCACGGGTGTATTCGACCTCGCCTGCGACCAAGCCAACCGCGCAGGCGCCGCACTGGCCCGAGCGGCAGCTTGATTCGGCTGGCACGCCCTTGGCTTCGGCCAGCGCCAGCAGGCTGTCCGCGCTGCCGTCCCACAGCGCCGTCATGCCCGATTGAGCGAACTGCACCGGCACCGGCGGGCCAGCATGTAAAGCGGCGGTCGCGTTGGCGGCGGCGGTCGCGCTTGCGCCGATGGCAGCATTGGCGGCCGGCTTGGCATCGCGGCGCACGCTGGCCGGGCCGAAGGCCTCGAAGCGGATGCGCGCGTCTGCCACGTTCAGGCCGCGCAAGCCGTCGTACATTTGCTGCATGAAGGCCGCCGGACCGCACAGATAGAAATCGTAGTCGTCGAATGGCAGCTGGGTCTTCAGCCAATCGACGTCGATACGGCCGCTGCTGGACTGCCAATTGGCGATGTCGCTGCCCTCACCGTCCGCGCCGCTGTAGCGTATGTGGACATTGAGGTTGCGGTGGCCAGCCGCCATCGTCTGCAAGTGCGCGGCAAATGCATGCTCGTCGCGATTGCGCGCGCCGTGGAAGAAGTGGATGGCGTGCCGGTGCCGCGTGCGGCTGCCGTTCACCAGCAGGCCATTCAGCATGGCGATCATCGGCGTGATGCCGATGCCGGCCGACAGCAGCACCGCCGGGCGCCGCGTGCCCCGCTCGAAGACGAAATCACCGCCAGGCCCCAGCAGTTCGACGCGCGCGCCCGGCACCAGATGGTCGTGCAGCCAGCCGGAGACAGCGCCGTCGCGCTTGACGCTGATGCGATAGCGCCGGCCATTTGGCGCGTCGGACAGCGTGTAGCTGCGGATGCGCGGCACACCTTCGCCACCGGCCGGCGCGCGCAGCGAGATGAACTGGCCCGGGACATGTGCGGCGACCGCCATGCCATCGGCCGGCTCCAGATAAAACGATTGCACGGTGGCACTTTCGCGCACCACCTCGGCGACGGTATAGGGCCGCCACGCGCTGGTCAGCGCGGCCGCTTCCAATACGCGGTCCGCCTCTTCCCAAATGCCGGTGCGTGCCACCTGCGCTGCCGGCTTCGGCTCGCTCCAGCGGAACGGCAGCGCCCCCACATTGCGCACCACCTCGCGCACATGAAAACGCAGCAGCTGCTCGGCGCCGGCGAAAGCCCGCAACTGCGCGCCTTCCCAGATAATCTCCGCCTCCACCGCCACATGCAGCATGTCGCCACGTTCGAAGTCGATGAACAGCAAGCCCGCGCGCGGATGGGCGAGCAGATTTCCCATCGTGTTGAAGAAGAAGTTGCCGACAAATTCTGGCGACGTCAGCGTGCGCTCATCGTCAATCCGCACAAAGCCTGGCCGCCCGCCGCGATGCGAGACATCCACGCCGCGCCCCGCCTCGGTCTCCAGGTTGGCGCTGGCGATGAAAAAGGTATCGGCGCGGGCGATCAACTCGCGATCCTGCGCGCTCAACGCACCGGCGCGCAGCACCTGCGGCGTGGGCACGGAAGGCACCGGCGTCTGCACGCGGTCCTGGATGTACTGTGGGCAGTTGCCGAAGCTCTGCGTCACAGCCACCTGCATGCGGCCGTCGTCCATTGCGGCGATCACACCGTTGACGCGGTTGCGCCGGCGCGTGGTGGGAACCAGTCCCAATCCGCCGATATGGGCGCCCACGCGCAACTGACCTTGCAGCGGATCGCCCGCCAGCATGCCGCCGTCGACGCGCAGCGTGCGCTCATCGGGCGTCGAGATGAAACCGGCGTCGTTGACCAGCATGGTAGCCCACGGCTGCCCCGCCCCATCGAGCGCGCCGAGGAAGAACAGCGGCAGCTCGCCGAAGAACTGGCGATGCTGGTCCGGCATGTAATCGCGCACACCGGCACTGCCGGCGCCAGCCATCTGTTCGCGCACGCCGACCCGCTGTTGGATGGCCAGTTCACCCGCATGGAACGGCGAGACGCTCATGATGGCCTCCGCTTAAATGGTTTCGGGCGCCAGGCCGCAGACGGTGGCCTGCATCGGCACGAAGCCCGGCAGCGCGCGCACGTTGGCCAGCCAGGCGCGGATGTTCGGGTAAGGCTTGAGCGACACGCCACCTTCCGGCGCATGCTCGATGTAGCTGAACGCGGCGACATCGGCGATGCTGGCCTGCTCGCCCAGCGCGAAGCGGCGGCCGGCCAGCTCGACCTCCATCACGTCGAACAGCCGCACCGCGATGCCCTTGGCACGCTCGTGATCGAACGGCAGGCCGAACGCCACCACCAGCCGCGCCACGCACGGGCCGTAGGCGATCTTGCCCGATGCGTTGGACAGCCAACGCTGCACCGTGGCAGCCGCCACCGGTTCGCGCGGCAGCCAGCGGCCGCTGTCGTCGTATTTCGAGGCCAGGTAGACCAGGATCGCGGTCGAATCGGGGATGGTCACGTCGCCGTCTTCCAGTACCGGCACTTCGCCGAAGGGGCTGCGCGCCAGATGCTCGGGCGTGCGGTTCTCGCCGGCGCGCATGTCGAGCGGGACGAATTCATACGGCAAGTTCAACAGGCTGAGGAACAGGCGCACGCGGTGGGTGTGGCCGGAAAGGAGGGAGCCGTATAGTTTCATGGTGAATGTCCTGTGACGTTGAATAGTCTGGCCAGTATATTCAGCTACAATCGTGCCGATAAGCTGGACAAAACCGGACACTCAGTTCACTCTAGGTGGACAATCATCTTCCCCACCCTGCCATGGCCGATTTAAGCACCGTCAACCTGAACCGCCTGATCACCTTCGTCGCCGTGGTGGACGCCGGCTCGCTGACGGCCGCCGCCGAGCGCCTGGGGCTGGCCAAGTCCATGGTCAGCAAGCACATGCAGCTGCTGGAGGCCGAAGTTGGCGTCGCCCTTCTGCTGCGCTCGACCCGCAAGCTGTCGCTGACCGAGGCCGGTCGCGCCTTCTACGATTCCAGCCGTCAGCTGCTGCTGCAGGCCGAACAGGCCATCGAACAGGCGCGCAGCGGCCGCGCCGTCCCGCAAGGCACGCTGCGGGTGGCGGCTCCCATCGACTACGGCGTGATGGTGGTGGCGCCGGTGCTGTCGCGGCTGCGGCTGCGCTATCCGGCGTTGAAGGTCGAACTGGTGTGCGGCGACAGCCTGATCGATCTGATCGCCGAGGGCATCGACGTCACGGTCAGGCTGGGCAAGCTGGCCGATTCCGGCTACATGGCGGCGCGCGTTGGCCGCATGGTGCGCCTGCTGGTGGCCAGTCCGGATTTCGTGGCCCGCCACGGCATGTCGGCCGATCCGCAGGCGCTGGCGCCGCTACCGTATATTTCGTTGACGGTGCTGCGCCAGCCCAACGTCTTCACGCTGGTGGATCATGCCGGCAATCACAACGAGGTCAGGATGCGTAACATCGTGTTCTCGACCAACACCGCCCCCGCCTGCCGCGCCGCCGCGCTGGCCGGCGACGGCGTGCTGCGCGCGACCTGGTTCTCGGTGAAGGAGGACGTGGCGGCCGGCCGCCTGGTGCGGCTGCTGCCCGAGTGGTCGCTGCCGGAGGGCGACATCCACGCGGTGTTCCCGGCCACGCCGCACCTGCCGCAAAAGGTGCGCGTGTTCATCGACGCGCTGAAGGAAGCGGCGGGCGACTAGCGCGCAACTGCCACGGCGGCCGTAGCGCGTCCGCGCCACCTGTGCGACTACTGCGACGGGGTCCGGCGACAGTCCGGGCCTGATCCAGCGCGGCTACTGCGGTGGCCGGCGGCGGCGGCACAGGCGTGCCGCCAGTGCGGCTACTGCGGCGGCGGACGGCGGCGCAGGCGCGCCACCAGCGCAGCCGCCGCCACTGCCGCAAAGCCGAACCACAGCCAGGTCGCCAGCACCGACGGCGGCTTGCGTTCGCTCGGCGCGGCGGCGTCGCGGAACGAGGCCGGCAGCCCGCGCGGCGCCACCGGGACGATCTTCCAGTCCGCGTGATTGGCCGGCGCGCGCTGCTGGTATTCATGCAGCGACATCACCGGCTCGCTGCCAAACGCGCGCGACGACGGGAACTGCGGTATCCGCACGAACAGCAGCGCTTCCAGATCCTGGCCGAGTTGCGCCTCCAGCTGCTCGCTGCCGGCGCGGCCCGGCACGGCCAGGCGCGTCAGCAAGTCCTCGGCGATGGTGTTGAAGGCCACGAAGGGCAGCAGCTCGGTGCGCTCGGTCTTGAGGTAGTCGTAGGCGCTCTGCCCGCTGGCGAGGCTGACCTCTTTGAAGGCCATGTACGGCAAGGCCACCGCCGCCTTCAGCGGACTTTCGCCGCCCACGCGCGGGATCTTCCAGCCCAGCGTGCGCAGCGTTTCAACGTTGATGCCGGCGCAGTTGGTGCTGGCGTGGCGGTAGTGGAAATCCTGCCGGTAGAAATGGTTGAACACCCGGCTGATCGCCTCCTGGTACAAGGCCGGCGCGCGCTGGTCCTTCAGCACGGCCACCAGCATGTAGGACGGCCTGTACCAGGCCTGGCCGCTGTTGAGGTCACCCATGTAGGCGTCCATCGGCAGGATCGAGGCGACGATGCCTTTTTCGCTGATCGAGGCCAGGCTGTAGAAATTGTTCACCAGCCAGTTGTCCCACTCGCCGGCCGGGCCGAAGCGGCCGGTGGCGACGGCGAAGTGGCCGCCGTAGGATTCATCGTCGTCGCCCTGCGCGCCGTTGAGCATGAAGGCCAGCACCGGCCTGCCGGCCAGCGGCAGCGGCGCGCGGCCGCCGTCGCGCCGCCACAAGGTGCGGCTGTCGAATGGCGCGGTGGCGCCGCCATGCGCGGCGCGCACCAGGCTTTCGACCGTCTCGCCGCCGGCCAGCGGCTGGCTGGGCGCCGCCGCGCCGATGGCGTAACGCTTGGGCCACAGCGTGCGCACCACGAAGCGCTCCTCGGTCAGCGCGCCGCGCGCCTTGACGTCGCCGCCGGCAAAGAACGTCAGGCTGGCGGGATCGACATAGGAACGGTTGGTGGACAATTTGGGCGTCAGCTCGACCGCCAGCGAGGCCGCGCCGTCGGCCCGCGCCAGCCGCGCGTCCGCGCCCAGGCGGCCCTCGGCCACATGCGGCGAGCCTATCCACACCAGCGGCGGCGGCTGGTCGCGCGGGCGCCCGCGCCCGCTGATCATCCATGCCAGGACGTCTTCCTGCGCCCGCAGCCGGGGCGCGTAGCCGGCCGGGTCGGTCTTCGCCACGGCGATCATGTCATCGTTGAAGTACCACAGCGCCTGCTCGGGCGCCGCGCAGTCCTGGCAGCGGGCGGTGGCCAGCTTGAACCGTTCGGTGGGATAAAGGCCCAGCAGCCCGGGCGCCAGTGCGTCCCGCAGGCTGGGCTCGGCGGGTGCCGCGTGGGTAGGCGTGGCGGCGCCGATCAGGGCCGCTGCCGCCAGAATGCCAGTGGTGGTGTATGCGCTGTGCCACATGCTGTCGCTCCCAAGAAAGATGGCGAAGCTGCAGTGTAAAGTGGCCCGGCAAGCAGTTTGTTACGCTCCGTCAACGTTTCAGCTAGCGCCGCGCCGACACCACGATGCCGCCGACAATCAGCGCGAACGCGGCCACGTGGTAGCCGTGTGGCGCGTCGCCCAGGAAGGCGGCCGACAGCACGGCCGTGAACAGCGGCGTCAGGTTGACGAAGAAGGCGCCGATCGCCGGTCCCGCCGCCTGCACGCCCGCGCCCCAGCAGCGGAAGGCGATCACGCCCGGCCCGGCCGCCACGTAGGCCAGCGCGGCCGCCAGCGTCCAGCTCCACTGCACCTGCTGGGCGCCCAGCGCCTGTTCGCCCAGCGCGAAGCCGCCCGACCACAGTACGCCGAACGCCACCTGCGCCAGCAGGAAGCCGGCCCAGTCGGCGCGCAGCGCGGCCGGTTCACGGGCCCGCGTCAGCAGCCAGCTGTAGAGCGACCAGGCGATGGTGGCCAGGATCATGAACAGGTCGCCCGCCACCAGCCGCAGCTCCAGCACGTGGCGCCACTCGCCGCGCGCCAGCACCAGCAGCACGCCGGCGATCGACAGCACGGCGCCGGCCATCTGGCGCCGGCTGACCGGCACGCCGAAGAACAGCCAGCCGGTCAGCATCATCCACACCGGCATGCCGGACGCCACCAGCGTGACGTTGATCGGGGTCGAGGTTTGCAGCGCCATGTATTGCAGCGTGTTGTACAGGCCGATGCCGAGCAGGCCCAGCATCGCGTATTGTTTCCAGTAGCGCCACATGCCGGCCCCACGCGAGAACACCGGCCCGGCCAGCGGCAGCAGGATGGCGCCCGCCAGCACCCAGCGCAACAGGTTCAACAGCACCGGCGGCAGCTGGTCGTGCACCAGCCGGCCGACGATGGAATTGCCGGCCCATAGCAGCGGCGGCAGGGTCAGCAGGAAAACGGTGCGGGGCGTCAGGCGGGTGCTCATCGGGGGTTTTATCGGGGAAACTATGCAATATTGCAACTTAAGCATAGCCGATTCCGCCATTTCTCGCTGGCGGCCACCGATAGGATTGGCGTCCGGCTGCTGCGGCGCGGTAAAATAGCCGTTGCTGATCCACCCACTTGAAAAATATGAAACTCTCCAAACAACATTCGATGTACGAATCCGAGCACACCCTGTTCATCAAGGCGCTCAAGGAAAAGAATCCGGGCATGGAAGCTGGCCAGCAACAGGGCCGCGCCCTGCTGTGGGACCGTCCGCCGGTATCGCTGGACGAGCAGGAGCGCCAGATGAAATCGGCCATCAAGCAACAAGCCTACGTCTACCAGAACAAGGTCTAAGCATTCAGGGCGGCAAGGATGTTGCCAGACGATACGGCTGAAGTGCAGCCGCCAGCAAGCGACGGCGAACTCGCCGGCGTGGCGGCGCCACTGTCGCCGGAGCTGGCCGACGCCGCCGCCGTGACCGATGCCGTGGCCGACGCAGCCGCCGCCGAGGCGGCCGCCGTCACCACCGAAGTGGCCGCCCTCGCCCGCCTGTACGGCGAGCCGCTGCTCAAGCTGCCCAACGACCTGTACATTCCGCCGGACGCGCTGGAAATCTTCCTCGACGCCTTCGAAGGTCCGCTGGACTTGCTGCTCTACCTGATCCGCAAGCAAAACTTCAACATCCTCGACATCCCGATGGCGCAGCTGACGCTGCAATACCTGAAATATGTCGACCAGATCCGCCTGTCCAACCTGGAACTGGCCGCCGAGTACCTGCTGATGGCGGCCATGCTGATCGAAATCAAGTCGCGCATGCTGCTGCCGCAGCGTCCGTCCGAGCTCGACATCGAGAGCGACGACCCGCGCGCCGAGCTGGTGCGCCGCCTGCTGGAATACGAGCAGATCAAGCTGGCCGCCTACGACCTGAACTCGATCCCGCAGCTGGACCGCGACTTCGTGCGCACCCAGATCTTCATCGAGCAAAGCCTGGTGCCGACCTGGCCCGAGGTCGAGGCCATCGACCTGC
This sequence comes from Duganella caerulea, assembly GCF_040362985.1. Lineage (NCBI taxonomy): Bacteria > Pseudomonadati > Pseudomonadota > Betaproteobacteria > Burkholderiales > Oxalobacteraceae > Duganella > Duganella caerulea. The sequence continues at coordinate 724,291 of NZ_BPWJ01000002.1, read as the reverse complement.
AGCAAGCCTGGCTGGACGTGATGAAGCGCGCCAAGCTGACCCAGCACCACAAGATCAGCCGCGAGGAACTGTCGGTGCGCGAGCACATGACCGGCATCCTGCGGCGCCTGCAATCGAGCCGCTTCGTCGAGTTCGCCGACCTGTTCGACATCGCCGGCGGCGTGCCGGTGGTGGTGGTGAACTTCGTCGCGCTGCTGGAGCTGGCCAAGGAAACCCTGATCGAAATTACCCAGGCCGAGCCGTTCGCGCCGATCTACGTGCGGCTGGCGTATTCGCCGGCCTGAACGGCGCCCCACCCATTCCCATTACGCCCATAGCGACCATGAAAATCATCACTTCCATTGAAGAACTGCGCGACCAACTCAGCGGCCAACTGCGCACCGCCTTCGTCCCGACCATGGGCAATCTGCACGAGGGCCACCTGTCCCTGATGCGCCTGGCGCGCAAGCACGGCGACCCGGTGGTGGCGTCGATCTTCGTCAACCGCCTGCAGTTCGGCCCGAACGAGGACTTCGACAAATACCCGCGCACCTTCCAGGCCGACGTCGAGAAGCTGGAGAAGGAAGGCGTGTACGTGCTGTTCGCGCCGACCGAAAAGGACCTGTACCCGGAGCCGCAGGAATTCCGCGTGCGTCCGCCGGACGACCTGGGCAACACGCTGGAGGGCGAGTTCCGTCCCGGCTTCTTCACCGGCGTGACCACCGTGGTGCTCAAGCTGTTCTCGTGCGTGCAGCCGCGCGTGGCCGTGTTCGGCAAGAAGGATTACCAGCAGCTGATGATCGTGCGTAACATGAGCCGCCAGTTCGCGCTGCCGACCGAGATCATCGCGGCCGAGACCTACCGCGCCGACGACGGCCTGGCGCTGTCGTCGCGCAATATGTATTTGTCGCCGGCCGAGCGTGCCGAGGCGCCGGCGCTGTACCAGAGCCTGAACTTTGTCGCCAACGAAGTGCGCGCAGGCCATCTGGACGTTTTCCAGCTGGAGCATAAGGCGATGGAGGACCTGGCCAAGCGCGGCTGGAAGCCGGACTACATCTCGATCCGCAAGCGCATCGACCTGCAGCCGCCAAGCGCGGGCGACCTGGCGCAAGGCACGCCGCTGGTGGTGCTGGCCGCCGCCAAGCTGGGCTCGACCCGCCTGATCGACAATCTGGAAATCTAAGGCTTGACCGGCGGGGCCGCAGGCGCCGTCGGTGTCAATGGCTGCACGGTGACGCCCTGCGGCGTGACCTGGATGAGCACGGCCGGCACCGCAGCGGCGGCCGGCGCGGCCGGCGCAACCGGCTGCGCCTTGGGGATGGCGTTGTTCAGCATGAAGGTCATCACCGTGACGACGATGGTGATCCCCGCCGCCAGCACGCCCACCATCCATTTGACCATCTGCGAGGTGGCCCGCTGGAAAGCGCTCTCGATCTTCGCCATGATGGCTTCAAGCTTGGCATCGGTGGCGTCGAAGCGGGCATCAACCGCGCCGAACCTGGCGTCACTCGTGCCGCTGACGGCAGCCAGCCTGGCGTCGAGGCCCTCCACCTTGGCATCGATATAGTCTTTGTCGGCATTGGAGTTCATAGGCCGATGATCCGCCCCGCAACCTGCCCTGTCAACGCGCGCACGCGCGCCGCTTGAGACGGATCAGGCGGCGACGTTTTGCGCCCAGGCCAGCGCGGAGAGGTGGGCGCGGTTGACGTCCTCGGGCGCCAGCTTGAGCCCGGCCGCCAGCGAGGCCACCAGGTCGGAACTGAGTTCGCAGGCCTCGGCCAGCGCCAGGAACGGCCCGTACTTGCCGCTGCGCGTGAGCAGCGCGGCCACCACGTCGTCGGACAGCTGGATGTTGGCCAGCACCTCCTGCATGGTGATGCCCAGCAGCCGGTCCAGCAGCGAGAACATACCCGCCACGAACACATTCTCCGCCTCGCTCTTGCCCAGCGCGGCCTGCGCCAGCAGCTCGGCCAGGCGGCCGCGCACCACCGCCGTCTCCAGCAGCACCGGCGAATAGCCCGAGGTGCTGGCCGTGGCCAGCAGCAGGGTCAGCCAGCGGTACAGTGGCGTGTAGCCCAGCAAGGTCAGCGCCTGCCGCAGCGACTGGATCTCGCGCCCGGCGCCGAAGCCGGCCGAGTTGATGAAGCGCAGCAGCTTGTACGACAGCGTGGCATCGCGCTTGAGCACGGCCTCCAACTGGGCGATGTCGGCGTTCTGCCGCACCATCTGCATCAGCTGCATGATGATGGTCTGGGCCGGATTCAAACCCTTGGAATTGGTGCTGGGGCGCGGCGTCAGGTGCAGCTTGCCGACAAAGGCGTTCAGGCCCAGCGCCGCGCAGGCGTCGAAGTCGGCCCAGTTGCTGACCGGGCGCGCCACCATGCCCACGCTGGACTGCTTGAGCGCGGCGTACGCGCGCGCCTGGCTGCCGACGTCGGCGCCGGAAAAGCGCACCTCGACGTACGAGGCGATGGTCGGCAGGCGGCTGCCGATGCGGGCCAGGTCGGCCTCGCGCAGCAGCACGCCGACGCCGCCCGCGCGCAAGCCTTGCACGGCGGCCAGGGTGTCGGGATTGGCCAGTTCGGCCGTTTTGAGGGAGAGCACGGTGCGCTCCGGCGGCAGCCGGTGCAGCGCGTCGGCCGACAGCATGGCCGGCACCGCGTCGAGAAACAGGATTTTGTCGCGCAGCAGCCAGTTGTCGTCGTCGTCGACCACCTGGCCGGCCACGAAGTCCAGCAGCGCCTCCAGCGCGGCGGGCGACGATGGCGCCGCCCCCTGCTGCTGCCAGCAGAGCTCATACCCAACCACGCGCTGCTTGGGGTCCAGCAGCGGCTCACGGACGATGAAATTGGTCTGATGCATGATGCTCGTCTCGGAGGAAGCCCGCGGCGAACGGGCCGGTACAGATCAGAAGCCCAGACTATCCAGCAAGTCGTCCACCTGCTCCTGGTCAGCCACCACGTTCTCGCGGGTCGGATCGATCTGCGGTCCGTTCAGCAAGCCGTTGTCGATTTCCTTCTTCATCTGGTCAGGCGCGAAGTCGATCAGCATCTGCACCAGCTGCTTCTCCAGGTTTTGCGCGATCGAGGTGACTTTCTTGATCACCTGCCCCGTCAAGTCCTGGAAATCCTGCGCCATCATGATGTCCATCAGGTGCGCCTTGGTCTGCGAGGTGCCGGCGGTGGCGCCCTCCAGCGCGGCCACGGTCTGCTGCGCCAGCGCGCGCCATTGCTCGTCCGAGGCGCCGGCCGCCAGCAGGCCGTTCCACGAGGCGCTCAGCTGCCTGGCGTCACCAGCGATCTGGTCCTGCAGGGGACTGGCCGCGTCGGTGGCGTTGAGCACCTTTTGCGCCGCGTCTTCGCTCAGGCGCGCCACGTAGTCCAGCCGGTCGCGGGCGTCCGGGATGTCGGACGCCGCTTTTTCGATCAATTTATCCAGCCCCAGACCGCGCAGGCTTTCATGCAGGGCGCGCGTCATGTGACCGATGCGCGCCAAAAACTCTTCGTTCGGCTCCACCGCAGCCGCGGTGGCGCCGCCTTGTTGCTCAACCATCATCAAGCTCCGAGCTTCTCGAAGATCTTGTTGAGCTTTTCATCCAGCGTCGCGGCGGTGAACGGCTTGACCACGTAACCATTGGCGCCGGCCTGGGCCGCCGCGATGATGTTTTCCTTCTTGGCTTCGGCGGTCACCATCAACACCGGCAGCTTGGCCAGCGCGGGATCGGCACGGATGTTTTGCAACATCGTCAAGCCGTCCATGTTCGGCATGTTCCAGTCGGACACGACGAAGTCGAACGATTCGGCACGCAGCTTCGCCAGCGCCATCACGCCGTCTTCGGCCTCGTCGACATTGGCATAACCCAGTTCTTTTAACAGATTCCGGACGATGCGGCGCATCGTCGAAAAATCGTCAACGACTAAAAATTTCATCTTTGGATCAGCCATGAATTACTCCGTTGTTTCTCTACGCGGTTGTTAATAGTATCTGCAATTGCCAGCAAGTTGTAGGATAGCATTTTCGTTGCTTGAAGGCGAACAAAGTAGCAGTAAAACGTCACACTTGACGATTTAATGCTTTTTATACCCGCAAAGCGCGCATGCCGTGGGCCGCCAGGTAGCCCAGCACCATGCCCGGCAGCGCCTGCAGCGCCCCCACCTCGTGGGCGGCGCCGACCGCGATCGCCTCGCGCGGCATGCCGAACACCACGCAGCTGGCCTCGTCCTGGGCGAAATTATACGCCCCGGCCTGCTTCATCTCCAGCATGCCGGCCGCGCCGTCCTTGCCCATGCCGGTCAGGATCACGCCGACCGCGTTCTTGCCGGCGCACTGGGCGGCCGAACGGAACAGCACATCCACCGACGGCCGGTGGCGGTTGACCGGCTCGGCCTGGTCGATCTTGGTCATGTAGTTGGCGCCGCTGCGGGTCAGGTACAGGTGCGAGTGGCCGGGCGCGATGTAGGCGTGGCCGGGCAGCACCCGCTCGTTGCCGGCCGCTTCCTGCACCGAGATCTTGCACAGCGAATCGAGGCGCTTGGCGAACGAGCGGGTGAAGCCTTCCGGCATGTGCTGGGTGATCAGGATGCCGGGGCAGTCGGACGGCATCTGCATCAGGAATTCGCGGATCGCCTCGGTGCCGCCGGTGGAGGCGCCGATGATGATCAGCTTTTCCGACGAGGTCAGCGGATTGCGCAGCTGCGGCAGCGGCGCCTGGCCCTCGGCGCCCGGCTGCGGCAAGGTGCGGGCCCGCACCCGCGCCTTGGAGGCGGCGCGGATCTTGTCGGTGATCAGCTCGGTGTACTCGCGCATGCCGGCCTGGATCGAGATCTTCGGCTTGGTGACGAAGTCCACCGCGCCCAGCTCCAGCGCGCGCATGGTGATCTCCGAGCCGCGCTCGGTCAGCGAGGACACCATCACCACCGGCATCGGGCGCAGGCGCATCAGCTTTTCCAGGAAGTCGAGGCCGTCCATCTTGGGCATCTCGACGTCCAGGGTCAGCACGTCGGGGTTGGTCTGCTTGATCAGCTCGCGCGCGACCAGCGGATCGGGGGCCGTGCCCACCACTTCCATGTCGGGCTGGCTGTTGATGATCTCGCTCATCACGCTGCGGATCAGCGCGGAGTCGTCGACGATCAGGACTTTGATCTTCATAATAAAATGCTACTTTCCGGGCAAAAGGCCCACTATCATTATCGCTAACACTATTAAAACAGGTCGATCTCGCCGCCCACCGGCGCCACCTTGAGGCGGCTGGCGTATTCGATCTCGCGCTTGGCCAGGGTGTCGTTGTGGGTCTGCATCAGCTTCTTGACCAGCACCTTGCCGGTGCGCGGGAAGAAGTACACCTTGCGCGGGTGGATGTCGTTCAAGTCCTCGGCCACCACGCGGATCTTCTCGACCTTGAGGAAGTTCAGCACGAAGGCCGCGTTGCGTTCGCCGACGTTGATGGCGGTGAAGCCCTTGAGCACGGCGCCGCCGCCAAACACCTTGGCCTCCATGTTCTCGCGCTTGGCGCCGGCCTTGAGCAGGTCGTTGATCAGGATCTCCATCGCGTAGGTGCCGTAGCGGGCCGAGGCCGACACCGGGCTGTTGGTGTCGCTGCCGCCGTCGGGCAGCATGAAGTGGTTCATGCCGCCCAGGCCGGTCACGCGGTCGCGGATGCAGGCCGACACGCAGGAGCCCAGCACGGTCACGATCAACATGTCCTTGTTGGTGAAGTAGTACTCGCCCGGCAGGATCTTGGCGGCTTCACAGTCGAACGTCCTGTCGTAATACACGTTCGTGGCAAATTGTTCGAGGTCCATGGTTTACTCTCATGTACGTTGCGTTGCCTTGAGGGCAGCGCCACGGTGTTGATCGTCCAGCTCGTACACCGTCTTGCCGCGTAGTTTGAGCGACTCCGACACGTAGAGGAAATTCTCCGAGTGGCCCGCGAACAGCAGGGCGTCCGGTTTCATCAATGGGACAAAGCGCGACAGGATCTTGCGCTGCGTGGCCTTGTCAAAGTAAATCATCACGTTGCGGCAAAAGATCACGTCGAACGGGCCGCTGATGGGCCAGCTGTCGGCCAGCAGGTTGAGCTGCTTGAAGGTGATCATGTTGCGCAATTCGGGGCGCACGCGCGCCATGCCCTCGCGGTCGCCCTTGCCCTTGAGGAAAAAGCGGCGCGAGCGCTCGGGCGACATCTTGTCCAGCCGGTCCATCGTGTAGACCCCGTTGGCGGCCGTGGCCAGCACATTGGTGTCGATGTCGGTGGCGATGATGTGGCAGTTGGGGGTGAGCGTGTTGAACGCCTCGCACACGGTCATGGCGATCGAATACGGCTCCTCGCCGGTCGAGCTGGCCGAGCACCAGATGGTGATCGGCTCGCGCTTGTGCTTGATGTGCTCGGCCAGCAGCGGGAAGTGGTGCGCCTCGCGGAAGAACGAGGTCAGGTTGGTGGTCAGGGCGTTGGTGAACGATTCCCACTCCTCGCCCAGGCGGCCGGCCTCGAGGTCGTCCAGGTACTTGCCGAAGGAGCCGATGCCGGTGGCCCGCAGGCGCCGCGCCAGGCGGCTGTACACCATCTCCTGCTTGCTGTCGGCCAGCGAGATGCCGGCCCGTTTGTAGATCAGGCCGCGGACGCGTTCGAAGTCCTTGGCGTTGAAGTCAAACTCTTTGACGGTGTCTTTGGTATGCGGCATATGTTAAACCTCTTATCTATCACTACTAACAATGCCCACGCCACCGCCGTTCCCGCGCGGGCGGGAACGGCGTGGTACAGCTTGATTAAAACTCTTCCCACTCGTCGCCGGCGGCCGGCGCGGCGGGAGCCAGCTTCTTCGGCGCGGCCGGCTTGGCGGCCACGGCCGGACGCGGCGCGGCGGCCGTGGCCGGGCGGGAGGTCACGGCCGGCGTTGGACGCGGGGCCGGCATGGCCGGGGCCGGACGGCGCACCTGGTCGTTCGACAGCTTGAAGATGCTGACCGCCTGGGCCAGCATCTCGGCCTGTTCCTGCATGCTCTCGGCCGCCGCGGCGGCCTCCTCCACCAGCGCGGCGTTCTGCTGGGTCATCTCGTCCATCTGGGTGATGGCCTGGTTGACTTCCTCGATGCCGTTGCTCTGTTCCTGGGTGGCGGCGGTGATCTCGCCCATGATGTCGGCCACCTGGCGGATCGAGGTGACGATCAGGCCCATGGTCTGGCCGGCCTCGTCGACCAGCTTGCTGCCGGCGTCGACCTTGTCGACCGAGTCGCCGATCAGTTCCTTGATTTCCTTGGCGGCGCCGGCCGAGCGCTGCGCCAGGTTGCGCACCTCGGAGGCCACCACCGCGAAGCCGCGGCCCTGCTCGCCCGCCCGGGCCGCCTCGACCGCCGCGTTCAGCGCCAGGATGTTGGTCTGGAAGGCGATGCCGTCGATCACGCCGATGATGTCGACGATCTTGCTGGAGCTGGCCTTGATCGAGCCCATGGTCTCGACCACCTGCGCCACCACGGTGCCGCCCTTCTCCGCCACCGACGAGGCGGTCACGGCCAGCTGGTTGGCCTGGCGCGCGTTGTCGGCGTTCTGCTTGACGGTGGAGGTCAGTTCCTCCATCGACGAGGCGGTTTCCTCCAGCGAGCTGGCCTGCGACTCGGTGCGGGCCGACAGGTCGGCGTTGCCCGAGGCGATTTCCTGCGAGGCGGTCGAGATCAGGTCGGTGCCGCTGCGCACGTCGCCGACCGTCTTGGCCAGGCTGTCGTTCATGTCCTTGAGCGCCTGCAGCAGCTCGCTGGTCTCGTCCTTGCCTTCGACGTGCACCTGCGAGGTCAGCTCGCCGGCCGCCACCTTCTGCGCCACCTCGACCGCGCCCGACAGCGGCACCGTGATCGAGCGGGTGATCACCACCGCGCAGGCCACGCCGATCGCCACCGCGACCGCGCCCAGCAGGAACAGCATCATCATCAGGCTGCGGTCGGCCGTGACCGAGCTGTCCATCACGTCGCGCGCGGCGGCCTGCTGCATGTCGACCAGCTTGTTGATCAGCGCCAGCGTCTGCTGGTTGAGCGGATCGATGCGGCCGGAGATGACCTTGGCCGCGCCCTCGCTGTTGAACGCCAGCACCTGGCCGATGGCTTCCTTGAAGGCCTTGTCGACGTCGGCGTCCAGCGCGGCGATGTCGGCCAGCGCCTTCTTCTCGTTGTCGTTCAGGCCGAGCGCCTTCAGGTCGGCCTGGGCTTTTTCATAGCGGGCGCGCTGGTCCTTGACCTTCTGCTCTTCCTTCTGCATCAGGCTGACGTCCGACTGCAGGCCGATGTTGCGCATCGCGATGCCGGTTTCCAGCATCGCGCTTTTCATGGCGCCGGCCTGCAGGTTCTTCTGGGTCGACAGCTCCAGGCCGCGCGTGAGCTTGCCCTTGTTGCTGTAGTTGAGGTAATTGGTCATCAGGACCATCACCACCAGGATCGCCAGGATGGCGCCGAAACCAAGGCGCAGCCGTGAGCCGATTTTGAAGTCGCGTAAATTCATGTTGTTTTCTCCCCTATGCTGTCTGTGCTTGTCCGCCGGGTACTGCTCGCGGACCCCGTTATTGTGTAGGTGACAGGCGCGCACTCTGTTGGGCGCTGCCGTGGCTGCTTGCCGGGGCGTGGGTTAGGCCGCCAGCTGTTCCATCAGACCCATCTCGGCGCTCGACATCAGTTTGTCGATGTTCACCAGGATCAGCATACGCTCATCAATGGTGCCCAGTCCAATCATGTAGTCGGAACTGAAGGCGGTGCCCATTTCCGGCGCCGGCTTGACCTGCTCGGGCGTGAGCGTGGTCACGTCCGACACCGAGTCCACCACCATGCCGACGATGCGGCCGTTGATGTTGAGGATGATGACCACGGTGAACTGGTCGTACACCGGCTCGCCCAGCTTGAACTTGATGCGCATGTCGACCACCGGGATGATGATGCCGCGCAGGTTGATCACGCCCTTGATGAACTCGGGCGCGTTGGCGATGCGGGTGACGGTCTCGTAGCCACGGATCTCCTGCACCTTGAGGATGTCGATGCCGTATTCCTCCGAGCCGAGCGTGAAGGCCAGGTATTCGTGGCCGGCGATTTCGTTGGCCCCGCTGGTTAGTACGTCTGCCATGATGGTTTCCTTGGTGGGGTTAGCTAAATATCTGTTCGTCAGCGAGCTGACGGGACGAGCGGATCAGGGCGGCCACGTCGAGGATCAGCGACACGCCGCCATCGCCCAGGATGGTGGCGCCGGAGATGCCGGCCACCTTGCGGTAGTTCGATTCGAGGTTCTTGACCACCACCTGCTGCTGGCCGACCAGGTCGTCGATGAACAGGCCGGCCTTGCGGCCGTCGGTCTCGATGATGACCACGATGCCCTGGCAGGGGTCGGTGAAGCGCGGCGTGATGCCGAACATCTGGTACAGCGGCACCAGCGGCAGGTATTCGCCGCGCACCTTGACCACCCGGCCCTTGCCGGAGATTTCCTTGACGTCCTCCGGCGCCGGCTGCAGCGATTCGATCACAAAGCCCAGCGGCAGGATGTAGACCTCCTCGCCGACCCGGATCGACATGCCGTCCAGGATCGCCAGCGTCAGCGGCAGCGAGATCGAGATGGTGGTGCCGAAGCCCTTGGCCGAGCGGATGTCGACCACCCCGCCCATCGCGGTGATGTTGCGCTTGACGACATCCATGCCGACGCCGCGGCCCGACACGTCGGTCACCTGCTCGGCGGTGGAGAAGCCGGGCGCGAAGATCAGTTGCCACACCTCGGCGTCGCTCATGTTCTCGGACAGCGGCAGGCCGCTCTGCTGGGCCTTGGCCAGGATCTTCTCCCGGTTCAGGCCGCCGCCATCGTCCGACACCTCGATGATGATGTTGCCGCCCTGGTGGGAGGCCGACAGGAACAAGCGCCCGGCGTCGCTCTTGCCGCCGGCGCGGCGCACCTCGGGCATCTCGATGCCGTGGTCGATCGAGTTGCGCACCAGGTGGGTCAGCGGGTCGACGATGCGCTCGATCAGGCCCTTGTCCAGCTCGGTCGCGGCGCCGTTGGTGATGAAGTCGACCTTCTTGCCCAGCTTGGCCGCCAGGTCGCGCACCATGCGCGGGAAGCGCGAGAACACGAAGTCCATCGGCATCATGCGGATCGACATCACCGCTTCCTGCAGGTCGCGGGTGTTGCGGGTCAGCTGGCTGACGCTGTTCAATAAGCGCTCGTGCACCATCGGGTCCAGCGTGTCGACGCGCTGCTCGATCATCGCCTGCGTGATGACCAGCTCGCCCACCAGGTTGATCAGCTGGTCGACCTTCTCGATCGACACGCGGATCGACGACGACTCGGCGCCGGGGCCGGCGGCGGCCTTCTCTTCCTTCTTGGCGGCCTTCTTTTCCTCCTCGGCCGCGGCGTGCTGCTGCGCGGCCGGCGCCTCGATCACGATGCCGGCCGCCGCGCGGATCTGCTCGACGGGCTGGAAGAAGCCGTAGCCTTGCGCGTCCTCGCTGCCGGCCTGGGCGTCGGCGCGGATCTGGTCGAGCGGCTGGAAGAAGCCATAGCCCTCGCCGCCGCCGGCCTGCGCCGGATGCAGCTCGGTCTCGTCAAAGAAGCCGTAGCCCAGGTCCTGCTCGACCTTCGCGCGCTCGGCGTTCTCCAGCTTGGCCTGCCGGGCGTCCAGCGCCGGCAACTCGGTCACCACCATGTCGTCCGGGTTCAGCACGAAGGAGCAGATGGCGATGATGTCGTCCAGGCTCTCGTGGGTGGTGACCACCATGGCGTTGCGGTCCTTGTCCAGCGGGGTGATCGACACATGGCCCATCAGGCCCAGCTCGGCACCCAGCGCGGTGACCTCGCGGTGCACCATGGCCGGCAGCTCGAGCCGGTAGCGGCGGCCACCGCTGTGGTCCACCACCTTGGCCTCGGCCGCGTGGAACGACGGCGCCACCGGCGACAGCGCGGTCAGCGGCACGTCCTGCGCCAGCGACTGCAGCATCATGCGCACGTCGCCCACCGCGTCCTGGTCGACCGTGCCGCCGTGGCGGTGGCCGTCCAGCTGCATCTTGAGGATGTCCTTGGCCGCCAGGAAGGCGTCCACGTGCTCCGAGGTCAGCGCCATCTCGCCCTTGCGCACGCGGTCGAGCAAGGTTTCCAGGATGTGGGTCACCTCGGTCATGTCGGTCACGCCGAACGTGGAGGCGCCGCCCTTGACGGAATGGGCGGTGCGGAAGATCGCGTTGAGGTCCTCGGGGTCGGGACGGTCGACGTCGACGGCCAGCAGCAGGCGCTCCATTTCAGCCAGCAGCTCCTCGGCCTCATCGAAAAAGACCTGGAAGAACTGGCTTATATCGATGGTCATGGGGATACTCCGTAAGTTTCGCTCAGCATCATTGCACGCGCCTTATCAGCCGATGACCTTCTTCACCACCTCGATGAGCCGCTGGGGATCGAAGGGCTTGACCAGCCAGCCGTTGGCGCCGGCGGCGCGGCCCTTGGCTTTCATCTCGTCGGACGATTCGGTGGTCAGCATCAGGATCGGGGTCTTCTGGTAGGCCGGCAGCTCGCGCAGCAGCTTGATCAGCTGCAAGCCGTCCATGCGCGGCATGTTCTGGTCGGTCAGCACCAGGTCCACGCCCTGCAGCTTGGCCTTTTCCAGGCCGTCCTGACCGTCCACCGCCTCCACCACCAGGTAGCCGGCCGCCTTCAGGCTGAAGGCGACCATCTGGCGCAGGGAACTGGAATCATCAACTGCAAGTATTGTCTTGGCCATCTTTGCTCTCACTCATTAAATGCGGGACGTGGGCGTCCGGGTAGTTCAATCGGTAGGTCGCGGCGTTCAGAACAGTTCGATGTCGCCGCTCTCCAGGTGTTGTTGACTGACGGCCTTGCGCAGCACACTGCGCAACTCCAGGCTCTGGATCGCCAGCGCCATGCTGACCTTGCCCAGCAGCGCGACGATCTCGTCGTTGTCGCTCTCGGGCAGCATTTCGGCGCCGTGCGCGCCCAGCGTGCCGAGGAACTCGCGCAGGCCGGTCACGCGCTTGAGCGTGCGGTCCAGCAGCTGGCTGGTCATGTCCTGGAACTGCAGGCTGGTGATGGCGGCGTTGACATAGCCGCCCACCTGGCCCTGCAGCGCTTCAAGCTGGGCCCGTTGTTCGGGCGTGGCGGTGCCGCCGTCCAGCAGCAGCCGGATCGTGGCCTGCTCGGCTTCGACCGCCTGGTGGATGGCCATGAAGTTGAAGGACAGCTTTTCAATGGCCTCCTCCAGCAGCAGGCCGGTCTGGATCAGGTCGGTCTCGACTTCGGTCAGATGCTTGCGCCCATGGTCGGACACGCCCGACAGCAGGCGCTTGACATGGGAGCCCAGGATTTTTTTTCTCGTCATAACAGTCTCGTCACCTGCTTTATTTGCGCACCGGCGGGCCGGACGGCGCGGGCGCCGCGCCAGCCGCCGGCGCCTGGCCTTCTTCGGCGTCCACCTCCAGCTGGCGGGCGCCGTCGCGCATCACGTTTTCCTCGGTGCGCTTGTTCATTACGATGATGCTGATGCGGCGGTTGATCGGGTTGAACGGATCGGCCTTGTCCAGGTGGGCGGCCGAGGCCAGCCCCACCACCCGCAGCACCTTGTTGTCGGCCATGCCGCCGGCGATCAGCTCGCGCCGCGAGGCGTTGGCGCGGTCGGCCGACAGTTCCCAGTTGCTGTAGCCGGCGTCGCTCAGGTACGGCGTCGAGTCGGTGTGGCCGGACAGGCCGATCTTGTTGGGCACGTCGTTCAGCACGAAGCCGATCGCGTGCAGGATCTCGCGCGTGTACGGTTGCAGCTCGGCCTTGGCCAGCGCGAACATCGGCCGGTTCTGCTCGTCGACGATCTGGATCCGCAGGCCCTCGCTGGTGATGTCGAGCAGCAGCTGGTCCTTGTATTTCTTGAGCAGCGGGTTGGCCTCGATCTGCGCCTCGATCTTTTGCTTGAGCGCCTTGAGGCGCTGGTTTTCCTCGGCCTCCAGCGCGGCCTTGGCCGCGGTCAGATTAAACGTCTTCTTGATCTGCGGGTCGTCGCTGGCCTTGACCTGGCCGTCGCGCCGGGTCAGGTCCTTGCCGCCGCCCGGGATCACCGACGAGCTGTCGCCGCTGCCCGAGCCGCCCTGCATGGCCACCTTGAGCGGCGTCTTGAAGTATTCCGAGATGCCGTTCAAGTCGCCCTTGGTGGTCGAGCCGAGCAGCCACATCAGGAGGAAGAAGGCCATCATCGCCGTCACGAAGTCGGCGTACGCGATCTTCCAGGCGCCGCCATGGTGGCCGCCGCCGCCCTTCTTGATGCGCTTGACGATAATCGGCCGCAAGCCCTCTTCAGCCATGATGCTTCCTTATGGTTGCCACGGCGCCGCCTGTCACGCGCGCGCTCACTTGGACTTCGATTTCTTAATATGATCCTCCAGCTCGGCGAAGCTGGGGCGCTCGGTCGAGTACAGGACCTTGCGGCCGAACTCCACCGCCAGCGCCGGCGCGTAGCCGTTCAGGCTGGCCAGCAGCGTGACCTTCACGCACTGGTACATCTTGGTCGATTCGTCCAGCTTTTGTTCCAGCAGGCTGGCCAGCGGACCGACAAAGCCGTAGGCCAGCAAAATGCCGAGGAAGGTGCCGACCAGCGCGTGCGCGATCAGGATGCCCAGCTCGGCCGGCGGCAGGCCCACCGATTCCATCGTATGCACCACGCCCATCACCGCGGCCACGATGCCGAACGCCGGCATGCCGTCGCCCAGCTTGGCGATCGCGTGCGCCGGCACGGCGTGCTCGTGGTGGTGGGTCTCGATCTCGTTGTCCATCAGGTTCTCGATCTGGAACGCATCCATATTACCGGACACCATCAGGCGCAGGTAGTCGGTCATGAACTCGACGATGTGGTGGTCCTCCAGCACGCTCGGATACTTGCTGAACAGCGGGCTCTGCTCGGGGCTGTCGATGTCGCCCTCGATCGACATCAGGCCTTCCTTGCGCACCTTGGACAACACGTCGAACAGCAGCGACATCAGCTCCATGTACAGGTCCTTGGTGTAGCGCGAGCCCTTGAACAGGGTCGGGATCGCGGCCAGGGTGGCCTTGAGCGCCTTGCCGTTGTTCCCGACCAGGAAGGCGCCGAGCGCGCCGCCGCCGATCATCACCAGCTCGAGCGGCTGCAGCAGCGCGGCCAGATGCCCGCCGTTCATGGCGAAGCCGCCGAACACGCCGACGCAGACCACCACATATCCAATTATGACTAACAAGTGCCCAGACTCCCCGGTATGAAAACGGGCGGTATCATACCTAACAATCGCCCGATTTCAATAAATTTACATGTAGAACTACAATAGCGTGACTAGGGGGGAGCGGGCAAGAGAATAACGCCAAATGATGCTTAAAAGTACCATATGTAGAGGGCATCCTCGCTTGCTGTGGCGTGGATGGTGCGGTCCGGCGCCCGGGCGTCGATAGCAAATTCGTAGCTGGCCAGCATGGCGCCGGGCCGCATTTCGGCCGCCGCCTTGCGCCACAGGCCGGGCATGGCGGCCGGCGACAGGTAGGCGAACACCAGCCGGTAGCGGCCGAAGTCCAGTTTTTCGTAATCGCCCAGCGTGAAGCGGGCGCGGCTGCCGGTGACGGCGGCGCGCAGTCGACTATACAACCAGGGCAGCGGCGCCAGCTCGATGCCGTGGCATTCGGCGTCCGGGCGCTGGCGCGCCAGGTACAGCACCAGTCCGCCCAGGCCGCTGCCGATGTCGATCACCCGCAGCGGCGCGCCGTCGGCCGCCGGCGGCGGCAGAATTTGACGTACCGCATCCCACACCGCCGGGTGCGACGGGTAGTACGGCACCTGAGTGCGGAAGGTCGACCAGTACAGGCCGAGCAAAATCAGGAAGGCGACCAGGAACAGCCACGGCGGCAGTTGCAGCGCCAGCGCGGCCAGCAGCGCGGCCGGAAACAGCAGCTGGATCGGGCGCCACCACGCGGCCAGGCCCAGCTTCCAGGTCAGGCCGGCCGCCAGCAGGCCCTGCACGGCGGCCACGCTCCAGTAATCGACCGGTAAACGGCAACTGGCCATCACATAAATGATGGCCAGCGTCAGCGGCGCGGCGCCGCATTGGATCAACAGCGCCCGCACGGCGGGCGCGCGGGCGATGCGCAGCAGGTAGGGATCGGGGCCGGGCCGGCTCACGCGGCCAGGACGTCGGCGTCGCGGGCCTTCTTGGTCTTGCCGGCGCGCGAGGGCATGTGGCACAGGCCGCAGACATAGCTGCCGTTCAGGTCCATGCAGTTGACCACGAACTTGCCCTGGCATTTGCCGCACGGCGCCAGTTCCAGCATCTTGCCGCTGAAGAAGCGCACCAGCGTCCAGGCGCGGGTCAGCGACAGCAGCGGCTCCTCGCCCGCTTCCGGCGGCATTTGTTCCAGGTACAGCTTGTACGCTTTCATGACCGCCTCGATGCCGGTGGCGCCGGCGTGCTCGGTCAGGAATTTGTGGATGTTGATGAACAGCGAGGAGTGGATGTTCGGCTGCCAGGTCAGGAACCAGTCGGTGGAGAACGGCAGCATGCCCTTTGGCGGCGACACGCCCTTGAGCTCCTTGTACAGCTTGAGCAGGCGCTCGCGCGACAGCGACACTTCCGACTCCAGCAGCTGCAGGCGCGCGCCAAGCTGGATCAGTTCGATGGCCAGCTGGATTTCCTGGGCTTCCGTCACTACGCTTTTCTTGGACATGATCCGGCTCCGGCTGGGTGATCAGGCGATTTCTTCGACGGCTTGGCCGGCCATCAGGATGGCGGCGTGCGACTGGGCCAGCACGCGGTCCTTATTATAGTTGGTCAGCATCGACAGGATGGCGCTGTCGTCGAAGCGGAAGCGGGCCAGCATCATGTTGCCGCCTGCCAGTTTCAGGATCTGCGCGTTGCTCATGCCTTCGATCAGGTCGGCGATCTCGGCGGCGATGCCGAGGCGGAAGATCGCGGTAACTTTGTCGGCGCGGATCATCTGCTGGGCCAACATCAGGTAGCTCAGGTTAGCGTCGCGAATTTCAGCCATCATATCGTTAGCGGTCATTTTCCATCTCCTAGTATCTGCACTGCGGAACACAATTGCGTTTCCAGTGAGATACATTCTGCGGGAGCAACAAAAATACGAGTAGAGGATGTCCTCCGTATTTTTCGTCGGGAAATAGCGAACGCGATCCGTCGGTGTTTGTCTGACAAACACTCGCGAATCACTCATCAGCGCCCTTGCGGCGCCGGTTTGGTAAGGTCCAAGATCTTCAAAAAAGCCCTGTCATGAAGCGAAAATAAAACGATTCAGCGACTCTTTTTTGCTACATCTAACCCGGTTACGGCAGCTTCTTCAGGAACTTTAGGGTTCCATCGAAAATATTTTGAACTATTTTCGACTCGCTTCCTGCAACCTGATGGCGCTTTTCCGCTCATCATGAATCTGGTAACGGCAGCGTTTCGGGGAACTTTAGGGTTTTTTTGAAAAAAATCGAAAATAATTTAAAAAAGTCGCAAAGCCAGCATCCATGCGGGTTTGCGGGCGGGTGGCGGTTCCCGCGCGGGGCCCGCCGGCGATTTTTCGGGTTACACTGGCAACTTATTGAAGCCTAAAGCATCTCCCCACCCTTGCAAGAAAGTTACATAATGACAACTCGCAATGACTGCCTGGGCCGCGACGCGCAAGATCCGCTCGCCGCGCTGCGCGACCAGTTCGACCTGCCCGACCGTGTGATTTATCTGGATGGCAACTCTTTAGGCGCCCGCCCCAAGGCCGCGCTGGCCCGCGCCCAGCACGTGATCGCCCGGGAATGGGGCCATGACCTGATCCGCAGCTGGAACAGCGCCGGCTGGTTCGACCTGCCCAAGCGCCTGGGCAACCGCCTGGCCCCGCTGATCGGCGGCATGGACGGCGAAGTGGTCATCACCGACACCACCTCGGTCAACCTGTTCAAGGCACTGGCCGCCGCGCTGCACATGCAGGCCACCGACCCGGCCCGGTCCGGGCGCCGCGTGATCGTCACCGAGCGCTCCAACTTCCCCACCGACATCTACATGGCCCAGGGCCTGAGCGGCTGGCTGGAGCGCGGCTACAGCGTCAAGCTGGTCGACTCGGTCGAGGAACTGCCGGCCGCCATCGACGCCGACACCGCCGTCGTCATGCTCACCCACCTCAACTACCGCACCGGCTACCAGCACGACATGCGCGCCACCAGCGCCCTCGCCCACGCGGCCGGCGCGCTGATCGTCTGGGACCTGGCACACTCGGCCGGCGCGGTGCCGATCGACCTGAACACCGACGGCGCCGACCTGGCCGTGGGCTGCACCTATAAATACCTGAACGGCGGCCCGGGCGCGCCGGCCTTCATCTGGGTGCCGCGCAAGCACCAAAAGCGCTTCCGCCAGCCGCTGTCGGGCTGGTGGGGCCACGCCGCCCCGTTCGCCATGGCACCCGACTTCGCGCCCACCGACGGCATCGGGCGCGCTCTGTGCGGCACGCAGCCGGTGGTGTCGCTGGCGATGGTCGAGTGCGGCCTGGATGTGTTCGGCCAGACCAGCATGGCCGCCATCCGCG
Source organism: Duganella caerulea (assembly GCF_040362985.1). Classification (NCBI taxonomy): domain Bacteria; kingdom Pseudomonadati; phylum Pseudomonadota; class Betaproteobacteria; order Burkholderiales; family Oxalobacteraceae; genus Duganella; species Duganella caerulea. The sequence continues at coordinate 706,774 of NZ_BPWJ01000002.1, read as the reverse complement.
CCAAGTCGCTGGCCCTGACCGATTTGTTCATCGAACTGGTCGAGCAGCGTTGCGCCGATCATCCGCTGGGCTTGGTCACGCCGCGCGAGCACGCGCGGCGCGGCAGCCAGGTCAGCTTCACCCATCCGCACGGCTACGCGGTGATGTCGGCGCTGATCGCGCGCGGCGTCATCGGCGACTACCGCGAGCCGGCCATCATGCGCTTCGGCTTCACGCCGCTGTACACCAGCTATGCCGACGTCTGGGACGCGGTGGACATCCTGCGCGACATCCTCGACCGCAAAGACTATAACGTCGACGCCAAGCGCGACGCCGTGACCTGAAAACGAGATAAATAATATGAGCGATTCCAAAACCAGCACCAGCGCCTGCCCGATGCACGCCGCCGCCGGCAGCGCCGAATGGCATGGCGCGCAGATGGACTTCAGCAATTCGATGAGCTACGGCGACTACCTGGGCCTGGACCAGATCCTCAACGCCCAGCACCCGCTGTCGCCCAACCACAACGAGATGCTGTTCATTGTCCAGCACCAGACCAGCGAACTGTGGATGAAGCTGATGCTGCACGAGATGCACGCGGTGCGCAGCCACCTGCAATCGGACGACCTGGCCCCGGCCTTCAAGATGCTGGCCCGCGTGGCCCGCATCATGGACCAGCTGGTGCACGCCTGGGACGTGCTGGCCACGATGACGCCGCCCGAGTACACGGCCATCCGCCCCTACCTGGGCGCGTCGTCGGGCTTCCAGTCCTACCAGTACCGCGAGATCGAGTTCATCCTCGGTAACAAGAACGCCGCGCTGCTCAACGTCCACACCACCGCGCCCGCCGCGTTCGCCGTGCTGGACAAGGCGCTGCGCGAGCCGTCGGTCTACGACGAAGCGATCAAGCTGCTGGCCCGCAACGGCCTGCCGGTCTCCGCCGAGCGCCTGAACGCCGACTGGACCCAGCCGACCGTCGCCGACGAGTCCGTCAAGAACGCGTGGCTGGAAGTCTACCGCGACCCAAGCCGCCACTGGGCGCTGTACGAGCTGGCCGAAAAGCTGGTCGACCTGGAAACCGCGTTCCGTTTCTGGCGCTTCCGCCACGTCACCACGGTCGAGCGCATCATCGGCTTCAAGACCGGCACCGGCGGCACGGCCGGCGTCAGCTACCTGCGCAAGATGCTGGACGTGGTGCTGTTCCCCGAACTGTTCGCCCTGCGTACCGCCCTCTGAGATTGCCGCGAGAATACACACCGGGGGTGGGTCTGCACGCTCCTTCGGAAAAACGCTACTGAAACCGCCTTCTAAAACCCTCTGAAATCATCCGGATCGTGCTGTAAATTCCGCCGCCCCCCCGCCAGCGCGATTCCGCGGATTTCAGAAGGTTTCAGAGAGCCGAATCAGTACCGTTTTTCCGAAGGTCCGCGAAAAGGCACCCCATCCCCCTGCTCCGGCTTGATTCCCGGCATTTGTCCCCGCTTGCGCAAAACGCCCGCGCCGGCACATATTGCGCACCTTGGCGCAGTAAGATAAGCACCATCTTACCCAGCAAGGAAACCGCATGGACTACGAAGTACTGACCCTGGCCGGCCTGTGGAACTCCGGCCCCGCCCACTGGCAAACGCAATGGGAAGCCAGGCACCCCGGCTGGGTCCGCGTACCACACCGCGACTGGGACACCCCCGACCGCGACGAATGGGTGGCCGAACTGGACGCCGCCATCGCCCGCTGCCAACGCCCGCCGGTACTGGCCGCGCACAGCCTGAGCTGCTCGCTGGTCGGCCGCTGGGCCGCCTCCGGCTCGACGCTGAAGATCGCCGGCGCCTTTCTGGTCGCCCCCAGCGACACCGACGCCCCCGGCTATCCCGACTGCACCACCGGCTTCCAGCCCATGCTGCTGGCGCGCCTGCCCTTCCCCAGCATCGTGATCGCCAGCAGCGACGACCCGTACGTCAGCCCGCAGCGCGCGCGCCAGTTCGCGCAAGCCTGGGGCAGCGAGTACGTCGAGATCGGCAACGCCGGCCACATCAACGGCGACGCCGGCTACGGCCCCTGGCCCGAAGGCGAACGCCTGCTGCGCGATTTCTGCGAAAAGGTGCACCGCTGAGGGAACTCCCGCGCCGGCCGGCCCTCTAACTAAGCATCACGCACAAGGAGGGAAGAAAAATGAACCAGCATCTCCGCCATTGCGCAGCCGCCGCCGGCCTGCTGCTCATGACCGCGACGGCCAGCGCCGCCACCTACACCGCCATCCTCACCGGCCCGAAGGAATCGCCGTCCAACACCTCGCCGGGCATTGGCGCGGCGGTGGTCGCGTTCGACGCCGCCACCCACGTCCTGCAGGTGGACGTGGCCTTCAGCGGCCTGCTCGGCCCCAGCACCGCCTCGCACATCCACTGCTGCACCGCCATGGCGGACGCCGGCACCGCCGGCATCGCCACGGAAACGCCCACCTTCGGCGGCTTCCCCATGGGCGTGATGAACGGCGCCTACACCAACACCTACAACACCTCGCTGGCCAGCAGCTGGAACCCGGCCTTCATCAGCAGCCACGGCGGCACCACGGCCGGCGCGGAACAGGCCTTCGGCGCCGGCCTGGCCGGCGGCGAAGCCTACCTCAACATCCACAGCGACAAATATCCCGGCGGAGAAATCCGCGGCTTCCTGGTGGCCGCACCGGTGCCAGAGCCCGCCATGCTTGGCATGCTGGGCCTGGGCGTGCCGGTCGTGCTGCTGATGGCGCGGCGCCGCCGCAAGCAGGCCTGACTAGCGCGCCGCGCCGACCAGCGGCAGCTCGATATAGCTGTCGTGGTAGACGCGCTGGGTCGCCTTCTTGTAGTCGCCCGGCTGGGCGTAGAAGATGTTCGGCACAAAGGTCTGCGGGTTGCGGTCGTACAACGGGAACCAGCTGGACTGCACCTGCACCATGATGCGGTGCCCCGGCAGGAACACGTGGTTGGCGGTCGGCATGGCGAAGGTGTAAGGCAAGGCCGTGTTGGCGGTGATCGGCTTGGCCGTCTCCAGGCTCTCGCGGTAGCGCCCCCGGAAGATATCGGCGGACACCATCAGCTGGTAGCCGCCCATCTCCGGCTGCGCCGCCACCTGGTCCGGGTAGACGTCGATCAGCTTGACGACCCAGTCCGCGTCGCTGCCACTGGTCGCGGCCAGCAGATGCGCCACCGGCTCGCCGCTGATCTTCACCGGCGCCGTCAGCACGTCCGTCGTATAGCTCAGCACATCGGTGCGGCCGGACGCCTCGCGCTGGTCGTCCACCAGCCAGCGCGGCCAGGTCTGGCCCTTGGCCTCGTCGTAGCCATACGGCGCGATCGGCCGCGCGCGGTACGGCACCGGCTTGGCCGGATCGGACACATACTCGTCGAACGCCCCCCGCTGTGCCGGCGCCAAGGCCGGCCGCGACGCCTCGCTGGTCAACCGCAGCTTGCCGCCGGCCGCCAACCTCAACGTGCCCGGCGCGATCGCGCAGCCGCTGACGCAGCCGCTCGGCCAGCTGTTCAGCGAGCGCCACTTGTTGCTGCCCGTCTCGAACGCCGTCACCGGCGCGATCGGGGTGGCCGCCCCTGCCGGCGCATCATCCTTCAGGTAGCGGTCCAGGAAAGGCCGCAAGATCTCCTGCCGGAAGTGCAGCGCCGTATCGCTGTTGAAGCGCAGCGGACCCAGATGGCTGCCATCGCCGATGCCACCGCCATGGTTCCACGGCCCCATCACCAGATACACCTTGTTGTCCTGGTCATGCGGCTTGATCGCCTTGTACACCGCGATCGCGCCATAAATATCCTCGGCATCCCACAGGCTGTGCACCAGCATGGTCGGCACCGTCACCGGCTGCTGCGCCAGGATCTTGTCCATCGCCTGCCCGCTCCAGAACGCGTCATAGCTCGGATGCGCGACAATCTTGCGCCAGAAGCCGCTCTGCTCCACGCCCCGCTGGCGCGCCAGCTCGCCCACCGAACCGGCGCGGATGAAGGTGTCGTAATCGTCGTAGTGCGAGGTGTACCACTTGGCCTCGTTGCGCCGCGTGACCACCTGCTCCAGCACATACGACAAATTCACCTGCCGGAACGCGCCGTTGTGGAACCAGTCGTCGCCGCGCCAGCCGTCCACCATCGGGTTCATCGGCACCGCCACCTTCAGCGCCGGATGCGGATGGACCAGCGCCATCAGCGGCAGGAAGCCGTCATACGAAATGCCGATGATGCCGACCTTGCCATTGGTCTCGGGGATGTTCTTGATCAGCCAGTCGATGGTGTCCCAGGTATCGGTCGAATGATCGACCGGCGTCGGGTTGAGCGCGCTGCCGCTCAGCGGCCGGTTCATCACATAATCGCCCTCTGAGCCATACTTGCCGCGCACATCCTGCACCACGCGGATATAACCGCCCTCGGCGATGACATCGGCCGCGTTGTCATAGCCCTGCAGCATGGACTCCATCTGCGAGCTCTCGTTATGGCTGGTCAGCTCGACCGCGTTGTAGGGCGTGCGCGTCAGCAGGATGGGCGCATGGCTGGCCTTGCGCGGCACGATGATCACGGTATTGAGCTTGACGCCGTCCCGCATCGGTATCATCACGCTGCGCTTGACGTAGTCCAGGCCGTCCAACGGCGCCTTGAACTCGTCCGGCGTCTCGCTCGGCAATGCAGGATAAAGGGGAACCGCCGCCACGCCCGGCGTCGAGGCCGGCAGCTGGGCCAGGACGGCCGGAGCGGAAACAACAAGGGCGCCAGTCAGCGCCCAGAGGATCTTGTTCATGTACATCCCAAGAGTGTGCCAATGAAACCCTAAAATAGCACAACTCCCGGGACAGGTCTTACTTGCTTGCCCCGTTCAGCAGCATCTCGTTCAGACGCTTGACGAAGGTGGCCGGATCGCTCAGCGAACCGCCCTCGGCCAGCAGCGCCTGGTCGAACAGGATGTTGGCCCAGTCGCCGAACGCCGTGCCCGATTCCTCGTACTTCAGGCGCGTCACCAGCGGATGGTTAGGGTTGATCTCCAGGATGGGCTTGGATTCCGGCGCGCTCTGGCCCGCCGCCTTCAGCATGCGCAGCAGGTTGCCCGACAGCTCATGCTCGTCCGCCACCAGGCAGGCCGGCGAATCGGTCAGGCGGAACGTCACGCGCACGTCCTTGGCCTTGTCCGACAAGGCTTCCTTCATCTTGCCGACCAAATCCTTGTACGAAGTCTCGGTCTCCTCGTGCTCCTTCTTCTCGGCCTCGTCCTCCAGCGCGCCCAGATCCAGGCCGCCCTTGGCCACCGACACCAGCTCCTTGCCTTCGAACTCGGTCAGGAAGGACAGCATCCACTCGTCCACGCGGTCGGTCAGCAGCAGCACTTCCACGCCCTTCTTGCGGAAGATCTCCAGGTGCGGCGAGTTCTTCGCGGCGACGTAGTTATCGGCCGTGACGTAGTAGATCTTGTCCTGGCCTTCCTTCAGGCGCGCCACGTACTGCTCCAGCGAGACGCTTTGCTCGTCGCTGTCGTTGGCGGTCGAGGCGAAGCGCAGCAGCTTGGCCAGGCGGTCCTTGTTGGCCGCGTCCTCGCCGATGCCCTCCTTCAGCACCTGGCCGAACTCCTTCCAGAAGGTGACGTACTTGTCCTTCTTCTCCTGCTCATCGGCGTTCGCCAGCTCCTCCAGCATGCCGATCACGCGCTTGGTCGAGCCGTCGCGGATCACCTTCACATCGCGCGATTCCTGCAGGATCTCGCGCGACACGTTCAGCGGCAGGTCGGCCGAATCGATCACACCCTTCACCATGCGCAGGTAGGCCGGCATCAGCTGCTCGGCATCGTCCATGATGAACACGCGCTTGACATACAGCTTGATGCCGCCGCGCTTGTTGCGGTCCCACAGGTCGAACGGCGCCTTGGCAGGGATGTACAGCAGCTGCGTGTACTCGCTGCGGCCTTCCACGCGGTTGTGCGTGTGCGTCAGCGGCGCCTGGAAGTCGTGCGACACGTGCTTGTAGAATTCGTCGTACTGCTCCGGCGTGATGTCGGCCTTGTTGCGGGCCCACAGCGCGCTGGCCTGGTTGATGGTTTCCAGTTCGTCCTTGACGACGGTTTCCTTCTTCTCCTCGTCCCACTCCTCCTTCGCCATCACGATCGGCAGCGAGATATGGTCCGAGTACTTGCGGATGATGGACTTGATCTTCCACGACGACAGCAGCTCGTCCTCGCCCTCGCGCAGGTGCAGGATGATGTCGGTGCCGCGGCCGGTCTTCTCGACCTGCTCGACCGAGTAATCGCCCTCGCCGGCCGATTCCCAGCGCACGCCTTCGGAGGCTGGCGCGCCGGCGCGGCGGGTTTCAACGGTGATCTTGTCGGCCACGATGAAGCCCGAATAGAAGCCCACGCCGAACTGGCCGATCAGGGCCGCGTCCTGCTGCTGGTCGCCCGACAGCTTGCCGAAGAATTCCTTGGTGCCCGATTTGGCGATGGTGCCCAGGTGCGAGATCGCCTCGTCGCGGCTCATGCCGATGCCGTTGTCGGAGATCGTGATGGTGCGCGCGGCCTTGTCGAACGATACCTTGATCTTCAGCTCATGGTCGTTGCCATACAGGGCGTCGTTGTTGATCGCCTCGAAGCGCAGCTTGTCGGCCGCGTCGGACGCGTTCGAAATCAGCTCGCGCAGGAAAATCTCTTTATTCGAGTACAGCGAGTGGATCATCAGCTGCAGCAGCTGTTTTACTTCGGCCTGAAATCCCAGGGTTTGCTTATCGGTGTCTGCCATTTTGAAAGCCTCAATAGTCTTGTGGTGGATGATACAAAAAACGCAAAAGTTCCAGGAAAGTGGGGATTATAAGAGCGATTTCAAGAGCGGCCCCTCATTGGCCCCTCATTTGCCCCTCACTTGCCCAATTCCCGCTCCAGAAAGCGCCACACCGCCGGCTCCTGCATGGCCGCCACGTTGAGCCGCATGCGGGTCGACGGCAGCTGCTTGGGCGAGAACAGGCTGCCCGGCGCCAGCAGCATGTTGTGCGCCATCGCCTTCTCGGTCAGCACATTGGTGTCGCAACCCGCATCGACCCACACGAACATGCCGGCCGGCGCCACCACGTCCACCTTCAGCCCCACCCGCTCCATCTGGCGGATGGTCTTGGCGCGGATGCCGTCGAGCCGCGCGCGCACCCGGTCGATATGCTTGCGGAACGAGCCCTCAGACAGCACCTTGTACACCACCCGCTCGCCGATATCGCTGGTGGTCAGCATGGTCAGCATCTTGCGGTCGGCCAGGCGCTCGGCGCGCTCCGGCGAGGTCGCGATGAAGCCCACCCGCAGGTTGGCCGCCATCGTCTTCGAGAAGCCGCCCAGGTAAATCACCCTTTGCAGCTGGTCCAGCGCCGCCAGCCGCGTGGCCGGCTGCACCGCGACGCCAGGATGCAGGTCGCAATAGATATCGTCTTCGACGATGATGAAGTCATGCTCCTCCGCCAGCCGCAGCACCTGGAAGGCCTTGGCCGCCGACAGCGAGGTCGAACTGGGGTTGTGCAGCACCGAGTTGATGATGTACAGCTTGGGCTTGTGCAGCGCCGCCAGTTCGGCCAGCTGGGCGATGTCCGGGCCGTCGGCCAGGCGCGGAATGCCCACCACCTTGGCGCCCAGCGCCGCGAAGGAGCCGAACATCAGGAACCAGGCCGGATCGTCGACAAAGATCGTGTCGCCCGGCCGCGTGAACTCGCGCGCCACCAGGTCCAGCGCCTGCGTCACGCCGGCCGTGGTGACGATCTGCTCGGGCGCGGCGGCGATTTCCAGCTCGGCCAACTTCAGCTGCAGCTGCTGGCGCAGCGGCAGGAAGCCCTGCGGCACGCCGTAGCCGATCAGCAGGTTGGCGTTTTGCCGGCTGACCGCGCGCAGCGCGTTGCCGATGGCGACGCCGTCCAGCCAGTCCGGCGGCAGCACGCCGGTGCCCGGCATCTGCCCGTGCGGCATCTGGCGGAACATATTCCGCACCAGCCAGACCACGTCGATCGGCTTGACGCCGGGGTGGTCGCGTTCCGCCTCGCCGGTCCGGCGCCGCCCGCCGGGCCGGCGCTGCGCCAGGTTCAGCTCCATCGCCGCCGGCTCGCGCACGAAAAAGCCGGCGCCCCGGCGCGACTCCAGATAGCCGGAGGCCACCAGCTTGTCGTAGCTGGCCACCACCGTGAACGCCGACACCCCATGCGCCGCCGCGAACGCGCGGATCGACGGCATGCGCGCGCCGCCGCGCAGCAGGCGGTCGTCGATGCGCGCCGCCACCGAGCGCACGATCTGGTCGATCAGCGTCTCGCCCGACTCGCGCGACAGCAGTCCGAGCACCATCCCCGGCTGCGCCGCCCGCGCCGCGCCCCTGCCGCCAGTACCGCCCTCACCGCTCTTGCCTCCCTTGGTCGCCGCCGTCGCCGCCGCCGCGCGCGCCGCAGACGCCGCCCCCGACGACGCGGTCGCCACCGTCGCCACGGCCGGTCCCGGCGCGGCCGCCGCGACGGCCCGGCTACTAGCCGCCTTGGCCGTCAAGTGTGCGTCAGCCGCCGCCACCGTCCGGCCGGAGGCCGCCTTGGCCGCCGAACGCGCCTCGGCCGCCGCCAGCGCCTCGGCCACCGCCTCCGCCGCGGCCGACGCGGCGGCGCCCAAAAGTGAAGTGCGCGTGCGTGTATTGGTCATTTTACCGTCACAGTATGAGAAATTATGTGCACAAGTGTACTGGCACTGTACTGGTTTTGTCACGTAGCATACAACCATACCAACCATAACCGCCACTGGAGACCGCATGACCCACAGCGCCCCGCCGCCCGCCGCCGTCCCCATCGCCACCAGCACTGGCCTGAGCGATGAAACCACCGGCATGCTGCTTGGCCTGATCGCGGTCGCCATCTTCAGCCTGACGCTCCCCTTCACCCGCCTGGCCGTGGGCGGCGGCGATGCCGGCGCCGGCCTCTCGCCCACCTTCGTCGCCCTCGGCCGCGCGCTGGTGGCCGCCGTGCTGGCCGCCGGCTGGCTGGCCTGGAAGCGCGCCCCGCTGCCGCCGCGCTCCGCCCTGGCGCCGCTGGCCATGGTGGCGGTGGGCTGCATCATCGGCTTCCCCTGGCTGACCTCCATCGCCATGCGCAGCCTGCCCGCCGCCCACGGCGCCGTGCTGGTCGGCATCCTGCCACTGGCCACCGCCGTCTTCGGTGCCCTGCTGGCCGGCGAAAAGCCGTCGGCCGGCTTCTGGATCATGGCCAGTGTGGGCTCGGCTCTGGTGATCGGCTTTGCGCTGGGCCAGAGCGGCGGCAGCCTGCAGCCGGCCGACCTGGCCATCTTCCTGGCCGTGCTGCTGGCCGCCATGGGCTACGCCGCCGGCGGCCGCCTGTCGCAGACGCTGGGCGGACAGCAAACCATCTGCTGGGCGCTGCTGCTCTCGGCGCCGGCGCTGCTGCCGCTGGTGGGCTGGCTGTGCTGGCAGGACGGCCCGCAGTTGGCCGTCGCCAGCCCCGCCGCCTGGACCGGCTTCGCCTACGTCTCCGTGTTCTCGATGTTCATCGGATTCTTCTTCTGGTACCGCGGCATGGCGCTGGGCGGCGTGGCGCGGGTCGGCCAGGTGCAGCTGGTCCAGCCCTTCCTGTCGCTGCTCGGCGCGGCCCTGGTTTTGGGCGAAACGCTGGCCTGGCCCACTGTCGTTTTTGCAATCGCCGTCATCGCCGTGGTGGGTGCCGGCCGCAAAATGCAGGTAAAACGGGGCGAAAACCGTAGACTATCTTGATTTCGCCGCGATTGCGGGCAGCCCCTGCCGCTGACGTACAATATCGGTCTTGAACCTGCTTTTCCCACTTACTCTTTGGATAACCACATGTCTGTCTACGAAAAACTGAAAGCGCTCGATATCACCCTCGCCGCACCCGCCACCCCGGCGGCGGCCTACGTCATGTACGCCCAAACCGGCAACCTGGTGTTCCTGTCGGGTCATATCGCCAAGCGCGCCGACGGCAGCGTGTGGGTCGGCCAACTGGGCAAGAACATCGACACCGCCGAAGGCAAGGCCGCCGCGCGCGCCATCGCGGTCGACCTGATGGGCACCCTGCAGGCGGCCGTCGGCGGCGACCTGACCCGCGTCAAGCGCATCGTCAAGGTCATGAGCCTGGTGAACTCCACCCCTGAATTTACCGAACAGCACCTGGTCACCAACGGCGCCTCCGAGCTGCTGGGCGAAGTCTTCGGCGAAGCCGGCAAGCACGCCCGCTCGGCCTTTGGTGTCGCACAAATCCCGCTTGGCGCCTGCGTCGAAATCGAACTGATCGCGGAAGTCGCGTAAGCGGGCGGCTTCTTACCCGAAGCCGTTCCTTTTATAAGAGCACGCCACAAGCGAGCTTGATGAACAACCGGCAGTGCCGGTTCACCTAGTGAGACATGTATGAAAATCGAAAACCCCAATCCGATCCAGTGGCGCTTCTCCGAACGCGCCGACCAGCTGCAATCGTCCTTCATCCGCGAGATCCTCAAGATCACCCAGCAGCCGGAGATCATCTCCTTCGCCGGCGGCCTGCCGTCGCCGCTGACCTTCCCGGTCGACGAGATGAAAGCCGCCTTCGACAAGGTGCTGAGCGAGAACGGCAAGGTCGCCCTGCAATACGGCCCGACCGACGGCTACCTGCCGCTGCGCCAGTGGATCGCCGATTCGCTGTCCACCAACGGCGCCAAGATCGTGCCGGAACAGGTGCTGATGACCTCCGGCTCCCAGCAAGCGCTGGACCTGCTGGGCAAGGTGCTGATCGACGAAGGCAGCCGCGTGCTGGTCGAGACCCCGTCCTACCTGGGCGCGCTGCAGGCGTTCTCGGTCTACCGTCCTGAATTCAAATCCGTCGCCACCGACGAACATGGCCTGGTGCCGTCGTCGCTGGACGCCGTCGCCCAGGGCGCGCGCCTGCTGTACGCGCTGCCGAACTTCCAGAACCCGACCGGCCGCACCCTGTCCGTCGAGCGCCGCCTGGAGCTGGTGGAAACCTGCGCCCGCCTCGGCCTGCCGCTGATCGAGGACGATCCGTACGGCGCCTTGAGCTACAAGGGCGACCCGCTGCCGAAGATGGTGGCGATGAACCCGGAAGGCGTGATCTACATGGGCTCCTTCTCCAAGGTGCTGACCCCCGGCATCCGCCTGGGCTACGTGGTCGCCCCGCTGCCGCTGGTGCGCCGCCTGGAGCTGGCCAAGCAGGCCGCCGACCTGCACACCTCGCAGCTGACCCAGATGGTCGTGCACGAAGTGATCAAGGACGGCTTCCTGGGCCGCCACATCCCGAAAATCCGCGCCCTGTACGGCGACCAGTGCCAGGTCATGCTGGACGCGATGGCCCAGCACTTCCCGGCCGGCGTCGAGTGGACCAAGCCGGAAGGCGGCATGTTCATCTGGGTCACGCTGCCTAAGCACATCGACGCCATGAAGCTGCTGGACGAAGCCATCGCCCAGAAGGTCGCCTTCGTGCCAGGTTCGCCGTTCTACGCCAACGAGCCGGAAACCAACACGCTGCGCCTGTCCTTCGTCACCGTGGCGCCGGACCGCATCCGCACCGGCATCGAGATCCTCGGCAAGCTGATCGCCGCCAAGATCTGATCAGTCCCGCCAATTGTGGGCGGCCCCGCGCCGCCCACAAATACAACAAAGCCGCCGCGACTTTATCACCAAAAGTCACGCCCGCCGGCCAAAGCCATAACATCCCATCAACATTAAGTAAGCCATTAGCATGCTGGCGTGGCATCGCCGCAAATTCCGAAGACTTCCTCAAAAAACTGCCCATGATTTTTCACATGGCGGCGGGCCGACGCGTTATGATTTGAACGAATAGTCACTTTCCTGTCAGGCCAGCCCTTGTTCAACCCAGTCCCCAATCCTCTTCTAGCCACGCGGCGCGACGCCGCGATACTCATAGTGGACGACGCGCCGGAGAACCTGAGCGCGCTGCGCAAACTGATGGTCCAACAAGGCTACCAGACCTTTGTCGCCACCTCCGGCGAACGGGCGCTGAAGATCGCCCGCCGCGTCCATCCGGACCTGATCCTGCTCGACGTGGTCATGCCCGGCATGGACGGTTTCGAGACCTGCCGCCAGCTCAAGAGCCACGCGGCCACCCAGCGCATCCCAGTCATCTTCATGAGCGCGCGCACCGAGACCGAGGACGTGGTGGCCGGCTTCGACATCGGCGCGGTGGACTACATCAGCAAGCCGCTGCGGATGGCCGAGGTGAGCGCCCGCGTGCGCACGCAACTCAACATCCGCAGCCGCAGCGAGACCCAGGAAGAACAGGCCGAGCGCCTGCGCACCATCGTCAACAACATGGCCGAGGGCCTGCTGATCATCGAAGCGGACGGCCGCATCCAGTTCACCAACCCGGCCTGCGACAAATACCTCGGCTACCAGGAAAACGAACTGGCCGGCAGCTCCATCGCCGACCTGCTCAACCCCCTGGTGGCGCAGGAATACCTGGACTACTTCGACCGCTACGCCGCCGCGCCGGAGACGGCGCACAGCCACGGCACGCGCGAGGTGATCATCCGCCACCGCAACGGCAGCTCGGTGTGCATGGACCTGACCCTGACGCCGATGTACCTGCGCCAGCCGCTGTTCATCGGCCTGCTGCACGACATCACCCACCACAAGCAATCGGAGGACGCGCTGCAGCGCGCCGCCATGGTCGACCCGCTGACCAAGATCGCCAACCGCCGCCACTTCGACACCTTCCTCGAAAAGGAATGGCAGCGCGCCATGCGCAGCGGCCTGCCCCTGTCGCTGGTGGTGCTAGACGTCGACCACTTCAAGCTGTACAACGACACCCTGGGCCACCCGGCCGGCGACGCCTGCCTGCAGCAGGTGGCGCAGGCCATCGCCTCGCACGCGCTGCGCCCGACCGACCTGGCGGCGCGCTACGGCGGCGAGGAATTCGTGCTGCTGTTCGCCGAAACCGACGGCGACTCGGCCCACCTGCTGGCCGAATCGATCCGCGCCCACGTCGAATCGCTGCGGATCCCGCACCCGCGCTCGACCACCTCGGCGTGGCTGACGGTGAGCATTGGCGTGGCCACCATCCGGCCGCACCAGCTGGACAACATCGAATCGTTGTTCGTCGCCGCCGACCGCGCCATGTACGTGGCCAAGGAAGGCGGCCGCAATCAGGTGCAAGCCACCACCACCGGCAGCGCCGCGATGGAGGCCGTCAAGGCGCTGGTGATGCGCTGATCCGGCCATGGCCGCGCAGGGCCTTGAGCCCGAGCGGCACGCTGGCCGCCAGCGCCAGCAGCGAAAACAGGATCACGCCCCAGCCGCCCAGGTCCTGGAACAGCGCCCCGGCGCCGACCGTCCCCAGCGCCACCGCCGCGAAAGTCACCACCACCGATTGCGACAGCAGCGAGCCATCGCGGTCGCGCGCCGAGATAAAACTGTTCAGTATCGCCATGATGGTATAGAAGGCCGCGTTCAACACCAGCTGCGCGACGAAGAACGCCGCCACGCCGCGCGCCATGAAGAAGCCGGCCACCGACGCCGACATCACCGCCAGCGCCGCCATTACCGTCAACCCGCGCCGCGCCGCCAGCGCCGGTATGGCCGGCACCACCGCGCCGAAGAACCCCAACAGCGACGACAGCGACAGCAGCATGCCGATGGACGGCAGCGACAGTCCGATGCGCTCCCCCTGCAGCGCCGACACCGCCCACACGCCCGCCTGCACGCTGTACACGCCGACGAACACGCCCCACGCCAGCCACACCTCCCCCCGTCCGCGCCGATGGCCGGCATGGACCACCGGCTGCGGCGCAGGCATCAGCACCGGCACCCGCACCGCCGCCAGCCCCAGCACCGCCGCCAGCAGCGCCAGGCCGTACCAGATGCCGCTGCCCGCCGCCACACCCGGCAGCAGGGTCAGTAAAGTGAACACCCCCGCCACCGCCAGCCCGGAAAGCAGCAGCACCACGCCCCACAAGCGCTCCGCATCGCGATGGCAGGCCAGGCAGATGCCGACCATGACGATCATCTGCGCCTCGCAGAAGCCGGCCCCGAAGCGCGCCATGGCGAACGCCGGCGCCGACACTGTCAATGCCGACAGCACTTGGCTCCACACCAGCAGCACCAGCGCGCCGGCGGTGAGCTGCGACGGCCAGCGCCTGGCCAGCGCAGGCAGCGCGATGCAGCCGGCCAGCATGCCCACCACCTCCGCCCCGGCCAGCATGGTGGCCGCGCCCTCGTCCAGCCGCAGGCGCGCCATCGCGTTCGTCACCAGCAGCGGCATCATGGTGGTGCCGCCGATGCCCAGCGCCCAGCAGCAGGCCAGCACGAAGGTGGGTCGGACTTGGCGCGCGGGCTGCGCTGGGGTGATGATCATCGTTCCTCCGAAGTGAGCGGCGAGATTGCACGCTGGAGTCAAGCATACGGCGGCGCCGCGCGGCATGGGGGCCGAAGCGGCCAAAAAGAGACACCGATCCGGCCATTTCCACGCCGGACGCCCCGCGCCCCCGAATCCATACTATGCTGGCTCCATCTACAAAAGGAGCTGCCGTGACGGCGAAATCCCACCATCCCGATTCTGACGCCGACGTGCCGCCGCATGTGATCCGCCAGGTCCTGCAACTGCTCGCCAGCCGCGGCCACTCGCCCGAACGCCTGTGCAAAGGCCTGGGCTTCACGCCCGAGAACCTGTGCGACGCCAGCTTCCGCGTCTCCTACCGCCAAACCAGCCTGCTGGTGAAGCGCGCCATGCAGCGCTGGGGCGATCCGGCCATCGGCATCGCCACCGGCGCCCGCCAGACCGTGGTCTGTTTCGGCCTGCCCGGCCTGGGCATGCTGACCTGCGCCACGCTGGGCGAAGCCTTTCACTACCTGGTGCGCCACCAGCGCGCCGCCGGCGCCCTCACGGTCAATGAACTCGGCATCCTCGACGAACATCACTTCGTCGCCGAAGTCACCACCCGCTTCCACGATCCCGAAATGGAGCCTTTCTTCATCGAGGAGATTTTCGTCAGCAGCGTGGAAGTGTCGCGCGCGCTGGTCGGCTCGCACTTCCGGCCCGCGCGGCTGGAGCTGCGCTACCCGCGTCCGGCCTACGCCAGCGCCTACAACGAATACTTCCGCTGCCCGGTCATGTTCAACGCGCCGATGAACCGGCTGATCTGCGACATGGCCTGGTTCCACTGCCCGTTGCCCACCCACGACCGCTACATGCAGGCCACCCTGCAGGCGCAGATCGACAAGCTGCTGGACGTGGACCAGCCGCGCAACGACCTGGTGGAATCGATCATGAACCTGCTGCGGGTCTCGATCGACGAGGTACCCGGCCTGGCCGCCATCGGCGCGGCGCTCAACCTCAGCGAACGCACGCTGCGACGCCGCCTGTCGGACTTGAACACGAGCTACCAGCGACTGGTGGACCAGGTGCGCTACGAATGCGCGCTCGACCTGCTCAAGCGCAGCGACATGCCGCTGGTGGATGTCGCCATGGCGACCGGCTTCACGGACGCGCGCAACTTCCGCCGCGCCTTCAAGCGCTGGTCCGGCATGTTGCCGAACCAGGTGCGCCAAGGCGCGGCGGCACCGCGCCCCAACGCCTGGGCCTAGCGCTGGCCTGTCAGGACAGCTCCCACTTCCCTTCGTTGGAAACCACCAGCCCGCGCTTGCGCAGCGATTCCATGTAACGCGCGTGGCCGCGCACGCCCTTCTTGCGGAACAGCGGTATCAGGCGAGGAAGGAAGTTCGGCGCCAGCATCGCCAGCCGCACCGACCACGACTCGCTCAAGCGCGGATACCGCTCCAGGCAAGGGTTGTCGAGCATGCGCATCACCTGGCGCGCCACGTCCGCCGGCTGCTGCGGCGGGTCCATGAACTGCAGCGTGTTGCCGCCTTCGACCGCCTCGCGCATCAGCATCGGCGTCTCGGTGGCCGAAGGCAGCACGCTGCCGACATGCACGCCATGCCGCTCGCGATCCATGCCCAGGCACAGCATGGCCCCGCGCAGCCCGAACTTGGTGGCCGAATACACGCCGGTCTCCGGCAGCGGGAAGATCCCGCCCAGGGACACGGTGTTGATCACGCGCCCATCGCCGCTGCGCTGCAGGGCCGCGAAGGCCAGCCGCGTCAACACGATGGGCGACAGCAGGTTGATGTTCAACTCCCCCAGGATATGCTCAACCGAACGCTCCTCGAAATGCCCGGTGCCGGTGATGGCGGCGTTGTTGACCAGGATGTCCAGCCGCCCGTAGCGCGCCTGCACGAAGGCCAGCAACGCGGGCAGCTTGCTGAAATCGGACAGGTCGACCGCCACGCCGACCGCCGCCGGTCCCAGCTCGGCGGTGGCGCGGTCCAGCGCCTCCTGGTTGTAGTCGGCCAGCACGCAGATGATGCCGCGCTCGATGAAGCCGCGGCATATCTCGCGGCCGATGCCGCCCGCGCCGCCGGTGATGAGAGCGACCCGGCCGCTCTTCGATGTAATAGCCATGAGTGTTCCTATCAAGTGGTCCCGGTGCCGCCGGCCGCGCCGAGCTGCATCCAGATGGTCTTGGTCTCGGTGTACTGGTCGTGCGCCATCAGCGATTTTTCGCGCCCGCCGAAACCGGACTCCTTGTACCCGCCGAACGGCACGCCGGTATCGCCCTCGGAGAAGCAGTTGACCGACACGGTACCGGCCCGTATCGCCCGCGCCACGCCGTGCGCCGCATCCAGGTTGCTGGTGTAGACCGACGAAGCCAGCCCGTAGTTGGTGTCGTTGGCCATCGCCACGCCCTCGGCCAACGTGTCGAAGCCCAGCACCGACAGCACCGGCCCGAAGATCTCCTCGCGCGCGATGTTCATCGACGGCTGCACATGATCGAAAATCGTCGGCTCCACGAAGCTGCCGCCGGAATCGCGCCGCACCTGCGCGCCGCCGTGCACCAGCGCCGCACCCTGCGCCTTGCCGCCGTCGATGTAGGCCAGCACGCGCTGCATGTGGCCAGGCTCGATCAGCGCGCCCACCCGCGTGGCCGGATCGAGCGGATCGCCGACCCGCCACTCGTCAAACGCGCCCTTGACCAGCTCCAGCAGCTCCTCCTTGCGCGAACGATGCACGATCAGCCGCGAACCCGCGCTGCAGTTCTCGCCCTGGCAGAACAGCGCCCCTGTGGCCACCTGCTGCGCCACGCGCGGCAAGTCAGCGGCGTCGGCCAGCACCAGCGCCGGGCTCTTGCCGCCGCATTCCAGCACCACCCGCTTCAGGTTCGACTCCGCCGAATACTTCAGGAACAGCCGCCCCACCTCGCCCGAGCCGGTAAAGCTGATGCAGTCGATATCGCGGTGCCGGCCCATCGCCTGCCCCACCGTCTCGCCGTAGCCCGGCACGATATTGAGCACGCCCTCCGGCACGCCGGCCTCCAGCGCCAGGCGGCCCAGCATCAGCGCCGTCAGCGACGTCTGCTCGGCGGGCTTGATCACCATCGAATTGCCGCTGGCGAGCGCCGGGCCGATCTTCCAGCCGGCCAGGTACAGCGGAAAATTCCACGGCAGGACCGCGCCCACCACGCCGATCGGCTCGCGCACGATCATCGCCACCACGTCGGGCGCGGTCGGCGCCATCTGGTCGTACAGCTTGTCGGCCGCCTCGGCGTGCCAACGCAGGCACTCGATCATGTCCGGCAGGTCGGCCGCCAGCGCATCGCGTATCGGCTTGCCCGAGTCCAGGCTCTCCATCACCGCCAGCGTCTCCAGGTTGGCCTCGACCAGATCGGCCAATCGCAGCAGCACCTTCTTGCGATGCTTGGGCGAGGCGCCCGACCAGTAGCCACGCTCGAAGGCTTGGCGCGCCGCGCTGACCGCGTCGTCCACCTCCACCGCGCCGCAGCGCGCGATGCCGGCCAGCCGCCGCCCGTTGGCGGGATTAATGGAATCGAACTCCTCGGCCGAGACGGCGTTGACGAAACGCCCGCCGATCAGCGCGCGGGTTTCAAAGTCCAGCTGCGCGGCTTGCTGCTGGTAGTACTGCAAAGTCTTGTCCATGTGTGGGTTCCTCACGCGGCCACGCGCAGCGCCGGCGACGGCTGCGCCGTGGCGCCGGTGCGCAGATGGTCGTAATAGGTTTCGCTCAGCTCCGGCCAACCCATCTTCCTGCGCAAGCGCTTCAAGTAGGACTTGAGCGCATGCGCCTCCAGGTACACCTCATGCCGCTGCGACTTGACGAATTTCAGGCCGCCCGACAGGTCCGGATTGTCGTTGGCGATCAACGCATCGAACCGGCTGGCGCCGCCCGGGTTGTCCAGCTGGTCGCGCAGGTAGGCCGCGATCATGAAGGCCTCCGTGTCGAACAGCTTGTAGGCGCTGGAATTGGTCTCGACATAGCCGATGCCGAACAGGTTGCGGTGGTCGCGGCTGAACATCGACAGGTAGAGCTGCGGCCTGCCGCCACGCCACTCGAAGTATTCGGCCGCGTATTTGCAGCTCCACTTGTAGCCGGTGGCGTAGATCACCAGGTCCAGCTTCTCGCGGCTGCCGTCCTTGAACACCACCTCGTCGCCGTCGTAGCTGGCCACGTCCGGCTTGACGGCGATATTGCCGTGCTGGAGATTGTGCAGCAGCTGGGAGTTGAGCAAAGGATGGCTCTCGAACAGGCGGTGGTCCGGCTTGGGCAAGCCGAAGCGGGTCAGGTCGCCGGTGAACATCTTCAGCAAAAGACTCATGATCGGGCGCGCAATCCACATCGGCAGTTGCGGGCCGCTCTCGCCCACCTGGTCCGCCGGCAGGCCAAACAAATGCTTGGGAATGAAGTGGTAACCGCGCCGCAGGCTGATGAAAGCCTTGTCCGCGCGCGCCGCCGCGTCGCAGCCGATGTCCGCGCCCGAGTTGCCGGCGCCGACGATCATCACCCGCTTGCCGGCGAATTCGTCGCTGCTCTTGTAGGTGACGGAGTGGCGGATCTCGCCATTGAAGTGGCCCTTCACCTCCGGCATATTCGGATCCCAGTTGCAGCCGGTGGCGCAGATCACCGCGCGATAGCGCCGGCGACTGCCGTCGCCCAGCGTCACCAGCCACTTGCCGCTATCTTCCTTCTTCACGTTCTGCACCGGCGTGTTAAAGCGGATCGCGCCGCGCAGGTCGAAGGCTTCGGCGTAGCTGCGCACATAGCTCAGTATCTGCCGGTTGGTGGGATAGTCCGGAAACGACTTCGGCATCGGAAAGCCGATAAAGCCCGACAGGTCGCGCGACGAGATGAAGTGCGCCGATTCGTAGATCGGACTACCGGGATTGCTCATGTCCCAGATACCGCCCACGTCCGAATGACGCTCGAACTGCTCATACGCCAGCTTCATGCCCTTCAACGCCCGCGCCGCCGACAGGCCGCCCGGCCCCGCTCCCACCACGCACACCGCATCGCCGCAATCGATAATTTTGTCCGTCTGTTGGTCAGCCATTTCTATCTCCCGTTTTATGAAAAGCCAGGATTCATTGTGCAAACAAAGCCGCCACCGCACGGGGGACAAAAGGACAGGCAGGGAGCAATTCCGGCCAAGGCGGCCGCTTGGGCGCACTTACAACGGTGGGGCCGCCTTGGCCATGCCGGCATCCCCGGCTGTCCGATCCAGCCCCCTTCGCCGTTGTTCGCGCGTCTACAGTCCATTCGCAAGGCAGGAAAAAAACATAACCATCGAACCGGGAGATATCGTGAAGACACCAGCAGCAAAGCCCCCCTCCAAGCGCATGCGCACCCTCGCGCACAGCATCGCCATCGCCTTCGCCGGCGGCGCGGCGCTCACCGCCAACGCCGCCAACGACGACATACAGAAAGTGGTCGTCACCGCGCAATCGCGCTCGCAGTCGGCGCAGGAAGTGCCGATCTCGATGGAGGTCATATCGGCCAAGGACATCCAGAACCTCGGCGCCAAGAACCTCGGTGATCTGAACGGCTACCTGCCCGGCCTCCAGGTGGACTCCACACAAGCCACGCAGCCGGTGTTCGGCATACGCGGCGTGCAGCCCGGCGATTTCGGCATCGGCACCGATACGCCGGTTGGCATTTACGTGGACGGCGTCTACACCGGCAAGACCGGCGGCGCGCTGATGAACTTCATCGACATCCAGCGCGTGGAAGTATTGAAAGGACCGCAAGGGACCCTGTTTGGCCGCAACAGCGCCGCCGGAGCGATCTCCGTCGTCACCAATGAACCGGACAGCAGCTTCGACATGGCCGGCCACGTCAAGGTGGGCAACTACAACCGCGCCAACATGGACGCGATGATCAACGTGCCGCTCGGCCAGGACACGGCCGCGCGCCTGGTGGTGGTGCGCGCCGCCAGCGACGGGTGGGTGCGCAACAGCGCCACCGGCACCCGCACCGGCGGCGACAACTCGTGGGCCACGCGGCTGTCGCTGAAGCAGAAGATCAAGGACGCCACGCTCAACCTCTCGTGGGAACACGAGCAGCTGCGCCAGCACGGCTGGCCGGCGTTCGGCGTGGTCAAGGACCCCACGCTGCCGCAAGGCGGCTACACCGGCGTGTATGACGCCGCCTACGTCGCCAACTTCGTCGATCCGCGCAAGGCCCCGCTGGAGAACGACACCGATGGCGCCGAGCGGCGCGTGTTCGACGGCGTGACGCTGCGCGCCGAACTGCCGCTGGGCGGCGTCACGCTGCATTCCACCACCGCCTTCCGCACCTTCTCCTCGTCCAACCTGACCGACAACGACGGCACCAGCCGCGCCGACTTCCACCTCGCCACCGACGACCACAAGAACGCCTACAACTGGCAGCAGGAATTCAAACTGTCCGGCAAAACCGATAAGCTGGACTGGATCGCCGGCGTGAGCTTCTACGACAACCGCGAACGCCAGACCGCGTCCGCCATCGTCAACACCGCGACGCTGGACACCATCAGCCAGATGCAGGGCGGCGCCGCCGATTTCGCCACGCTGTTCGGCGGCCTGGCGCAGGCCGGCGTGCCGGGCGTCGACGGCTCATCGAATTTCACCTGGGGCGAAAACACCTACAACAAGCTGCATAGCCGCGCGATGTCGATCTACGAGGACATCATCTGGCACGTCTCGCCATCCACCAACCTGACCGCCGGCGTGCGCTGGAGCCGCGACCGCAAGACCATGCAGTGGTATGTGCCCGCGCGCCAGTCGCCGGAACTCGACCGCCTGCTCAACACCTACGGCCCCGCCGCCGGAATGGATGCCTCGTCCCTGCCGGCCAACGTGGTGTTCGGCGCGGCCGGGCAGCTGGCCGCATCGCCGGTCAGCGCCTCGCACAGCTGGAGCGACTGGAGCCCGCGCGTGGTGGTCGATCATAAAGTCAGCGGCGACCTGCTGCTGTTTGCATCGCTGTCGCAAGGCTACCAGGCCGGCGGCTTCAACGTCTTCACCCCGCCGAATCCGGCGTCGGCGGACGCCAAGGTGCGCGACCCGAGCTTCGCGCCCGAGAAGATGACCAACCTGGAGCTGGGCTTCAAGCTCTACGTCCCGAGCATCAAGGCCACGCTGAACGGCTCCCTGTTCGCCTACCGCTTCAAGAACCTGCAGGACATCAAGCTAGGCGGCAGCGGCGCCATCTCGACCTACAACATCGTCAGCAGCGACCAGCAGGCCAAGGGGCTGGACCTCGATGGCCGCATCCGCATCGCGCCTGGCATCACCCTGTTCGCCGGTCTGGAACTGATCGACCAGACCTACCACCGCTACCAGACCACCGGCGACGGCGGCGTGCCATTGAACCTCTCCGGACAGCCGGTCGGCACGCCCGTCTTCAGCGGCATGGCCGGCATGAACGGCAGTTGGGAAGCGCCCGGCGGCAGGATCAGCGCGACGCTGCAAGGCAGCTACCACAGCAAAGCGCGCTGCAACGACGACACGCGCGCGCTGCAATGCATGAACGCACCGGCCTTCCGCACCGGGGAAGCCGGCAGCAAGGTCGACCTGCGCCTGGCGTGGGACCACGCCAGCGGCAAATTCGGCGTGGCGCTGTTGGTCAACAACCTGTTCGACAAGCGCTACGTCTACAACCTCGATGGCCAGACCAAGACGCTCGGCCTGCCGTACGCCAGCATCACCGCGCCGCGCGCGATCGGTTTGGAATTGAGGGGCAGCCTGTAAGGGACGACGGGCGCGCGGCAAGCAGGCCGCCGCCCGTCGTTATTGAGAAGTTCTTTTATCGGCCCTTGCCATATCGATTCCGAGGGCCGCCTTGCGCAGCCGGCCATGTCGCCGCAGATGATCGAAGGCCGCCCGCGTGTCGTACATCAGCTGATAATGATAGTAGTTGATCTGTTCCAGCACGGCCCCCAGCAGCAGGCCTATGGACCATTGCATATCGGCCTCCGACAAAGGTCCATGCCACAGAACCACGGACATGCAGACGATGGCGATAAAGTTCGACCATTTAAATCCGCGGAAGAGCTGATAGAACCAGGCGGGAAGCGGCGCTTCACCCGTAATGACCCGCAGCTTGAGGTGCCAATACAGCGTGCCTTGAACCAGAATATAAACCAATAGGCTCAACGCGGCGATGCGTATCCCCCACGCGATCCCACCGCCGTTGTGCCGCCACTTCCAGATAATGACCGCTGGCAGAACGACAGCCGCCAAAGCCTCGCGGCTGCGAAGGTATCGCAGGCGATCAATCACGCCAGTCAAATTCCACCCAGGTAGGCGGCAAGCAGGCCATCTGAACTTTCGATACCTAAAACATCCATGACGGTCTCCAACTCGGTGCCGAAATGTTCGCGTGCTTCGGTATCTTCGTTCTCAACCAACTTTAACGATCGCTGGAATTCCGTGAGAACCCAGAGCTTGGATGGATTGGCCTGGACGCCCTCAATCAATCGGACCAGCAAATCATTGAGGACAGCTGACAGGCGCGCCTTCTCATCGGCCGTATTTTCTCCCGGAAGAGAATCAAACTTCTCCACTACCCTGAGGATGTGCAGCTTCGTCACCGTCGTATCATCAAACTCGATAGGCGCATCAATAACTTCGGCGAGGGGATCATAAATCATATGGAATTTTAGTTTTCTATTTAGAGGATTACTAATCAACCAGCACCGCCGTCGACCACGGCGCAAGCACGGTCCAGCCCAGACGCTCGTACAGCGCGCGCCCGGCTTCTGTTGCGACCAGCAGCCGCTCCGTGACACCGGCCTTCTCAGCGACGGCATCCAGGTGCTGCATCACGACGCTACCAAGGCCAAGCCGGCGATGGGCTTCCTCCGTAATGATCTGGTCAAACACAGCGCTGCCCGCATGCACCGCGATGCGGCCTGACGCGGCCAACGCGCCGCTGGCGTGGGTAACGCGCGCGATGTATCCACCGTGTTCGGCATCCACCGAAACGTGGTAACCCGGCGGTAAAGTCGCCTTGCCTGGTGTGGCCACAGGGCCGCACATCAGATACCCTGGGCCTTCGATGATCCAGCGCTCCGGAAGTGCGGCACGCATAATATCAGGCGCAACCGCCGCCTTCAAAAAAATACGGGGTGCGTGGATTTGCGCGGCACAGGCTTTCAATGCTGGTCCCGCGTCGACGAACACATGACGGCGCAATTCCCCGGCACTGCCAGCCTCCACGCACAATCCGCCGGAATGATTGGAAGGCAGCGACAGGCCGCGAGCCAGGCTGCGGCCTGTGAGCCAACGCTCAATCAGGGCTAAATTCAAGTTCATAGTGCTCTTTACGGTCCTCTCTACTTCGGTTGGGATTGGAAGAACATCACAAGGTCGCGAACCGTCTTAACCTTACCGAAATACGGATTAGCGCTTGAATCATCAAGGCTTCTACCTGTGCGTCGTTCGACCTCTTGCGCGAGATTGGAGCTGCTCATATACGGCGCGAACGATCCAGGTGTCTACCTGTCGCGTGTCAAAGTCCCGGGCGAAGTCGCAAATCGATTCCCCCTCTCGCTCTGCGGCAAGGCAAAGGAAACTTAAACATTATCGAAAATGCATTATGCCATAGTGCGCCGTCACAGCTGTTCCGGATAGCCGGTGATGTCGGCGATCTCCTGGTACATCGGCTGCAGCTGCTTGTACATGTTCAGGTACACGCGCCGATACAGCTTGTCGTAGATCTGCCGATTCGCCTCGATCGGATGGAACACGCGGCCCGGCCGCGTCATCGCGCGCGTCGCGGTGTCGAAGTCCTTGTGCAGCCCCAGTCCCGCCGCCACGGCGATGGCCGCGCCCAGTCCCGACGTCTCGTACACATGCGCGCGCGCCGCGGGAAGGCCGAAGATGTCGGCCGTCAGCTGCATCGCAGCGTCGCTCTGCGAACCGCCGCCGGCCACGCGCAGTTCCGTCACCGGCACGCCGCCGCGCTTCTCGATGCGCTCCCTCCCCTCGCGCAGCGCGTAGGCCAGGCCTTCGAGAATCGCCCGGTACATATGGGCGCGCGTGTGAACGTCGCCAAAACCGATCATCGCCCCCTTGGCCTCCGGCCCCGGCGTCTTGATGCCCGGGCTCCAGTAGGGCTGCAGCATCAGCCCCATCGAACCGGGCGGCACCTCGTTCACCAGCAGATCGAACATCGCCTCCGGCGACGTGCCCTGCTCCGCGCCGGCCATCCGCTCGAAGTGGCCGAACTGCTCCTTGAACCAGTTCACCATCCAGTAGCCCCGGAAGATCTGCACCTCCGTGCTGTACGCGCCAGGAATGGCCGCCGGATAAGGCGGTATCAAGGGCGTGACCTCGACATATTTTTTGGTGGTGGTGTTGATGGTTGCCGTGGTGCCGTAGCTCAGGCAAGCGATATGCGGCTCCAGCGCGCCCGCGCCGATCACTTCGCAAGCCTTGTCGGCGGCGGCGGCCACCAGCGGCGTGCCTTCCGGGATGCCGGTCGCCTCGGCGGCGGCGGAGGTGATCGCGCCGATCACCGTGCCCGGTGCCACCAGCTCCGGCAGCATCTCCGGCCGCACAGCCAGCGCTTCCCATTTCCAGTCGCGCGCACCGGCCCACTTGTGGCGCTTGTAGTCGAACGGCAGGTACGCCACTTGCGAACCGATGGAGTCGACATGCCGTCCGCACAAGCGGAAATTCAGGAAGCCCGACAGCAGCAGGTACTTGTCGGTCTTGGCCCAGATATCCGGCTGATACTCGGCGATCCAGTTGATCTCCGCCTCGCGCCGGAAGTACTCGATGGTGCCGGACACGCGCGCCAGCTTGAACGCCGTGCGCCACAAAAAACTCAGCGGCTTCTGCTTGCCCACGCGGCGCTGGTCCAGCCACGTGATCGCCGGCCGCAGCACCTTGCCGTCGCGGTCCAGGTTGACCACCGTGCCACGCTGCGTCGTCACCGCCACGCCCTTGACTGCGGAGCGGGGAATGTCGGTGGAGGCCCACAGCTGTTGGCACGCTTGGCCGACCGCCTTCCAGTAGCCGTCCGCGTCATGCTCCGCCCAGCCGGGATGGTCGGAGAAGTAGGCCTGCAAATGCACCTGCGCCTTGGCGGCCAGGTTGCCGTTCAAATCGAACAGCAAGGCGCGCACGCTCTGGGTGCCGTTGTCGATGGAAAGTAGGTATTGGTCGGCCATGTCGCTCTAGTCTCGTGATGTCTGCCCGTACTTATGCGGGCAAACTGTAATGGGTATTCCATAATGCCAGATACGCGGCCTGCTCGGCATCCCAGCGTTCATCGCTCCAGCCCAGTTCCGGCTGGCAGATCGCGCGCACGCGGCCGAGTATCTCCACGCCGCCGCCGCGCAGCTGGATGCCGATGCGGCTGCGGCGCAGCAGCAGGTCTTCCAGCTTCTGCACCGACTCGCAGCGCGCCGCCCAGCGCAGCTGCGCCCAGATGGTTTCCGTACCCGCGATAAGCGCCAGCTCGCCCGGCTGCGCGGCGGCCACCAATTGCTGCGCCAGTGCGCCATACCGCCCTTGCAGGCGCCGTGCCTGGCCGGCAGGCAGCAGGCGTTGATGGCGCAGGACAGGTGTTGCGGCCGTGCCGAATACCGGCTGTGGTTCCAGCTTGTCGCGCCAGTCCGGCAGCAGCGTGGCCGCCAGCTTCAGCGCGTCGAGCGCGATCACGCGGAAGGTGGTCAGCTTGCCGCCGGTGACGGTCAGCAGGCCGTCCTCCAGCCACAGCGCGTGGTCGCGCCCTTCCTTCGATGGATCGGCCTTGCCGCTGTCGATCACCGGACGCACGCCCGCGTAGCTGGCGATCACGTCGTGCTCCCGCAAATCCAGTCGCGGGAACTGGTCGTGCAAGGCCGCCATCAGGTAATCGACTTCGGCGCGGGTGATGGCCGCCTCGTTCGACAAGTCGCCCTTGTGATCGACGTCCGTCGTGCCGACCAGCGTCACGCCCTCCCACGGGAAGGCGAATACCGGGCGGCCGTCCTGCGGATGCATCAAGCTGATTGCCTGCGCCAGCGGCAAGCGCCAGGCCGGCAGCACCAGATGACTGCCGCGCAAAGGCCGCAGCCGTGGCTTGGCGCCACGCGCCGTCGCATCGCCCTGCCCACGCTGGCCATCCGCCAATTCGCCGGGAGCAGCCACATCGCCCCGCATGCGCAGATCGCCCGCCAAGGCGTCGGTCGCAGCCCCCTGCATGCGCAGGCCATCAGCCCAGGCGCCGGTCGCGCTGATCACCAGCCGCGCGCGCACCTCGTGCTGCGCGCCGCTCAGGCCATCGCGCACCCGCACACCGCGCACGCCGCCGTCGGTTCGCAGCAGCGACTCCACCGCCATGTAATTGACCGCAACGCCGCCATGCTGCTGCGCCTCCTGCAGCACGCGCATGACCAGCCGCGCATCGTCCGTCTTGGCGTCGGTATAGACCATGCCACCCTTCAGGCCAACGGTCGATACATTCGGCGCCAGCGCCTTGAACTCGTCCAGGCCGTAGTAATGGCGCGCCTTCTGCCCCGCCATCCGGTCGTAGATCGCCAGCCCAAGCAGGAACATGCGCTTGCCCGGCTTGCGCCCCTCAAACTCGCCGAATGCAAAACTCTGCGGCTCCACCAGCCCCGCAGCCTGCTGCAGCAAGTGCTGCCGCTCATGCACCGACTCGCGCGTCAACGCGAACTGGCCTTCCTTCAGATACCGCAAACCGCCATGCACCAGCTTTGACGACCGGCTCGACGTACCCCAGGCGAAATCCCGCTGCTCAACCAGCAGCGCCTTCAAGCCGCGCCGCGACGCCTCCAGCAGGATGCCCGCCCCGGTGATGCCGCCACCGACAACGATCAGATCCCACTCGCGCGTCAGCACCTCCCGCAAGCCGGCACGCCCACCGCTGCGCCACAGCGCCGTCATGGCAGCAGCTTCCCTGGATTCATGATCTGCTGCGGATCGAAGTGCGCGAACAGCGCCTGCATCGCCGACAACCCCAACTCGCCCTTCTCCGCCACCAGATACGGCGCATGGTCGCTACCCACGCCGTGCTGATGGCTGATGGTGCCGCCATTCTCGACGATCGCCATGCTGACCGCATGCTTGAGCGTGCGCCAGCGCGCCAGGTCATCTTCATAATTTCCGGCCAGCCGGTACACAAACGTCGTATAAACGCTGGCGCCCTGCGCGTACAGGTGCGACAGGTGCGTGTAGGCGTGTACCTGCTCGCCGTGCTGCGCCAGCGCGTCGGCCGCAGCCGCCTCCACCGCCCGCATCATGGCGCCGACGCGCGGCCAGTCCACCGCCGTCTCCACCGTGTCGATGGCGTAACCGTGCTGCCACGCCGTGTTGCGCAGGTAGACATTGCGGAAGCGGTTCTGCTTCCACTTATCGCCCATCTTGCGGCCGATATGCACGCCGCCATGCGGTGCGGCCAGCGCCAGCGCATCGCGCAGCGCCGCCTTGGCTGCGGCCTTGCGTCCGCTCACGCCTATCATCAGCATGCACTTGCCGTCCTTGCAGCCTCGCCACGACAGATAACGCTCCAGCGCGGAGATCAGCTTCTTGTGGCCGGCCAGCGCCAGCATGGTGGTCGTCTCCAGCGGATTGGACAAGCGCAGCATCGACAGCGACAAGCCGCCCTGCACCACCTGCCGCACGGCCGCTTCCGCCGCCTCCCAGCTCGGGAAGAACACCGCATGAAACGCCTCGTACTCCGGCAGCGGCGTCACGCGCACGGTGGCCTCGGTCAGGATGCCCATGCGGCCCTCCGAACCCAGCACCATCTCGCGCAGGTCCGTGCCCGCGGCTGATGCCGGGAAGGTCGGAATATCCAGCGTGCCGGCCGGCGTCTCCACCTTGCCGCCCCTGAACATCTGCTCGATGCGCCCGTAGCGCAGCGATTGCTGGCCGGACGACCGCGTCACCACCCAGCCGCCCAGCGTCGAATACTCGAACGACTGCGGGAAGTGGCCCAGCGTGTAGCCGCGCGCGCGCAGTTGCGCCTCCAGATCCGGCCCGAACACGCCGGCGCCAAAGGTCGCCAGCTGCGATTCGGTATCCAGGAAATACAGCTGCCGCATGCGCGTCAGGTTCACCGCCAGCACCGGCTGCGCGCCGGCGGGCGCCGTCAGATGCCCGGCCACGCTGGTAGCGCCGCCCTGCGGGATCAGCACCACGCCAAACTGCCGCGCATAATCGATCAGCGCCCGCACCTGCTCCGGGCTCTCCGGATAGGCCACACCATCCGGCGCCGTCTCGATCACGCCGTAGCGCAGTCGCAGCCAGTCCGGCAGACTCTGGCCCAGCGCATTGCGCAACCGGACCTCGGCCGACGTATCGATCAACGCATGCGGCGGCAGCCGCGATGGCGCGATCCGCGCACACGCCTGCTCGAACGCCGCATCCTTCACCGGCGATCCGGCGCCGATGCGCTGCGCCAGAAAGCCCAGCGCATCCTCGTTCAGCGCAAACTCTATCGTATCGTCACCCCAACCGTTCCAGCGTCTCATTGTTTTCCTGTCTGCGTAGCGGAGCGCTTGCTATACTGGCGCGCACCGAGTTTGAATGACAACAGAATAAGATAAGGAACCGACCTGGTATTGCGCTTTCATGACACACGCCTTGTTCGATCATGCCAAGCCCGCACGCTGACCTGTCGCGCCGCGTAGCCGGCTCCTATTTGCAGCCCCTGCTCGAAGCGGCGGCAGCGCGCGGCGTCACGGCCGCTGCGCTGGAACGCGCCGCCGGCATGGCCCCCGGTGCCCTGCAGCCGCTGCCCGAATCGCTACCCGCAGACGACTATGTGCGCCTGCTCGACATCGCCGCCGGCCTGGCAAACGATCCGCATTTCGGCGTGCATGTGGGCGAACGGGTCAAACTGGGCACCTACAGCGTGTATGGATTGATACTCCTCAGCTGCCGCGACTTCGGCCAGGCTTTCGACCAGACCATGCGCTACGAGCAGCTGGCGCACGACCTGGGCCGCTCCACGCTGACGGTGGCGGACGGCGTGGCCCACTACACCTGGCACAGCAACTACGGCCCCACCCAGCGCCACCTGGCCGACAGCGTCTTCGCCGGCATTCGCGTGTTCGGCAACTGGCTGGCCGGGACCACGCTGCCCGCCGCGCAGCTGACGCTCATGCACGACGGCGGCGCGCCCGATGCCCGCGACGAATATGTGCGCGTGCTGGGCGCCATGCCCACCTTCGACGCGGCGGCCAACGTCGCCAGCTTCGACGCCGCGCTACTGGCCTACCCGGTGCCGAACGCCGACGTCAGTCTCTATCCAGTACTGCAGCAGCACGCCGAACAACTGCTGCGCCAGCGCGCGCAGCACGACAACTCGATCAGCCAGCAGGTACACGCAGCCATCGTCCGCAACCTAGCGCACGGACAGGTGCGGCTGGCCTCCATCGCCGAAGAATTGAAACTGTCGCCGCGCACGCTGCAACGCAAGTTGAGCGAGGCCGGCGCGACCTTCCAGCAGATACTGGACCAGGCCCGCTTCGCGCTGGCCAAGGACTATCTGCGCCAGCCGGAACTGAGCCTGGTGGATATTGCCTTCCTGCTGGGCTACCAGGAACAGAGCGCGTTCAATCACGCGTTCAAGGAATGGGCGGGCGTCAATCCCGGCGCCTACCGCACCTAGATGGATTCGCCCTTGATGCGGATGAAGGGGCCGATGCACTTGTCGGTACGCCGCTCCACGCACATCAGGAACATGTCGCCGCTGGGATGGAACAGCAGATAGCTGGTGACGGAGCGACCCACCTTCGTCACATCGCCCAGGCAATCGCGCTTGCCGTTGTCCTTGACGATGGTATCGACCTCCTTGTAGAAGCCCTCCTTGTCCGGCCGGTCGCTGATGGCGAAGGTGGACTCGGCCACCTCCTCGTTGCTGAACACCAGCGTGGTGCCGTCGGCGCGGATGCGATAGGTCTCGCTGCAAGAGCCATCGGGTATGGTGATCTGCCAAGTGCCGATCACAGGATGGCTTTGCCGAAGCGGCGCCTTTCCCGCAGCGCCGGCGTGCGCCATCGACGCCATCGCCAACACCGCCACCACCCGTCTCAGACGCTTGTTCATGGCCCACCTCCGCTCACGCTATTTTTCCGCCACCGCTTTCATATTGGCCAGGCCGGCCTCGAAGTCCTTGCCGATCATTTTATCCATGCTGACCATCAGTCCCATCAACTTGGTGAGGAAGGCGCTTGGGCCGGACATGGTCCAGCTCACGGTGGTGAACTCGCCCTTGTTCTCCAGCGCGAACTCGGTCAGGCAGTGCGACTCGAACGGCCGCAGGAAATCGAGCTTGATGTCCACCTTGGCCGGCGTCAGGCCGGTGATCTCCATGCGCCCCGCGCCCACCTTGTCGTCGCCCTCCCACGCGTAGACCGCGCCCAGGTCCTTCGGCGAACCGCTGAAGGTGCGCTTCATGGCCGGATCCAGCTTCTCCCACGGCGACCACGCGGTCCAGTTGTGGAAGTCGCTGATCAGCGGCAGGATCTTCTCCGGCGGCGCCTTGATGGCGATGGTGCGCTGCACGCGGTAGCTGTCCGGCTGCATCGCCGCCAGTCCCAGCACAATCAATACCAGAACGACGACACCGATGACGATCTTCTTCAGCATGATTTCTCCTTGTTTTGGGGATGCACACTTAGGCTGCGCGTCTAGCCTATCATGTTTTTTTGATCAGTCGCACCGGCAACGCGCTTGGCGTCATCGTGAAGGTGAAGCGCTCCTCGACCGGCGCCGCGCCCGGCACGCGCTCGATGGCGAAATTCTTGACCAGCATGGACATCGCCATCTTGATCTCGGCCATCGCCAGATATCGGCCGGGGCAGAAACGCGGCCCGCCACCAAAGGGGAACAGCTTGCGCGCGGGATCGTCGCCACTGCCGTTGGCACCCTCCAGCCAGCGCTCCGGCTGGAAGCTCTCCGGCTGCGCCAACTCGCAATCGCGCTCAGACGACTGGCGCAGCAGCAGGAAAATCACCGTCCCCGCCGGCACCCACAGATCGCCGACCACCATATCCTCGGTCGGCTGCGCCGCCATGATGGGCGCCACCGGCTTCAGGCGCATCGCCTCGCGCGTGGCGGCGTCGATGTACTTCAGGCGGTCCAGCAGATGGTAGTCGTCCAGCACCGCCTTCGCGCCCAGGACTTGTTCGGTCTCCGCCGCCATACGCTGCGCGGCCTGCGGATGGGTGGACAGGAAGTCGATCAGCCAGGCCGTGGTGTTCGACGTGGTGTCCTCGCCGGCGAACACCATGGTGATCGCGTTGCCGACCACCGCCTCGTCGGTCAGGCCGGAATCCGGCTCGTCGCGCGCCACGATCAGCGCCTCCAGCATATTGGAGGGCTTCTGCCGCAACGCCGGATTGAGCTCGATGCGCTTGCGCACCTCGGCGATGAAGCCGAAGATGGCGCGCTGGATGCGCGCGGCGGCGGCAATGGCCTCATGGTCGTCGGCGCGCTTGAGCATCGATACGCGCCAATAGGCGAACGGCGATGTCAGGCGCTTGGCTACCATGCGGAACAGGAACTCGATATCGCGCTGCAGCGGATGCTCCTCCAGCTCCAGCGTGTTGATATCCTGGCCCATCGCCAGGCCGATGGTCACGTCCAGCGTGTAGGCCTTCAGGTCGCGCAGCACGTCAACCGGCTTGCCGGCGGCGATGGCCGCTTCCCAGCGTCTGTGCAGGCGTTCGGTCAGCGCGGTCAGCGTCGGGAAAAAATTATGGATCACCTCCGGTGTCAGCGCCCGCATCACCAGCTTGCGCTGGCGCCGCCAATCCTCGCCTTCCGCCGTGAACAGGCCGCGCGTGCCGACTTCGTTGAGCATGTCGGCCGTGCGACTGGAGCGGCGTATAGCATCGGGCCGGTCGCGCAGCAGGCTGGCGATCAGGTCGCGGTCCGACGTCGCCAGGATAGTCTTGCGCATGACGCGGAAGCGGTACATGGCGCCGAACTGGCGGCTCCAGTCTTCAAGCGCCTGATGCAGCGGCCGGCGATTGATATCGCGGACATTCCCCATCAGTGGCCGCCCTTTCGGGCCGGGCAAATCGGCGATGCTGCGCAGCTCGGGCGGCGCGACGGACGTCAGTTCCATGGTGTTCCCCATTTTGAATTCATCTCCGCGTACACTATACCCTGAAATGTTGACGATATACTCACTCAACCGGGGAAACAGATGCTATCGCATGTTTATGTGGGGATTAACGACTTCGAACCGGCGTTCGCCTTCTACAGCGCGGTGATGGCGGACCTGGGCGTGCGCCTGCGCTTCAGCGATGCGGCCAAGCCGTGGGCGGCCTGGCAGCCGGCCGAGGGTGGGCGGCCCTTGTTCATCATCGGCAAACCGTACGACGGCGAGGCGGCCAGTTGCGGCAACGGCCAGATGATGGCCCTGATGGCGCCGACGCGTGCGGCGGTCGATCGTGCGCATGCCTCCGCCATGGCGCACGGCGGCCGATGCGAAGGCCCGCCGGCGCTGCGGCCGCACTACCATGCCAACTACTATGGCGCCTACTTCCGCGATCCGGAGGGGAACAAGCTATGCGTGGTCTGTCACGATGCTGAATAAGGCTCGCTGATCACAGTCCCTTGGTGGAAGACGATCTGCCACGCCTCGTTTGTTTTCCGCCAGAGCGTTGTTCTGCGTGTGCGCCGGTTCGGCTGTTGCAGGACGTAGTTGAGCTGATACAGGTCCTGCGCAAGCTGGCGGATCGTGAAATCCGAGCAAACCAAATCGTCAGGCTCCGGGGATTGGTAGCGTTCCAGAAGCGTTTCGATCACATAGCCACGATCATAAATCGCGCCGCTTGCGCCGATCTCCCAGAAGTCATCCGCCGTCATATTGAGAAGGTCTTCGCGGCTGGTGCCAAATTCCCGTCGATGGAAGATCGGCTCGCGGACACTAAGTTCGGCGAGTATCGCTTCGAGATGGGAATTCAGCATCGGTTAGTCCTCTTGTCTAATTCGGGATCACATTCAATCCGCAAGAACGGATTTCCGAGACCAGCCTGTTAAAAAACTCCCCCATCGCGCCCTTGAGCATTCGGCCTTTGCGCCAGCGGAAGGCTGCTGACCTGACCAATCCCGCGTCGTTAATTTGCGCGATGCGGACCCCAGAGGCGGTTCTCGCCGCGAGTTCGCCAACAACGGTGGAAACCGGACCAATAGCCGCAAGGCGCAGCAGTGCATCGACATCATCGACTTCCACTCGCAAATCGGGCACCACTCCATGGCTCGCCAATGAGAGATCTATCTGGCGACGCATTGCGAACTGCGAGTTTAGCAATGCCAGAGGATAAGAAGAAAGCTCACGTAAATCTATATCGTCACGCGATAAAGCGGCGTTGGCTAAAACAAGCCGTTCATCGAACAATAAACGCTGGTCTATCCCTGCGGTCGACGTCTTCGAGAATGAAATCCCGACGTCGATCTCACCCTCCAATAACGCGCGGTCGATCTCCGCCCCGGTCAGTTCGACCGCCGTGACAAACAGCTCGGGAAAAACAGCGAGCATCCCGGCGACGGTAGGCATGACCAGCGTCCTCGAATAGCTGGCGATCGCTCCGATTCGTAGCGTGCCCCGCACCTGCTCGCCCCGCGCTTGTATCGTTTGCAGACTCAAATCCAGCTGCTCCAGCAACGGCCCGACCTCCTCAAGCAGCAGGCTCCCGGCGGAGGTCAGGATAATTCCCCTGCCGTGCTTCTCGAATAAGGCGGTGCCGGTTATCTGGTTTAGCTCCCGCAAGTGCTGCGACAGGGCCGGCTGCGTCAGATTGAGCGCGGTCGCGGCTTTGGTTACCGCGCCCAGACGGGCCACCATGACAAAGCTGCGCAGCAACCTCAGGTCCGCCAGCTGAGCTCTCATAAATTCTCCTTATGTATTACGCCTCGAAATATCATTTTACGCAAGCTCGGGCATTCATGATAATTCGCACACTTTCCAGCTACCAAAGGAGCAAACCGATGCCGCATCTGGTCATCGAAGTGACGCGCGAACTTCTACCTCAGCCAGGCGGGGCGAAAAGCCTGCTGCCCGTGCTCGGGGATATTCACAACGAGTTTTCCCACCTGGGATTTGCCAGGCTGGAGGACATGAAAAGTCGTGTCGTCGTTCAGGACGCCGCCCTGGCCGGCGGCGACGAGGAAGCCCAATTCATCGTGGCGACGCTGACCATGACGCAAGACCGGCCGCAAACCATGCAGCGCGCAATGGGCGACCTGATCCGGTCACGTCTACATCGATATATCGAAAGCCAACAGCTGGCCTGCTCCTGGCAATGCTGTGTTTTCTTCCGCCACGTGGGCACGGAAGGCTATATCAAATCCCAGTCACGATAAAAACAAATAATTTGGAGACGCCATGAACAACACTATCCGCGTCCCATCCACGATCCAGACTCAAATAGTGGATGAGACAGCTCAAAATACGATTTACAAGAAGGTCGCCTGGCGCATCATGCCGCTGCTCCTCGTTTGCCAGCTGCTCGCCTATCTCGATCGAATCAACGTCGGCCTGGCCAAGCTTCAGATGGGCCAGGACCTGGGCTTCAACGAGTCCGCCTATGGCCTCGGAGCAGGCATCTTCTTCCTCGGCTACTTCTTGTTCGAAGTACCCAGCAATATCATGCTGCACCGGATCGGCGCCCGACGCTGGATTGCGCGGATTATGATCAGCTGGGGCCTGGTATCCGCGGCGACCATGCTGGTTACCGGCACGGCCAGCTTCTACATCATGCGGTTCCTGCTCGGCGTGGCCGAAGCGGGCTTTTTCCCCGGGATCATTCTCTACCTCACCCTCTGGTTCCCATCAGCCCGGCGAGGCCGCATGACGACTTTGTTCATGACCGCGACGGCTGCTTCGGGCGTTGTCGGCGGGCCGATCTCGGGATGGATCATGACCGCCTTCGGCGGCAGCCACGGTTTGGCTGGCTGGCAATGGCTATTCCTGCTGGAAGGACTTCCCTCCGCCTTGATGGGCTTGGTTGTTCTGCGCTATCTGGATGATGGCATCGAAAGCGCGCAGTGGCTGCTGGCCAGCGAGAAGAAGGTCTTGCGCGAGGCGCTCAACCGGGACGACCAGGCGCGCGCCGCCGTCACGCCGCGCTCGTCGGTCAACGTGATCGTATTGTCTTCCCTGGTGTATTTCCTGCTGTTGGCAGGCCTCTACGGAATCGGCTTTTGGCTGCCCACCATTATCCGGGAGTCCGGCGTGAGCTCGGCGGAACAAATCGGCTTGCTCAGCGCAATCCCATATGTCTGCGCAGGCGTTGTGATGAATTTCGTGGCCTTCAGCGCCGACCGCAAGCACGCCTGGAAATCGCACGTCGCGCTGGGCGCCTTCGCCGCCGCCGCGGGTCTGATGGGCAGCACCTACTGGGCAGGAACACTGGCGCTGTCGTTGGCCGCGCTATCGCTCGCGACCGTCGGCATCCTCTCCGCGCTACCGCTGTTTTGGAACTTGCCCACGATGATGCTGCGGGGCGTTGCAGCAGCGTCCGGAATTGCGGTCATCAACTCCATGGGTAACCTGTCGGGGTTTGTCAGTCCCCTGATCGTGGGATGGCTGACGCAGCGCAGTCATTCTGCAGCGGATGGGGTGCAGTTCCTGGCCGCGTGCGTCCTGGTCTCCGGCGTGCTGACGCTGCTAATGCGCAGGTGTTCAGCCGAGAATTAGCGAGAACGACCACGCATCCCGTAAAATCCAGCGTTGTCATAACCTCGATCTCTATACTGACTGATGAAAAAACTGATTCCGCTTCTCCTGCCGTTGCTGTTTGCGGCTTGCGCTCCCATGCCTCCCAAACTCCCATCTGACAATCAGGTAGCGCCAGCGTTTCGTCATCCAGAAGCGGGCGCGTTGATTTTGATGCTGCCGCCTGAAACTGAGACGGAGGACATGCAAGCCGGCGTCGGTATATTGAAGGAAGAACTTCATCGACAGCTTAGCGCTGCAGGGTATAGGGTCGCGATCCTGGACCAAACCAGTTACGACACCATTTGGGCTCAAGAGATTGCGGAAGTTGGCGGGATCTACGATGGCGCGACAGGAGAGCTGCGCCGTCCTCAGTTCGTGCAGGCGCTCGGCCATCTGGTACAGCGGGTAAGCAGCGAGACCAAAGCCACGCTGGTCATGCGGCCACATTTGGTGCTTCGGACGGCCGAATTATCCGGCGTTTCAGCGGTATGGGATGGCCAGCAACGCCGCAGCAATGTCAGCGGAGCCGGCGACAGCTCGTTCCACCACGACGGCACAACACTGGGCTTGTCCGTCGGCCTGCGCATGTTCGCCAGCAGCGGCGAATTCGTCATGAGCACACATGGCGGCGTGTCGCTGCCATACAAACTCAATCTCCACACCAACCGCAACGAAGTACGAACCGATCTTTTCAAAGAGAGCCGGGAGATGGCCGACGGTGTATCATTGGCGCTCTCCCCTCTCCTGCAAAAATGAATCAGGCCAGCGCTTCCTTCGCCGCTTCCTCGGGCGTCAGGCCGTCGTAGAACTGGTCGGTGAACCACTCGACCTGCTCTTCGATATGCTCCTGCGCCTCCTCCTGCGTGGCGCCGCCCTTCACCAGGAAGCCCTCCACTTCGATACACCAGTTGATCAGTTCCAGGGTTTCCGGGTCCAGCTCTTCTTTTTTCTTTGCCATGATAGTTCTCTACATCGTGATGAATACAAGCCGCCAGTGTAACAGGCGGCCCGCTTACTTCGCCGGATACAGCACCACCTGCACATAATTGTTCATGTCGAAGTAGCGCCGCGCGGTGTCCTTCAACTCCGCCGCCGTCAGCGCGCCCACGCGCGATTCGTAGGTCAGCACCTCCGCCGGATCGGTCTTGTTGAAGAAGGCATTCATTAACACCCCTATCCAATAGCCGTTCTCGCGCATGCCCCGGCGATAGTTGGTGATCCAGGAAGCCTTCACCTTGGCCAGGTCCGCATCCTCCGCGCCGTTCTCCTTGATCTTGTCGATCTCCGCGAAGGTCGCAGCCAGCACCTTGTCCACGTTCTCCGGGGCGCACGGCAGGTTGGCCGTGATCGAATAATTCTGGTAAGGGATACGCTCCATGTTCCCGCGCACGCCGCCGCTGTATATCGCGCCCATCTTCTCGCGCAGCACCTCGATCAGTTTGATGTTCAGCACCTCGATCAGTGCCTGCATGCGCATGCGCTCCTGCGCCGAGTACTGCGCCTCGCCGGTGAAGGACAGCGAGATCGTGCTCTTGGGCTCAGTCCCCGCATGTACCTCCTTCTTCACCACGCCGCGCACCGGCCGCACACCTTCGTCCTTGAACGCCACCGGAATCTCGCCCACCGGCAGGCTGGCCAGATAAGTCGCGATCAGCGGCTTGATCTTCTCCACGTCGAAGCTGCCCGTCACAAAGAAGGTAAAGTCCTTGGCGCTGGCCATGCGGCTGTTATAAAGATCTATCACCCGGTCCAGCCCCAGTTGATCGAAGTCCGCCGGCTTGGGCGCACGCTGCACGCGCGGGTTGTTGTTGTACAGCGTCGCCGTGATCGTATCGTTGAAGACCGATTCCGGACGCGCCAGATTGTTCTTCGCCAGTTCGCGCTGGCGGTCGACGTAGGCGCTGTAGATGGCGGGATCCTTGCGCGGCTGCGTCATGTTCAGGTACACCAGCTGCAGCATGGTCTCCACGTCGCCGCTGCCCGAGCCGCCGCCGACCGTCTCGTTGATCGAACTGACGCTGGCGTTGGCGCCCGCCGACTTACCGGCCAACACCTTCACCAGATCGCTCGGCGAGTAATCGCGTACGCCCATCTGATGAACGATATTGCTGGCATAGCGCGCATTGAACAGGTCCTGGTCGCCGAACAGCGACCAGCCGCCGTACCGCAGGCCAGTCAGTATCACCTGGTCGTTATTGAAGTCGGTCGGCTTGAGCACCACCTTGACGCCATTGCTCAACATAAGCTCCGTCAATCCCAGCTTGGCGTTGACGGTTTCACTGACAATGCTGCCGGCCTTGGGCGGCGTTGCCATCAACTGGCTGGCGTAGACCTTCTCTTCCTGCGCCTTCACGCCGATCTTCTCGGCCGCGCTGGCGGTGGCCAGCAACTCGTCGGCCTTCGGCGCCGGCACGCCGGCCACCTCGGTGCCGGTGTAGATCACCAGCTTGTTCTGGCTGTCGGGAATGGCCGCGCGCACGGCGGCGTTCACCTCCGACAGCGCGATGTCCGGTATCAGCTCATTGGCGTAACGGTACTCCATCGCCACGCCGGGGATCGACTCCTTGTCGAGGAAGTTGCGGATGTACTCCGCCGCATAGCCGGCCGAATCGGATTTATCACGCTCGTTGTACATGCGCTCATAGCTGCGCAACATGCCCTTCTTGGCACGCTCCACTTCCGAAGCGGTGAAGCCGTACTGGCGCGCGCGCTGGTCTTCCTGCACCAGGGCGTTGATGGCAGGCGTCGCTCCGCCCTTGCCCAGCACCGCGCCGGCGCCGAACGAACGGTAGCCGCGCATCACGGCATTCATGCCGCTGCCGCCTTGCAGGAACGGCGGGTTGGCCTGCTGCGTCAGCTCGTGCATGCGCTGGCTGAGGATAAAGCTGTACATGTTCTCGATCAGCTTCTGGCGATAGTCGGCGATGGTCGAACCGGGCGCCCACGCCTGGACCGGGTAGCGGATATAGACCGTGTTCGCGCCGATCTCCTTGTCCGTAAACACCACGCCCTCGGATTCCGCGCGCTCCGGAATCTTGGCATATTCGCGCGGACGCTCGTTCTGCGGATTTTTCAGGCCGCTGAAATGCTGCGTCACCAGCTTCTCGGCTTCCGCCGGTTCGATATCGCCGACCACCACCACCGCCATCAGGTCCGGACGATACCAGTCGCGGTAGAAGCGCTTGACGGCGTCGTACTTGAAGGTCTTGAGGATGTCCTCTTTACCGATCGGCATGCGCTGCGCATAGCGCGAGCCGTTCAACACCTTGGGCAGCAGCACCTTGTTCATGCGGTCGTCCACGCCTTTACCCATGCGCAGTTCCTCGAGCACGATACCGCGCTCGCTGTCGATGTCGGCGTCGTTGAACGACAGGCCATGCGCCCAGTCCTCCAGCACCTGGAAGCCCTGCTTCACCACTTCCGGCTTATCGGTCGGCAGCGGCAGGATGTAGACGGTTTCGTTGAAGCTGGTGTAGGCATTCAGGTCGGCACCGAACTTCACGCCTATCGACTGCAGATAGGACACCAGCTCGTTGCGCTTGAAGTGCGTGGAACCGTTGAAGGCCATATGCTCGGTGAAGTGCGCCAGGCCTTGCTGGTCCTCGTCCTCCAGTATCGAGCCGGCCTTCACCACCAGCCGCAGCTCCAGCTTTTTCTCGGGGCGGGCATTTTTTTGCACATAATAGGTCAAGCCGTTGGCTAGCTGGCCCACCTTGACTTGCGGCCCGACCGGTATCGGATCGCTCAATTTCAGCGGCGGCTGATTGTCGGCTTGCGCCATGAAGGAACACGCCAGAAGAACGGCGGCGGAGGCGCTACGCATTGTCATCAGCTTCATACCCGTTGCATAAAAAAGAAGAAAAAAGCCACCATACACTGAAATTCTTAATTTGGGCTAGAATCCTTGCTCGCCTGCCAGCCGGCAGGCGATTAACGACGTCTTCGGGGCGGGGTGCGATTCCCCACCGGCGGTAAGGCCAGCGATGGCCAAGCCCGCGAGCGCTCTCGCAAGAGGGGTCAGCAGATCTGGTGTGATTCCAGAGCCGACGGTATAGTCCGGATGAAAGAAGATGTGCGGTGACGCGGCCACCCGCCCGAGCGATCGGTGCGGCGGGTCGCGCGTATTCGCTTGCCCTGTCGCGTTTTTCGCCTATTTGCGAGGAGCGTTCCACATGTTAGACCAATTAGACCAACAAGCCGCGGTATCCCCCTACTCCCTTGTCTCGGACGATCTGGAAGGCCGCATCAGCGCGGCGCTGGAAGCCATGCGCGCCGGCGTGCCGGTGATCCTGCTCGACGATTTCGACCGCGAGAACGAAGCGGACCTGATCGTCGCCGCCGAAAAAATCACCGTGCAGTCGATGGCCATGATGATCCGCGAATGCAGCGGCATCGTCTGCCTCTGCCTGAGCGCCGACAAGGTGCGCGCGCTGGAACTGCCGATGATGGCCGCCGATAACGGCAGCCGTTACGGCACGCCGTTCACGGTATCGATCGAAGCGCGCGACGGCGTCACCACCGGCGTTTCGGCGGCGGACCGCGTCACCACCATCCGCACCGCCATCGCGGCCGATGCGCAGCCGCGCGACCTGGTCCACCCCGGCCACGTGTTCCCGCTGCGCGCCACGCCGGGCGGCGTGCTGGCCCGCAAAGGCCACACCGAAGGCTCAGTGGACCTGGCAACGATGGCAGGCCTCAATCCGGCCGCCGTGCTGTGCGAGTTGATGAACCCG
Source organism: Duganella caerulea (assembly GCF_040362985.1). Taxonomy (NCBI): domain Bacteria; kingdom Pseudomonadati; phylum Pseudomonadota; class Betaproteobacteria; order Burkholderiales; family Oxalobacteraceae; genus Duganella; species Duganella caerulea. Next base: position 666,054 of record NZ_BPWJ01000002.1, on the reverse strand, counting down.
GACGGCACCATGATGCGCGGCGCCGACATCGAACGCTTCGCCGAACTGCACGGGATGCCCATCCTGACCATCGCCGAGATGATCGAATGGCGCACCACGCGCGGCGTCTAAGCCGGCTTGCCCAATTTGACGTAGCGCCACACCAGCACTAGCGCACACGCGTACGCCGCCGAGATCAGGCCAAAGGCCAGCGGCAGGCGCCACGTCCAATCGGGCATCGCATGCATCACGGTGCCCATCATCGCCACGCCGACCAGGGCGCCGATCTGACGGTTGGCGTTCAGCGCGGCGGCGGCGCTGTTGGCGTGGGCCTTGCCGGCCACCAGCATCACTGTCGCCGTCATGCCCGGAATCGCGATGCCGATGGCGACATTCATCGTCACCGCGCCCAGCACCAGCAGCCAGTATGGCGTTTGCGGCGTCAGGCCGACCAGCATCAGCACCGCCACACCCAGCCCCACCATCAGGCCAGACATCATCGGCGGCCGCGTTCCGACCCGCGCGGCGATGCGGCCCGAGGTCAGGTTGCCGATCGCGAAAGCGGCCATCATCGGTATCAGTTTCAGGCCGGTGTGCAGCGCATCCGCGCCGGACTGCTGGATGTAAAGGCTAAGCAGGAACAACTGCCCGAACACCGCGAAATTGATCAGGAAGCCGACGCCGTTGGCCGCCGCGAAGGCCGGCGTATCGAACAAGGCGCGCGGCAGCAAGGGATGCGCGCCGGTGCGTTCGCGCCGCACCAGCAGGAACGCGGCCGCCACCGTCGCCGCCAAGGCGCCCAGCACCGGCGCCGAGCCCCAGCCCAGCGAGGGGCCTTCGATCAGCACAAAACTCAGCGCCGCCAGCGCGACCACGCCCAGCGCATGGCTCAACATCGACAGCGCGCGCTGCGAGCGTGGCGTGGCCGGCGCCACCACCTGCGTCAGCACGATGCCGAGCAGGCCGATAGGCACGTTCACCCAGAACACGCTGCGCCAGCCGAATTCGTGGACCAGCAGGCCGCCCACCAGCGGGCCGGCCGCCGACGAGCAGCCGACGATCGCCGACCACGTGCCCAGCATGCGCGCGCGGGTGGCCTGGTCGTCGTAGGCGTGGGTCAGCAGGCTCAATGAGCTGGGCATGAACAGCGCGGCGCCCGCGCCCTGCAGCAGGCGCGCGGCGATCAGCGCGTTGCCGCTGGGGGCCACGGCGCACAGCACCGAACCGAGTATGAACACACTCAAGCCGCCCTGGTAGACGTTCTTCGGGCCGTAGCGGTCGGCCAGCGCGCCGCCGGCCATCAGCAACGCGGCAAAGGTCAGCGTGTAGCCGTCCACCACCCAAACCAGGCCGGTGAGCGGCACGCCCAGGTTCGTCGAAATGTCGGACAAGGCGGTATTGACGGCGGTGACGTCGATCATCGCCATCACAAAGCCGATGGCCAGTGTCATCAACACCAGCAAGGCAGGGATCTGGCGCGGCTGGATGGCCGTGGTGCTAGAGGTAGTCATGATGCTTTCCTTCCGTGGGATGCCGCCGATGTTAGCCTCCTTGCATGATGCAGTAAATACGCATAATATCGGCACTCTGATGCAAAAATGCATCGCCACCGGATAACCCGCATGGATTGGGACAACGCCAGGATCTTCCTCGCCATCTACCGCAAAGGCACGCTGCGCGCCGCGGCCGCCGCCCTCGATATCGACCAGGCCACCGTCGGCCGGCGCCTCAACGCGCTGGAGAAATCGCTGGGCGCGCGGCTGTTCCTGCGCACGCCGTCCGGCTACCTGGCCACGCCCGCCGGCGAGCTGGCCGTCACCGCCGCCGAGTTGATGGAGCACGCGGCCCTGCAGTTCCAGCGCGAGATGCAGGGCATCGACAACCGCCTGTCCGGCATCGTGCGCGTGGCCACCTCGGACACCATCGCCAGCCACTCGGTGCTCGGCGCCATGCAGCGCCTGCACGTCATGCATCCCGAGATACGCGTGGTGCTGAGCACCAGCACCGAGATCAGCAACCTGACCCGGCGCGAGGCCGACCTGGCCGTGCGCTCGCTCAAGCCCACCAGTCCCGACCTGATCTCGCGCCACCTGACCCGGCGCAGCATGGGGCTGTACGCCACGCCGGCCTACCTGGCCGAACGCGGCATGCCGGTGCAGGGCAATGGCATGCAGGACCACGACATCATCGTCTACCAGGGCACGGTGGCGCCGCGCCACATGGAAAAGCTGTGTCTTGAATCGATCGCCAACGCGCGCGTGGCGCTCGAGGTCAATAGCGGCATGGTCATGCTCGACGCGGCGCGGCGCGGCATGGGCGTGGCCGAGCTGCCCTGCCACATGGCCGACGGCGATCCCCGGCTGACCCGCGTCTGGCCCGAGCGCGTCGACCACTACGACATCTGGCTGGTGATGCACAGCGACCTGAGTCGCAGCGCCCGCGTGCGCGCCGCCGCCGACGCCATCATCGCCACCTTCGCGGAGGAGTAGGCACAGCGATGTCGGACGCATGCCGACACGCTCGCGGTGCTAAACTGTCAAGATGAACATAGAAGCAGCAATTCCGTCCGCGCTGCGGCGCCCCGTGCAAGCAACCATCGCCTGGCTGAACAGCTGGTGGCGGCTGCTGCAGTTCGCCGCACGGATGCTGTCGCTGGCGTTCACCCCCGCCAGCTATCGCGGCGCCAACCTCAATCTGCTGGCACGCCGCATCGTGCGCGACACCGCGCCCAACCTGGCCTGGTATGGCGTGTTGTCGGCGCTGGTCAGCCTGGTGCTGATCCGCATCGTGGTCGTCACCTCGCAAAGCTACGGCCTGTCGCGTTTCGCGCTGGAGATGGTGGTGCGTGTGCTGGTGCTGGAATTGATCCCGCTGACCGCCGCCGCCTTCGTCGCTCTGCGCACCACCCTGCCAGAGGCGCTGGAGTTCTCGCAAAGCCGCAGCAACGCCGCCAACACCAGCGACGCCGAACTGCACCAGGAATTCTTCCCGCGCGTCGCGGCGGGCGTGTTCGCCGTCTGGATGCTGGCCGCCGTCAGCTGCGTGATGACACTGATCCTCGCCTACCTGTCGCTGTACGGCTTCACGCCGTGGGCGCTGCCGGGCTACACGCGCGTGGTCGGCCAGGTGTTCAACCCGGCGGTGGCGCTGATCCTGGTGCTGAAGATCGTCTTCTTCAGCTTTGCCGTCGGGCTGATACCGATGGCCTCCTCCTACTACTTCGGCGCCAGCTACCGCGTCAAGGTCACGCACGGCCTGTACGACATGGTGCGGCTGTTTGCGGTGATACTGCTGATCGAAATCGCCTCGTTGATGGGCAACTACTACTAAGCGGAACAGATAATGACCGAACAAACAAACGAAGCGGCGCCGGTGCGCAATGCGGAATTCAAGGCGCTGCTGCTGTTGGTGCTGATGGTGGTGCTGGTGGCCGGATCGGCGCTCTACCTGCTGTATGCGCGCGGCGCCTTCGAAGCGACGCAGACGCTTGTACTACAGACGGATAACTCGGAGGGCGTTACCGTCGGCATGGACATCACCTTCGCCGGCTTCCCGATAGGCCGCGTGCGGCGCATAGAACTGGGCAAGGACGGCAACGCACGCGTCATCGTCGACGTGCCGCGCAGCGATGCGCATTGGCTGCGCAGCACCAGCATCTTCACGCTGGAGCGCGGCCTGGTGGGCGGCGCAAAGCTGCGCGCCTTCAGCGGCATTCCGACCGATCCACCGCTGGAGGAAGGCGCCACGCGCACGCTGCTGGTCGGCGACGCCGCCGCCGAGATCCCGCGCCTGCTGGCCGCCGCCAAGGATCTGCTGGAAAACCTGAACGCGCTGACCGCGGAAAACTCCGCGCTGGCCGCGAGCCTGGCCAACGTGCAGGGCGTGACCGGCAAGCTGAATGGCCCCGGCGGCGCCATGGGATTGATCGCCGGCGACGACAAGAACGCCCAGCAGCTGGCGGAACGCGCCAACAAACTGCTGATCACCGTGAACGCGCTGGCCACCAAGGCCGATAGCCTGATCGGCCACGCCGATTCGCAGGTCTTCGGCAAACAGGGCGTGATGACGGACGCGCAGGCGACCATCGTTCAGCTCAATGGCCTGCTGGCCGACGCCCGCAACAGCCTGAAGAAAATGGACGCGGTGCTGGTCGAGGCGCAAGCCGTCGGCGCCAACGCCAAGGAAGCCACGGCCGATCTGGGCACGCTGCGCGGCGAGGTGGAAAGCAGCTTGCGCCGGGTCGAACAGCTGGTCAATGAGATCAACCGCAAATGGCCGTTCAAGCGCGACACGGAGATCAAACTGCCATGAAGACCAACGCCCCATTGATCGCGACGTTGTTCGCCACCGCGCTGCTGGCCGCCTGCGGCAACAACCCACCGGTGCCGGACTGGCAGATGAACGCGCAGAGCTCCATCGAACGCTCAACCGCCGCCTACATGTCCGGCAACGCCCGCGTGGAAGCGGCCGAGTACCAGCGCGCCCGCGAGGCGCTGGCCAGCACCGGCAAGGTCGATCTGATGATACGCGCCGAATTGATACGCTGCGCCGCGCACGTCGCCTCGCTGGTGTTCGAGGACTGCGCCGGCTACGACAAACTGTCGCAGGACGCAAGCCCGGCCGACCGTGCCTACGCCGCCTACCTGTCCGGCCGCGCCACCGCCGCCGACGCGACGCTGCTGCCCGCACAGCACCAGCCGGTGGCCTCCGCGTCCAGCGATACGGCAGCCGCCAGCGCCGCGCAAGCCATCACCGATCCGCTGTCCAAACTGGTGGCCAGCGGCGTGCTGCTGCGCGCCGGCAAAGCCACGCCGCAAATCCTCAGCGGCGCCGTGGACACCGCCTCCGCCCAGGGCTGGCGCCGGCCGTTGCTGGCATGGCTGGGCGTGCAGGCCATGCGCGCCACGCAGGCAGGCGACACCGCCGAAGCCCAGCGCATCCAGCGCCGCATCAACCTGATCACCGAAAAACCAATATGAACACCCGTCTCGTCTACTCCACCGAAACCGGCCGCATGTGCCCCGACTGCGGCAAGCCAGTCGCCGATTGCAGCTGCAAGGCCGCAGCCAAAGCCAAACCCACCGGCGACGGCGTCGTGCGCGTATCGCGCGAATCGAAGGGACGCGGCGGCAAGACCGTCACGCTGGTCAAAGGCCTTCCGCTGGACGCCATCGCCCTGGCCCTGCTGGGCAAGCAGCTGCGCAGCGCCTGCGGTTCCGGCGGCACCGTCAAGGACGGCGTCATCGAAATCCAGGGCGACCACTGCGACCTGGTGATGGAGGCCCTGAAAAAACAGGGCCACCAGCCCAAGCGCACCGGCGGTTAGCGGGTGCGCTGGTTCGACAGGTAGACATTGTCGCGTTCCAGCTTGCCGCCATCGCGCACGGCGGTCTGCCACGCCTCGGTGCTCACCACCGCGCCGAAGTTCGAGTGGAACACCGTGTTGAACACGCGGTGGATCTCCTCCGCGCTGGCCTTGCCGGCCGCGTTCTCATACGGCAGTGCGCCGGTGGCGTCTTCCAGCACTTCGACCTGCAAGCCGCGATGTGCCGCCTCATAGATGGTGGAGGCGTTGCAGTTGTGCGTCATGTAGCCGGCGATGGTCAGCGTATCGATGGCGTTCGCCTTCAGCCACTCGGCCAGGTCCGTCCCGGTGAACACGCTGGCCATCTTCTTGTTGATGAAATGGTCGTGCGCGCGCTGCGCCACCGCGGGATGAAGTTTCCAGCTATCCGAGCCCAGGGCGAAGATCGGCGAGGTTTCCGGTGCGTCGTGCTGCACCACCACCACGGGGATGCCGGCCTCGCGCGCGGCGTCCATGGCGCGGCCGATATTCGGCAGCGAGGTCTCGACCGGCGGATATTCGATCTTCATCTTGCCGGTGAAGTATTCGTTCTGCACATCGATGACGATCAGGGCACGGCGTGGGGTTGCGGTCATGGTTTTCTCCTGTAGGATAAGGGCTTCAGCGCCCGGTGATTGACATTTTCCGTCACCGCCCCATTATCCAAAAGTGGCCCGAAGGCCACCATTCGATATAATCAGGCCATGTCTACGCCCACCTCGCCCAGCCGCAAATTCCGCATCGCCGTCATCGCCTTCGACGGCATCAACCCTTTTCACCTGTCGGTGCCCTGCCAGGTGTTCGGAGCCCAGCGTGCCGATTGCGACAGCGCCACCTTCGACGTCAAGGTATGCGCCGAGGATCCCGGCACGCCGCTGAGCACCACCGCCGGTTTCGATATCACCGCCACCCACGGCCTGGCAACGCTGTCCCGCGCCGACATCGTCATCCTGCCGTCCTGGCACTCGGACTGCCGCCCGGCGCCAGCCACCCTGCTGCAAGCCCTGCGCCGCGCCCACCAGCGCGGCGCGCAGGTGGTGGGCCTGTGCGTGGGCTCCTTCCCGCTGGCCGAAGCGGGGCTACTGGACGGCCGCACCGCCACCACGCACTGGGCGCTCGCCGACACGATGTCCGAGCGCTATCCCAAGGTCAAGGTCGACCGCGAGGTCCTGTATGTCGATGAAGGGGAAGTGGTGACGTCGGCCGGCGTGGCGGCGGGCCTGGATTGCTGCCTGCACCTGCTGCGGCAGTTGTGTGGCGCGGAGATCGCCAACCGCGTGGCGCGGCAGCTTGTGGTGGCGCCGCACCGGCAAGGCGGGCAGGCGCAGTTCATCGAACGTCCGCTGCCCGTCAGCGGCAGCGACGACCGCTTTGCGCAGGTGCTGGCATGGGTGGGCGAAGACCTGACGCAGGATCATAGCATCGACGTGCTGGCCGAACGCGCGCTGATGAGCCGCCGTAACTTCACCCGCCACTTCCGCCAAGCCACCGGCACCTCGGTCAAGCAATGGCTGCTCAACCAGCGACTGGCGCATGCCCGGCATCTGCTGGAGAGCAGCGAAGTGTCGGTCGAGATGGTGGCGCAACAGGCGGGCTTCGGATCGGCGCTGTCGCTGCGCCAGCACTTCCGGGCGACGTTGCGCACGTCGCCGTCGGAGTATCGCAAGTTGTACCGCTCCGCCGCGCCGGACTGACGGCGCGGGAGCTTTATTCTCCGGCGGCCGCAGCGGCTTCGCGCAGCTTATCCTTCTTGCTCTTGCGCTTGCCCTTGATGCCGCCGTTGACGGTGTCCGTCACGGAATTGGCGGGAGCCGGCGGCAGCGTCTCGACAGGCTCGAAGCCGGCGATCTGCTCGCGCGGCAGCAGGATATCCTGGCGCTTTTCGATCAGCCGGAAATGCTGTTCCGTCTCCGCGCTGACGAAGCTGACCGCCACGCCGCTCTCGCCGGCGCGGCCGGTGCGGCCGATGCGGTGCGTGTAATCCACCGCCGAGCGAGGCAGATCGTAATTGACCACGGCCGGCAGGCGGGCGATGTCGATGCCGCGCGCCGCCACGTCGGTCGCCACCAGCACCTGCAGGCGGCTGGCCTTGAAGTCGCCCAGCACTTCGGTGCGCGCCCCCTGGCTGAATTCACCGTGGAAGGCGCCGGCACGGATGCCGTTGCGGTTCAGCTTATCGGCCACGTGTTCGGCCGCGTACTTGGTCGCGACGAACACCAGCACCCTGCTCCACTTGTGCTCCAGGATCAGGTGCTTGAGCAGCATGGTCCGGCGCGGCACGTCGACCATGATCGCGCGCTGGACGATATCGGGTTTGCTGGCCGGCTCGGACAGCACCTCGATGCGCGTGGGCTGATGCAGCATGCCGTCCGCCAGCGCCTGCACCGCCGGCGGGAAGGTCGCCGAGAAAAACAGGTTCTGGCGCTGCTTCGGCAACAGCTCCAGGATGCGGTTCAATTCTTCGCTGAAGCCCAGGTCCAGCAGGCGGTCCGCCTCGTCCAGCACCAGCATCGCCGTGCGCGAGATCTTCAGCGCATTGTGGTCGATCAGGTCCAGCAGCCGGCCGGGCGTGGCGATGACGATGTCGGCGCCGCCGCGCAGCGCCATCATCTGCGGATTGATCGACACGCCGCCGAACACGATGGATACCTTGACCTGCATCGGCAAATGCGCCACCAGCTTGCGGATCGACTCGCCCACCTGCGCGGCCAGCTCGCGCGTCGGCACCAGGATCAGGCCATGCAGCTGGCGCGGGCCGTTGCGGTTGTCCAGCAGCGACTGCAGCAGCGGCAGCGCGAAGGCGGCGGTCTTGCCGGACCCGGTCTGCGCCGCGCCCAGCACGTCCTCCCCGCGCAGGATGGCGGGAATGGCGGCGCTCTGGATGGCGGTCGGCTCCTGGTAACCGATTTCGGTAACGGCGTTAATCAGTGAGGGAGCAAGGCCCAGCGAAGAAAAAGACATGTCGGCCTTAATAATGTGAATTTAGCGGACAGTATACATGCTAGATGCATTTGCCCCGCAGCTTGGCGATCGGGATGAACGGCAGCGCGAGGTAGCCGCTCAGGAAAAATGTCGGCTGCCGCTTCAGTCCTTCCGAATGCAGGCAGTCCGGCACCTTCGCCTCATTGAAGGCGGCGGTCATGATGTCGCTGTTGGCGGTGCTGAACGCCGGCGCCGTGCGCGGCAGGGACTGCGCCGGAACCTCAGCCGCCAGGGCCTCGGCGATCGCCTTGCGCATCGCGGGATCGACTCGCGCCTCCATCGCCTTCGCATCCGGCGGCGCGACCGCCGCGTCGAGATAGGCGTCCTTCTTCGCGTCGGCGGCCCAGGCGCCAGGCGCGATCAGCAACGACATCAGCAAAACATATCCGCGCATAAGAATTTCATCCCGTGATTAGCCATATGCGCCATTATCATGCAAAAATAGCTAATCTTTTTAAGAAAAAAATTATGATCAACTGGGACGCCCACGCTTGCCTGCCGCAACACCCGCAGGCCGACTTCACGCCGGTTCAACGGCTGCACGCCGCCGGCGTCAATTATGTCTCGCTCAACGTCGGCGGCGACATGAACCCGGTCTCGCAAGTGATGTCCGTGATCGCCGGCTACCGCGCCACCATCGCCTCGGACCCGGACCGCTACGTGCTCGCCTCCAGCGTGGACGACATCATCCAGGCCGCCGCCGACGGCCGCACCGCCATCGGCTTCGACCTGGAAGGTTCCATGCCGCTGCTCGACCAGCCGGAGATGGTGGCGCTGTACGCCCAGCTGGGCGTGCGCCAGATGCACTTCGCCTACAACCGCAACAACAGCGTGGCCGACGGCTGCCACGACCAGCCGCGCGGCCTGACATCGCTCGGCTACAGCATGGTGGGCGCAGTCAACGATGCCGGCATCCTGATGGACTGTTCGCACACGGGCCGCCTGTGCAGCCTCGATATCATGTCCGCGTCGTCGCAGCCGGTGATCTTCAGCCACGCCAATCCATACACGCTGGTGCAGCACGGCCGCAACGTCACCGATGAACAGATCCGCGCCTGCGCCGCCACCGGTGGCGTGGTGTGCGTGTCCGGCCTGTCGTGGTTCCTGGGTAAAGAGCATCCGGACGTCGACGACGTCGCGCGCCACGCCGCCTACGTGGCCGACCTGGTGGGCGTAACGCACGCCGGCATCGGCCTCGATATCTGCTTCCAGCAGCCCGGCCTGGACGACACGCCGCCCGGCGATTTCAACCCAAGTCACTGGTGGCCCGCCTCCGCCGGCTACAGCGCCGGGCATCCGCCGACCTTCACGCCACCCGAAATCTGGCGCCAGCTGGCCGCCGCGCTGCGCAAGGCCGGCATGACCGACAGCGAGACCGAGTTGGTCATGGGCCGCAACATGATGCGCGTGGCGCAGCAGGTGTGGAGCAAGCCGCAGGCGCTGTTGAAGGTTGCCTGACTATTTGCGCAGGCGCGCTTTCAAGTAGCTGAGCAGCACCAGCTTGAACTCCGCCACCAGTTCCACCCGCTCGGCGGCGGCTGCCCCCGCGTACAAGGGATTGAGTCCCTTGACGATTTGTAGCGACACCGTGGCCAGCCGCAGCGCCTCGCCCTCTTCCAATTCCGGCTGCTTCTCCCTCAGCGCCGCGCCTATCCTGGACCGCAGCCGCTGGCGCGCGCCCGCATCGCGCTGATACCCAAGCGTCGCATTGAGCAGCGTGAAGTAAGCCGGGTGCTCGTTGAAAAAACCGATCATCAGATCGAAGATCCGGTCCACCAGCGCGGCGATGCTCAGTTGCGAGGCATCGGCAATCAGCGTCGTCCAGCGACGCGCCATCTCCTCGCCGTAATACTCACGCAGCGCCTTCGCCAAGGCCAGCTTGTTGGGAAAATACTGGTACAAGGCGCCGATAGACGACCCGGATCGCTCGGCGATCGCGGTCATGGTCGCGGCGTCGTAGCCGGATTGCGCAAACACGGCCGCCGCGGCATCCAGCATGGCCGCCATGCGCTGTTCGCCGCGCAGTTGCTGCGGCTTGCGCCGGGCGTTTTTTTCGATATCTGAGGACATCCTCACATTGTAACCGAATCCGGCTTATAATTATCTGAGGATACCCTCACATTTAAGGAGCCAACAATGAATCTCGAACCTTCCAGCACGGCCCTGGTATTGATCGATCTACAGCACAGCAACGTGGCACGGGAGCTGGCGCCGCATACGGCGCAGCAGGTGGTGGCCAACGGTGCCCGCCTGGCCAACGCCGTGCGCCGCAGTGGCGGGACCGTGGTGTATGTCCGCGTACTGGTTAACGAGCTACTGCGCCTGCCGGCGGATATCTCGCTGGCCCGCGATCCGTCCGCCCCGCCACCGCCGCCGCAGGCGTCGGAACTGGTCGGGCAGGCTGGGTACGAGACGGGCGACATTGTGATCGCCAAGCGCCAGTGGGGAGCGTTTCATGGCACGGAACTGGACCAGCAGTTGCGCCGCCGCGGCATCCGCACACTCATAATGGGCGGTATCGCCACCAACTTCGGCGTCGAATCCACTGCCCGCGCAGCCTTCGACCAGGGCTACGCGCTGGTGTTTGCGCATGACGCGATGTCAAGCCTGAAAGCGGAGATGCATCAATTCGCCGTACAGAATATCTTCCCCTTCATCGGCCATGTGCGCAGCACCGATGAACTGGAGACGGCATTCCTCAAGCGCTAGGCGCTTTCATTCCGGCGCACCGGCAGCCACTGGGCCACGCCGAAAGCCAACTCCGGAACAATGAACAGCCAAAGCAGCGGCGCGCCCGTGGCGGCCAGCGTCCAGATCATCCACGTCGAAAACAGCAGCCGCGCCGCGCCGTCGAAACGGCCGAAGCGCTGCTGCGGGTCGCTGATGCGCAGCAGCGACCATACCAGCACCACGCTTCCCAGCAGGCAGGCGAACAGGATGTGAAACGGTTCAAACGCCGGCAGCGCGGCGCCCCCAAGGTGCTGGTTGATGCCGTCCAATTGCACGCGGGCGAAGGCGAAGCTCCATGGCGTGGCGAAAGGCGCCGTCACAACCAGGTCGTAGATGGCGCTGCCGAGGACAATTTTGCGGAAGGTGGATGGTGAAAGCATGACGACTCCGTGGTTAGAATGACGCCATGCTAAAGCCTGGAGTACACTCCAGGGTCAATCACTATTTGGAATCTGGGCATGCAAATCGGAGAAATCGCCAGTGCCACGGGACTGAGCCGCGATACTTTGCGCTTTTACGAAAAGCGCGGCCTTCTGCGCGCCCGCCGCAGCGCCAACGGCTACCGCGATTATCCGCCGGAGGCGGTGAACTGGCTGCGTTACATCAAGTTGGCACAGACGCTGGGCTTCACGCTGGGCGAGATCGAGGCCGACCTGCCGCTGCTGGCCGAACCGGCATCGTCCGCGCCCCAACTCCGCGAGGCGCTGGCGCGCAAGCTGGCAGACATCGACCAACGCATCGAAGGCCTGCATGCGCTGCGCGGCGAACTGGCGCGCAGGTTGGACGAGGATATGCAAACCTGTCCTTTACAGCCCGGCCAATCTGAACCGCGCAAGTTTGGATGACCATTCTTTACAGGAAATCAATATTACCTATTTGTAATGACGGACTGTGGTGGGCTGGATACAATGCGATACAGAAAGTTACATAGCGGCACTATCGATGGACTCCATGATCAACTACCACGTTTGTTATAAATTGTTTGAAATCCGCTCGTTCTGCACGAAAAACGAACAGAATAAATGGCAAGGGCGATGGGAGATTTCGCGGCAATTAAGCAGCATAGATTCCAGCACCGTGGTGACAGTATTTGAAACACCAGAGGAAGCCGCCCAGAACGCCATCGCCATTTGCTGCCAACTTATTGACGAAGGGCGCATCCGCAACCCCTCCCTGCTGGCCACAGGCTTTTAATATCAGCACCAGCCTGCCGACCTGCTCGCCATTCAGCGGCCGGCCGCCATTGGCCTGGGTCGCCGCGTCGACAACATCGTTCCAACCTTGATGGCGTCGGCTATCTGCGCTTTCTGTTCAACAGCGACGCTTTTAAGCAACTCAGCTTGGGAATTAACAGTAAAAAAAGCCATGCTGAGAGGTACAAGATAACGTTTTATAATCAACTCAAATAAATAAAATCCCCCGTTCTACCGGGGCGTATTAAAAAGTTTGCAATCATCGGAATTGAACTCCGATTGGAACTGTAAAATCTGGCCGCCCACCTGCAGCGCTTTCATGCGGGGCGTGACCAACGCATAGTCCCCCGCCTTCAGCTTCTCGATCAATGGAGTACATCCACTGGCGCTCGTATCGAGATGGCCGGCGACTACCCACTTGCCATCGGCGCGCTCCTTGAAGAGCACAGGGGCCGAATAGCTGTCGACGTTAAACAGCAGGATTTCCTGCCTGCCGTCTCCGTCGATATCCATGATCATGGCATCGCAGTCGGAGCCAGGGCTGGTCAGGCATGACGGAATCGTCAGCCCCACTTCAGGGCTCCACTTCTGAGCCACAAAGCTGGCCGGCAGCTTTGCGGTCGCCGGCCACACCTTGACGCTGTCGGCCACCGACACCGGCACGTTACGCGGCCCGTCGTGCCAGCGCGCCGTGTCCTTCAGCGCCTTGGCGGCCAGCTCGCGGATCAACGCGGCATCCGGACCGGAGGCCTGTTGCGACAGGCGCGCCAGGGCAACCTGGCCATAACGCTGCCCCTCGAAGCGCAGGTAATGGAAATCGAATTTCGCGGCCTGGGTGCGCCCCTTCTCCAGCCGCGCCACCTGGTTGTTCACCGACAGGCGCGCCGGATCGGCGATCGGTGTGAACAACGCCAGCAGCACCGCCAGCAGAACAAAGGCCGCCGCCACGTTGACGTGGGCGATGGAGCTCAGCCAGGTCTCGTAGCGATGCGCCGCCCACGCATAGCCCAACGCATAACAGCCGGCGAGCACCAGGCAGGCGGCGGCGGTGACGCGGTCCACGGTCCAGCCATAGTCGTACACCCGCAATCCCAGTGCATAGATGGCGATGGCCGTCAGCGGCAGTATCAGCAGCGCGGCCACGCGCGCGCTTACGCGCACCACCAGGGCCGCCTTGGCGTGGCCGTTCTGGAAGGCCGCGTTGATCAGAACGATCAGCACCGCGTCCGCCGCCAGCAGCAGCGAGGTCGCGTGGCGGGTGGCCCACAGCACGTCCAGTCCCGTGAACGGCAGCGCGCACAGGAAGCCGCTCACGAGCAGCGCCGCCACCGGCAATATCCACGACAGCAGCACCAGCAACAGGCTGCGGATGCCGCGCACGATGGCCGGCCGCACGTCCGTGACGTGCATCGCGCACGACCAGGCAAAGCAGACCACCGGCACCACGAACCACGACTGCTCCATCATGTGCTTCAAGAAGTTCAGCTTCACCATCGAGAACAGGCCGCTGCCCATCAACAGCACCAGCCACAGTGCCCCGACAAAGAACACCGAGAACATCAGCTGCACCGTCAGCTTCCAGGCCAGTTCGAAGTAGGTGTCGTAGCTGGCGACGAGGCGCTTGTCCGACGCCCCCGCCATCACCAGCACATGGGCGATGTACATGAACACCCCGCCGAAGACCACCACTGGGCCGGAGCGCGGCGTGAACACGCCCCGTCCAAGCTGGCCGGCGCCGGGCCACAAGCCGGCATCCCGGCTGACCGCATGCAGCGCCATCACCAGCACCAGGACGGCGGCGGCCAGCATCCACAGCGCCACCTTCTTCGGCGCCATATGGCCCATGGCCGATATCAGCATCGCCGGCAGCAGCAGGCCGGCCATCACCAGTGGCGTCATCACATACGGCATCCCGGCCGGCCACCACGCGCCCTGGTCGGCCTGGTACAGCCAATACAGCAGCGCGCCCTGCACCAGGCCAGTCGCCAGCCGCAGCACCATCACGCGCCGGCTGACCTCCGCGTCCAACGTCGTCTCATCCTGTTTCATGCGATGTCTCTATGTGAATGAAGGCCCGCAGTATCTCACATGTTTATTATTTGGCATTGGTAGCAAGCCCACTAAACGCCATGCCAGGCGCCATACGACGAGGCCCGCGCGGAGGCGCTATAATGGCTGTCTACGCTGTTCTTTTTTCAACGTTCCGCACCCGGTCCGCCAAGTGAATCCACATCTCGACAAGCTGCAACCCTATCCGTTCGAAAAACTGCGCCAGCTGTTCGCGCAGGTGACCGCCAGTCCCCAGCACAAGGCCATCAGCCTGGGCATGGGCGAACCCAAACACCCGACGCCGCGCTTCATCCAGCAGGCGCTGATCGACAATGTGGACGGCCTGGCCACCTACCCGACCACCGTCGGTTCGGACGCGCTGCGCGGCGCCATCGCCGGCTGGCTGGAACGCCGCTACGGCATCCCCAAGCTCAATCCGGCCACCCAGGTGCTGCCGGTGAACGGCTCGCGCGAGGCGCTGTTCTCGCTGGCGCAGACCGTGATCGACCCTTCGGCCAAGTCGCTGGTCATCAGCCCGAATCCGTTCTACCAGATCTATGAAGGCGCGGCCTACCTGGCCGGCGCCGAGCCGTACTTCGTCAACTCCGACCCGGCCCGCAACTTCGGCTGCGACTACGACAGCATCCCCGCCTCGGTGTGGGAGCGCGTGTCGCTGCTGTTCCTGTGCTCCCCCGGCAATCCGACCGGCGCCGTGCTGACGCTGACCGACTGGGAGAACCTGTTCGCCCTGTCCGAGCGCTACAACTTCATCATCGCCGCCGACGAGTGCTACTCCGAGATCTACCACGGCGACAAGGCGCCACTGGGCGCGCTGGAAGCGGCCCACACGCTGGGCCTGTCCACCGTCGAGAAGCCCTACGCGCGCCTGGTGGTCTTCAGCAGCCTGTCGAAGCGCTCCAACGTGCCGGGCATGCGCTCGGGCTTCGTGGCCGGCGATGCCGACGTGCTTAAAAAATTCCTGTTGTACCGCACCTATCACGGCGGAGCCATGAGCCCTTCCGTGCAAGCTGCTTCGATCGCGGCCTGGAACGACGAGACCCACGTCGAACAGAACCGCGAAAAATACCGCGCCAAATTCGCCGCCATCACCCCGCTGCTGCAGGAAGTGCTGCAGGTCGAACTGCCGGACGCCGGCTTCTACCTGTGGGCGGACGTCAGCCAGACCGGCCTGTCGGACACCGAATTCGCCCAGCGCCTGTACGCCGAATATAATGTCACGGTACTGCCGGGCAGCTACCTGGCGCGCGACGCGCACGGCGCCAATCCGGGCCGCAACCGCATCCGCATGGCGCTGGTCGCCGAGACGGAGGAAGGCCTGGAAGCGGCGCGGCGCATCGTCCAATTTTGCAAGTCCCTTAACAAATAAGATCGCACATCATGAGCCAACAACTCCAGCAAATCATCGACCAGGCATGGGAAGACCGCGCCAACATCAATCCAGCCAACGGCACCGCCGAACTGCGTGACGCGGTTTCGCACGTGATCGCGGGCCTGGACGCCGGCACCATCCGCGTGGCCGAAAAAACCACCGGCGACTGGGTGGTGAACCAGTGGGTCAAGAAAGCCGTGCTGCTGTCCTTCCGCCTGGAGAACAACGTGCAGATGCCGTCCGACGGCACCATGCAGTTCTACGACAAGGTACCGACCAAGTTCGCCAACTACACCGCCGAGGATTTCGCCAAGGGCGGCTTCCGCGTGGTGCCGCCGGCCGTGGCGCGCCGTGGCTCCTTCATCGCCAAGAACGTGGTGCTGATGCCTTCCTATGTCAACATCGGCGCCTACGTCGATGAAGGCGCGATGGTCGACACCTGGGCCACCGTCGGTTCGTGCGCGCAGATCGGCAAGAACGTCCACCTGTCCGGCGGCGTCGGTATCGGCGGCGTGCTGGAACCGATGCAGGCCAATCCGACCATCATCGAAGACAACTGCTTCATCGGCGCCCGCTCGGAAATCGTCGAAGGCGTGATCGTCGAAGAGAACTCGGTGATCTCGATGGGCGTGTACATCGGCCAGTCGACCAAGATCTACGACCGCGCCACCGGCGAGGTGACCTACGGCCGCGTGCCTGCCGGTTCGGTGGTCGTCTCGGGCAACCTGCCTTCGGACGACGGCAAGTACTCGCTGTACTGCGCGGTCATCGTCAAGCGCGTGGATGCAAAAACCCGCGCCAAGACCGGCATCAACGAACTGCTGCGCGGTATCTAAGCAGGCAACAAGAACCGGGGACTCTTCGCAGTCCCCGTTTTTTTGATACTGAGGAGAGAGCCATGGCCATGGAACGCCTGTTCCAGCTGATGAAGGAAAAGAACGCGTCGGACATGTTCTTTGCGGTGAATTCGCCGGTGCACATCAAGATCAACGGCAATCTCATCCCCATCAATCAGCAGAAGCTAGAGCCGGACAACATCCATTCGCTGCTGTCGGAGATCGCCTCCCCCGCGCAGATGGAGGAACTGGCGGCCACCAATGAACTGAACATGGGCGTATCGGTGCCGAACATGGGCCGCTTCCGCCTGTCCGCGTTCAGGCAGCGCGGCACCATCTCCGCCGTATTCCGCTTCGTGCCCGCCACCATACCGGTGCTGGCCGACCTTCAATTGCCGCCGGTGCTGGCGGACCTGATCATGGAAAAACGCGGCCTGCTGCTGCTGGTCGGCTCGACCGGCTCCGGCAAGTCCACCACCATCGCCTCGATGCTGGACCACCGCAACGAACTGCGCTCCGGCCATATCCTGACGCTGGAAGACCCGATCGAGTACCTGTTCAAGAATAAGAAATCCATCGTCAACCAGCGCGAGATCGGCAGCGACGCCAAGGACTTCTACACCGCGCTGCGCAACTCCATGCGCCAGGCGCCAGACTGCATCCTGATCGGCGAGATCCGCGACAAGGAAACCATGGCCGCCGCGCTGGCGTACGCGCAGTCGGGCCACCTGGTGCTGGCGACACTGCACGCCAACAACAGCTATAACGCGCTAAATCGTATTATCAGTTTCTACCCGATCGAGAACCGCGCCGCGCTGCTGCAGGACTTGTCGTCGACGGTGAAGGCCATCGTCTCGCAGCGGCTGGTCCGCTCGATCAACGGCGGCACGCGCACGGCGGCGGTGGAGGTGATGGTCAACACCCGCTACATCTCGGACCTGATCGAAAAAGGCGAAATCGGCCAGATCAAGGAGGCGATGGAGAAGAGCATGTCGCCCGGTTCGCAGTCGTTCGAGCTGGCCTTGCTCAAGCTGGTGCAGGATGGTTTGATCAGCCAGGACGAGGCGCTGGCCAACGCCGATTCGGCCACCAACCTGCTGTGGCTCTTGAATAATGGCCCGGGCAGCAAGAACGCCCAGGCCGAGCCGGAACCCAAGTCGCCGCCGGACGAGGCCTCGTTCACCGAGTTCACGCTCAACACCTGAGGCGCCTGAGGCTGAGGCGACCTGCTTCACCCCAGGCGCCCAGGCGTTTGCCGTCAGGCGGCGCGCTGCGCCGTCTGGCGGCGGCGCTGCAGGCCGGCCAGCACGCCCACGCCCGCCAGCAGCATCGTGACGCTGCCCGGCTCCGGCACCGACGAAACATAGCTGAAGTCGTCCAGGCCGATGATGTTGGAGTTATCGCCGAGGCGGCCGCCATTGTACACAAAGTAACGGAACGCCACGCGTCCATCGATCGGGCCGCTCAGGCCGCTCAGGGTCACCGTGTACTTGGTCCAGTCTTCCGGATAGCCACCGACCTCCAACCCGGGGTTGACCGATATCAGCGAGGTGGTGAAGCTGCCCACGCTGGTGGTGGTGCTGCCGACGTCGGTGCCGCTGCCCGTGCTCATGCGGAATTCCAGCCGGTCCGGGTATTCCGAGTCCGGCACGGTGGTGGTGTAGAAGCTGAACGTGTCGCCGTTGCGCAGGCCGGTGATCACCGGCGAGATCAGCCAGTTGTTGATGGTGCCGCTGCCAATGCTGACCGAGGTGTAGTTGACCAGCGCCATGCCGTTGCCGGCGTGCGGCCCGACCACGATATCACCGAACTCGTCCTCGATGCCAGCCGCGACCCACCACGGATTGCCGATGGCACTACGCGTGCTCAGGTTCGTGGTCACCCAGCCGGCGGGCAACACGCCGGGCGTGTTGAAACCCTCTGTAAACGATGCGTGGGACGAAGTGCTAATGCACAGGAAAGCTGCACTGATCGCAGCCTTGGAAGCGATAGCGGATAGTTTCATAGGTTTTAAAGTTGAAAGAGTCGTCAATTAATTCCAGGAGGAATCTAGCCCCTGGGCCAGCTGGCCATGCAGGCCAGTAATACAATCCACAACGTTTCCAATGTAACACTTAAGATTGTATTAAATGACAGGAATGTGATGAAAATTTTAACTTCATTGAAAACGTGACTTTTCAACAACGGTCACGCCATCGAGCCGGCCATCCGCCTGACGGTCCCGCCCGTGGTATTCTATTGCTCCTCCGCGCACAGCACTTCTTCTTCAACCTATGAAAATTACCCTCTACGGCATCCCGAACTGCGATACCGTCAAAAAGGCCCGCGTCTGGCTGGCCGGCCAGCAGCAGGACTTCGTCTTCCACGATTTTAAAAAACAGGGCCTGAGCCGCGAGATCGTCGCCGGCTGGCTCCAGCACCTGCCGCGCGATGTGCTGGTCAATAAAAAGGGCACGACCTGGCGCGGCCTGCCGGACGAGCGCAAGGCCGCCATCGTCGACGACGACAGCGCCATCGCGCTGATGCTCGAATTCCCCTCCGTAATCAAGCGCCCGGTGCTGGACAAGGACGGCACCTTCGCCGTCTCCTTCTCCGACGCCCAGTACAAACAAATTTTCGACCTCTGAACATGACTCCATCCAAGACCCTGGCGCTGACCGAAAAGCTGATCGCCCTCTCCTCTGTCACCCCCGACGACAAGGGCTGCCAGCAGCACCTGATCGACCTGCTGTCGCCGCTGGGCTTCGCCTGCGAAGTGATCGAATCGAACGGCGTGACCAACCTGTGGGCGCGCCGCGGCACCACCTCGCCGGTGCTGGTGTTCGCCGGCCATACCGACGTGGTGCCCACCGGCCCGGCCGAGCAATGGCGCTCGGAGCCCTTCAACCCGACCCACCGCGACGGCAAGCTGTATGGCCGCGGCGCGGCCGACATGAAGACCTCGATCGCCGCCTTCGTGGTGGCCTGCGAGGAGTTCGTCGCCGCCCACGCCGACCACAAAGGCTCGATCGCCTTCCTGATCACCAGCGACGAGGAAGGCCCGGCCATCGACGGCACGGTGGTGGTCTGCAATCTCCTCAAGGAGCGCGGCGAGACGCTGGACTACTGCATCGTCGGCGAGCCGACCTCCGACGAGACGCTGGGCGACATGATCAAGAACGGCCGCCGCGGCTCGCTGTCGGGCAAGCTGACGATCAAGGGCGTGCAGGGCCACATCGCCTACCCGCAGCTGGCGCGCAACCCGATCCACCTGGCCGCGCCCGCGCTGGCCGAGCTGGTGGCCGAACGCTGGGACGAGGGCAACGAGTACTATCTGCCGACCTCCTGGCAGATGTCCAACATTAACGCCGGCACCGGTGCCAACAACGTCATCCCCGGCGAGATGGTCATCGACTTCAACTTCCGCTTCTCCACCGCCAGCACCCACGAGGAACTCAAGCGCCGCGTGCACGCCATCCTGGACAAGCACAATCTGCACTACGACCTGAAATGGGCGCTGAGCGGCCTGCCGTTCCTGACGCCGCGCGGCGTATTGAGCGACGCGCTGTCGGCCGCGATCAAATCGGAAACCGGCGTCGACACCGAACTGTCGACCACCGGCGGCACCTCGGACGGACGCTTTATCGCTCAGATCTGCCCTCAGGTGATAGAATTCGGGCCTCCCAACGCAAGTATCCACAAGATCGACGAGCATATCGAGCTGCGTTTTGTCGATCCGCTGAAGAATATCTATCGCCGTACGCTGGAAAACCTGCTGGCCTGATGCCTGGCTGGCGGCGCGGCGTGCGCAAACCGATTACTGTTTTACCGAGATAGCCATGAACACGACTCCTTTCACCACGCCGCGCGACCTGTTGCGCTACGCCGTCACCCGCTTCAACACCGCCAAGCTGTTCTTCGGCCATGGCAGCGTCGAGGCCTTCGACGAAGCGGCCTACCTGATCCTGCACACGCTCAAGCTGCCGCTGGACCGCCTGGACCCGTTCCTGGACGCGAAGCTGCTGCCCGAGGAGATCGACGCGGTCATGGCCGTCATCGACCGCCGCACCAACGAGCGCGTGCCGGCCGCCTACATCACCAACGAGGCGTGGCTGGGGACCTACAACTTCTACGTGGACGAGCGCACCATCGTGCCGCGCTCCTTCATCGCGGAACTGATCCCGCAGTACTTCGCGCCGTGGGTCAACGAGCCTGAGAACGTGGCCAATGTGCTGGAGCTGTGCACGGGCTCCGGCTGCCTGGCCATCATGCTGGCCGACGCCTTCCCGGACGCGCACGTGGACGCGGTGGACATCTCGGCCGACGCGCTGGAAGTGGCGAAGAAAAACGTCGCCACCTACAAGCTGGAAGACCGCCTGACGCTGATCCAGTCCGACCTGTACGCCAATGTGCCGGACAAGAAGTATGACCTGATCATCACCAACCCGCCGTATGTGAACTCGTCGTCGATGAGCAAGCTGCCGATGGAGTACCGCGCCGAGCCTGAACTGGCGCTGGACGGCGGCAAGGACGGCATGGACCTGGTGCGCAAGATCGTCGCCGGCGCCGCCGAGCGCCTGACCGACGACGGCATCCTGATCGTCGAAATCGGCAACGAGCGCGAGTTCGCCGAGGCGGCCTTCGGTGAACTGGGCCTGACCTGGCTCACCACCAGCAACGGCGACGACATGGTCTTCCTGCTGACCGCGGACCAGTTGAAGTTGTAATACCTACTTTAGAAGAACAAGAACCAATGATTCGCTTTATTCAAGTAAGCCTGATGCGCGGTATTAAGCCGCTGCTGGAACAGGTCGATGTCACCCTCAACCCCGGCGACAAGATTGGCCTGATCGGCGCCAACGGCGCCGGCAAATCCAGCCTGTTCGCGATGATGCGCGGCGAGCTGCACCCGGACCAGGGCGAGATCGACTTCCCGGCCAAATGGCGCGTCGCTTACGTGGCGCAGGAAACCCCGCCGCTGGAACGCGCGGCCCTCGATTACGCCATCGACGGCGACGTCACCCTGCGCAAGCTGGAGGCGGAACTGGCGCGCCTGGAATCGGAGCCCGAATCGTCCGAGAACGGCATCGCCATCGGCGAGATCTACAGCGCCCTGGCCGACGCCGACGCCTACACCGTGCAGTCGCGCGGCGAACAGCTGCTGCTGGGCCTTGGCTTCTCGATCGACCAGATGCAGCAGCCGGTGGCCAGCTTCTCCGGCGGCTGGCGCATGCGCCTGAACCTGGCGCAGGCGCTGATGTGCCCTTCCGACCTGCTGCTGCTCGATGAACCGACCAATCACCTGGACCTGGACGCGATCATCTGGCTGGAGGACTGGCTCAAACGCTACACCGGCACCCTGCTGATCATCTCCCACGACCGCGACTTCCTCGACGAAGTGGTCAACGTGGTGGTGCACATCGACGAGCGCAAACTGAAACGCTACTCGGGCAACTACTCGTCCTTCGAACGTCAGCGTGCGGCGCAGATGATCCTGGCCGCCGGCGCGCTGGAAAAGCAGCAGCGCAAGCGCGCCCACCTGGAGTCGTTCGTCAACCGCTTCAAGGCGCAGGCCTCCAAGGCCCGCCAGGCGCAGAGCCGCATGAAGGCGCTGGCCAAGATGGAAGAACTGGCGCCGCTGCGCGCCGCCGCCGAATTCTCGTTCGAGTTCCGCGAGCCGCTCAGCGCCCCGAATCCGCTGCTGGTGATGGAGGACGTCGACGCCGGCTACAAGATCGAGAACGAGAAGACCGGCGAGATCACCCACAAGACCATCGTCAACAACATCAAGTTCTCGCTGCAGATCGGCCAGCGTATCGGCCTGCTGGGCGTGAACGGCGCGGGCAAGTCGACGCTGATCAAGACCATCGCCGGCGAGCTGTCGCCGCTGACCGGCGACGCCACCATGGGCAAGGGCCTGAACATCGGCTACTTCGCCCAGCACCAGGTGGAGATGCTGCGCCACGACGAATCGCCGCTGTGGCACCTGGCGAAGATCGCACCGACCGTGCGCGAACAGGAGCTGCGCAACTTCCTGGGCGGCTTCAACTTCCCCGGCACCATGGTCACCAGCTCGATCGCGCCGTTCTCCGGCGGCGAGAAGGCCCGCCTGGCGCTGGCACTGATCGTCTGGCAGCGCCCCAACCTGCTGCTGCTCGATGAACCGACCAACCACCTGGACCTGGAAACCCGCGAGGCGCTGACCGAAGCGCTGGCGCAGTTCGAAGGCACGCTGGTCGTGGTCTCGCACGATCGCCACCTGCTGCGCGCCACCACCGACCAGTTCATCATCGTCGCCGACGGCAAGCTGCAGCCGTTCGACGGCGACCTGGATGACTACAAGGACTGGCTGTTGCAGACCAAGATGGGCAAGGGCACCGACGTGCTGCCGGCCGCCGGCAATGCCAACAAGACCGACTTCCCGGTGGCCTCGCCGGTCGCGCCGCCGTCGGCCGCGCCGGTGGTCAACACCAAGGAACAGAAGCGCAAGGAGGCGGAAGACCGCCAGCGCCTGGCCACGCTGCGCAAGCCGCTGGAGCAAAAGATCAAGCGCCTGGACGAGCAGATCGCCAAGCGCAGCGCGCAGAAAGCCGATGTGGATGCGGCCCTGGGCGAGTCGTCGATCTACGACGCCGCCAACAAGGCCAAGCTGAAACAGCTGCTGGCCGATCAATCCTTCTTCACCAAGGATCTCGGCCAGCTGGAAGCTGAATGGCTGGAACTGCAGGAACAGCTGGAAGCGCTGGCCTAAGCGTTTTAAGCAGCCTGGCGGGCGCCCATCGGTACTTTTTGGATCGACATCAGCTTATCGATGTCGACCACGATCAGGCGGCGCCCGTCGGCCTCCCCGATGCCGACCAGGTACTCCACCGCGCTGGCGCCGGGGATGGGCTGGATCTGCCCCAGCGTCAGCTGGACGATATCCGTCACCCCGTCCACCACCATCCCCATCACGCAGGTCGACAGCTTGAGGATGATCACGTCCGTCAGCGGATCGTGCTCCTTGGGGCGCGGGCCGAAGGCGATGCGCATGTCGACGATCGGCATGATCACGCCGCGCGACACCACCACCCCGGCCACGATTTCCCCCTCCGATGAAAAGCGCTCCAGCGCCTTCAAGGGCCGCAGCTCCTGCACCTTGCTGAAGTCCAGCGCGTAGTCCAGCCCACCCAGCCGGAAAACCAGATACTGGCCCGGCGCGATGGCGGTATCGGCGCTGGTGGACTGCATAGTCAATGAAGGCATGATGATCCTTTCGTCCGGGACGTGCGGTTACAGGCATGTGCCATCCTACCTTCGCCCCCCGCCGTGGTCGTTGAGCGGCGTCAACATTCGCCGGATCTGCGGTTGTTCGTTTGCTACAATGAACCCATGACTACAGAACTCCCCCTCAGCGGCATCCGCGTGCTGGACCTCACCCGCCTGCTGCCCGGCCCCGTGGCCACCATGCACCTGGCGGACATGGGCGCGGAAGTGATCAAGATCGAAGACCCCGGTCCCGGCGACTACGCGCGCGCCATGGGGCCGGTGCGCAACGAGGTGTCGCAGTTCTTCGTCGCGGTCAACCGAGGCAAGCGGATGATGCGGCTGGACCTGAAGGACGCCGCCCACCGCGAGCAGCTGCTGGCGATGGTGGAGACGGCCGACGTGCTGGTCGAAAGCTTCCGCCCCGGCGTGATGGACAAGCTGGGACTGGGCTGGCAGGTGCTCCGCCAGCGCAATCCCAAGCTGGTGACGTGCGCGATCTCCGGCTACGGCCAGCACGGCCCCTTTGCGCAGCTGGCGGGGCACGACATCAACTACATCGGCTACGCCGGCATGCTGGAGCAGAACGCCGGCGCCGACGGCGTGCCCGCCCTGCCCAACCTGCAGGTGGGCGACCTGCTGGGCGGTGCGCAATCGGCGCTGCAAGGCATCCTGGCGGCGCTGGTGGCGGTCAAGATGGGCGGCGCCGGGCGCTTTGTCGATGTGTCGATGACGGCCGCCGTCATGGCCCACAACATCATGCCGCTGGTGGCGGTCAACAATGGCGCGCCCGCCACGCCGGGCCGCGACCTGCTGACCGGCGGGGTCCCCTGCTACAACGTCTACCGCACCGCCGACGGCCGCCACATGGCGGTCGGCGCGCTGGAGCTCAAGTTCTGGCAAGCCTGCTGCGACGTGCTGCAACGGCCGGACCTGAAGCCACGCCACTGGCAGCTGGGCCAAGAGGTCGGCGGCGAGGATGCGATGGCGCTCAAGGCCGAACTGGATGCGCTGTTCGCCACCCGCACGCTGGCGCAATGGACCGAGGCCTTCGCCGCCGCCGACTGCTGCGTCTCGCCGGTGCTGCGCACCGAGGAGGCCTTGCGGCATCCGCTGTTCCGCGACCTCGTTAGCCGCCGCGTGCACGCCACCGAAGGCGAGTCGTGGTCGGTGGCGCAGCCGGTGAGGTTCGCACCATGATCGATGTGAATGAAGTGGAGTTCACCGCCATCCGCGCCCAAGGGCCGGGCGGGCAGAACGTCAACAAGGTGTCGAGCGCGGTGCATCTGCGCTTCGACATCGCCAACTCGTCGCTGCCGGAGCATATCAAGGAGCGCCTGCTGGCCATGCGCGACCAGCGCATCACCAAGGACGGCGTGATCGTGCTGAAGGCGCAGCAGTCGCGCAGCCAGGAGGCCAACAAGGAGGAGGCCTTGCGCCGCCTGCAGGAACTGGTCGACAGCGTGGCCGTGCTGCCCGCCGTGCGCCGCCCCACCCGGCCCACCCGCAGCTCGCAGCGCAAGCGGCTCGACGGCAAGGCCAAGGACGGCGAGCGCAAACAGCTGCGCGGCAAGGTTAGTCTGTAGGCCAGTCGATCTCCGGCGCCCAGGCGATCGGCCCGGCGCTGCCGGCGTCGATGGTGCTCATGCCGGCGGCCGTGGTGCGCACCTTGGCCTTGACCTCCTTGGCCGGCCGGTCGTACGCCGGCGGGCCGTCCGGCGCGAAGGTCATGGTCCGCAGCAGCACGTCGCCGGTCAGCTTCTCGACCATGCAGCGCGAACCGCTCATCACGGCGCGCTTCTGCCGCTGCACCTGGTTCACCTCTTCCTGCGCCTGCTCCTGCTGCACCTGGGCCGCCTTCATCGCCAGCGAGATCTTGGCCACCGCCCGCAACGACGGCCCCACCGATTCCGCCATCTTGTGGAACAGCGGCTCCTGCTCGGCCGTCAGCACCAGCTCGCGCTTGCGCAGGCGGGTGGCCAGCGTCAGGTAGTTGCGCACCTCGGCCTGGCCGGTGATGGCGTCGATCTCCGCCTTGCGCAGGCTGGCCTCGTGCGCCGCGTGCTGCACGCGTGGCTGCAGTTCGGCGATCTTCTTGTCGAATTTGGAGATGTCCGGCACCAGCGTATAGAGCAGCATCTCGTTCTGCTTGCGCGGCCCGGCGTTGGCGATCTCGATCCTGCGCGCCGCGATGGCGCAGCCCTCGGCCGCCTTGATCACCACTTCGTCCGCCATGATCTCGCAGTTGCTTGCCTCGCCGATCACCACCCGCGTGCCGGAGATGATGCAGCTCTCCGCGCGCGCCAGCGTCACCTCGCCGCGCTTCGTTTGCAGCACCGAGCCGGAGGCGACGCCCTGCACCCGAATGCCGCCGTCGGCGTTGGTGACGGTGCCGCCCATCAGGTTGCGGCTGAGGACAACGTCGCCGCCGCGCGAAGTGATGATGCCGAACACGTCGCCGTGGATGGTGATGTTGCCGCCTTCGACCGAGCGCTGTTCCTGCACGTCGCCGAATTCCTCGTACTCGCCGGTCAGCTGCAGGTTGCCGGTGGTGCGCGCGCTGACGCCCTCGCGGCTGATAATCTTCGGGCCGATCGACAGCCGCTTGCTGGCCGGGTCCACGCTGAGGAAGCCCTGCACCGCCGACACCAGGAACTCGCCGCCGCGCAGGTTCTCGATCACCGTGCCCTCGCCGGCCACGCTGCTCAATTCGATATCGCGCGGCACCGGCGGCTCCAGCACGATGCCCGACAGCTCGAAGCCGCGCACGCCCGGCGTGCGCGGCACCTTGCGCAGCAGCTTGACGTTGGGCTGGACCTGCGGGAAGCGATTCTGGAAGGCCTGCAGATCGAGCTTGCCGTCCGACTTCTCGCGCGGCGCGTTGCTGCGGTGGATGTCGCGCGAGACTTCCTCGATGCTGGCGTCGCGCCCCGGCATGGGGTTGAGCCGGCGCGCGACGATGATGCGCGCCACCCGCCCGCTGGCGATGACCTCGCGCACGGCCGGCGCGTCGATGCCGAAGCGGATGCCCTTGACCCACATGTCGGAGACGAATTCGTCGAAGTTGAGCCGCGCCGGTTGCGGCGGCATGTCCGGCACCTCGAAGAACACCGGCTCGAAATAGTACTCGGCCTCGCCGTTGATGATCTTGACGGACTTGTACAGCGCCCGGCGCGGCGGATGGAAAGGCTCGATGCTGTCGGCGATGCGTATCAGCGGCTTGTTGGTCACGCTGGGCGGCAGCTCCGGCCCACAGTTGTAGAGCAGCTTGACGAACAGCGCGTAATCGAGGTTGGCGAAGTAGGCGCTGCCGAGGAACACCTGGCTGACCGCCGCCAGGCAGGACACGGTCGTGGCGTCGCCGGCCAGGTAGATGCCGTCGGCGCGCTTGACGATCGCTGCTGGCAGCTCGCTCTCCGCGTTTAAATCCAGCGCCGTTGCGTCATCGGACACAGTAATCCCCAGGAAGATGTTCGTCGAAACGCCGCCTGTCCGGACGGCGCTTCTTCACTTTTTAATGTTGAATCCAGCTTAGCATGAACCACCCGCATTGTGCACACGCCATGGCTAGGCGTCCACGGGGCGATGCAGTGCGCGCGCATTGAGGTGCCAGTCCAGCGAGCCGGCGCTGTCGCAGAACAGCAGCTCGCCGCTGGGCGAACCGCGCAGGCGCTGCTTGATGTCCTTGGGCGGCAGCTGGGTCAGCGCGGCGACGTCGGCCTGGAACGGCATGGTGCGCACCATGGTCTCGCCGCTGACCATGCGCAGGCCGCAGCGCGCGATGCCGGCCGCCTCCGCCTTCTGCTCGATCACGCGCGCCAGCTTGTCCTGCAACAGCTTCTGCTGCGTCTGGCCAGCCTGCAGGTCGGTGCGCAGCTTGGCGATGGCTTGCAATTCGGTCGCCACCGCGCCGGCGATCTTACGCAGCAGCACGCCCTGCTCGGCGTTGAGCTGCAGCTCCTGGGCGCGCAGCTTGGCCGCCAGCGCCAGGTAGCGCCGCACGTCCGGCACCGCCGCGATGCGTTCGGCCTCCTGCTGCGCCGCCACGTTGGCCGCCTCGAACGCGGCCACCCGCTGTTCCAGGTCGGCGATCTCCTGGTCGAACTGGCTCACGTCCTTGACCAGCACATACACCACCATCTCGGTGCGGCGGCGCGGCCCGGCGCTGTCGATTTCCACATTGCGCCCCGCCACCGCGCAGCCCTCGGCCACCTCGATGCGGATCTCGTCGGCGATGATCTCGCAGTTGGAGGCCTCGCCCAGCGTCACGATGGTGCCGGAGATGACGCAGTTCTCGGCCCGGCCGACATGCACCGTGCCTTTGGCGGTATGGATCACCGAGCCGGAGGCGACGCCGGTCACGGTGATGTTCCCGGCCGCGTTGGCGATGCTGCCGCTGACCAGGTTCTGGTCCAGCACCACGGTGCCGCCGCGCGAATGGATATTGCCGTAGACGTTGCCGTGCACCGTGATGTCGCCGCCGGTGACGTCGCGCTGCTCCTGCACGTCGCCGAATTCCTCGTAGGCGCCGGCCAGCTGCAGGTTGCCGGTGGTGCGGCCGCTGACGCCGTCCGTGCTGACGATTTTATCGGTGATGGAGATGCGGTTGGACTTGGCGTCCACGTTCAGAAAGCCTTCGCGCGTGGACACCAGGTACTCGCCGTCCTCCAGCTCTTTGGCCTCGGTGCCGTCGCCGGCGAAGAAGCGCAGCGTCAGGTCCTTGGGCGCGGCGGCAGGCGTCATGCGGCCGGCCAGGTCGAAGCCGGGATGGCCGGGCACCGGCGGCAGCTTCTTGAGCAGCCGCACGTTGGCCTTGATCTGCGGGAAGCGGTTCTGGAAGCTGCCCAGGTCGACGCGGCCGTCGGCACGGGTCTTGGGCGCGTCGCTGCGGTGCAGGTCGGACGACACCTCGACCACGGTCGCGTCCTGGCCCGGCTCGGGCTCCAGCTCGGTGGCCACGGTGATGCGGTCGGCCTTGGTGGAGGCGATCGCCGCCGCCACGGCCGCCACCTCGATGCCGAACAGGATACCCTTGTTCCACATCTCGGCCACGAACTCGTCGACGTCCAGGCGGGTCGGCCGCTCGGGAATCACGGTGCCGTCGGGCAGCGTCATCTCGTCCAGGTACAGCGTCTCGAAATAGTATTCGGCGTAGCCGCGCCCCAGCTTGGGATTCTTGTACAGCGCGATGCGCTCGGGCGCCAGCACGCGCACCTCGTCGGCCAGCCGCGCCCAGCCCGGCTTACCGACGTCGGGGCCGATGCCGTACAGCGCCTTGTTCAGCACGGGGTAGTTCAGGCCGGCGAAATAGCAGTGGGAATGGAAGACCTCGTTGATGGCGGCGGTCAGCGTCAGCGGCGACAGCGCCAGGTCGATATAGATGCCGTCCGGCCTCTTCGCCAAGCCGACGGGCAAGCCGGTCCCCGGAGCGTGCAGCTCCTCGCCTGGCGCGACAGGGGCAACCTCTTGAACCACCATCTTTCTCCCAACGGCACGCGGCCGGAAGGCATTGCGTGTAATTAACGAATCTTACACTCAGATCAAGGAAAAGAAAGTGATTTCCGTGGCAAGCGGGCTACAACTGTGAACTTATTGCTACAGATCAATGTTAGTTCAATAACATCCGAATCAGTGGCGCGGCGGATGGGCGTAAATATCCTGTCCGACCTCGTTGATCTGGCGGCGCAGGTCGCGCCGTTCGTCCGGCGTCAGGCGCCCGGCGCGGCGGCTCATTTCCGCGTTGCGGCCGGCATCCTGCATGGCGCGGCGCTGCTCCTCGGCGCGCGCCTCGTAGCTGCGCGGATCGATCTGGCGGGGCTCGGCCTGCTGGCGCACTTCCTGGCGCACCTGCTGGGCCTCGCGGGCGGGCAGGCCGCGCGGATCCTCGCGCCGCGGCGCATCGCGCTCGCTGGAACCGTCGTGCGCCATGGCGGCCGCGCCGCTCAGCAGCAGGACACCCAAGAGGGATCGAACGCAAAAAGTTGCGCTTGCTGCCGCGTAGTTTTTTTTGTGATCGATGCCCATTGGCGTTCCTAAAAAGCTGAATCCATGCCCAGAGTGTATGATGCTTTACCTGAGGGGGTAAGACGAATTGGGTAAAGTTTGTAACACTTTGTAATGGGTTGTCACAGACGTTTTCGCAATGCGATTATGACGTTACCATAGCAACATGAATATGACAAATCTGGCAGGCCCAATGACTAGCACAACGACTGAATCCGGCAACACCTCCGCCAACCAGCATGGCCACCAAGCCAAGATTATGGTAGTGGACGACGACGTGCGTCTGCGCGACCTGTTGCGGCGCTACCTGACCGAGCAGGGTTTCAACGTCTTCACCGCCGAGAGCGCAACGGCCATGAACAAGCTGTGGCTGCGCGAGCGCTACGACCTGCTGGTGCTGGACCTGATGCTGCCGGGCGAGGACGGCCTGTCGATCTGCCGCCGCCTGCGCGGCGCCGGCGACCAGACGCCGATCATCATGCTCACCGCCAAGGGCGAGGACGTGGACCGCATCGTCGGCCTGGAAATGGGCGCCGACGACTACCTGCCCAAGCCGTTCAACCCGCGCGAGCTGGTGGCCCGCATCGGCGCCGTGCTGCGCCGCCGCGGCCCGGACGAGATCCCCGGCGCGCCGTCGGAAACCCCGCAATCGTTCGAGTTCGGCCAGTTCATCCTGGACCTGGGCACCCGCACGCTGAAGAAAAACGGCGAGACCGTGCCGCTGACCACCGGCGAATTTTCGGTACTAAAAGTATTCGCCCGCCACGCGCGCCAGCCGCTGTCGCGCGAGAAGCTGATGGAGCTGGCGCGCGGCCGCGAGTATGAGGTGTTCGACCGCAGCCTGGACGTGCAGATCTCGCGCCTGCGCAAGCTGATCGAGCCCGATCCGTCGAGCCCGCTGTACATCCAGACCGTCTGGGGCCTGGGCTATGTGTTCATTCCGGAGGGGCAGCCGCGCTAAGGCGCGGACGCGCGCATGAAGTTGAAGTTTCCGTTCGCATTCCGCATCGCCAGCCTCAAGAGCGGCCTGTTCTGGCGCACCTTCTTCCTGCTGGGCGCGCTCACCACGACCAGCATGACGGCCTGGGTCGGCATGATCAGCGTGGTGCAGCACGAGCCGCAGGTGCAGCAGATCTCGTCGCAGGTGATCTCGGTGGTCACCATCACCCACGCCGCCCTGACCCACTCCGCGCCCGAGCTGCGGCGCGAGCTGCTGTTCGACCTGGTGTCCAACGAGGGCATCCGCGTGTTCACGCTGGAGGACGACGACAAGGTCGATCCGCCGCCCGACAACGCGCTGATGCCCGACATCCAGAAACTGGTCAAGGCCAAGCTGGGCGAGGACACCCGCTTCTCGGCGCGCGTGAACGGCGTGGCCGGCTTCTGGGTCAGCTTCAAGATCGACGACGACGCCTACTGGCTGATGCTCGAGCGCGAGCGCATCCGCGGCCTGACCGGCATCCAGTGGCTGGGCTGGGCCAGCGTGGTGTCGGTGGTGTCGCTGCTGGGCGCGGCCTTCATCTCCAGCCTGATCAACCTGCCGCTGCGGCGGCTGACGCAGGCTACCCGCGCCTTCGCCCAGGGCAAGCGCCCGGACCCGCTGCCGGAAAAGGGGCCGATGGAAATCATGGTGGCCAACCGCAGCTTCAACCAGATGGTCGACCAGCTGCAGCAGGTGGAGTCCGACCGCGCCGTGATCCTGGCCGGCATCTCGCACGACCTGCGCACGCCGCTGGCGCGCATGCAGCTGGAGGTGGAGATGGCCAACCTGTCGAACGAGGCGCGCGAGGGCATCCAGTCCGACATCGCGCAGATGGACGACATCATCGGCCAGTTCCTCGACTACGCCAAGCCCACCGAGGTATCGAGCTTCATCAACGTCGACGTCAGCGAACTGCTGAGCGACACCGCGCATGAGGCCAGCCGCCTGCAGGACGTGCGCATCCACACCGACATCGTGCCCAACGCGCACGTGATGGGCAACGCCACCGACATCAAGCGCGTCATCAACAACCTGATCGAGAACGCCCGCCGCTACGGCAAGACGCCCGGCAGCGAGCTGACCGAGATCGACATCAAGTGCAGCATCAAGGGCATGCACACCTCGCGCCGCGTGCTGATCGAGGTGCAGGACCACGGCAGCGGCGTGCCGCCCGAACAGATCGAACAGCTGCTCAAGCCCTTCACCCGGCTCGACGCCGCGCGCGGCCAGGCCAACGGCGCCGGCCTGGGCCTGGCCATCGTCGACCGCGTGATGCAGCGCCACGGCGCCGAGCTGCAGGTGCGCAACCGCGACGGCGGCGGCCTGCAGATCCAGATCGTGATGAAGGCGGCTTGATGCGGGCGCCGCCGATCGCGCTGCTGCTGATCGCGGCAGGCCAGGCTTTGGCCGCCACCGCCGCCAAGCCGCCCGCGCCGCCGCGCATCGAACAGCGCCAGCCCACCGAAGAGGAACGCGCCAGTTTCGACGACTACTACCGCCAGAAGATGCTGGCCGAATCCAAAGGCGCGCGCCTGGTGCAGCCGCTGTTCGCGCCCGAGTTCGACATCGAGCGCCAGCGCGGCAAGCCGTGGCAGGTGATCGCCCGCGTCGACTCGGCGCCGCGCCATTCGGCGGTCGACCTGTGCCGGCAGATCCGTTCCAGCTTCATCTACGACGCCAGGGCGCCCAGGGATGCGCGCTGGAGCGAATCGGCGCAGCCGCCCAGCTGGCATGTGTGGCTGGCACAGCCCAAGACCATCTGCACCGCCGCCCAGCACACGGTGCTGATGGACCAGGCGCTGCCGCCGGAGGACGTGGTGGCGCTGCTGCGGCAGTATCCCGAACTGCTGAGCCGCGCGCGCCTGCTCCTGGCCGGCAACTCGCGCTGCATCCGCCAGCGCGCCCTGCCCTTCACGCTGCGCGCGATCGAGCCGGCGCCGCCGGCGGCCGGCGCGCCCGTGATGTTCAACCTGGTGTTTGAAAGCGACCGCGACACGACCGTCCGCGTCGCCGTGCGCAAGCACCGCGGCGAGTACGCGGCCTGGAACGTCAACTGCGACTAGCGCCGCCGCCGCCGCCACCGCTGCCGCGGTTGATCGGATGGTCGGCCGGCTCCAGCAGGCGGGTCAGCAACAGCTCGGTGGAACCGTAGCCGTACAGCGAATCGGCCTCCAGCCCCTCGGTATCGTAGGGCACGGATTCCTCGCGCTCCGAGCGGCTCGGGTCCGCGTCCGAATATGTGACGCGCCAGGCGCGCTTGAGCGAATCGGCGCGGCGCAAAAACTGCGGCATCGGCCACAGCGCCGGGTTCCAGTCCGCGA
Organism: Duganella caerulea; assembly: GCF_040362985.1. Lineage (NCBI taxonomy): Bacteria > Pseudomonadati > Pseudomonadota > Betaproteobacteria > Burkholderiales > Oxalobacteraceae > Duganella > Duganella caerulea. Next base: position 633,021 of record NZ_BPWJ01000002.1, on the reverse strand, counting down.
CCTCCCCCAGCACGCGCCAGTGGCCGCTGGCCAGCGCCATGTCGCCCACCCGCAGCACCTTGACCGCGTCCTGCGGCTGCAAGGTGTTGAGCTCCTCCTGCGACGGCAGGCGCGTGAGCTTGGGGCCGAACAGATACGCCAGCATGATCTTGCTGCCCGGCGACAGGCGGGCCACCAGCCCCCAGCCGTAGCCACCGTCCAGCAACGGAATCGCAAACCAGCTCCCCTCTTGATACGACTGCCTCATCCCTACCCTTTCGCTTGCACGATGCAGCACGGTGTCGCCAAAATGCACGGACATCATGGCGCCTCCGTTGAAAGCTGTGACTGCTTCGTTGGCGCCCCGCGGCGCAAACCGCCAGTGTAAAGGCGCGGCGCGGAACACGGCGCACGGCACCGCGACCCGCGCCTGTGCTACACTACCGCCTCGCTAGGGGTCCTGGAGCTTTGCTGCCGGGTGAGAGATACCCTTCGTACCTGATCTGGATAATGCCAGCGAAGGAAAGCGCAAAGTGGTTCTCCCCTCCTTTGATGGCTCTCTTCGCGGCTCCCAGCCGAGAACAACAGAGAGCACACCATGTACAAACCAAGTTTCGCAGTGTCGGCCATCGCGCTGGCGCTGCTCCAGGCCTTCCCGGCCGCCGCCGCCGACACCTCCGCCGACGGGCAGGCCCTGCCCGAAGTGGTGATCACCGGCGCCAAGGCGCAGGCCAGCCGCGCCTCCGTGGCCGGCTTCGCCAACACGCCGCTGCTGGAGACCCCGGCCTCGGTCAGCGTGATGACCTCGCTGCAGATGCTGGACCGCCAGGTCCGCTCCACCACCGACGCCGCCAAGTTCGACGCCAGCCTGAGCGACTCCTACAACGCGGTCGGCTACTCGGAGCAGTTCTCGATCCGCGGCTTCAAGCTGGACAACGCCTCCAGCTACCGCAAGGACGGCATGTCGGTCTCGGCCGACACCCAGATCCCGCTGGAAAACAAGGAACGCCTGGAAGTGCTGAAAGGCCTGTCCGGCCTGCAGGCGGGCGTGTCGGCGCCGGGCGGCGTGGTCAACTACGTCACCAAGCGCCCGACCGAAACCGACTTGCGCACCGTGGTGCTGGAAGAGCGCGAGCGCGGCACGCTGTACGGTGCCGTCGACCTGGGCGGACGCTTCGCCGATCCGCGCTTCGGCTACCGCGTCAACGTCGCGGCCGAGCGCCTGCGCTCCTACATCAAGGGCGCCGATGGCAACCGCAAGTTCGTCTCGGCCGCCTTCGACTGGAAGATCTCGCCGCAGGCGCTGCTGCAGGTGGACGCCGACTACCAGAAAAAATCGCAGGTGACCGCGCCCGGCTTCCAGCTGCTCAACAACACGACGCTGCCGAACATCCCGGCCGACACCATGCTCAATAACCAGCCGTGGAGCCGTCCGGTGGAAACCACCAGCAGCAACATCGGCGCGCGCTTCGAATACCTGTTCACGCCCGACTGGAGCGCCACCATCAGCGCCAACCAGCACCAATTCAAGCGCGACGACTACACCGCCTTCCCTTACGGCTGCACCGCGCAGCTGCTGTACCCCGGCTTCTGCGGCAACGGCGACTACGACGTCTACGACTACATCAGCCTGGGCGAGAAGAAATCGCCGCTGACGGTGCAGGCGCTGGTGCAGGGCAAGTTCAGCACCGGCTCGATCAAGCACGAGTTCACCGGCGGCGCATCGCTGTTCCGCAACAGCGAGAAATGGGGCGACTACCTGTACGTGCAGGCCGGCGCCGACGGCACCGCGTTCAGCAACATCTACCACCCGATCATGGTGGCGCCGGCGGCCGGCACCAGCGGCCCGGTCTCCGAGCGCCGCCGCGACAACGAACGCGCCCTGTTCGCGCAGGACATCCTGAGCCTCAACGAACAGCTCAAGCTGCACGCCGGCGCGCGCTACGTGCAGGTCAAGCGCGACGAAATCAGCGACGCCACGCTGCCGCCCGCCCACACCGACGTCGGCTTCTGGCTGCCGAATGTGGCGCTGGTGTACAGCCTGCGTCCCAACGTCTCGGTGTACGGCTCCTACGCGCAGGGCCTGGAGCACGGCGGCATCGCGCCGATCCAGACCACCAACCAGGGACTGGCACTGGCGCCGGGCAAATCGAAGCAGGTCGAAGTGGGCGTCAAGGCCGACATCCATCCCGACCTGAGCGCCAGCATCGCCCTGTTCGAGATCCGCAAGGGCCTGGAATACACCGACGCGCACAACACCTACGTGCGCAACGGCCGCGCGCAGAACCGCGGGCTGGAAATGTCGCTGAACGGCCGCGCCTCGCGCGACCTGATGGTGGGCGTCTCGGCCACCGCGCTCAACACGCAGCAGCGCGACACCGGCCTGGCGGACATGGACGGCAAGCGCGTCACCGACGTCGCCGCCTTCAAGTCGACCGTGTACGCCGACTACGCCGTGCCGCAGGTAGCCGGTCTGTCGGTCAACGCCAACTGGATCTATTCGGGCAAGAAGGCGTTCGACAAGGAGAACCAGGTGTTCGTGCCGAGCTACCATGTGCTCAACCTGGGCGGCGCCTACGACACCCGCATCGGCGGCGTCCACACCACGCTGCGCGCCGGCATCGACAACGCCTTCGACAAGTTCTACTGGCGCGACGTCACGCCGGACCTGGGCGGCTACCTGATGCCGGGCGCCACGCGCACCTTCCGCGTGTCGGCCCAGTTCGACCTCTAAAAGACCAGCTGCACGCGCATCGAAAAACTCTTCGCCGCGCGTGCCGAATTCCTGCCGATCAGGTAAGCGAATTCGTACTTGATCTCCTGCCGGCCGATATCGCGGTGTCCGAACACCGCCGGCCCGGCGCGGTGCGACTGCTGCCGGTATGGCAGCCAGTCGTTCCACTTCCCCACCTCGCCGAAAGCCTGCACGCCCGGCTGCAGCCACGGCTTCCAGTGATGCCGCACCTGCAGCTGGTAGGTCAGCTCCATCGGATGCTCGCCGCCGCCCGGCGCCACGCCATATGCACGCTGGAAGAACAGGTTGGCGTTGAACTGCGTGCGGCCGATTTCCGTCTGCAGCACCGGCCCCCATTCCAGCGCATAGCCGCTGGCGTTGTCGCGCGCCTTCTCCACCTTGGTGTGCAGCGCCAGGTCGAAGTCGTACTGGCCTTGCGTCAGCAGGTAATCGTTCTGCCACGCCGTCTCCTGCCAGTGCGCGGCGCCGCCGTTCAGCCTGACCCACTTGGCGTACACCTCGGTGTACCAGCGCGACGTGACGCCGTAGCCGACGCCGATCTCCGGCGCCGCCACGGTGCGCCCGTTGTAGTGGGCGTTCCAGTATTTGTAGTCGAGGGATGCCTGGCCCTCCACATCGTAGGTGGAGACCAGGTAGTAGCCGGTGTCGGCCAGCGCCAGCGGGGACACGCACATCAGGATCACCGCCAGCCGCTGCTTCATGATAGATGCCGCTCCACTTGGGATAATCGTTCGTCGGGATCGCCCGACACCAGCAGATAGGGTATCCCACGCGCCGCCAGCTCGTCCAGCAGCAAGCGGTTGACGATCACGCTGACCTCCTCGGATTCGCGCTGCAAGCCGTCGGCGATCCACGGGATATCCAGCGCCGTCACCAGCGTGATGGCGTAATCCTGCTGGTGGCTGGCGGCCAGCGCGGCCAATTGGTCGTCGATGCCGCCGAAATAATGGCGGCCGTAGACCACCGTCATCAGCGGAGCAGTGTCGCAAAAAAGATACCGGTTGGCGCGCGGCGCGGCAGCATCCTCGCGGTCGCGCTGCGTCTCGGCGATGTGGAACTGGTCGGCCGCCACCGGTATCCTGGCCTCGGTGTCGACGAATTCGCGCAGGTACTCGGGCACCCACAGCGTTTGATAGCGCTCGGCCAGCGCCGCCGCCAGCGTCGATTTGCCGGACGACGCCGCGCCCAGTATCGCCACCCGCAGCGGCGCGGCCGTGTTCATTCCAGCGCCATGCGGCCGCTGGCGCCGTCGCTGCTCCAGGCGCGCAGGCCGATCACCGCCATGCCAACGAACACCGCATACAGCACGGCCGTCAGCACCAAGTGCTTGTGCAGGTACAGCGCGACATACAGCACGTCGACGATGATCCACACATGCCAGTTCTCGACCTTTTTACGCGACAGCAGCAGCTGTCCGACCAAACTCCCGGCGGTCAGGAAGCCATCGGAATTGGGGACGTCGGTATCGGTATAGGACTTGAGGAACCAGGCCAGCAGCGCGAAGCCGGCCAGCCACGCGGCGGCGGCCAGCCAGCGGGCGCGCGCGTCCAGCGTGGACACGGGCAGCCGCTCATGGCTGTCGTCGCCGTGCAGCCACTGGTACCAGCCGAAGAACGACACGGCGATGAACACCAGTTGCAGCGCCATGTCGCCATACAGCCGCGAACCGAAGAACACCAGCCCGTAGGTGGCCGACGAGATGATGGCGAACAGCCAGCCCCAATGGCTCTGCCGGATGTTCAGCCACACCGTCGCCACCGACAAAATGAACGACACCAGTTCCAGCGGGGACGTGGCCACGCCTGCCAGATGCCACGGCATGTTCAGGTACCCCAACAGAACCGACAGCTCGTTCATTATTTTTTCTTGGCCGGATACTTGATGGTCAGCTCTTTGAGCACGTTATCGGCGTGGTCCACTTCGGCCATCACCCACAGCATGTAGCGGATGTCCATGTGGATCGCGCGGGTGATCGCGGTATCGAAGTACCAGTCCTTGGTGATGGACTCGTAGGTCGAATCGAAGTTCAAGCCGATCAACTCGCCGTTCTTGTTCATCACCGCCGAGCCGGAATTGCCGCCGGTGGTGTCCGCGCTGGTCAGGAAGTCGACCGGCACCGTGCCCAGGATCGGATCCATGAACTGGCCGTAGCGCTTGGCCTTGATCGCATCAAGCAGCTTTTGCGGCGCGTTGAACGGATCCTTGCCGGTGTTCTTCTCGACGATGCCCTCGATCGTGGTGAACGGCCCCTTGGTGATGCCGTCCTTCGGCGAGTACGGCGACACGGTGCCGTAGGTCACGCGCAGCGTCGAATTGGCGTCCGGGTAGACCGGCTTGCCCTGCGACTTCTTCCACGCGATCACGGTCTGCATGTATTGCGGGATCACGCGTTCCAGGTTGCCGTCCAGTTCCTTGCGGCGTTCCTTCAGCGACTGCGTCACGTCGTCCAGCTTGACCGCCAGCTGCAGGAAGGCGTCGTTCGACGCGGCGATGGCGGCGGCATCCTTGTCCAGCCACGCCAGGCGCTTGGCGGTGTCGCCCAGCTCCGACTTGGTATACAGGGCCGGCACGGCGCCGACGGCCGGCAGCAGCGCGTCCAGGCCGTTGACGTGCATGGACTTCGGCAGCTTGGCGTAGCGCTGCAGGGCGGCGACAAAGCGCGCCTGGTCCACGCTGCCCACATACGATTGCTCCAGTCGGTTCAGGCGGGCCTTGATGAAGGTCAGGTCGCGCTGCTGGTAGCCGGATTCGCGGTCCGCATCCGGCTTGGCGCTTTCGCGCGCCAGGCGGTACAGGGTGCTCGCGCTCTTCAGCAGGTCGCTGGTGGTGGCGACGCCGTAGCCGAATTCCTCGTCGCTCAGCGCCAGGTCGGCGGCGATCACCGCATCCAGCTCGCCCAGCAGGGTTTTCGACATGCCAGGCTGCTTGGCGTACCAGGCGCGGAACTCCGCGTCCTGCACATCCTTGATGGCCGCGATGTCCTTGCGCGCAAAGCCGTCCAACAGGCCCTGGGTTTTCTTCATCACGTTGTTCATGCTCTTGTCGACGCTGGCGTAACGCACGGCGGCGGCAGGATTGCCCTTGGTGGCGGCGGCGATCACGTCCAGGTCGGCCTGGAGCTCGGCCACCTTGGCCGGATAGGCCGAGTCGCGCGCGGCGCGGATTTCCGACGGCAGCTTGTAGCGGCTGGTGCGGCCCGGGTAGCCGGCCAGCAGCACAGGGTCGCCGTTTTTCAGGCCGGCGGCCGAGACCACCAGGAAGTCCTTCGAGTGGTAAGGCACGTTGTCCGGCGACGGATCGGCCGGGCGGCCGTCCTTGCCCACATAGGCGCGCAGGAAGGAATAGTCGCCGTCCTGGCGTGGCCATTCGTAGTTGTCGATATCGCCGCCGAAGTTACCGATCATGTCGGCCGGCGCGTACACCAGGCGCACGTCGCGTATCATCATCTGGCGGATGCGGTAGTACTCAAGGCCGCGGTGGAAGGCCGGCACCGAACAGCGGTAGATCTTGTCGCTCTCGCATTCGGCGATCAGCGCCTTGATCGATTTTTCCACGGCGTCGTGGCGCTGCTTGCCGCTCATGGTGTCGCTCACGGTCTTGAGCACGCGCGCGGTGACGTTTTCCACCTTGTCGGTCACGTAGACCAGCGTGTTCGGGCCGCCCGGCAGCTCTTCGGCGCGGGTCTTGGCCAGATAGCCATCGACGATGTAGTTATGTTCAGGCGTCGAGTTGCGCTGGATCGCGCCGTAGGCGCAGTGGTGATTGGTCACCACCAGGCCGGCGTCCGACACGAACGACGCCGAGCAGCCGCCCAGCGACACGATGGCGCTCATCGGATGCTTGGACAGGTCGGACAGTTTTTCGGCGGGGATGGTGATGCCGATGCGCTTCAATTCGGATTTCAGCTGCGGCAGCTGATACGGCTGCCATTGACCTTCGTCGGCCTGCGCCGCTGCGGCGCCGATCAAGGCCACCGGAAGTACTAGATATTTTAACAAGATATACACCCCAGTTTGAGTTCTGGCGGCAGTATATTCCTTCTGCGGATAGCTGAAAATGCTTTTGTGAGCCGCTTGGCGTTCTTGGCGCTCCCCCTGCCTGGGAGTATGTGCACGGGGTGCTCCTCCGCGCTCCTTGTAGCAAATCTTCGATTTTCTTCTATTTTTTCAAGCATTGGACTATTCCCGGGCTTCCCGCTCTAAATATGGGAAAGCCGAAGAAAATAGGGGAGGAAATCGAATGAATGCTACAACGAGCGCGCAACTGCCCCCTTACGCCCTGCTCGCAGCATACAAGGCCGTCATGCGAAGCTGACAGTACAACGCAAAACGAAACTAGACCAAATGCCCGGCCAATCGCAGCACGGCCTGATCGATCAGGTGCGTCGGAATCAAGCCCAGTCCAAACACCAGCCCATTCGGCGGCTCGGGAGCCAGCGCATATTGGCTCACCGGCTCGACGCGAATCCCGTCCCCTGCCGCCGCCGCGACAACCTCCTCGGCCCGATCCTCATCGCGCAACAGCGCGGCGATATGCAGCCCGCCTTCGGCTGGAATCACCGACAACTTCCCCGCCAGATGCCGCTGCAAGGCCCCCATCAGGATTTGCTTGCGCTGGCTGTACACCTGCCGCATCTTGCGAATATGACGCGCAAGGTCGCCATCGTCGATGAACGCCGCCAGCGTATCCTGCGCCGCCACCGCCCCATGCCAATCGCTGCGCTGCTTCGCGCCGACCAGCGCGGGACGCGCCCACGAAGGCGCGATCACATAACCCAGCCGCAGCCCAGGAAACAAGCTCTTGGAAAACGTCCCGACATAAAACACCGAATCATCCCGGTCCAGGCTTTTCAACGCATCCAGCGGCTGCGACGAATGACTGAACTCACCATCGTAATCGTCTTCGATAATCAGGCTGCCATGCTCGCGCGCGAACGCCAGCAAAGCCATGCGACGCCGCAGCGACATGACCTGCCCCATCGGGAACTGGTGCGACGGCGTCACGCAAATCAGCCGCGCATCGGCCGGAATACGATCCACCACCATTCCCTCCGCATCGACCGGCACCGGCACCAGCACCGCCCCGGCACTCTCCAGCGCCCAGCGCAACGGCGGGTACCCCGGATCCTCGATCGCCACCCTGGTCACGCCCGGCTCGATGAAAATCCGCGCCAGCAGATCGAAAGCCTGCTGCGCGCCGGAAGTCACCAGCACATCGGCGCCACCGCAAGCCACGGCGCGTGCAAACGACACATGCTTGGCGATGGCGTTCCGCAGCGACTCCCGTCCTTCCGGCGCCGCATATTCGGCCGGCTCACGCTCCAGCAGGCGCAGCGAGCGCGCATCCAGCCGCCGCCAGGTATCGAACGGAAACTGGCTGGTATCCGGCAGCCCCACCACAAAATCGTATTCGAACCGCGCCGCCGCCGACGGCCGCAACACGGCCGGCTCATTGCGCCAGCGCGGCAGCAGCAAGGGCGTGCGATCAGCCGCCACGCCTGCCGCGCGAGGCGGATCGGCCAGATAGATGTCGGACACGAACGTGCCGCCACCTGCCCGCGCCGCGACCAGCCCTTCGCTCAGCAGCAGGTCATACACCGCCATCGCACAATTGCGCGACACGCCGCACTGCTCGGCCAACGTGCGCGAGCCGGGTAAACGCAAGCCGGCCGACAGCCGGCCATCGACGATGGCGGCCCGCATCTGCTGGTGCATGGAACGCAGGATCTGCCGGGAGCCACGCTCCGGCAGCGCAAGGGTAATCGGAAGAACTGGCTCCATCTGGACCTGTAGTGGCTGAAAAAAACCGGTACGAAAAAGCCCCAACCGGCACCCTGAAGTTTGCCCGGACTGGCTCTGTTGTCCACCGCCCCGGCTTGCGACACTGTACACCTCTTCAATGCATCCACCAACACCATGCCAACAAGCCTGCACCGACTTTTAGCCAGCGCCGCGCTGCTGACAGCGACGGTACAAGCCCAAGCCGCCGACAGCCCCACCCTGTACGGCACAATCACCGCCGGCCTGTCCTACATCGACCATATCGGCGCGAACAACGAGCACGTAACGCGCACCTCGAACAGCGAATGGGGCACCAGCCTGATCGGCATGCAGGTGGCCGAGCCCATCGCGCCCGGCCTGCAGCTGCAGACCCGCCTGGAGAGCGGCTTCAATACCGCCACCGGCACCGTCGGCAGCGACGGCATGCTGTTCAGCCGCTACGCCACGCTGGGCGTCGAGAGCACAACCTGGGGCAAACTGGAAACCGGCCGCTCCATGGCCTACACCAACGACGTCTGGTACATCGATCCAATGGGCCTGAACTGGTCCGGCTCCGCCACGCTGACCAAAGGCCACAGCTGGAACGCGTGGAGCCACACCGTCGGCTATCGCAGCCCGGAGCGCGGCGGCCTGGCCATCGGCCTGCAAACCACCGTGGGCGAACGCGCGTGCCGCAGCACCGCCGGTGTGCTGAGCTACCAACGCGGCGCCCTGGACGTCCGCGCAATCTACGACGAAACACGCGACAGCCAAGGTCACCTGTCCGACCTATTCGACGCCTCGCGCGAGTTGATCGTGGGCGCGCGCTACGAGCGCGGCGCCAACGCCTGGTTCGCCGCCTACAACATCGTACGCGCACCCGACGCCGCCGGCGCCGACACCTCGATGCAGCACGTGTGGGCAGGCGTCAATCGCAAGATCGGCAACCGCGACCTGCTCCGCCTCGGCGTCTACGGCGCGCGCACCAACGTCACCGACTCGCGCGCCCTGCTGCTGACCGGCGGCTGGGAACACAGCTTCGCCCCGGCGCTCACACTGTGGGCCACGGCCGCCGTGGTGCGCAACAGCCGCGACGCCGCGTTCCCCGTGGCGGCCTACTGGCAGGACCTGCCGGCGCCGGGCGCGACGCAACACACCGTCAACGGTGGCCTGATCTACACCTTCTGAATCCCAACCACTGTTTCACTGTTTGAAAGGCTAAACCATGAAAACCGAACAAGACACGACACCAGGCCCAGAGTGGATCGTCGAGGGCGAAGGCAAATGGTCGCAACCCCTGCAATTCCTGCCCGGCGACACCGGCTGGGTGGAGCTGATGCGCCTCTCGCCCGGCGTCAAACTGGGGCTGCACCGGCACACCGGCCATGTACACGCCTTCAATCTGCAAGGACACCGGCAACTGGGAACGGGCGAGCAGCTCGGCCCCCATGCCTATGTGTACGAGCCGGTAGGGAACGTCGACTGGTGGCAGGCCACGGGCGACACGCCGCTGGTGGTCTTTGTGGTGGTCACCGGCGCGGTGGAATACCTGGCGCAGGACGGCTCCGTGCTGCGCCGGATCACCACGCAAGACCGCAAGGACGACTATCTGCGCCACTGCGCCACGCACGGACTGCCGCCGGTCCTGCTGGACCAGGCCAGGTAGCCGACGCATTAACCGCGCGCCGCACCGGGGCGGCACTCAGGCCGGGAACGCGAAGTCCATCGTCAGCATGCAGCCGCGCCCCGGCGCGTACTGGCCGATATCGAAGCGCCCGCCCAGCGATTCCACCCGCTGCGCCATGCCGATCAAGCCGAAGGACTCGCTCTTGACCCGGTGCTGCGGCGGGATGCCAACGCCGTTGTCGCTCACGCTGAAGCGCAGCCGCCCGTCGCGCCGCTCCAGCCGCACGTCGACGCGGGTGGCGCTGGCGTGGCGCCGCACATTGCTCAGCGCCTCCTGCAGGCTGCGGAACAACACGATCTGCATGGCCGGCGCGATGGCCGCGCACACCGCGTCGTCCGGCAGCGTCAGCGTGCAATCGAGCCCGCTGCGTTTGCGGAACTCGCCCACCTGCCACTCCAGCGCCGCCTGCAGGCCCAGGTCCAGCACTGCGGGCCGCAGCTCGTTCATGATGCCGCGCACGCTGCTGATGGTGGTGTCCACATTCTCCAGCACCGCGTCCACGCGCCGGTGCAGGCGCGCATGGCGCTCGCTGGTGCGCGCCGCCAGCATGGAGATGTCAATGCGCAGCGCCATCAGGTTCTGTCCCAGCTCGTCGTGGATGTCGCGCGCGATGCGTGTGCGTTCGCTCTCCTTGACCGTCTCCAGGTGCTCCGCCAGCTTGCGCAGCTGCTCGCGCGATTCGTGCAGCGCGGCCTCGGTGCGCTTGCGCTCCACCACCTCCAGCATCAGCAGGCGATTGGCCTCGGTCAGTTCGGCGGTGCGCTCGGCCACCCGCGCATCGAGCTCGCGCGAGAGCTTGAGCAGCGCCGCCTCGGCCTGCTGGCGCGCCGTCACGTCGGAGAACACGCCGATGTAATGGCTGATGGTGCCGTCGTCGTCGCGCACCACCGTCAGCGACATCGAGGCCACGAAAGGCGTGCCTTCGCGCCGCCGGTTGTGCACCTCGCCCTGCCACCTGCCGTAGGTGCGCAGGCAACGCATCGCCTCGGCGTGGTAGCCGGGCGGGTGGGCGCCGGGACGCCCCAGGAAGCGCGGATTGCGGCCCAGCGCCTCCTCCACCGCATAGCCGGTAAGCTTGGTGAAAGCGGGATTGACGAAGACGATGTTCTGCGCGGCGTCGCACACCAGCACCGCCTCGTCGATGCTGTCGAGGACCTGGAAGGCGCGCTTGCGCGCGTCTTCGCGCACGTCCTCGGTGCCGATATCGGTCAGGATCATGCGGCAGATTCGCGCCGCCGGGTCCATATTGGCCTCGATGCGCACCTGCCGCAGCCCCTGGGACGCCGGCCGCGCGCGCCGGTCGAACAGCGGCACCTCCAGCACCGCGCGCCCGCCGCTGGCGAGCAAGTCGTGCAGGAAGGCGCGCAGCGTGACCTGCGCCTGCGGCGCCACGAACTGCTCGAAGCCGCGCCCTGGCAAATCGTCCAGCGCGCGCGCCAGCAGCACGGCGGCCGCCTGGTTGGCGCGTGTGATGCGGCCATCCGCGTCCAGCGACACGTAGCCGGCCGGCGCCTGGTCATACAGCTCGGCGTAGCTGTCGCGCCCAGCCTCGGCCTGGTCGCGCTCCGCCTGCAACTCGGCCAGCGCCATGTTCTGCATATCGAGCTCGATCTGGCTCACCTGCAGCTCGTGCCAGTGCTTGAGCTCATCGGCTCCCGCGCCGGCCGCCGGTGGCCGCACATTGGGCAGCGCCTGCACCGTCAACTCGGCAATCTGGCGCAGCTGCACTGGATCGAGTTCGGGACGCTGGCGCTTTTTCATGTTATTCGGAGCCTTTCTGCATGGACCTCAACTGCTGTTCAAGGAGCTTGGACTCGGTGATGTTGATGAAGGTGACCACCACGCCGTCGATCACGTTCTCCACCGTCCGGTAGGGCATGATGCGGACCGTGTACCAGCCGCCGCCGCGGGTCGGTATCTGCCGCTCGCAGAACACCAGCGTGCGCAACACCTCCTGCGCATCGTCCTGCAGGCCCGGATATTCCAGGTCGTTGACGATATCGCTCAGCGGGCGGTGCACGTCGCCCGGTATCAGCTTGAAGATCTGCGTGGTGCGGTCGGTGAAGCGGCGGATGCGCAGCGAACTGTCGAGGAAGATGGTGGCGACGTCGGTGCTGTTGAGCAGATTCTTCATGTCGCCGTTGACCAGCGACAGGTCGTCGACCTTCGATTGCAGCTCGGCGTTGACGGTGTAGAGTTCCTCGTTGAGCGACTGCATTTCCTCCTTCGAGGTGGTCAGCTCCTCGTTGGTCGACTGCAGCTCCTCGTTGGTGGACTGCAGCTCCTCGTTGGCCGACTTGAGCTCCTCGCGCGAAGCCTGCATCTCGTCGCGCACCGCCTGGATCTCCAGGCGCGCCTGCGCCAGTTGCTGCTCCAGTTCCAGCACCTGCGGGTTGTTGGAGCGGCTGCGGCGTTTCTCCGCCGGCAGAAGCACGGTGGCGAAGGTCACCATCAAGGTGCCCGCCAACGGCCCGGATTCGGGCAAGGCCTCGGCGGTCAGGTCGAGCGCCTCGGACGGCTTGCCGGCGCTGTCGCGTTGGATCAGGCCCCGCAAGGCGATCATGCCCTCGCTCTGGGCGGCGCGCTTGAGCAGGTCGGCCAGCTCGTGCCGCAAGCCCTCGCGCGCCATGGCGTGGATGTTCCAGTTGGCCTTGCCGGCCGCCGGCTCAAGATAAGCGCCGGTGCGGCCGTGGATGTACAGGATGTCGCCATGGGCGTTGAGCAGCACGGCGGCCGGCGCGTGCTTCTTGAGCAGCAGCTGCTCGACCTGGGTTTGTAGATTACCGTTCATGGATGGGTGATGGGGCTCGCTGGCTTGAGGGACCGACACGGTGCTGACGCGCGTCGGAAAATAATTGGCCACGCGATGAATGGAAGCGTCCAGGCGGCGGTAGATGCGGCCGGCGCCGGCCATCGGCACGAACAATTCGTTGAAATGGCCCGGCGTGTCCGCGCTACCCAGCATCAGCATGCCGCCGGTCTTCAACGCATAGTGGAACAGCGGGATCAGCTGCTCCTGTAACTTCGCCGTAAAGTAGATCAGCAGGTTACGGCAGCACAGTATATCAAGCTTGGTGAATGGTGGATCGGAAATGATGTTCTGGCGGGCGAAGATGATGGTGTTGCGCACGTCCTTGCGGATGCGGTAGCCGCCCTTCTCGGCCGGCATGAAGTAACGCTGCAGCAGCTCGGGGGAGACGTCGTCCGCGATGCCGGCGCCGAACACGCCCTGGCGCGCGCGGTGGATGGCATCGTCATCGAGATCGGTGGCGAAGATCTGCAGCGTGTATTGCGCGGCCGGCCGCAGTTTTTCCAGCACCTCGTTGAAGGCGATCGCCAGCGAGTACGCTTCCTCGCCGGTCGAGCAGGCCGGCACCCAGGCCTTGAAGGCGGCGCCCTCCGGGTGCGCCTCCAGCAGCTGCGGCAGCGCCGTCGCGATCAGGTAGTCCCACACCTTGGGATCGCGGAAGAAGTTGGTCACGCCGATCAGCAGCTCCTTGAACAGCAGGTCGATCTCGGGGGGATTCTCGCGCAGACAGGCGACATAAGCGGCCAGCGTATCGCACTGGCGCAGCTTCATGCGGCGGTCGATGCGGCGCAACATGGTGCTGAGCTTATAGTCCGAAAAATTGGCGCCGGTCTGCTTGAGCAGCAGCTGGAACAACTGCCGCAGCGCGTCGCGCTGGGTGTCGGCCTGCATCGGCGCGACGCCATCGTGGCTGCTCCACCATTCGCCCAGATGGGCCGCCATCTCGCCCGGCTGCGCCACGATGTCGACCACCCGGGCACCAATCGCGCTGGCCGGCATCGGATCGAAACGCGCCGAGGAAGGCAGCTGCGCCATCGTCAGGCCGCCGGCCTCGCGCACCGCGGTCAGGCCCGCCGTGCCGTCGGCGCCCATGCCGGAGAACACGATGGCCACCGCCCGCTCGCGGCTGCGCGCAGCCAGCGACCGGAAGAAGCTATCGATCGGAAAGCGGTGGCCGCGCACACCGGACGCCGGCAACACCGCGAAGTTATCGCCGTCGAAACTCAGGTCGCGGTTGGGCGGAATCACGTACACATGGTCTGCCTCCACCGGCATGCCATCCTCGGTCTCGTGCACCGGCATGCGGGTCACGCGCTGCAGCAGCTCCGGCAGCAGGGCCTTGTGCAGCGGGTCCAGGTGCTGGACGATAGCGTAGGCGAAGCCGCTGGCCGGCGGCACGGCGGCAAGGAATTCGCAGATCGGATCAAGCCCGCCGGCGGACGCGCCGATGCCCACCACCGGCACGGCGCCATTGGCTGGCTTCACCGAGGCTTGTTCGATGGCGGGGACGAGCGTGACATGGGCGGTTTGTTTGGTCATCGTGGCTGGGCACCGCCGGAGGAGCCCTGCACCGGCGATATGGCGTCTCGGGAAAGTGGTATTTGTTTACATCTTGCCAGATGATTATACAAACACGCCACACAAAAACCAAGCGCGCACGCCCCGCCTTACAACAGCCTAATCGCTAGCAGCATGCCAGCCGCCGCCGAGCGACTGGATCAATGCCACGGCCGTGGTCTGGCGGTCGGCCTGCGACTGCACCAGCGCGCGGCGCGCGGCCAGCGCGGTGTTCTGCGCCGTCACCACGTCGCTGTAGCCGACCTGGCCGGCGCGGTAGCGGTTGAGCATCTGCGCCTCGACCTGGTCGGCCGCCTCGGAGGCCACCTTGCGCAGATCCTGCTGCTGGGCCAGCGCGCGCGTCGCGGCCAACTGGTTCTCCACATCCGCGAACGCGGCCAGCACCGTCTGGCGATACTGGGCAATGGCAGCGTCGCGCTGCGCCACCGCGCCGCTGACGCGGGCCTTGGTGGCGCCGGCGTCGAACAGCGTCTGCGCCGCCGACAGGCCCAGCGACCACAGGTTGTTGGAGGCGTTGAACAAGCCGCCGGTGGAGCTGGAGCCGTAGCCGAAGGAGCCGGTCAGGTTCAGGCTCGGGAAGTAGGCGCTGCGGGCCACGCCGATCTGCTCATTGGCGGCGGCCACGCGGCGCTCGGCGGCGGCGATGTCCGGACGGCGCTGCAACAGCGTCGACGGCACACCGGTAGGCACGTCGGGCACCACCACCTTCCACGGCGCCGGCGGCAGGCTGAAATCGCTGGCGGCCTTGCCTAGCAGGACCGCGATCGCATGTTCCAGCGTGGCGCGCTGGCGCGCCAGCGTCACCTGGTCGATGCGGGCGTTGGCCAGCTGCGTTTGCGCCTGCAGCAGGTCCGACTTGGCGGCGATGCCGGCGTCGAAGCGGTTCTGCGTGATCTGCAGCACGCGCTCATAACCTTCGGTGGTGGCGTCCAGCAGCGCCTTCTGCGCGTCGGTCTGGCGCAGCGAGAAGTAGTTGGTGGCCAGCTCGCCCTGCGCCGACAGGCGCGCGGCGGCCAGTTCGGCGGCGCTGGCCTGCATGCTGGCGTTGGCGTTGTTGGCGCCCGCGCGCAGCTTGCCCCACACGTCCGGCTCCCAGCTGGCGCCGATGTTGGCGCGGTACTGGTTGGCGGTCGGCGTGTTGCCGCCTCCGCCCGACCGGTTGGCGCTGCCGTTCAGCGTCGCGGACGGGAACAGCGAGGCGCGCTGCTGCTCCACCAGCGCCCGCGCCTGCGCGTAGTTGGCGACGGCGGCGGCGACGTTCTGGTTCGAGACCTCGATGCTGTCGGCCATCTGGTTCAGCAGCGGATCGCCGAACAGCTGCCACCACGGGCCGCGTTCCAGCATATCGGCCGGCGCGGCGGCGGTCCAGCCGGCGGCCACTTTCTCTGCCTCGCTGGCGGTTTCCTTGTATGCCGCCGGCTGCGGCGTGGACGGCAGCTGGTAGGCCGGGCCGACCGCACAGCCGCTGGCCAGCAAGGCGGCCAGCGCGATCAATGAATAACGGAGGGTTGGTGCGGTTTTGTTCATGGTGTACCCGGCGCTTCGCTGTGGATGCGGCTTAAATGTTGTTCGGACGGGCTGCGGCGGCGCAGCTTGTCCATCAGGATGTAGACCACCGGTGTGGTCAGCAGCGTCAATACCTGGCTGGCGATCAAGCCGCCGATGATGGCCACGCCGAGCGGCTGGCGCAGCTCGGAGCCTTCGCCGAAGCCGATCGCCAGCGGCAGCGCGCCCAGCGCGGCGGCCAGTGTGGTCATCAGGATCGGGCGGAAGCGCAGCAGGCAGGCTTCGCGCACCGCCTGCACCGGCGTCAGGCCGCGCGAGCGTTCCGCCTCCAGCGCGAAGTCGATGATCAGGATCGCGTTCTTCTTGACGATACCGATCAGCAGGAAGATGCCGATCAGCGAAATCGTCGAGAACTCCATCTTGAAGATCAGCAGCGCCAGCACCGCGCCCACGCCCGCCGACGGCAGCGTGGTGAGCACGGTGACCGGATGCACCAGGCTTTCGTACAGGATGCCCAGCACGATGTAGATCACCACGATGGCGGCCAGGATCAGCAGCGGCAGCGACTTGTTGCTGTCCTGCGCGGCCTTGGCCGAACCCTGGAAGCTGCCGCGCACATTGTTCGGCATGCCGATTTCCGCTTCGGCCGCCTTGATCTGTTCCGCCGCATCGGACAGGCTGGTGCCCGGCTGCAGGTTGAAGGCGATGGTGGTCGCCAGTTCGCCATCCTGGTGGTTGATCGACGTCGGCGCGGAGCTTTCGGCGAAGCTGGCCAGCGCCGACAGCGGCACCATGGTGGTGGCCTTGGTGCTCAACGCGGACCCGGACGACGCATCCTTGACCGCCGGCGCGGCGACGTTGGCCGGCGTGGCGCTGGCCGTGCTGGTGCTGCTGGTGCCGCCCGTGCCGCTCGTGCCGGCAGCGCCGCCCGAGCTGGAGCCCGTCGCGGCCACCATCAGCGCCACCGGCGCGCCATTGGGATTGCTGGCGCTCGGCGCGGGCAAGCCTTTCGACGGCACGTGCACGTCGTTCAGCGCCGCCGGACTCCTGGCAAACTCGCGCGGCACTTCCATGATCACATGGTACTGGTTCAACTCACCGTAGATGGTCGCCACCTGGCGCTGGCCGAAGCTGTCGTACAAGGCATTATCCACATCGCGCGCCGACAGGCCGAGGCGCGAGGCGCTGTTCTTGTCGATGGTGACGAAGGTCTCGACGCCGTTGTCCGCCTGGTCGGTATCGACGTCGGTCAGCGCCTTCTGGCCCTTCATCGCATCGGCGAGACGGCTGGCCCACTTCTTCAAATCGGCCTGGTTATCGCTCTTGAGCGTGTACTGGTAGTTGGAGTTGGCCTGCCGCCCGCCGGCCCGCAGATCCTGCACGGGGCTCAGGAACAGGCTCACACCGGTCACCCTGGCCAGCTTGGGACGCAGCCGCGCGATCACCGCCTGCCCCGCCACCGTGCGCTGGTTGGCCGGCTTCAGGTTGATGAACATGAAGCCACCGCCCGCGCGCCGGCCGCCGGTAAAGCCCACCACCGTGGCGACATCGGGATCGTCCTTGATGATGTTGACCAGTTGGCGCAGCTTGCCCTGCATGGCCTGGAACGAGATGCTCTGGTCGGCGCGGATGCCGCCGTTGATCTGGCCCGTGTCCTGCTGCGGGAAGCCGCCCTTGGGTATCGCCGCGAACAGGTAGAAATTCAGTCCGATCACGAACACAAGGCTCAACATCACCAACCACACGCTGGACAGCGCCCAATCCAGGCTATGCTCGTAACCCTTGAGGATGAAATCGAAACCGCGCTCGAAGAACCGGGCGATAGGGCCCGGCGGCTTGGCGTGCGTGTGGCCGGGCTTGAGCAGCCAGGCGCACATCATCGGCGTGGTGGTCAGCGAGACCACCAGCGAAATCATCACCGCCGCCGACAGCGTGACGGCGAACTCCTTGAACAGGGCGCCGAACTGGCCGCCCATGAACAGCAGCGGAATGAACACCGCGATCAGCGAAAGGCTGATCGACAGCACGGTGAAGCCCACCTCGCGCGCGCCCAGCAGCGCCGCCTCGAAACGGTCCATGCCGGCCTCGATGTGGCGGGTGGTATTTTCCAACACCACGATGGCGTCATCGACCACGAAGCCGGTGGCCACAGTCAGCGCCATCAGCGACAGGTTATTCAGGCTGAAGCCCAGCAGGTACATGGCGCCGAAGGTGCCCAGCAGCGAGACGATAGTCGCCACCGCCGGCACGATGGTGGCGCGCACGCTGCGCAGGAAGGCGCTCACCACCAGCACCACCAGCAGGATCGAAATGATCAGCGTGATCTCGATCTCGTGCAGCGACGAACGGATCGAGTTGGTGCTGTCGCTGGCGACGTCGATCTTGACGTCCGACGGCAACTGCGCCTGCAACTGCGGCAGCTGTGCGCGCACACTGTTGACGGTCTCGATGACGTTGGCGCCGGCCTGCGAACGCAGGATGACGATGATCGCCGGCTTGCCGTTGAACAGGCCAAGGTTGTTGTTGTCCTCGACGCCGTCGACCACCTGCGCCACGTCCTGCAGGCGGATCGCGCTGTCGTTGCGCCAGCCAACCACCAGGTTGCGGTAATCGGCGGCGGAGCGCCCGCCGCTGGCGTGGGCCGACTCGGTATAAATCTGCAGGCGGCGGCCATTGCCCTGCAAGGCGCCGCGCGGACGGTTGGCGTTGGTGGCCTGGATGGCCGCGCGCACATCCTCCGCCGACACGCCATAACGGTTCAGCGCATACGGATTGAGTTCGACACGCACCGCCGGCAGCGAGCTGCCGCCCAGTTCCACGTCCCCCACGCCGGTCACCTGCGACAGGCGTTGCAGCACCGTGTTCGAGACGGCGTCGAAAATCTGGCCCGGCGTGCGGGTTTCCGACGTCAGCGCCAGGATCATCACCGGGATGCCCGAGGTATTGGCCTTGCGGTAGGTCGGGTTGCTGCGCAGGGAGGCCGGCAGGTCGACGCGGCTGGCGTTGATGGCCGCCTGCACCTCGCGCGCGACCGAGTCGACGTTGCGGTTCAAGTCGAACTGCAATGTCACGCTGGAGGAGCCGGTGTTCGACTGCGACGTCATCTCGTTGACGCCGGCGATCACGCCCAAATGACGCTCCAGTGGCGTCGACACGCTGGTGGCCATGGTGGCGGGGCTGGCGCCCGGCAGGTTGGCGTTGACCGAGATGACCGGGAAATCCACCTGCGGCAGCGGCGCCACCGGCAGCACGAAGAACGCGCCGATACCGGCCAGCGCCAGGCCGCACGTCAGCAGGACGGTGGCGATCGGACGCTTGACGAAGGGCGACGACAGGTTCACAGCGCACCACCTTCAGGACGATCGGCCGGTGCGGACGGCGCCGCCGGCGACAGCAGCGCGGCGGTCTGCGCGCCGGAAGCCGGGGCATCGGCCGGGGTATCGGCCTTGCGGCCGAAGCGGCGCGCCAGGCTGTCGAAGCCGAGGTAGATCACCGGCGTGGT
Source organism: Duganella caerulea (assembly GCF_040362985.1). Classification (NCBI taxonomy): domain Bacteria; kingdom Pseudomonadati; phylum Pseudomonadota; class Betaproteobacteria; order Burkholderiales; family Oxalobacteraceae; genus Duganella; species Duganella caerulea. The sequence continues at coordinate 613,446 of NZ_BPWJ01000002.1, read as the reverse complement.
GAACAGCGTCAGCATCTGGCTGACGATCAAGCCGCCGAAGATGGCCAGGCCCAGTGGACGACGCAGCTCTGCGCCCTCGCCCCAGCCCAGCATCAACGGCACGGCGGCGAACAGCGCGGCCAGGGTCGTCATCAGGATGGGACGGAAGCGCAGCAGCGCGGCCTGATGGATCGCCTCGCGCGGCGGCTTGCCCTCCTCCCGCTCCGCCTCGATGGCGAAGTCGATCATCATGATGGCGTTCTTCTTGACGATACCGATCAACAGGATGATGCCGATGATGCCGATCACGCCCAGGTCCTGGCCACTGACCAGCAGCGCCAGCAAGGCGCCCACGCCGGCCGACGGCAGCGTCGACAAAATGGTCAATGGATGGATATAGCTTTCATACAGCACGCCGAGCACGATGTAGACGCAGATCACGGCGGCCAGGATCAGCCACAGTTGGTTCGACAGCGAGTTCTGATAAGCGCCCGACGCGCCGAGGAAGGTCAGCGTGACCGAGGCCGGGAACTTGATCTCGGCGGCGGCCTGCTTGATGGAGTCCACCGCCGTGCCGAGCGAAACGCCCGGCGCCGTGTCGAAGCCCAGCGTGGTGGCCGGGTACTGCGCCACGTGCGTCACCTGCAGCGGCGCGGCGCGTTCGCTGATCGACGCCACCGCCGACAGCGGCGTGGCCTTGCCGGAGCCGGTGCGGATCTGCAGGTTGCCCAGGTCGGCCGGCGTGGTGATGTCATCGCGGCGCGCTTCCAGGATCACGCGGTACTGATTGGTCTCGGTGAAGATGGTCGAGACGATGCGTTGGCCGAAAGCGCTGTACAAGGCGTCGTCGATGGAGGCGGCGGTGATCGACATGCGCGAGGCGCTGTCGCGGTCCACGCTGACGTAGGCCGCGTTGGCGCTGGCGCCGACGTCCGACACCACGTTGCGCAGTTCGTGCTTGGTGCGCATCTGGTCCGCCAGCTTGGTGGCCCACTGGTTGACGGTGGCGTTGTCCGCGCCTTCGATCGACACGCGGAACTGGGTCGGGCCGGATTCGGCGTCGATGGTCAGGTCCTGGGTCGGTTGCAGGTACAGCGTCAGGCCGGGGATCTGCGACACGCGCTGGCGCAGGCGGTCCATGGTCGCCTGCTGGCTGCCGGTGCGCTGGTGCTTCAGGTTGATCAGCATGCTGCCGGTATGGAGCATGGTGTTGTTGGCGGCGTCCACCCCGACCACGGAGCTGAGCGTCCCGACATCCGGATCTTCCAGGATCAGGCGCGCGGCCTGCTGCTGCAGGTCCGCCATCTTGGCATACGAAACCGCCTTGCCGGTCTCCAGGCGCGCTTGCAGCTGGCCGGTGTCCTGGGTCGGGAACAGGCCTTTCGGGATCACCACGTACAGCAGCACCGTCAGCGCCAGCGTGCCCAAGGCCACCAGCAGCGTCAGGCCGGTGTGATTCAGCACCCAGGTCAGCGAGCGGTCGTAGTGGTTGATCACCCAGTCGAAGAACTGCTGGAAGCGGCGGGCGAAGCGGCTCGGCTTCTCTTCGGCATGGCTCTTGAGCCAGCGCGCCGACATCATCGGCACCAGCGTCAGCGACACCACGGCGGAAATCAAAATGGTGATCGCCAGCGAGATCGCGAACTCGCGGAACAGGCGGCCCACCACGTCGCCCATGAACAGCAGCGGAATCAGCACGGCGATCAGCGACACCGTCAGCGAGATGATGGTGAAGCCGATCTGCTTGGCGCCCTTGAGCGCTGCGGCCATCGGCGTTTCGCCCTCCTCGATGTAGCGGGCGATGTTCTCGATCATGACGATCGCGTCGTCGACCACGAAGCCGGTGGCGATGGTCAGCGCCATCAGCGACAGGTTGTTCAGGCTATAACCGAGCAGGTACATCACGCCGCAAGTGCCGATCAGCGAAATCGGCACTGACAGGCTGGCGATCACGGTGGCGCGCAGGCTATGCAGGAAGGCGAAGATCACCAGCACCACCAGGACCACGGCCAGCAGCAGCTCGGTCTCCACGTGTTCGACCGAGGCGCGGATGCCGGTGGTGCGGTCGCTCAGCACCTCGACCTTCATCGCGCCCGGCAGGCCGGCTTGCAGCTCCGGCAGGCGCGCCTTGATGGCGTCGACGGTGGCGATGACGTTGGCGCCAGGCTGGCGCTGCACGTTGAGGATGATGGCTTTCTTGTTGCCGGACCAGGCGCCCAGTTCGACGTTTTCGGCACTGTCCTTGACGGTGGCCACGTCGGCCAGGCGCACCGGGGCGCCGTTCTTGTAGGCCAGGATCAGGTCCTTGTAATCCTTGGCCGTCACCAGCTGGTCGTTGGCGTTGATGCTGTAGGCGCGGGTCGGGCCGTCGAAGCTGCCCTTGGCGCCGTTGGCGTTGGCGGCGGTGATCGCGGTGCGCAGCGTGTCCAGCCCCAGGCCGTAGGACGCCAGCGCGTTGGTGTCCGCCTGGATGCGCACGGCGGGACGCTGGCCGCCGCTGAGCGTGACCAGGCCGACGCCGGAAACTTGGCTGATCTTCAGCGCCAAGCGGGTGTTGACCACGTTCTGCACCTCGGTCAGCGGCATCGTGTCCGAGGTGATGGCCAAGGTCAGCACCGGCGCGTCGGCCGGGTTGACCTTGGCGTAGACCGGCGGCGCCGGCAGGTCGGTCGGCAGCAGCGAGGCGCCGGCGTTGATCGCGGCCTGCACTTCCTGCTCGGCCACGTCCAGCGTCTGGCCCAGGCCAAACTGCAGCGTGATGATGGAAACGCCGGCGGCGCTGGTGGAGCTCATGCGCTGCAGGCCGGCCATCTGGCCGAACTGGCGCTCCAGCGGCGCGGTCACGGTCTGGCCCATCACTTCGGGGCTGCCGCCGGGGTACAGCGTCTGCACCTGGATGGTGGGGAAGTCCACCTGCGGCAGCGCGGACAACGGCAGGAACTTGAAGCCGACGATGCCCGCCAGGACGATCGCCAGCATCAGCAGCGATGTCGCTACCGGCCGCTGGATGAATGGTGCTGATGGACTCATTGTTGTGCCGCGCCCTGTTCTTTACGATGATGACGACGCTCGCCTTCCGCCGGAGCGGAGGCCGCACCGGCCGCCGATGCCGCCGGCGAACCCGCTGCAGGTGCCGAAGCCGGTGCCGCAGGCGCCGCGGCCTCGCCAGCCACGCCATCGCGCTTACCTTTCCAGCCGCCCGCCTGCTCGCCACCCGCACCGCCAGCGCCATCGCGCTTGCCCTTCCAGCCGCCCGCGTGCTCGCCGCCCGCGACGCCGGCCGCGCCGTCGCGATGGCCCCTGCCCTCGCCCGGCAGCGTAACCTTGGCGCCTTCCTTCAGGCGGTCGCCGCCCTCGGTGATCACCTGCTCGCCAAGTTGCAGGCCGCTTGCGATCTGCACCTTGTCGACCGTCGCCTGCCCGCGCGTGACCGGGCGGATGGTGACCGTCTTGTCGGCATTGAGCACATAAACGAAATCGCCGTTGACGCCATGGCGCACCGCCGTCACCGGCACCATCACCGCATCCTTGATCGTGCGCAGCTCCAGCCGCACGTTGACGAACTGGCTCGGGAACAGCGTCGACTTGGCGTTGGCGAAGCGCGCCTTGGCCTTCACGGTGCCGGTCTGCACATCGACCTGGTTATCCATGGCCGAGAATTTACCGCTGTCCAGCGCATTGGTGCGCGTGCGGTCCAGCGCGATGGCAGGCATCTGCGTACCGTCGTTCGCCTGCTGCATCACCATCGGCACACTGTCCTGCGGGATCGAGAACTCGACATCGATAGGCGACAGCTGGGTAATCACCGCAATGCCGTTGGCATCGCCGGAGCCCACCAGGTTGCCAATATCGACCACGCGCAGGCCCACGCGGCCGGTGATCGGCGCGATCACCTTGGTGTAGCCCAGATTCAGCTTGGCAGTGCCTTCCTGCGCACGATCGGTCATCACCGTGCCTTCAAGCTGCTTGACCAGCGCCGCCTGCGTATCCACATCCTGGCGCGCGATCGAGTCCTGACCCAGCAGCGTGCGATAGCGGTTCAATGTGAGCTTGGCGTTTTCCAGCTGCGCCTCATCGCGCTGGCGTTGGCCGGAAGCCTGCAGCAGCGCCATTTCGAACTGGCGCGGATCGATCTGCGCCAGCACCTGCCCGGCCTTGACCATCTGGCCTTCCTTGAACAGCACCTGCTGCAATATGCCCGACACTTGCGGACGCACCGTCGTGGTGGCGGCCGCGGTGACCGTACCCAGCGCCTCCAGCGTGACCGGGATGTCCGCCTTCTCGGCGGTCGCGACGCCCACCGTGGTGGCAGGCCCGCCGCGACGGCCGCCGCCTGGACCACCGGGACCGCCAGGGCCGCCGGGACCAGGCCTGCCCGCGCCCGGCGCACCAGGCACACCGGTACTTGGCGGCTGGTGCGTCAGGTACCACGCCAATCCGCCCAGCCCCGCCATGGCGGCGACTGCGATCACGCTGCCGACCACCTTGGAACGGCGGCTGCGCTGCGGTGGAACGGCGGTCTGATTCGGCTTGGTCGGTGTATCCATCTTTGTCCTTTTTAGGCGTGCGTGTCCATGGCAAACCCACCATGGCGATCAATGCGTGGACTCTAGCACAGGCACCCCGCCGCTGTAAGTCACTCGCCCCCACGGTTACAAACTCGCTACAAATCAAGGACTTTGCGCGCTTTGCGTTAATCGCGCTTTACATATCTTTACCAACGCGACATCGCCGCTTCACGCAGGCCGTGCACACTGGCCTCGTTGTCTCCCACATCAACCAAACGAGGATAGAACATGAGTATCTTTAACCGCCAAACCATCGCCGCATTCCTGCTGGGTTCCACACTGGTCGTCGGCGTCGGCGCCTTCGCCGTCGAGCGCCACATGGGCGGGCCGCACGCCGCCATCGACGCCAGCGCCCATATGGACCGCATGCTCAAGCACCTGTACGTCGAAGTCGACGCCACCGATGCGCAGAAGGCCAGGATCGAGCCGCTGGTGAAAGCCGCCATGGCCGACATCAAGCCTATGCACGAGCAGCTGCACCAGATCCACCAGCAGGTGATGCAGCAGATGTCCGCCGCCACCATCGACCGCGCAGCGCTCGAAACCACCCGCGCACAAGGCGTGGCACTGGCCGACCAGGCCTCCAAACGGCTGGTGCAGCTGCTGGCCGACGTAGGTGATACCCTTACGCCGGCGCAGCGCCAGAAGCTGGCGGACCACCTGGGCCAGATGCACGAACGCCACGGCCATCACGGCTAAGCCGCACCAAGCCGCCTTGTGAAGCCGGTCGCCTGTCCGTAGAATGGTCCGCGTGAACCTCAACCATGAACCCCATGCCTGACCATATCCTGCTGGTCGAAGACGACCCCCGCCTGGCCGAGATGCTCACCGAGTATCTGAGCCAGGCGGCTTTCCGCGTCACACACGCGCCCAATGGCCGCGTGGCGCTGGAGCACATCGCGGCCGGCGACGTCGACGCCGTGATCCTTGACCTGATGCTGCCCGACATGGACGGCCTCGATGTCTGCCGCCAGCTGCGCGCCACGTCGGACATTCCGGTGCTGATGCTGACCGCGCGCGGCGATGCCATCGACCGCATCATCGGCCTGGAAATCGGCGCCGACGACTACCTGCCCAAGCCATTCGAACCGCGCGAACTGCTGGCCCGCGTGCGCGCCATCCTGCGCCGCCGCGTCGAACACCGCCACCAGCCGGACAACACACCGCAACGCGCCGCCGAGTTCCTGCGCTTCGGCCGCCTGGAGATCGATCCGGCCGCCCACGCCGCGCGGCTGGACGGCGTCCCGTGCGAACTGACTTCCTACCAGTTCGACCTGCTGCTGGTACTGGCCCGCCACGCCGGCCGCGTGCTCTCGCGCGACAGCCTGATGGAACTGCTCAAGGGCGAAGCGATGGAAGCGTTCGACCGCTCGATCGACGTCCACATGTCGCGCATCCGCGCGGCCGTCGAGGATGATCCCAAGAAGCCGCGCCGCATCATCACCGTGCGCGGCGCCGGCTACCTGTTCGCCAAGGTGCAGGACTGATGGCCGGCCCGCGCTTCAGCTGGGGCCTGCCGCGCCTCTACTTCCGCTTCTACGTGGCCCTGCTGGTCAGCCTGTTGCTGTTCGCGCTGGCCGTGGTGATGGTGTGGAACCGCAGCGGCGGGCCGCTGGAGCGCTCCAACGCCACGCTGGCGATGGTGATCCAGAACGCGCTGGCGCCGGTCGACGCGCCGCCGGCCGCGCAGCAGGCCGCGCTGGAGCACATGGCCACCGGCCTCGATGCGCGCATGACGCTCTACAGCCGCAACTGGGAACCGCTGGCCGTGATCGGCGAACCCATCCCCGGCCACCGCTGGCGGCAGCACGAAATGGGGGGGCCGCCGCCGGAATCCTATGTGCGGCTGCCGGACGGCCGCCGCCTGCTGTCCAGCGAGCCGCTGGGCTTCACGCGGCCCAAGGCCATGCTGCACAACGCCCTGCTGCTGCTCGCGCTGGCCATCGGCATCGCCGCCTTCCCGCTGGTGCGGCGCCTGACCAAGCGCCTGGAGCGCCTGCAGCAAGGCGTGGAATCGCTGGGCGCCGGCGACCTGACGGCGCGCGTGCCGGTCGAAGGCAAGGACGAAATCGCGCGGCTGGCGCAGAGCTTCAACCGCGCCGCCGACCAGATCGAACAATTGGTGGGCGCGCACAAGACGCTGCTGGCCAACGCCTCGCACGAGCTGCGCACGCCGCTGGCGCGCATCCGCCTGGCGCTGGAACTGATCAAGGACGGCGTCGATCCGAGGCGCCGCGCCGGCCTGGAACAGGACATCGCCGAGTTGAACGACCTGCTGGACGAGATCCTGCTGGCCAGCCGCCTGGGCGCCACGCACGACAACGCGGAGCTGGAGGAACTGGACCTGCTCGCGCTGGCCGCGGAAGAATGCGCGCGCTACGACGACGCGGTGCTCAACGGCGCCTCCGCCGTAATGCTGGGCGATCCGCGCCTGCTGCGACGGCTGCTACGCAACCTGCTGGAGAACGCGCGCCGCCACGGTGTGCCGCCGGCGCACGTCACCATCGCCTGCGACGAACGCAAGGCCACGCTGGCGGTCTGGGATAGCGGTCCGGGGATACCGGAAGAGGAATTCGAGCGGGTATTCGAACCGTTCTACCGCCGTCGCGGCACGCGCGACAACAGCGGCGCGGGCCTCGGCCTGGCGCTGGTGCGCCAGATCGCCCGCCGTCACGGCGGCGAGGCCCGCTGTGTGCCGATGCCCGATGGCCGCGGCAGTTTCGAGATTACGCTGCCGTTAGCTGCAACGCCAAAATGATGTCGTCGTAGTCGGTGTCGCCGACGCGGAAGGTGCGCTGGCCGATGCGATGGAAACCGCAACGCTGGTAGAACGCCAGCGCATCGTCGTTCCCGGCGTAGACGCCCAGCAGCACGCGGCCCGCGCCGCGCATGCGCGCCTCAGCCACCGCCGCATCCATCAAACGCTTGCCGACACGCTGGCCGTGAAAACGGTGCAGCAGGTAGATGCGCTTGATTTCCAGGTCGTCCGCATGCGGATCGGCCACCGGCAGCTTGGCCGGCGCCAGCACCAGGTAGCCTATCGGCGCCCTGCCCGGCGTGGCCTCGGCCAGCCAGATGCGCATGTCGCCGTCGGCCAGCCAATCGCGATAGACGGATGCCGCGTGCTGGCGCTCGCAGTGGGCGATGATGTCGCCGCCATCGAGGATGCCGGCAAACGCTTCGAGGAAACTGGCCTTGCCCACTGCGGACAAGGCCTCCTCGTCGCCGCGCACCGCGGCGCGGATGGCGATTTCGCCGCTCATGTCAGGGCGATTCGCACAGGCAGTGCGTGATCGCGGTGAACGGCTTGTGCGCGGTCGTGATCTCCGACAGCCAACCCAGGTCGTTGACGATGCCGGTGGCCGCGTTGGGCGGCAGGCCGGTGCTGGCGGCCACGCCCAGCTTGAGCTCCGCGCCGACGGCTTGCGCCACAGATTGGGCAACGGCATGCGCCGCCGAGCCGCCTACCATCTCGATCAGGCGATCGAACTTGCTGGTCTCGCGCTCGATGTAAACCACGCGATAGTCGGTCAGCTTGGCGCGCTTGGCGGCCGATTTCAATGCATCGCCGTAGCCGCCCAGCGTGTCGACCAGGCCGCGCTCCTTGGCTTGCGCGCCGGTCCATACGCGGCCCTGCGCCACGGCGTCGATCTTCTCCGGCGTGGTCTTGCGGGCCTTGGCCGCGCGGCCGGTGAACTCGGCGTAGACGTGGTTGATGCTGCCCTGGATCACCTGGCCGAAGCGCGGGTCCAGCGGACGCAGTGGATTGCCCGCGTCGCCCAGCCACGTGGTCGGCTGGCCGGCGGTGTGGATGCCCAGCTTGTCGATCACCTTGTCGGCGGTCGGCAGGATAGCGAACACGCCGATCGAGCCGGTGATGGTGGTCGGCTCGGCGATCACTTCGTCGGACGCCATCGAGATCCAGTAGCCGCCGGATGCGGCGACGTTACCCATCGAGACCACCACCGGCTTGCCGGCGGCGCGGGTCAGTTCCAGCTCACGGCGGATCAGCTCCGAGGCGAAGGCGCTGCCGCCAGGCGAATCAACGCGCAGCACCACGGCCTTGATATGGTCGTCCTCGCGCGCGGCGCGTATCAGCTTGGAGGTCGAATCGCCGCCGATCGCGCCGGGACCGGTGCTGCCGTCGCTGATCTCGCCCTGCGCCACGATCACGCCGATGGCGTCGCCGGTCAGCTTGGTGTGCACGCGGGCCAGGTAATCGTCAAAGCTGATCTGGCGGAAGCTCTTGCCTTCGGCGTCGAGCGCGCCGCGCTTGACCATCATCTCGCGCACTTCGTCCTTGGTTTTCAGGCCGTCGACCCACTTGGCCGACAGGCTCACCTTGGCCAGGTCGCCGTTGACGGCGGCCACCTGGGCCGGCAGGTCGTTGATGGTCTTCATGACCTGGCCTTCGGGCAGCTTGCGCGCCTTCTCGACGTCGCCGGTGTAGGAAGCCCACAGCGCATTGTTCAGGTAAGCCTCCGCTTCGACGGCGGCCGGCGAAGGGCCGTTGGCGATATACGGTTCGCCGAAGCTCTTGTAGGTGCCCACACGCAGCAGGTTAACCGTCACGCCCAGCTTGTCGAGCGCATCGCGGTAGTAGTTGCGATAACGGCCGAAGCCCTCCAGCAGCACCATGCCCATCGGGTGCATGTACACCTCGCTGGCATGCGCGGCCAACAGGTACTGGCGCTGGTCGTAGCTCGAACCCCAGGCCACCACCGGCTTGCCGGACGCCTTGAAGCGGTCGATGCCGGCCGCCACTTCGCGCAGCATGGCCTGGCCGCCGCCTTCCATCTCGTCGGTCAGCAGCACGGCACCGGTGATTTCAGGATCCTTGGCGGCCGTCTCCAGCACGGACAGCACGTCGCGCAGCTGCATCATCTTGTGGTTCTCGCCGCCGCGCACGCTGGTCAGCAGCGCGTCGCGCGCGTTGGCGCTGGACTGTTCGACCAGCTGGCCCTTCAGGTTCAGCACCAGCGTGGTCTTGGGCGACAGCGGCTTGGCGCCGCCGAAGAAGATCGCGTACCCCAGCACGACCAGCACAAACAGGAACAACACGTTCAGCACCGTGCGGCGGCCGGTATCCAGCGCCCGCCAGAAAAAGGCGAATCCGCTACGGAGGTAGGAAAACGGGGATCTGCTCATTAATACTCCAGTTGATTAGGTGTTACAAGAATGATACTGCATGCCAACGTTACTGTCTCGGTTTAGAAATCAGCAACAGCCCGGCAAACACCAGCAATCCGTTCATGATAAGCAGCTCCAGCCCCAAGCGGTAGCTGCCAAAGAGCAATTTCTGATTGGAATCAATGACGTAGCACAACACGGGACCGGCCAGCGCCACCAGCGGTACCCAGCGGTCGCGCACTGCGCGGCGGGTCAGGATGCCGAAGGCGAACAGGCCAAGCAACGGACCATAGGTATAGCCGGTCAGCTTCAACACAAGGCCGATCATGCTGGCGTTGTCCACCCATTTGAACAGCAGCACTAGCAGCAGAAACAGCGCGCAAAACGCCAGGTGGACGCGGTGGCGCAGGCGCACCTTGGCCGCTTCCGGCAGGTCGGCGCGGCGCTGCATGCCGAGGATGTCGATGCAGAAGGACGAGGTCAGCGCGGTCATGGCGCCGTCCGCGCTGGGGAACAGCGCCGACACCAGCCCGATGAAGAACACCAACTGCACGGCGGCCGGCATGTGCAGCATCACCACGGCCGGGAACAGCTTGTCGCCGGCCGCCGCCAGGCCCACCGTGGGCGCGTACAGGTGCAGCAGGCCGCCGAGGAACATGAACAGCAGCAGCACGCAGGTCAGCACCACGGTCAGCAGCAGCATGTTCTTCTGCGAATCGCGCAGCGTCTGGACCGAGATATTTTTCTGCATGATCTCTTGGTCCATGCCGGTCATCGCCAGCACGATGAAGAAGCCGGCCAGCACCTGCTTCCAGAAATAGGCGGGACTGTCGACCGAGGTGGTGACCACGTGCGTCAGGCCGCGCGCATCCATCGCGGCCAGGCTGTCGGGCAGGCTCAGGTGCATCTGGCCCAACAGCCAGCCGGCGCAAACCGCCAGGCCCAGCAGCATGCCGGCGGTTTGCAGCATGTCGGTCCAGACGATGGTCTTGACGCCGCCCTGGTAGGTGTACATCAGGATCATGGCCAGGATGACCAGCGTGGTCAGCCAGAACGGCACGCCCAGGCTGTCGAGGATGGCCGCCTGCAGGATGTTCACCACCAGGTACAGCCGCGCCGACGCGCTCAGGGTGCGCGACAGGATGAAGAAGGCGGCGCCGCTCTGCCAGGAGCGCGGGCCCAGCCGCTGCTCGAGATAGGTGTAGATCGAGGTCAACTTCAGGCGGTAGTACAGCGGCAGCAGGATATAGGCGACGGCGATGTAGCCCAGCACGTAGCCCAGTATCACTTGCACGTAACCGAAGCCGTCGCGGCCGATGGCGCCGGGTACGCTGACGAAGGTCACGCCGCTCAGCGTGGTGCCCACCATGCCGAACGCGACCAGCATCCAGTTGCTGCGCTTGTTCCCGATGAAGAAGCTGTCGTTGGTGGCGTTGCGGGAGGTGCGCCAGGCCACCAGCAGCAGCAATGCGAAATAGGCGAAGACCAGGCAGAACAGGGAAACAGCAGACATGTGGGAAAATCCGGCGGCGAGTGATTCAATTCGCCGCCAATATACACCGGCCGCGCCCGCTGCGCGGCCGGCCCCTGTTTTAGTGGGCGACGGCGTGGATGGACTTCTCGCCGCCCACGCTGGCGGGACGCGGGTTCAGGCGGTCCAGGCGGCCGCTGAGCGCGGTCAGGCCCAAGGCACCGAGCACCACCAGGCCGCCGGCCCAGCCGGTATGCACCAGGCCGAGATGTTCGACGATCAAACCGCCGCCCCAGGCGCCACCGGCAATGCCGACGTTGAAGGCGGCGATGTTCAGGCCCGAGGCCACATCCACGGCGCGCGGCGTGAAGTGCTCGGCCTGCCGCACCACGTACACTTGCAGGCCGGCGACGTTACCGAAGGCCACCGCGCCCCACAGCAGCACGGTCGCCAGCACCAGCCATTTGTACGGCGCCGCAAAGCTCAGCACGAACAGCACGGCGGCCAGGCCGAGGAAGATGATCTTCAGCGCGCCGACCGGGCCGCGCCGGTCGGCCAGCCTGCCGCCCCAGATATTACCCACAGCGACGGAGACACCGTACACCAGCATCACCAGGCCGACCGTGCTGGCGCTGAAGCCGGTGATGTCCTGCAGGATCGGCGCCAGGTAGGTGAAGGCCGTGAACGAGCCGCCATAGCCGAGCGCGGTGATCGCGTACACCAGCAGCAGGCGCGGCTCGCCCAGAACCTTCACCTGTTGCAGCAGCGAGGCGGGCTTGCTGTGCTTGATAGTCGACGGCACGAACAACAGGCTGCCGACAAAGGCCAGCACACCCAACGCGGACACGGCCAGGAAGGTCTCGCGCCAGCCGAAGTGCTGGCCGATGAAGGTACCCAGCGGCACGCCGGTCACCAGCGCCACGGTCAGGCCGGTGAACATGATGGCGATCGCGCTGGCGGCCTTCTCCTTTGGCACCAGCGAGGTGGCGATGGTCGAGCCGATCGAGAAGAACACGCCATGCGCCAGGCCGGTGAGGATGCGCGCGGCCACCAGCGATTCGTAGCCGGGCGCCTGCCACGCCAGCAGATTGCCGAGGGTGAACAGCACCATCAGCGACACCAGCAGCGTCTTGCGCGGCACCTTGCCGGTGAGCGCGGTCAGCACCGGCGCGCCGACGGCCACGCCCAGCGCATACAGGCTGACCAGCAGGCCGGCCGACGGCAGGTTCACGCCCAGATCGGCGGCGATGGTCGGCAACAGGCCGACGATGACAAACTCGGTGGTCCCGATGGCAAACGCGCTGATGGTCAGCGCCAGCAAGGCAATAGGCATGACATTTACTCCTGAAAAGTTAATGTCATGCAGTATCGGGATTTTCTTTACTGAGAAAAAGACACGAAAGTGGTAATGATATTTTCCGCGAAAGCAACAATCATCATTCACCCTTGATCAGCTCGACACCGTCCACGGTCATCTTCATCTTTTTGTCCTGCAGGTGCGGCGGCTGGGTGACGACAAAGGTGCTGCGCAGGATGCCGACACCCGCATCGAAGTTGTCGCCATTGAAATCAAGGATATCGACGTTGAGGTCGATGTTCTTTCCCGGCTGGTTGCGCTTGTAGTGCAGCTTGCCGCTTGCCTCGATGTTGAGCTCCATGTCCTTGCCCTTCCAGTCGCCGATGTAGGCGCGCTTGGCAGCGGGGATAGGCTGCGGATCGGCTTGCGCTATCATGGGCGCGGCCAGCGCGCAAAGAAGCAAAACGGATTTGAATGTCATGACAGTCCTTTTCGGCCAGAGTTAAGATAGTTAAAATAGCAACCCGATTGTACCGCCCCTCCACGATGAATTCCGAAAAACTTGCCTTGCTGCTCACGCGTGAAATGCCTTACGGTAAATACAAAGGCCGCGTCATCGCCGACCTGCCCGGCCACTACCTGGGCTGGTTCGCGCGCGAGGGTTTTCCTTCAGGCGAACTGGGCGGCCTGATCGCGCTGATGTACGAGCTCGACCACAACGACCTGCGCAGCCTGCTCGACCCGTTGCGCCAGGCCAGCTGTCGGTTCCGTCCACACCAGCCGGCCGGGAAATCCGTATAAACAATATGGTTGATATTGCCGTCAGTGGGCTCGCTGCTCAACTTGTACCGCGCTTTCATCCATCACGAGCAATTGCGGCGCCAGGCCATGCCGCATGCGCTCCTGGAAGAAGTTGGAGCCTATGCCGTCGCTCCACTGGCCGATGGTGTAGTCCTTCAGCAGCGCGATCTGGTCCGGGTTCAGCGCCCGCTCAAGCTGGTACTCGGTGCGGCCGACCAGCCTGCCCGATGCGCTGTCGAAGCTGAATGCAAGGCTGCCGCCACTGATGCCCGCGTCCTCCAGCTCGCGGGTGCTTTCTCCGTCCAGCAAGTAATCTGAGAAAACTTCCTCGTCATAGACAAGTCCGTCCAAGGTTTTGAGGATGGCCGCGTCTTCAACGAACACGCCCTCCTCGCCCGTCTCCGGGTCCACCCGCTTGAAGTCGAACACGCCTGCGTAAGCTGAAAAGGTAATGGATGCCAAAATAGTCTCCCGAGCGTCAGTAGATATAAAAGCATATCATTTCCACAACGCCCCAGCTGCTTGCAGAGGCAATCGTGACGTACCGAAATTGCGAATCCGTGTATAAAGAAGACACTATTGCATCAGTGAAGGAGAACGTCATGGCAACCCAGGCCCACAGCTGCACCTGCTTCATTATCCCTCCCAGCATGCTGCGCAAGCTGGCCGACTCCGCCACCTCGCACGCGGACCGCTGTCTGCTGCTGGACCAGTGCGAAACCTCCGCCTACCTGCGCGGCCAGCGTTCGATCTCGCCGGTCGCGACGGGCGTGGCGGCCGTCGGCGAGAAACGCCGCACGGTCTACGACGCCAACCACAAGACCACCCTGCCCGGCAAGCTGATGCGTACCGAGGGCGGCGTGGCGGTGGCCGATGCCGCCGTCAACCAGGCCTATGACGGCGCCGGCATCACCTACGACTTCTACCGCGAAGTCCTCAAGCGCAACTCCATCGACAACAAGGGCTTGCGCATCGACTCGACCGTCCACTACCAGAACAAGTTCAACAACGCCTTCTGGAACGGCCAGCAGATGGTCTACGGCGACGGCGACGGCAAACTGTTCCTTGGCTTTACCGGCGCGCTCGACGTCATCGCCCACGAGCTGACCCACGGCGTCACCCAGCACGCCGTCCCAGGCGGCCTGATCTATGAGAACCAGAGCGGCGCGCTCAACGAATCGATCTCCGATGTGTTCGGCAGCATCATCAAGCAGTGGAAGCTCAAGCAGAGCGCCGAGCAGGCCGACTGGCTGATCGGCGCGGGCATCCTGGCGCCCGGCGTCGGCAAGGCGCTGCGCTCGATGGCCGATCCGGGTAACAAAGAATTGACGTGGTCGGGGGACGATCAACCGAAAACCATGGCAGGATACGTGGAGGGAGGCGATGTCCACACCAATTCAGGCATCCCCAACCATGCCTTTTACGCGGCGGCCATCGCGCTCAAGGGCAATTCATGGGACAAGGCCGGACCGGTCTGGTACAAGGCGCTGGGTTTGCTGACGCCGAACGCCAGCTTTTCCGACATGGCCAAGGCCACCTCGCAGGCGGCGGTGTTGCTGTACGGTGCGGATTCGCCCGAGCAGCATGCGGTGCAGGCGGCGTGGAAAGTGGTCGGCGTCGTTTAGGAGAAATGGTATGACACGTTTAACGTTGCGATGCACCGGCGGTTTCACCGGACCGGCCGGCGCGCAGACGCGCACGGTCGATCTGGCGCAGCTGCCGCCGGACCGGGCGAACGAGTTTCAGCAGTTGCTGTCTGCCTGCGACTTCTTCGCGCTGCCGGAGAAGCTGGTCAAGGATGCGCCGCGCTCGTCGGATTTTCAGTATGACCTCAAGGTGGACCAGGGCCAGCAGGAGCACCAGGTCCACTACCACCTGGACGCGGCGCCAGGGCCGCTCAAGGAGCTGACCGACAAGCTCCACGAAGTCGATCCCGACTAGCTGATCGTCAGCTCGGGATAGCCGGTGCGCGGGTCCAGCTCGCGCGTGAAGCGCTGGCCGGGCAGCAGCGCCAGCAGCAGTTCGGCCGTGGTGCGCACCACGCAGCCCGCGCACACATGGCCGCCCAGCACCCGCCCCTGCGCGTCCGACACCGACATGTGCAGATGCGCGCCGTCGGCCGAGAGCGATCCGGCCAGCGTCAGGATTTCCAGGTCGCCGCGCAGCGTGTCCGGCTGCGGCTGGCCGGCATAACGCAGCTGCGCCACGCTCAGGCTGCCGATGCCCTGCAACACATAGCCGGCCGCCTGGCCGCTGGCCAGCAGGGCCGCCACCAGCGCCGCGCGCAGGTCGTCGCCCGGATCGAGGCGCAGCGCCAGCGTTTGCATCAGGCCACCATGCGCGCGAATTCACCCTGGTCGACCAGCTTTTGCAGATCGTTGGCGCCGCCGATCAGCGTGCCTTTCACAAAAATCATCGGGAAGGTCGGCCAGCCGGTCCACATCTTCAACGCCGTGCGCGGACGCCAGCCGCCCAGGTAGCTGCCATAGCTGAGGTAGTGGTATGGCGTGCCCAAGCCGTCAAGGATCTTGCGGGCCTTGCGCGGGAAAGGATTGAGGCCCATGCCGACCACCACCACCGTGTTGGCGGCCACGGCGGCCTGCACCTCGGCCACCAGGTCGCGGTGATAGTTGCTGACCTGCTCGCGCACGGCCGGGTGGATGTGGGCTTCGTCCAGGATGTTACGGCTCATCGATATTCCTCATAGGTGACAGATGAGCGTAAGAGTAGCCGCAACCGGCGCGGCGGCAAAGCCTTTTCCGCGCCGGCCGCCGGCCGATCACAAGTTGAGCTTGGTGATCTTGGTGCCTTCGAGGTTCAGGTTGGCCATCAGGCCGGCGTTGGTCAGCACCAGCGCCTGCACCGGATTGTTGGCGGTGGTGGTGTCGAGCTCGCCGTTGGCGCCCACCTTCAGCAACGCCACCGAGCCGTCGACGCCGGCCGTCCAGCCTTTGCTGTTGCGGAATTTATCCAGCGCCTCGCGGGTCATGAACAGCAGCACCACGGCCTTCGATTGCGCGCCGGCCTGGAAGCCGACCGACACCGAGGCCACGCTGTAATAATCAACCGACTGGCCGCCGGTGCGCAGCACGCCCTTGCCATACTCGCCGCCCACCACCAGGCCGGCCGCCAGCACACGCGGGAACACCAGCACGCCGGCCGATTTGCGCACCAGCTCGCGCGAGCCCTTCACTTCGGAATACAGGCGCTCCAGCGTCGAGTAGGAGCCTTGTTCGATCTCGGTGCGGACGGCGGCCGAATCGGCCTTGCCGGCGGTGGTGGTGGTGGTGCAACCGCCCAGCGCCAGTCCGGCAAACATCAACGCTGCGGTGCTACGAAGCAGAAAAGTACGTTTTTGCATGGAAGTCTCCGTAAAAGATAATAGAGCGGCAGGTTGCCATAATTGCTATGGCTTCCCCTATTCTGTCATTTTCCGGAGATTCGTGCTTTGTCCCAGCCGTATCAAACGCGGCGGCCTTGCCCGAACAGGATGGCGCGCTCTTCGTCCGAGATGACGCGGTCCTTGCGGGCGTAGACGTTCTCCACGCCGATGTAGGCCTTGACCGTGGCCGGCCGCGCGCGGATCGCTTCGAACCAGCGTTGCAGGTCGGGGAAATCGGACAGCGTCTGCCCGTGGCTTTCATGCGGCACGATCCACGGATAGCAGGCGATGTCGGCGATCGAGAACTCGCCGGCGATGAACTCGCGGCCTTGCAGCTGCTTGTCCAGCACGCCGTACAGGCGGTGCGTCTCGCGGGTGTAGCGGTCGATGGCGTACGGCACCGTCTCCGGCGCGTAGATGTTGAAGTGGCCGATCTGCCCCGCCATCGGCCCCAGCCCGGCCACCTGCCAGGTCAGCCATTGCAAGGCCACCAGCCGCGCGCGCGGGTCACGCGGCAAGCCGAAGCCGCTTTTGTCGGCCAGGTATTGCAGCATGGCGGCGGACTCGAACATGCTCAGCGGCGGCCCGCCGTCGGCCGGCGCGTGGTCGACCAGCGCCGGGATCTTGTTGTTCGGAGAAATGCGCAGGTATTCCGGCGCAAACTGTTCACCCTTGCCGATGTTCACGCGGATCAGGCGGTAGTCGATACCGGCCTCTTCCAGGTACATGGTCATTTTTAAGCCGTTGGGGGTGGCGGCGTAGTAGAGATCTATCATGGTTTCATTGTGCTTGCGAACGGCGCGTTGGCGGGATGCCAATCGCGGGATTTTTCAGGAGGCCAATCGGGCCGCGCATCAGCGTCCGCCGAAGGCCAGGCGTTTGCCTTCGCGCAGCATGCCGGCGAACTCGGCGGCCGGAATGGGCTGGCTGAACAGATAGCCCTGCAGCTGGTCGCAGCCCAGCTCGCGCAGGAAGCTCATCTGCTCGGCGGTCTCCACGCCTTCGGCCACGATCTCCTGGCGCAGCTGCTGCGCCATGGTGACGATGGCGCGCGCGATGGCGCAATCGTTCTCCTCGTACGGCAGGCCGACGACGAAGGAGCGGTCGATCTTCAGGGTGCTGATCGGGAATTTCTTCAGGTAGGCCAGGCTGGAGTAACCGGTACCGAAGTCGTCCAGCGCCAGCGCCATGCCCATCGCCACCAGCTCGTTCATGATGGCGATCACGTTGTCGGTGCCGCGCATCAGCAGGCTCTCGGTGATCTCCAGGTTGATCTGGTCGGGCTGCACGCCGTGCCGCTCCAGCACCGCCGCCATGCGCTTGGGCAGCTGGCTGTCGAACTGCCGCGCCGACAGGTTGACCGCGATCGGCGGCATGATCAGGTTGGCGTCCTTCCATTCGCGCACCTGGCGGCAGGCTTCCTCCAGCACCCAGCTGCCGAGCTCGAGGATCAGGCCGGTCTCTTCCGCCACCGGGATGAACACGCCCGGCGACACCAGCCCGCGCACCGGATGGCGCCAGCGCAGCAGCGCCTCGGCGCCGACGATGCGGCCGCTGCGCAGGCTGACCTTGGGCTGGTAGTACAGCAGCAGCTCGTTGTTGCCGAGCGCCTGGCGCAGCTCGCTCTCGATGCGCAGGTGTTCCTTGGCGCGCTGGTTCATTTCCTCGCTGTAGAACAGGAAGGCCGATTCGATGCTTTGCGCCGCCTTGTTCATCGCCACGTCGGCGTAGCGGATCAGGGTCGGGACGTCGGTGCCGTCCTCGGTGTAGACGGTGATGCCGATGTGGCCGCCCACCTGCAGGCTGTGGCCGGCGATCACGATGGGCGCGGCCAGTGTGGCCAGCAGCTTTTGCGCGACGATGGCGGCATGTTCGCGCTTTTCCACGTGCAGCAGCGCCACCGCGAACTTGTGGCCGTCCAGCCGCGCCAGCACGTCGGCCTCTCGCAGCGCCAGCCGGAACAGCCTGCCGATCTCGCACAGCAGGCCGTTGCCGATGTCGTGGCCCAGCGTGTCGCTGATGGCGCCGATGCGGGCGATCTCGATCACCAGCAAGGCGCCGTGCTCCTGCGAGCGCTTGGTCTCGGTCAGCGCCTGGCTGACCAGCTGGTTGAGCAGGCACAGGTTGGGCAGGCCGGTCAGCGGATCGTAGTTGGCCATGCGCTGCATGCGCGCCTCGGCGTCCTTGTGCACACTGATGTCGGAGAACAGCGAGAAGGTGTGGCTGATCTTGCCGTGCGCGTCGCGCACCACGCTGATGGTCACCGACTGCGGGAACAGCTCGCCGTTCTTGCGCTTGCCGATGATCTCGCCGCGCCACGGGCCCTGCCCCTGCATGGCCGAGCGCACCTTGGCGCGGAACTCGGCGTCGTGCACGCCCGAGCGCAGCAGGTCGGGCGTCTTGCCGATCGACTCCTCCGGCGTGTAGCCGGTGATGCGGGTGAACGAGGAATTGATCGACACGATGCGCTCGTGGGCGTCGGTGATCAGCACGCCCTGGTCGCTGTCCTCGATGATGCGCGCGTGCAGGTTGACCTTGTCCGCCGCCGACAGCGTCTGGTCCGCATTGGACAGCTTGACCAGCATGCCGACCGGCTCGCCGGCCTCGTCGTGGCGCAGCAGCAGGTGCAGGTTCACCCAGATCAGCTCGCCGTCCTTCCTGCGCCGCCGCACCTCGGTGTGGGCGCCGCCGGCGGGATTGCCGTCGTGCTCGAAGAACAGCTCGGCGATGTTGCCGTCGTCGTCGCCCTCGGCGTACAGGAACAGCACGTGCCGGCCCAGCGCCTCCTCGGTGGTGTAGCCGAACATCTGGCGGGCGCCCTCGCTCCAGGCGGTCACGTAGCCGGCCAGGTCCAGTTCCAGCACGGCGTCGGCCGTTTCCGCAGCGGGCTCGGGCAGGCCGGCATGCGCCTCGGCCAGCGCCACGTCCAGCCGCGCCAGCGTGGCCGCCAGCGCCTCGCCCGACTCGCCGCGGGCCTGGCGGCTCAGCGCAAGGCACAGCTCGATCGCGTCACGCATGGGGATTGCCCGCCTTGCCCGCCGCCACGCCCTGCATCCACAAATACGCCTCGGCCTGGATCTGGTTGAAGCTGGATCCGTCGATCTGCAACGCCTGCAGGCCCTGGGTCAGCGCCGCCATGTCATCGTGCTCGGCGGCCTCGACCACGTCGAGCAGCTGGCCCAGCTCGCCCTCGCGCGCCAGCAGCGCCTGCTGCACGGCTTCGCTGATGGTCAGCGGCTTCAGCACCTCGGCCAACGGCATGCCGAACAGCACGCCCAGCAGCGAGAACATGCCGGCCATGAAGGCCTGCTCCTGGTGCGGCTTGTCGTGGCCGGCGGCCTTGGCCAGCAGCTCCATCGCCCGCGCCCGCACCGAGACGCGCGCCAGCAGCATGGCCGAGCGCTGGTCGGCCTCGCGCGACGAGAACAGCATCAGGTTGAGCCAGCGCCGCAGCTGCGAGCGGCCCAGGATCAGGATGGCCTGCGAAAAACTGGTGACGCGCCGGCCGGTGCCCATGCCCAGCGAGTTCACCAGCCGCAGCAGGTGGTAGGACAGGGTCGGGTCCTGGCGCAGCAGCGCTTCGATTTCATGGGTGTCGGCGTCGGCCGAGACCAGCTGCACCAGCTTGAGCGCCAGCGCGCGCGAGGCGGCCTGGCTGCCCACCGGCTTGGGCGGCGGCGCCAGGAACCAGTCGCCTTCGATCCAGTTGGCGCCGGCGGGCAGCTCGGCGGCCAGTGCGGCGTCGCTGTGGTGGACCTTGTCGGCGGGCAGCGGCTGCCAGCCGGCCTCGTCCAGCAAATGATTGACGGCCTCGGCTTGGCCGGCGCGGTAGTAGCAACTCATGCTGCCGGAAGCAAGCTCCTGCAGCGCGCCGGCCGGCACCGCATCGGCCTGCAAGCCGCCGGCGTCGAGCAGCAACGCCGAGGGCACGCCGTTGCGATCGGCCAGGGGATGCAAAAACACGGGCGGCATGGCGGTCGAGGCGGTCATGGGGTGTCCAGCAAGAGCAATCGATGATCCCGCTATGGTACTCCGAAATTATTGGCGTCGGCCAACATTATGGAAGCGAACCGGGCAATATCAAACGATGGGGCAAATGGCCCAGCAGCCGCTCGAACAGTCCCGGCTGCTTCATGCGGTCCAGCCACCATTGCAGCGCCGCGCCGCGCTCGCCGCTGCGCCAGGCCAGGTGGAAGGTCTCGGCCGGCTTGGGTTCCTCGACCTGCTTTTCCACCAGCAGGCCGGCGGCGATGGCGGCGCGTGCGCACGGCTCGGGCAGGAAGCCGAAGCCCATGCCGTCGAGCTGGTACTGGAACTTGGTCTGCATGTCGGGCACGGTCAGCGTGTCCTGGCCCAGCACCAGGCCGACCGTGCGCGGCGCCATCTGGCGGGCCGAGTCGGCCACGCTGACGGCGCGGTGCCGCTGCAGTTGAACGCGGTCCAGCCTGCCTTCGACCGAGGCCAGCGGATGCGACGGCGCCACCGCGAACACGAAGCCGATCTTGCCGATCGGCTGGGACACGTAGCCGCCGCCGGCCGGACCATCGCCGGCCACGCCCACCAGCAGGTCGGCGCGGCGGTCCAGCAGCGCCTCCCAGGCGCCTGACAGCGCTTCCCGCACCAGCCGCAGCCGGGTCTGCTGGGCGACCTGGTAGAAGGCGTGGACATCCTCGCGGAACACGCTGGCCGAGAACATCGAATCCATGCCGACCGCCAGCTCGGTCTCCCAGCCGGACGCGACCCGGCGCACGCGGTGCTCCAGGTCCTGCGCGGCCTTGAGCAGGTAGCGTCCCTCCTTGAGCAGCTCGGCGCCGGCCGCCGTCAGCTCCACGCGCGGGCCGATACGCTCGAACACCTGCACGCCGAGGTCGTCCTCCAGCTTGCTGACGGTGTAGGAGATGGTCGAGGGCACGCGGTGCAGTTCCTTGCCGGCGGCCGAGAACGATCCACGGCGGTCGATGGCGTCAACGATTTGCAGGGCTTCCAGGCTGAGTCTAAGCATTCGATTTTTTCGATAGTAAAGAGGTAAATTTTCCGTTTTTTTATTCAGAACCGGAGGAATATACTGTGATTCATGGATGCAGCGATAGCGAAACACCTTTCAAAATTATCGCACATTAACTAAAAAGAAACGGAGCCTACCATGTTACAAATTCGTAGAAGTGAAGAACGCGGCGTCGCCAACCACGGCTGGCTGCAATCCCGCCATACCTTCTCGTTCGGCAGCTATCACGATCCGAAACACACCGGTTTCGGTCCCCTGCTGGTGATCAATGAAGACCAGGTGCTGGGCGGCCAGGGTTTCGGCACCCACGGCCACCGCGACATGGAAATCATCTCCTACGTGCTGAGCGGCGCGCTGGAGCACAAGGACAGCATGGGTACCGGCTCGGTGCTGCACTACGGCGACGTCCAGCGCATGAGCGCCGGCAACGGCGTGCGGCACAGCGAGTTTAACCATTCGCCAAGCGAACAGGTGCATTTCCTGCAGATCTGGATCCAGCCCAACCAGACCGGCATCCCGCCCAGCTACGAGGAAAAGCACTTCACGCCGGAAAGCAAACAGGGCCGGCTGCGCCTGATCGCCTCCAACGACGGCCGCGACGGCTCGGTGCTGATCCACCAGAATGCGGCGATCTACGCCACCATCATGGGGGCCGGCGACCACCTGAAGCATGAGCTGGATGAAGGACGCATCGCCTACGTCCACGTGATCCGCGGCGATGTGACGGTCAACGGCACACCGCTGAAAGACGGCGACGCGCTGAAGATCACGGCGGAATCGCAGGTCACGCTGCAGGACGCCTACGAGGCGGAAGTGCTGGTGTTCGACCTCCCCGCTTAGGTTCCCACTTAGGCTAGAGGCCGGCCTAAAAAAACTTTCCGCCAGTTTTGGTATCATGAAGGGCGCGCCGGGTCTGTTCGAACAGCCCGGCGCGCCTTTTTTACCTGAATATCAATCAATTGAAGAGCATAGCTATGTCGCAGAGCGCAGCAACCCCGGCAACCGACGAACTGGATTACATGACTTCCTGCGCCCTGCCGACCCCCTGGGCCCAGTTCACGCTGCACGCCTTTGTCGAAAAGGCCACCGGCAAGGAACACCTGGCGATGGTGCTGGGCGATATCGGCAATGGCGAGCCGGTGCTGGCGCGCGTCCACTCCGAGTGCCTGACCGGCGACGTGCTGTTCTCGCAGCGCTGCGATTGCGGCGCCCAGCTCGAAGGCGCGCTCAAGCGCATCGCCGCCGAGGGCCGCGGTGTGCTGCTGTACCTGCGCCAGGAAGGCCGTGGCATCGGCCTGGTCAACAAGATCCGCGCCTACCGCCTGCAGGAAGCAGGCGCCGACACGGTGCAGGCCAACGAACAGCTGGGCTTCAAGCCCGACCAGCGCACCTACGGCCTGGTGCAGCCGATGCTGGCGCAGTTCGGCGTCAAAAGCTTACGCCTGATGACCAATAATCCGCGTAAGATCGATGCCATGACCAAACTGGGCATCGAGGTGGCCGAGCGCGTTCCGCTGCTGGTCAACCGCAACGCCTTCAACCAGCACTACCTGAATACCAAGGCCGCCAAGCTGGGCCACATGATGACGCCGCTGACCCCGGCTCCGGTGGAGGATGGCGCGCTGTAAGGTTGATTTTTAAGGATTGCATGAAATTTAACAAGCTTGCTGTCTCCATCGCCCTGAGCTGCGCCGGCGCCACCGCGCTGGCCGCTCCGGCCGCCGCCACACCGGCCACGCCGCCACAGCTGGCCGCCGCGCAGTCCCCGGCCAAGGCCTCGGCGCCCGCCGCCGACAACGCCGACGCCACCCCGCTGCCGCAGCCCTCCAGCTCGGCCCAGCATCTGTACGCTTCCGCGAAAAACGACATCCTGCAAGTGCGCTCGCTGCTCAAGAGCGGCCGCACGCAATCGTCGGTCGGCTCCGGCTTCTTGATCGGAACCAGCAACCTGGTGGTCACCAACTACCACGTGGTCTCGCAGTTCGCGCTCGATCCCGACACCTACGTCGGCGAATGGGTCGACACCAGCGGCCAGCGCGGCAACGTCGAGCTGCTAGCGGTGGACGTGCTGCACGACCTGGCCGTGCTGCGCGTGAGCCGCAACGGCACCGGCTTCTTCAAGATCCCCGAACAGTTGGCCAAGCTGACGCAGGGCCAGTACCTGTACTCGCTGGGCAATCCGCTCGACCTGGGCTTCGCCATCTCCGAAGGCGCCTACAACGGCGTGATCGCGCGCAGCTTCTACGACCAGCTGATGTTCACCGGCCCGATCAACTCCGGCATGAGCGGCGGCCCCAGCGTGACGGTGGACGGCGCGGTGGCCGGCGTCAACGTCTCCAAGCGCCTCGACGGCGAGTTGGTCAGCTTCCTGGTGCCGGCCCGTTACGCGCAAGACCTGCTCAAGCGCGTGGAGCAGCAGAAAAAGGCGCCAGCCGATTTCACCGCCGTGGTCGCCGCACAGCTGCTGACCCACCAGCGCGCCATGGTCGACCAGCTGCTGGCCAGCCCGTTGAGCCTGAAACCGATGGGCCCGTATCAGGTGCCCGTGCGCGAGTCCGAGCAGATGCGCTGCTGGGGGCGCTCCAACGTCAAGGCCGACAAGCCGTTCACGGTGGACGACGCCAGTTGCGCGATGGAGTCGGCCATCTTCGTCAGCGGCTCGCTGCAGACGGGACAGCTGAGCATCCGCCACCAGTACCTGCGCAGCACCGGACTGGGCAAGCTGCGCTTCGCGCAACTGGCCAGCGCCTCGTTCAAGAACGAGCACTTCGGCACCAACAAGGACACCCGCCTGACCGGCCCGCAATGCACCGAGGACTTCGTCAAGAACAAGGACGTGCCGCTGCGCGCCGTGCTGTGCGTGCGCGCCTACCGCAAGTTCGCCGGCCTGTACGACTTCGCGCTGCTGACCGCGTCCACCGACCAGGGCTTGATGAGTTTGCAAAGCCGGCTCGACGCGCGCGGCGTCTCGTATGAAAACGGCTTGCGCCTGTCGCGCGTGTTCATCGACTCGATCGGCCTGGCGCCGGTGGTGGCCAAAAAGCCCGAGAAGCCCGCTGCGGCGGCCAAGGGAGGCGCGCGATGAAAGCTCCCTACTTCATCGAGATCCTGGCCCGCAACGGCGACGTGCTGCACCGTCACAAGGTGGATGCGCTGCCGATCCGCCTGGGCCGCAGCTACGATAACGACGTCATCCTCGACGACGCCCACAGCGCCGCCGCCCACGCCGTCGTCGACGCCGACGAGCAAGGCCGGCTGGTGCTGCGCGACCTCGGCAGCAAGAACGGCAGCTACCTCAACGGCAAGCGCCAGACCAGCATGGTGCTGGACGGCGACACCATGGTGCGCCTCGGCCACACGCGCCTGCGCGTGCGCGCGGCCGACTTCCCGGTCGCCGACGAACGCGCCGACACCACCATGCACGGCTGGGAAGGCGCGGCGCCGGCCACCATCGGCCTGGCGCTGATCGCCATCTTCACCTGCCTGGAAACCTGGCTGTCCGACGTCGAACCGTTCGCGCTGATCCGCTACCTGCAGGTGCTGGCCACCAGCCTGGCCGCCGGCCTGGTGTGGAGCGGCTTGTGGGCGCTGGCCAATCGCCTGTTCGGCGTCCATGCACGGCTGGGGCGGCACCTGTTCATACTGGGCAGCGCGCTGGCCGTGGTCGGCGTGTGGAAGGTGGTCAGCTCGGTGCTGGCGTATGCGTGGTCGGCCGAGGCCTTCACCCGCTACGGCAACCTGGTCACGCTGGCGATCGCCTGCGGCATGCTGTTCTTCCACCTGGTCACCATCAAGCCCCATCATCCGCGACGTTTCGCCATCAGCAGCTGGGTGATGCTGATGGGCGGCGCCGCGCTGATGTTGATGACCAATCTGCAGGGAACGGGACGCGCCGCCGACGAGCTGTACATGTCGGTGCTGCTGCCGCCGGAAGTGCGGCATAGCCCGGACCACAGCGTCGATCAATTCATGGGGGATGCGGCCAAACTGAAGATCGCCGCCGACGCCGCCCGCGTTCACGCAGTCAAGGACGGCACGCCGGAAACCGAGGACGACGACGACGGCGCCGAATAAGCGCCGATAGCCCGCGGGACGCTAGTCCTGCGGGATGTTGTGGATGTGGGCCAGCAGGGTTTTGATATCGGCCTCCACCTCCGGTGGCGGATTGAGGAACATGCAGCCGATATGGAGTTGCTCGCCCAGCAGGAAGGATTTGTAGGAGCGCGTGACGCGCACCTCCATTTCCGGGACGATGACGGATTCCGATTCCAGTTCCAGCTGCACATTCAACAGCTTGCGGCCTTTGAGCAAACCCTTCACAGCGTTCTTCGTGCAGCGCAGGCCGATCCCGCCCAGGGAAAAATCGTAGATGGGCAACTCATAGAACTTACCGTTTAACTCGAACGACGCACTGAAGGTGGCCGCCAGCGGCGTTTCCACGCGCTCCGAGGCGCGCCGGTTCAGCACGGCGCAGGTTTCGGGGAACACCATGGGAATCAGATGCGGGCTGCCGGGAACCGAGGTCCACTCCTCGCTGGACAGGCGGAACTGCAGCTTCGCGGAGGTCAGCCAGGTGACGAAGGTGACTTTGCCAGGCGCCAGGACCGAGCCCTCGTTCAGCTCCATCACGAAGTGCGGCTGCTCGGGATCGACCGACAGAATGCGGCCAAGCACAGGCTCGCGATTGCCCGGTACGTACATCGAAATCGCGTCGCCGGTTTCAGCCAGAAGGGTCAACGTATCGCCGATATCGTCCTCGCCCGTCATTTCAAAGGAGTTGGCGGAGGCCGGGATAGGGCTCATCGCGTCTTGCGGGCGCGGCGGTCCTCGACGGATCGAGTGGACAGCAGGTTCACTGAGTGACATGGCGCTCACCTATGTTTATGACAACGTTAGACATTATTTAGGTCTGTGTATAACTTCATCATAGTCCGAGTTTTTCCCTTAAGCAACCTTTTTATAATCTGGAAAGTGGCCTGCCTTGAGGAGAGGAGGAGACTCTTGTGCGAGTCTGAAATGAGAGCATAATCAGGCATAGTCTTGCCATTGGTAACGGCATAAACCTTTTCAGGGGGGGCAACATGAGTAAGAACAGGAAGTCTATTGCGCTGCTGACCGCGGTTCAATTTATTGTATGTGCAAGCGCCCTGGCGGAGAATGACCAAGCCAGTGCGCCGGAAGGCGAAGCCATGGTCAAGCAGGCCGTCGCCTTGATCAAATCCGCCGGACCGGAGAAAGCCTACAAGGTATTCACCGAACATCCCGGCGGCGCATTCAAGGACCGCGATCTTTATGTATTTGTATATGACTTCGACGGGACCTGTTTGGCACAAGGGGCAAATCCCAAGATGGTAGGCAAGAATTTGCTCATCATTAAGGATGTCGATGGCAATCCTTTCATCAAGGGCATGATTGATATGGTCAAGAGCAAGGGCAAGGGCTGGTACGGTCCCTACAAGTTCAACAACATCAAGACGTCCACCTACGATCCCAAGAAATCCTATTGTGAGCAAGGGGCACCGAACACGATAGTGTGCGTCGGCATACACCCCTGACCGGATGTTCTTCGATTGAACCGTCAGTGCACAAGGTCAAGTCTGAACGACCATAAGTAATTCGCCAGACGTCAAAAAGCCCGCCAACCTGTGCGCTCAACATCGCGCTCATGCTGGCGGGCTTTTTGACGTACTGTCTTTTACTTGGCTGCTTTGCGGCGGCGGGCGATGACGCCTACCAGGCCCAGGCCTGCCAGCAGCATGGCGTAGGTTTCCGGCTCCGGTACGGCGGCGGTGACGGACACGTTGTCCAGCACGGCGCCCGAGAAACCGTCGCCACCGACACTGCTGAACACCAGCGCTTGCATGCCACCTGTGGTGGTGAAGTTGAAGCTGTAGTTGGTGACAGGAGTGCTGCCTTCAAACGAGTAGTGGTTGCCACCAACGAACACATCCAGGCCAGCGCCGTGCGAGTTCGGGTTGTGGGTCAGGTCGAACGACAGCGTGTAGGTGGCGCCGGCGACCGCGTTGAATGATTGCGACAGCACGCCTGGACCAGGCGTGCCCAGCATGTCGATGCTGCTGCCCGAGATCGAGTTGTAGCTGTTGTTAATCACGTCGACCGACACGCCACCGACGGTCCAGTTGGCGATCGCGCTCGAACCCGCGCCTACCATGACGAAGTTGTTTGGATTGACGCCGGTGACGTTTTCAAAGTCACCGTTCTGGATCAGGTTGGCGGCCGATGCGGCGCCCGAAACACTTGCTGCGGCGATGGTTGCTGCCAGAATCAGTTTGCGAATTTTCATGGCTGACTTTCAAAAGAGATGGGACGTCGATGGGATGAACCCATTTTACCGATCAATTTCAAAAGCACAACTAAAATTTCATTTTGCTACTGAATATATTTTTACAGAAACATTTCTGCGCGATTAAGAAGGCCAGCCGCGCAGCACCTGGTCCACCACTTCCTGCAGCTGTTTGCGGGTGGCGCCGGCAGCCGCCTGCACCGCCATACCGTTCGAGACCGTCATCACATAGCGCGCCAACTGGCCCGAGCAGCTGTCGGCCGGCAGGTCGCCGTCCACCTTGGCGCGCTCCAGCCGCGCGCGCAGCTTGGCCTCGCTGGCGGCGCGGCGCTCGATCAGCGAGTCGCGAATTGGCAACGCATCGTCGCTGCAGGCGAGCGCGCCGTTGATCACCAGGCAGCCATGCGGATTCTCCGCTTCGGTCTGGGCGTCGGCATTGCCGCGCAAAAAATGCTCGACCACGGCGCGCGCGGTGGGCTGCGCCAGCGCCGCGTTGAACAGCGGATCGTGGGTGGCGCCGTAACGCTCCAGCGCCATGCGGAACAGGTTTTCCTTGTTGCCGAACACGGCGTACAGGCTTGGCCGGTTCATGCCCATCGCCTCGGTCAGCTCCGGCAGCGAACTGCCTTCGTAGCCCTTTTCCCAGAACACTTTCATGGCCTTGTCGAGCGCCGTCTCCGCGTCAAACGTGCGCGGGCGGCCGCTCTTGCGTGCGGATGCGGAAGTATCTTTCATACCGTTCGGTTAAAAATTGATTGACAAAGTTCTTTGCGGTGTTCATTATGAACCGATCAGTAAAAAACTCAAGCCTTTTTACCGTTCATAGGAATAATCAAACATGAAAAACCACAATACCCAGGCTGCAGCGCGCGACGACGCGCCCTTGCCCATCCCCAAACCCACCCGCTCCGCATGGCTGGCCGTGCTGTCGGTCGCCGTCGGCTCGTTCGCGCTGGTGACCACGGAATTCCTGCCGGTCGGCCTGCTGCCCTCCATCGCCGCCGAGCTGGGCGTGACCGAGGGCCTCGCCGGCATGCTGGTGACCATTCCCGGACTGGTCGCCGCGTTCGCCGCCATCCTGGTCACCATCGGTGTCGGCAAAACCGACCGCCGCTACGTCATCTGGGGCCTGACCGCCACGCTGATCCTCTCCAACCTGATCGTCTTCATGTCGCCGACCTTCCCGCTGGTGTTGGCCGGACGCGCGCTGCTGGGCATCGGCGTAGGCGGTTTCTGGGCCATCGGCGGCGCGCTGGGCAACCGGCTGGTACCGGCTTCGGCCGCGCGCGCCACGTCGATCATCTTTGCCGGCATCTCGCTGGGCACGGTGGCCGGCGTGCCGGCCGGCGCCATGATCGGTGAGCTGGTGGGCTGGCGCATGGCCTTCTTCGCCGCGGGTTCGTTGTCGGTGCTGGTGCTGGCGGCGCAGGTGTGGCTGATGCCGAGCCTGCCGACCACGCAAGCCCTGACCTTCGGCCAGCTGCCGGCGCTGCTGCGCGTGCAGAAGGCGCGGCTCGGCATGCTGGCGACGCTGCTGGTGTTCATCGGCCAGTTCGCGGCCTACACCTATGTCACGCCGTTCCTGAGCCAGACCGCCGGCCTCAGCGCGAAGGCCATCAGCGCGCTGCTGCTCATTTATGGGGCGGCTGGTTTTGTCGGCAATCTGATCGGCGGCTGGGCGGTGGCGAAGAGCGTCAAGAATTCGCTGATAGCCACCGGCGTGATCATGGGCCTGTCGGCGGCGGCGATGCCGCTGTTCGGCACCGGCGCGGTTGGCGCGACGGTGCTGATCGTGATCTGGGGACTGGCCTTCGGCATGATGCCGATCTCGGTGCAGACGTGGATGTTCAAGGCCGCGCCGCATGCGATGGAAAGCGGCGGCGCGGTGTTCGTCTCTACCGCGCAGATTTCATTGGCCAGTGGTGCGCTGGTGGGCGGCGTGTCGGTTGACCATCTGGGCGTGTCGAGCGCGATGGTGGTGGGCGGCTTGTTCGGGCTGGCGATGGCCGCCGTGATCGCGGCGTGGGCGCGGGACGATGGCAAGCCCTTGGGCAAGCTGCACGCCGTGCACTGATCAGATCCGGCCGCGTTTGAACTCAGCCAGGAAGGCCTTGGTCTCGCTGGCTGACAGCACTTTGATTTCGTCGCCGTGCCAGGCGTACAGGTAGGGCGTACCACCGAGGCGGTCGGTCAGTTTGGCATCCAGCAGGAAGCAGGTGCCGAGCGGGTAATCGTCGCACATGCGGCGCGAGCATTGCACGTGCAGCTCCGGCGAGAAGGCCTGTCCAGGCACCGGATGGATCGCCACCCTGCCCGCGCGTTCCACCGAATGCACCGCCACTTGCCGATAAGCGTAAATATCGCGCGCCATCGTCCATCCTTTGCCGTCAAAAAGCGCCATGGTAGCAGATTGGCTTTTTGCCGCCTCCACGGCGATGCACTATTGATCCAATCGAAGGACGGTTGAGAATGCCTGGCACAGGATATCGAAACGATGTCCTGGCGGCCTGGCATTTTTCAGTGCCGCTTGAAGGATGTCTTCAAGCCACTACACTGAGATGACTAGGTACATCTGGAACGAAGCCAAGCGGCAGAGCAACCTGCGCAAGCACGGCCTCGATTTCGCGGACGCAGTGGATGTGATTGAGCGCGACTCGTTCACAACCGAAGACGTTCGATTCCAGTACGCCGAGCGGCGCTTCAACACGCTTGGCTACTTCCTGGGTGAGCCTGTTTCTGTGACTTATACGGAGGAAAATGATGTTATACGAATCATCTCATTCAGAAAGGCCAGTAGACGAGAAGAAGTTGTCCTACTTAGAGAGTCCCGATAGCTGGATCAACGTCATGCCCAATCATGACGACGAGATCGAGTTCGACGACGATTGCCCAGAATACGACCCGCGATACTTTACTGAGCCCGTCCATAAATTCAATGGAAGAATTATTCCGCCACGAAAATCGGCAACAGATCCCATCGACCCGGAAGTGCTGGCGTTTATGAAGTCCATTACGCCACTGGTGGAGATGGAGCCAGAGGTCTTGGGTGGAATGCCGGTATTCAAAGGAACTCAGGTGCCCATCAAGCGCATGTTCGACTATCTGCTGACGGGGAAGCCGCTGGACGACTTTTTGGCAGACTATCCTTCAATTACCCGCGACATGGCCATCGGCGTGCGGGATAGCGCGACGACCTTGTTTTACGAGGAGATCAGCAAGGCGATCGACTCCGCCGCGATGCCCTCTTCCCTGCCCAGGTAACCCAGCTTCTCGTTGGTCTTGGCCTTGATGTTGACCTGGCCGACGGCCACGCCCAAATCCTCCGCGATGTTGGCGCACATGCTGGCGATGTGCGGCGCCATCTTCGGCCGCTGCGCGATGATGGTGGCGTCGATGTTGCCGATGCTGTAGCCGGTGGCCACCACGCGCCGCGCCGCCTCCTTCAGCAAGGTGCGCGAATCGGCGCCCTTGAACTGCGGATCGGTATCCGGGAAGTGCTTGCCGATGTCGCCCAGCGCCGCGGCGCCGAGAATCGAATCGGTGATCGCGTGCAGCAGCACGTCGGCGTCCGAGTGCCCCAGCAGGCCCACGTGATGCGGGATGTCGACACCGCCGATGATCAGCTTGCGGCCTTCCACCAGTGCGTGGCAATCGTAGCCCTGGCCGATGCGGAATGGGAGTTTGGTCATTTTCTATCCTGTGTTATTCGCCTGCGGCCAGGTACATTTCCGCGATGCGGATGTCGGCCGGCAGCGTGACTTTCAAATTTCGTGGATGGCCTTCGATCAGGCGCGGTGACAGGCCAAGCATCTCGACCGCGCTGGCGTCGTCGGTGATGGCGTTGGCGTCCGGCGCGCTGCCCAGGGCGCGCAGCAGCAGCTCGTAGCTGAACATCTGCGGCGTCTGCGCCAGCCACAGGCCGTTGCGCGACACCGTCGTCGCGGCCACCGGCACCGCGCCCGTCGCGCGCTTGACCGTGTCCACCACCGGCAGCGCCAGCAGGCCGCCCGCCGGGTCGTCGCCCACGCCGTCGATCAACCTGGCGATCAAGGCCGGCGTCAGTCCGGGACGCGCGGCGTCGTGCACCATGATCATGTCGCCGCCGGCGACCACACCCTGCAGCTCGCGCAGCGCGTTGAGCACCGTGTCCATGCGCGTGGCGCCGCCGCAGCGCAGCACCGTCACGCCGTCCAGGTCCGCCTGCAGCACGCCGTCGATCTGGCCGTCGGCCGCGCTGACCACCACGTAGGTGTGCGACACCAGATCGCTGGCGCGGAACGCGTCCACCGCATGGCGCAGCATCGGCTTGCCGCCGACCGTCAGGTATTGTTTGGGTCCGTCCGCCGCCATGCGCGCGCCGACGCCGGCGGCGGGCAGCAACGCAAAGTAGCGCGGTGTGTGTTTGGATGCAGTCATAGTTCTCAGTTATTTTTCCGGCGGCGCAGCAGGATCTCGGCGATCTCGCCATCGCAAGCCTTGCTCAAGCGGGCATATTCTTCCGGCGTATCGATCGCCGCCTGCTTCGCCTTGCCCTTCTCGAATTCATCCCGGATGAACGGGAACCAGGTGCCGTTGATCTCGTGCTCCAGCGCCGACATCGCGGTGCCGGACGGCGCGTACAGCGGCTTGGCCTCGAAGCGTTTGTTCAGCGCCTCACGCACCACCTGCTCCACGCGCGCCAGGTTTTCCATATACGCCTGAAGGTGCCGCTGCTCGTGCTCCAGGATCGCCTTGTACGCGCAGGTGCCCGGCGCGAACTCGTTGCCGACATAGATCAGCACCGGCGAATAATTCAGCTTCAACTCCACCTTCGGCGCGATGCACTCGTAGCCGCTGGCCGCGTCCTGCAAAATCGTGCCTCCCAGCTCCGCCGAATACTGGCCGTTGGTCACGGTCAGGCCCAGCGTCACCATCTTGCCGTCGATGCTGCCGTACTTCGCGGTCAGCGCGCGGTACGGCAATTGGTTGTTGATGGTGTAGCCGTTCTGCCTGGCCGACAGCACCGAGACCGTCTTCGCGATCGTGTCCTCGCAGCGGATCTGGAACGGCGTGCGCTGCGCGGCGGCGCTTGCCGTGCCGCAGGCCAGCAGGCCCAGACCAACGAGGACAACGAACTTCATAGCTTCCAGTCGCCCGCGCGCAGCTTGTCCAGCCAGAAGATGCCGATGACGGTTTTCACGTCGGTGATTTTCCCTTCGCGCACCCACTGCAGCAGCTCGTCGATGGTGGCGGTGAAGGTTTCGAGGAACTCGCCTTCGTCCAGCTTCTGCGGGCCGGCCTTGAGGCCGCGCGCCAGGTACAGGTCCAAGTGCTCGTCCGAATACGCGATGGCGTTGTGGATGGTGCTGACGAACTGCCAGTCGCTGGCGGTGTAGCCCGTTTCCTCTTCCAGTTCGCGCTTGGCGCTGGCCAGCGGGTCTTCGTTGTGGTCGATTTTCCCGGCCGGGAATTCAATGAACACCTGATGCAGCGGATAGCGGTATTGGCGCTCCATCAGCACCGTGCCGTCGTCCAGCAGCGGCAGGATGACGACGGCGCCCGGATGCAGCACGTATTCGCGTGCCGTGTGTTTGCCGTCGGGGAGTTCGATGGTGTCGCGTTGGACTTTGAGGAAGTGGCCGTTGTAGACCAATTCACCGTCGATACGGGTTTCTGTCAGATGCTTGTCCATGCCTGCTCCACGTCGTTGAAGAACGATAGTGTATCAGCCGTGGCGCTTGCGCAGGTAGCAGACGATGAATCCAGGGAAGCCCAGCACGATGAAGATGCAGGCGGCGATGGCGTAAAACTCCCACGTTTGCGGGAAGCGGTTGCCGATCCTGGCTTCGAGGGCGAAGCCGATGGCGCCGACGACAAAGTACAGCACCGTCATTTCCGCCAGCCGCACCAGCAGCGGCTTGCGGGGCCACTTGGCGGCCACCAGAGCGAATACTTTGTCGTTGAAAAATGGCAGGTTGGCGGCCACCAGTGCAACGGCGATCACCAACCAGCTAGCGACGGAAACATCCATCAGGTGTTCAGCGTCAGGGTCATGGCTTTCAGGCAGGCCGCCAGCAGCGGGCCTGGCAGAACGCCCAGGGCGATGATGGCGATGCCGTTCAGGCTCAGTGCGAAGCTCATGTCGCCCTTGACCACGATCGGCGAGTTATCGGCCGGCTCGTCGAACCACATCATCTTCACAACGCGCAGGTAGTAGAACGCGCCGATCAGCGAGAACATCACCGCCAGCACGGTCAGCCAGATCTGGCCGGTGCCCAGCACGGAGGTCAGCACCGAGAACTTGGCGGCAAAGCCCATCATCGGTGGCACGCCGGCCAGCGAGAACAGCAGGATCGACATGACCACCGCGAACCAGCCGCTACGCTTGCTCAGGCCCTTGAAGTCGTTCAGCGTCTCGGCTTCGAAACCGGCGCGCGACAGCAGCATCAGCACGCCGAAGCTGCCGATGGTGGTCAGCACGTAGGTGATGGTGTAGTACATGGCGCCACTGTAGGCAGCGGCGGCGCCGGTGCGGTCGGTGGTGCCCGCGACGCCGGCCAGCAGGCCAAGCAGCACGAAGCCCATCTGCGCGATGGTGGAGTAAGCCAGCATGCGTTTCAGGTTGGTCTGGGCGATGGCGGTCAGGTTACCGATGGCCAGCGACAGAACCGCCAGCACCATCAGCATTTGCTGCCAGTCGAACGCCATCGGCAGCAGGCCTTCCACCAGCAGGCGGATGCAGATCGCGAAGGTGGCGATCTTCGGCGCGCCGCCCAGCAGCAGGGTCACTGCGGTTGGCGAGCCTTCGTAGACGTCCGGTACCCACATGTGGAACGGTACGGCACCCAGCTTGAACGCCAGGCCGGCGACCAGGAACACCAGGCCGAATACCAGGATGGTCGGCTTGATGGTGCCGGCGGCAACAGCGGTCGCCACGTGGGCGATGTCCAGCGTGCCGGTGGCGCCGTACAGCATCGAGATACCGTACAGCAGGAAGCCGGATGCCAGCGCGCCCAGGATGAAGTACTTCATCGCGGCTTCGGTGGCCTTGTGGTTGTCGCGGCGGATCGCCACCAGCGCGTACAGCGACAGCGACATCAGTTCCACGCCCAGGTACACGGTCAGGAAGTTGGAGCCGGAGATCATCACCATCTGGCCCAGCGTGGAGAACAGCGCCAGCACGTAGAACTCGCCGCCCAGGTTACCGCTCAACATGCCGCGGTCGTCCGCGTATTGACGCGAGTAGACCAGCGTCAGGCCGACGGTCAGGTAGGTGAACATCTTGAGCAGGTTCGCCATCGGATCCGAGACGAACATGCCGTTGAAGGTGTAGACCGTGGTGCCGGCCGCGTAGTCGTGGTAGCTGAGGGCGCCGCAGACCAGCAGCGTCAGCAACGACAGCACGTAGGTCACCGAGCGCTTACCCTGCGACAGGAACATATCGATCAACAGGATCGCGCAGGTGCCGACCAGCAGAGCGACTTCTGCGGACAGCGGTACCATGTTGATAACCGCTTGTGGAAGTGGAGTAGTCATTTATGTGTTTCCGTTTTCAGTAAGGCAGCTTGCTGTGTGCAACGTGAGCCAGCAGGTCTGCAACCGAGGTTTGCATCGTGTCGGTGAATGGCGCTGGGTACAGGCCCATGTACAGCACGGCGACAGCCAGAATGCCCAGCATCAGGAATTCGCGGCCGTTGATGTCGACCAACTCCGCCACATGGTGGTTGGCGACCTTGCCGAAGATGACGCGCTTGGCCATCCACAGCGAGTACGCGGCGCCGAAGATCAGCGCGGTCGCGGCCAGCAGGCCGATCCAGAAGTTGAACTGGGTGGCGCCCAGGATCACCATGAACTCGCCGACGAAGCCGGAAGTCGCAGGCAGACCGCAGTTGGCCATCGAGAAGAAGATGAACAGCGCGGCGAACTTCGGCATCTTGTTGACGACACCACCGTAGTCGGCGATCTGGCGCGAGTGCGCCTGGTCGTACAGTACGCCGATGCACAGGAACATCGCGCCGGAGATGAAGCCGTGCGAGATCATTTGCGCGATCGCGCCCTGGATACCGATGTTATTGAAGATGAAGAAGCCCAGGGTGACGAAGCCCATGTGCGCGATCGACGAATAGGCGACCAGCTTTTTCATGTCCTTCTGCACCAGCGCGACCAGGCCGATGTAGATTACGGCGATCAGCGACAGGGTGATGACGAACGGCGCCATGTAGTGCGAGGCGTCCGGCACGATAGGCAGCGAGAAACGCAGGAAACCGTAAGCGCCCAGCTTCAGCATGATCGCGGCCAGCACGGCGGAACCGCCGGTCGGCGCTTCCACGTGGACGTCCGGCAGCCAGGTGTGGACCGGGAACATTGGCACTTTAACGGCGAAGGCCATGAAGAAGGCGATGAAGATGAAGATCTGCTCTTTCATCGTCAGGGCGATCTTGTGCCACATCAGGATGTCGAAGCTGCCGCCCGATGCCTTGTACAGGTAGATGATGGCGACCAGCGTCAGCAGCGAGCCGAAGAAGGTGTACAGGAAGAACTTGAACGACGCGTACACGCGGTTCTCGCCGCCCCAGATACCGATGATGATGTACATCGGGATCAGCGTGGCCTCGAAGAAGAAGTAGAACAGCAGGCCGTCCATGGCGCAGAACACGCCGATCATCAGGCCGGACAGGATCAGGAAGGCGCCCATGTATTGAGCGACGCGCTTCTGGATCACCTGCCAGGCCGAGATCACGACGATCACGGTGATGAAGGCGGTCAGCGGCACGAACCACAGCGACAGGCCGTCGATGCCCAGCGAGTAGTAGATGTTGAAGCGCTCGATCCACGGCGACTTCTCAACGAACTGCATGCCATGCGCGGCGTTGCTGAAGTTGGTGATCAGCGGGATGGTCGCGACGAAGCTGACGATCGCGCCGATCAGCGAACCAACGCGCACCAGCGCGGCGTTGGTGTCACGGCCCACGGCCAGCACGATCAGGCCGAAGATAATCGGGAGCCAGATCGCGAGGCTCAGGTACGGAGGTAGTGTAGATATGGTTGACTGCATCATGGTTATCGTTATCTCTTTGCGTATCAGCTAATTAAGCGTGCCAAAACGGCAGGAAGTAGACCAGGAACCCCAGAATGCCGAGGATCATGACGAACGCATAGTGGTAGATGTAACCAGTCTGCGCCAGGCGGGTCAGCGAGGAGAACCAACCCACCACTTTGGCGCTGCCGTTGACCAGCAGGCCGTCGATCAGGGTCTTGTCGCCCACGTTCCACAGGCCATTGCCCAGCAGGCGCGCGCCGCCGGCGAATACGACCTCGTTGAACTTGTCCATGTAGTACTTGTTCTCCAGCAGCGTGTGCAGGAACTTGAACTTGGCGTAGAACCAGGCCGGTACGCGTGGATTGATCATGTAGCAGTAGTACGCGGCAGCTACGCCGGAGATGGCCAGCCACAGTGGCAGCGACGTCAGCGAGTGGACTGCCATTTGCAATGGCGAATGGAATTCGTGCGCCAGTTCTTCCATCGCAGGGTGGTTTTCGCCGAAGGTGATCACGCCTTTGAAGAAGTCGCCGAACAGCATGGGACCGATGGTCAGGTAGCCGATGATGACCGAAGGGATGGCCAGCATCGCCAGCGGGAACCAGACCACGAATGGCGATTCATGCGGCTTCTGGCCTGGCTCCAGACCGTGGTGGCCGTGGTCCTCTTCTTCGTCGTGGCCGTGGTCGTCGTGCCCATGGCCGTCGTCGTGGGCAGCGGCTGCGTGCGGCGCATGCGCCGCACCGTGATGGTGATCATCGTGAGCGTGGGCCTTGCCGAAACGCTCTTCGCCATGGAACACCAGGAAGTACATACGGAACGAGTAGAACGCGGTCACGAACACGCCAGCCAGCACGGCGAAATTAGCGAAGCCCGCGCCCCAGATGTGGGTCGCGGCGACAGCTTCGATGATCGAATCCTTCGAGTAGAAGCCCGAGAAGAATGGAGTGCCGATCAGCGCCAGGGAACCCAGCAAGGAGGTGATCCAGGTGATAGGCATGTACTTGCGCAGGCCACCCATGTTGCGGATGTCCTGGTCGTGATGCATGCCGATGATGACCGAACCGGCGCCAAGGAACAGCAGCGCCTTGAAGAACGCGTGGGTCATCAGGTGGAACACGGCCACCGAGTAAGCGGAGGAACCCAGCGCCACGGTCATGTAGCCCAGCTGCGACAGCGTCGAGTAAGCAACCACGCGCTTGATGTCGTTCTGGATGATGCCCAGGAAGCCCATGAACAGCGCGGTGATCGAGCCGATGACCAGGATGAAGGACAGCGCGGTGTCCGACAGTTCGAACAGCGGCGACATGCGGGTCACCATGAAGATACCGGCGGTAACCATGGTCGCGGCGTGGATCAGTGCCGAGATCGGGGTTGGGCCTTCCATCGAGTCAGGCAGCCAGACGTGCAGCGGGAACTGCGCCGACTTGCCCATCGCGCCGATGAACAGGCAGATACAGGCAACGGTCAGCAGCGCCCAGTCGGTGCCCGGCAGGGTCAGCGCCATCAGCTGTTCCTTCTTGTGGAAGACTTCCTGGTAGTCCATCGAACCGGCGTAGGCCAGCAGCAGGCCGATACCCAGGATGAAGCCGAAGTCGCCGACGCGGTTGACCAGGAACGCCTTCATGTTGGCCACGATCGCCGTTGGGCGGGTGTACCAGAAGCCGATCAGCAGGTAGGAAACCAGGCCCACCGCTTCCCAGCCGAAGAACAGCTGCAGGAAGTTGTTCGCCATGACCAGCATCAGCATCGAGAACGTGAACAGCGAGATGTAGGCGAAGAAGCGGTTGTAGCCTTCATCTTCAGCCATGTAGCCGATGGTGTAGATGTGCACCATCAGCGACACGAAGGTCACCACGCACATCATCATCGCCGACAGCGCGTCGATCTGGAAGCCCACCACCAGCTTCATGCCGGCCACGGTCATCCAGTTGTAGACGGTGCCGTTGTAGCTGGAACCGTTGACGACGTCGTTGAGCGTCATCGCCGACAAGATAAAGGCAACCAGCACGCCCAGGATGGTCGCGGTGTGCGAGGTCTTGCGACCTACGACGTTGCCGAAGAATTTAGTTCCTAACAAGCCCGCAACCGCGGCGCCAGCCAACGGCGCCAAGGGGATGGCTAGCAGGAGATTAGGGTTAAGAATAACCGCCATGATGAACCTTAATCGTTATTTTTCGAGGTTTGAACTTTAGCCACGGGATCAACCCTTCAGGCTATCCAGGTCTTCAACGTTGATGGTGTCCAAGTTACGGAACATCACCACCAGGATCGCGAGGCCGATTGCCGATTCAGCAGCCGCCACGGTCAGGATGAAGAACACAAAGATCTGCCCGGCCGCATCGCCCAGGTAGTGCGAGAACGCGATGAAGTTCATGTTCACGGCCAGCAGCATCAATTCGATGGCCATCAGCAGAACGATGATGTTCTTGCGGTTCAGGAAAATACCGACGATCGAGATCGCGAACAATATCGCGCCTAGAACGAGGTAGTGAGCGAGCGATAAAGTCATGGTGCCTCCTTAACTTCTGATTTCGTTCCAGCCGCGCCTGCTACGCGCGTGTGGACCGGTGCGATCTTGACGATCTTCAGGCGGTCGTTGCGCTTGACGCGTACCGCGTCGGCAGGGTCGAAATGTTTGGTGTCCTTGCGCTTGCGCAGGGTCAGCGCCACGGCGGCGATGATCGCGACCAGCAGGATGACGCCGGCGATTTCAAAGCCGTAGATGTATTTGGTGTAGATCAGCAGGCCCAATTCCTTGGTGCCGCCGATGTTGCCGGCGTTGCTCACCTGCTGGTCGAACGACAGGAAGGAGCGCCACAGCACGGCGGCCATTTCCAGCACGATGATGACGCCGACGAAGGACGCCACCGGCAGGTAGCCCCAGAAGCCTTCGCGCATCTTGTCGGTGTCGATGTCGAGCATCATGACCACGAACAGGAACAGCACCATGACGGCGCCCACGTAGACCAGCACCAGCACGATGGCGAGGAACTCAGCCTCCAGCAGCATCCAGATGCCGGCGGCCGAGAAGAACGCCAGCACCAGGAACAGCGCGGCGTGGACCGGATTGCGGGCCGTGATAACGCGCGTCGCAGCCAATATCATGATGGCTGAGAAGGCGTAGAACAAAGCAGTTTTAAATTCCATAACTAACCCAAGAGACGTACATTATTGATCGACACGCTGAACTAGCCGGCCGGAGCCGGCATCGATCAGCGGTAAGGAGCGTCCGCTGCGCGGGCTGCGGCGATGTCGTTTTCGTAACGATCGCCAACGGCCAGCAGCATCTCTTTCGTGTAGTACAGATCGCCGCGTTTCTCGCCGTGGTATTCCAGCACGTGCGTTTCAACGATCGAATCAACCGGGCACGACTCTTCGCAGAAACCGCAGAAGATGCACTTGGTCAGGTCGATGTCGTAACGCGTGGTGCGGCGCGAACCATCGTCGCGCTGCTCGGATTCGATGGTGATCGCCATCGCCGGGCACACTGCTTCGCACAGTTTGCAGGCGATGCAGCGTTCTTCACCATTCGGATAGCGGCGCAGCGCGTGCAGGCCGCGGAAGCGAGGCGACATTGGCGTCTTCTCTTCCGGGTACTGCACGGTGATCTTGCGCGAGAACATATACTTGCCCGTCAGCGCCATCCCTTTGATCAGTTCGGTCAGCATGAAGCTGCCGATGAAGTCTTTTAAACGTTCCATTTTTTCAGTCCTTACTTCCAGATATTCCAGGATGTCTGCATCCAGCCGCCCACGAACACCAGGTACACCAGCGTCAGAGGGATAAACACTTTCCAGCCCAGACGCATGATCTGGTCATAACGGTAGCGTGGGAAAGTACCGCGCACCCAGATGAAGACGGACACCAGGAAGAACGCCTTGGCGAACAACCAGAAGAAGCCGCCGAAACCGCCCCAGAATTCCAGGAACTTGAATGGTGCAGCCCAGCCGCCCAGGAACATGATCGAACCCAGGGTCGCGATCAGGATCATGTTGGCGTATTCGGCCAGCATGAACATGGCGTAGGCCATGCCCGAGTATTCGACCATGTGGCCGGCAACGATCTCGGACTCGCCCTCGACCACGTCGAACGGATGGCGGTTGCACTCGGCCAGGCCCGAGGTCAGGTAGACCACGAACAGCGGCAGCAGCGGCAGCCAGTTCCACGACAGGAAGTTCAGGCCGTGTTCGACCATCATGCCCTTTTGCTGGCCGGCGACGATGTCGCCGAAGTTCAGCGAACCGGACACCATCAGCACGACCACCAGCACGAAGCCCATCGGGATTTCGTAGGAGATCATCTGGGCCGAGGCGCGCATCGCGCCCATGAACGAGTACTTCGAGTTCGAAGCCCAGCCGGCGATGATGATGCCGTAGACTTCCATCGAGGTGATCGCCATCAGCAGCAGCAAGCCGGCATTGACGTTGGCCAGCACGGCTTCGGCGCCGAACGGCACCACCGCCCAGGCGGCCAGCGCCGGCATGATGGTCATGATAGGACCGATCACGAACAGGCCGGCATTGGCCTTGGTCGGGGTGATGATTTCCTTGAACAGCAGCT
This sequence comes from Duganella caerulea, assembly GCF_040362985.1. NCBI lineage: Bacteria > Pseudomonadati > Pseudomonadota > Betaproteobacteria > Burkholderiales > Oxalobacteraceae > Duganella > Duganella caerulea. The sequence goes on along the minus strand of NZ_BPWJ01000002.1, from coordinate 571,927 downwards.
TGAGCGCATCGGCGATCGGCTGCAGCAGGCCCATCGGGCCAACGCGGTTAGGACCGACGCGGATCTGGATCCAGCCGATGAACTTGCGTTCCCACAGCGTCAGGTAGGCAACCAGGCCCATCAGCGGCAGCAGCACGACGATGATGCGGATCAGCGCCCAGATCAGCGGCCAGGCCGGAGCCAGCACGCTGTTGGCGCCCATGGCGTTAATAGTTGTGACGAATTCAGGCAGAGCCATTATTTACCCTCCCCTGCTTTTTCAACGGTGATGGAGCCGAACATGTCGCCCAGTGCAGCGGTCGACGCGTGAGCGGCGGCGACACGGACTGCGTTGGCTGGCAGTTTGGCATCGACAGCGGCGACCAGGATCGCGCTGCCGGAACCTTGCGTAACCTTGACCTTGTCGCCGGCGGCGACGCCCAGCTGCTGCGCCAGGGCGCTCGACAGGTGCGCTTGAGGCGCGGCCGCGTCGGCCATCTTTTGCAGCGACTCGGCGCGGCGCACCACGGCGTCGGCGAAGTAGATAGGCACGTCGGCGATACGTTCGGTACCGGTGGAAGCTGCGGAGGCTGCGACGACAGCTTGCTTGGAGACGTTGTTCAGCTTGGCCGACAGGTCGGTCACGCCGGCGCCCAGCACTTCGTCGCGGATCGCTTCCGAGGTTTCGTATTCGAAACCGGACAGGCCGAGGATGTTGCCCAGCACGCGCAGTACTTTCCACGCAGGACGGGTTTCCAGCAGCGGCTTGACGGTGCCGTTGAAGCTCTGTGCGCGGCCTTCGCAGTTGACGAAGGTGCCCGAGGTTTCGCTGAATGGCGAGACCGGCAGCAGCACGTCGGCGTATTCCATGCCGTGCTTGTAGGCCGACATGACAACGACCATCTCGGCGTGCTTCAGCGCGGCGGCGGCTTGTTGCGGGTTGTGTGCATCCAGCTCAGGTTCGGCGTTCAGCAGCAGGTAAGCCTGCTTCTGTTCGGTGAACACTGGAGCGCTGCCGCTGTTGGCGTTGGCCAGGTAGGCGCCAACGGTGTTGGCGGCTTCGGTCAGGTAGCCCAGCTTGGCGCCGGTTTGTTCGGCGATCCATTGCGCGGCGGCGTGCAGCGCGGCGGCTTGCGGGTGCTGCGTTGCCGCGTTACCCAGGAAGACGCCCTTGTTCTCGCCGGAGATCAGCGAAGCGGCGATCGCGTTGGCGGCGTCGGAGGCTTGTACGCCTTCGAAGCCGGCCGGTGCGGCAACTTCCTTGGCCTTGGCGACAGCGACCACCACTTGCGACAGCGCCGACAGCCACTCCGACGGAGCAACGATCATCTTGTTCGCGACGTTCATCAGCAGGTCGTCGTCGGTGGCGTGCAGGATGGACAGCTTGGCGCCGCCCTTCACCGCCGTGCGCAGACGGGTCGCCAGCAGCGGGTGATCCTTGCGCAGGAACGAGCCGATGACGAAGGCGCGGTTCAGCTGGCCGAACTCGGTGATCGACATGCCCAGCCAAGGAGTCACGCCGGCCAGCGAGAAGTCGCTATGGCGCAGGCGGGTGTCCACGCTGTCCGAGCCCATGGCGCGGGTCAGCTTTTGCAGCAGGTGCAGTTCTTCCAGCGTCGAGTGCGGCGTGGCCACTGCGGCCAGCGCGTTGGCGCCGTGTTCGTGCTTGATGTTCTTCAGGCCGTGCGCCACGTATTCCAGCGCGGTCTGCCAGTCGACTTCCTTCCACTCGCCGCCCTGCTTCAGCATTGGCTGGGTCAGGCGGTCGGCGGCTTCCAGGCCTTCGTACGAGAAGCGGTCCTTGTCGGAAATCCAGCACTCGTTGACGGCGTCGTTTTCCAGCGGCAGCACGCGCTTGACCTTGCCGCCCTTGACCTGAACGATCAGGTTAGCGCCCAGGCCGTCGTGCGGCGAGACCGATTTGCGGCGCGACAGTTCCCAGGTACGGGCGCTGTAGCGGAACGGCTTCGACGTCAGTGCGCCAACCGGGCACAGGTCGATCATGTTGCCGGACATTTCCGAGTTGACGGTCTGGCCGACGAACGCGGTGATTTCCGAGTGTTCGCCGCGACCGATCATGCCCAGCTCCATCACGCCGGCCACTTCCTGGCCGAAACGTACGCAACGGGTGCACTGGATGCAGCGCGCCATCTCCTGCATGGAGACCAGCGGGCCGGCGTCCTTCGGCACGACGACGCGCTTGTCTTCCTCGTAGCGCGACTCGCTCTTGCCGTAGCCGACCGCCAAGTCTTGCAGTTGACACTCGCCGCCCTGATCGCAGATCGGGCAGTCCAGCGGGTGGTTAATCAGCAGGAATTCCATCACGGACTTCTGTGCCTGTACGGCCTTGTCCGAAGCGGAGCGCACAATCATGCCTGCCGAGACCGGCGTTGCGCATGCTGGCAAAGGCTTGGGGGCCTTTTCCACTTCGACGAGGCACATACGGCAGTTCGCAGCGATCGACAATTTCTTGTGATAGCAGAAGTGCGGAATGTAGGTTCCCAATTTGTTGGCGGCGTCCATCACCATGCTACCAGCAGGGACTTCGACTTTTTTGCCGTCTATTTCGATTTCAACCATGGTGATCGTTACCTGACGCAGCTTAGATGTAAGCGGGCACTAAGCAATGCTTGTGCTCGACGTGATATTCAAATTCTTCGCGGAATTGCTTGATGAACGCGCGCATCGGCATGGCCGCCGCGTCGCCCAGCGCGCAAATGGTGCGGCCCTGGATGTTGTCGCAGATCGAGTTCAGCACGTCCAGGTCCGAAGGACGTCCCTGGCCGTTTTCGATGCGGTGGATCATGCGGTACATCCAGCCCGTGCCTTCGCGGCATGGGGTGCACTGGCCGCACGACTCTTCAAAGTAGAAGTAGGCCAGGCGTTCCATGGCCTTGACCATGCAGCGCGTTTCGTCCATGACGATGACGGCGCCCGAACCGAGCATCGAGCCAGCCTTGGCGATCGAGTCGTAGTCCAGGTCGGTGTTCATCATCAGTTCGCCGCGGATCACCGGAGCGGACGAGCCGCCAGGGATCACAGCCTTGATCTTTTTGCCGCCGCGCATGCCGCCTGCCAGTTCCAGCAGCTTGGCGAACGGGGTGCCCAGCGGCACCTCGTAGTTGCCCGGCATTTCAACGTCGCCCGAGATCGAGAAAATCTTCGAACCGCCGTTGTTCGGACGTCCCATGCCCAGGTACTTTTCAGGACCCATGTTCAGGATGAACGGAACCGCCGCGAAGGTCTCGGTGTTGTTGATGGTGGTAGGCTTGCCGTACAGGCCGAACGACGCAGGGAAAGGCGGCTTGAAGCGCGGCTGGCCTTTTTTGCCTTCCAGCGATTCCAGCAGCGCGGTTTCCTCGCCGCAGATGTAGGCGCCATAGCCATGGTGCGCGTGCAGCTGGAAGCTGAACTCGCTGCCCATGATCTTGTCGCCCAGGAAGCCGGCGGCGCGCGCCTCTTCCAGCGCATCTTCAAACTGCGAGTACACCTCGAAGATTTCGCCGTGGATGTAGTTGTAGCCGACCGTGATGCCCATGGCGTAAGCGCCGATGGCCATGCCTTCGATCAGCGCATGCGGGTTGAAGCGCATGATGTCGCGGTCCTTGAAAGTACCCGGTTCGCCTTCATCTGAGTTGCATACCAGGTACTTCTGGCCAGGGAACTGACGTGGCATGAAGCTCCACTTCAGGCCAGTTGGGAAACCGGCGCCGCCACGGCCGCGCAACGACGACGCTTTCAGGTCGGCGATGATTTGTTCCGGGGTGATCTTCTCTTCCAGGATGCGGCGCAGTGCGCTGTAGCCGCCGCGTTTGACGTAGTCTTCCAGGTGCCAGTTCTTGCCGTCCAGGCCGGCGAGAATGACAGGGTCGATGTGACGATTGTGGAGTGACGTCATTTCTTCAATTCCTCCACCAGTGCGTCGATCTTATCGTTGGACATGAAGCTGCACATGCGCTGGTCGTTCACCAGCATCACTGGCGCGTCGCCGCAAGCGCCCATGCACTCGCCTTCCACCAGCGTGAAAGCGCCGTCGCCCGTGGTGTCACGGAAGTCGATGCCCAGCTTTTCCTTCAGGTGGTTGGCCGCGCGCACGCCGCCCGACAAGGCGCATGGCAGGTTGGTGCACACGGAAATCTTGTGCTTGCCGACCGGCTTCAGGTTGTACATATTGTAGAAAGTGGCGACTTCCTGCACGGCGATGGCCGGCATGCGGATGTAGTCGGCCAGCTCGGCCATCACTTCCGGCGAGATCCAGCCCAGTTCAACCTGGGCGTGGGCCAGCGCGGCCATCACGGCCGACTGGCGCTGGTCGGCCGGATACTTGGCCAACTCACGGTCGATTTTTTTGTAGCACTGCTCTGATAACAACATACTTTTTCCTTAGCGGTCGATACTGCCGAACACGATATCTTGCGTACCGATGATGGTGACGGCGTCGGCAATCATGTGGCCGCGCGCCATTTCATCGAGCGATTGCAAGTGCGCGTAGTCGGGAGCGCGCAGCTTCATGCGGTATGGCTTGTTGGCGCCGTCGGACAACAGGTAGATGCCGAACTCGCCCTTCGGATGCTCCACCGCCGCGTACGCTTCGCCCGGCGGCACGTGCATGCCTTCGGTGAACAGCTTGAAGTGGTGGATCAGCGATTCCATGTTGGTCTTCATGTCGACACGGCCCGGAGGCGCGACCTTGTGGTTGCTGGTGATCACAGGACCCGGATTATTGCGCAGCCATTCCACGCATTGCTTGATGATCTTGTTCGACTGGCGCAGTTCTTCCACGCGCACCAGGTAGCGGTCGTAGCAGTCGCCGTTGGTGCCGATAGGCACGTCGAAGTCCATCAGGTCGTACACTTCGTACGGCTGGTGCTTGCGCAAGTCCCACTGGATGCCCGAACCGCGCAGCATGGCGCCGGTGAAGCCCATGGCCAGCGCGTCCTCAGGCGCCACCACGCCGATGCCGACGGTACGCTGTTTCCAGATACGGTTGTCGGTCAGCAGGGTTTCGTATTCGTCGACATAGGTCGGGAAACGGGCGGTGAACGCTTCGATGAAGTCCAGCAGCGAGCCCTGGCGATCCTTGTTCAGGTTGTCGATGGCCTTGGCCGAACGGATGATCGACGGACGGTGCTGCGGCATCGCATCCGGCAGGTCGCGGTAGACGCCGCCCGGACGGTAGTAGGCCGCGTGCATGCGCGCGCCCGACACCGCTTCGTAGCAGTCGAACAGGTCTTCGCGGTCGCGGAAGCAGTACAGGAACGGGCCCATGGCGCCGACGTCCAGCGCGTGCGCGCCCAGCCACATCAGGTGGTTCAGGATGCGGGTGATCTCGTCGAACATCACGCGGATGTATTGCGCGCGCAGCGGCACTTCCAGGCCCAGCAGCTTCTCGATGGCCATCACGTAGGCGTGCTCGTTGCACATCATCGAGACGTAGTCGAGGCGGTCCATGTACGGCACGGACTGCAGGTAGGTCTTCTGCTCGGCCAGCTTCTCGGTGCCGCGGTGCAGCAGGCCGATGTGCGGGTCGGCACGCTGGATCACTTCGCCGTCCAGCTCCAGCACCAGGCGCAGCACGCCGTGCGCGGCCGGGTGTTGCGGACCGAAGTTCAGGGTGTAGTTCTTAATTTCAGCCATGTTTTACTTCCCGTAGTTTTCTTCGCGGATCACGCGAGGCACGTTTTCACGCGGCTCGATGGTGACCGGCTGGTAGATCACGCGCTTCTGCTCGGGGTCGTAACGCATTTCGACATAGCCCGATACCGGGAAGTCCTTGCGGAACGGATGGCCGATGAAACCGTAGTCGGTCAGGATGCGGCGCAGGTCGTTGTGGCCTTCGAACAGGATGCCGAACATGTCGAACGCCTCGCGCTCGTACCAGTTGACGGCGCGCCACAGCGGCACCAGCGACGGCAGCAGCGGCATGTCGTCGTCGGCGCAGAACGCGCGCACGCGCACGCGCCAATTGTTCTTCACGGACAGCAAATGGACGACCACTGCGAATCGCAGGCCGTCCCAGGCGCCATCGCCGTAGTTCAGGTAGTCGACGCCGGCCAGGTCGATCAGCTGATCGAAGCCCAGCGACTTGTCGTCGCGCAGCGTTTGCATCACGCCGTAGTAGTCGGCGGCTTTCACGGTCAACGTGATTTCGCCCAACGCAACGGTCGTAGTAACGCGATCGCCCAGGGCAGTGCCGAGGGCGGTTTGCAGTTGTTCCAGATGTGTAGTCATATTCTTGAAGCGACCCCGTTAGCGTGCGATCGTGTTGGTGCGCTTGATCTTGTTTTGCAGCTGCATGATGCCGTACAGCAGAGCCTCAGCCGTGGGCGGGCAGCCCGGCACGTAGACATCCACCGGCACGATGCGGTCGCAACCGCGCACCACGGAGTAGGAGTAGTGATAGTAGCCGCCGCCGTTGGCGCAGGAGCCCATCGAGATGACCCAGCGCGGTTCCGGCATCTGGTCGTAGACCTTGCGCAGCGCGGGCGCCATCTTGTTGCACAGCGTGCCGGCCACGATCATCACGTCGGACTGACGCGGCGATGGACGGAACACCACGCCGAAGCGGTCCATGTCGTAACGGGCTGCGCCCACGTGCATCATTTCGACCGCGCAGCATGCCAGACCGAACGTCATCGGGAACATCGAACCCGTGCGCGCCCAGTTGATCAGCTTGTCGGCCGAGGTGGTGATGAAACCTTCGTTTAATACGCCTTCAATAGCCATGGCTTATTCCCAATCAAGGGCACCTTTCTTCCAGATATACCAAAAACCGACGACGAATTCAGCGATGAAGCTCATCATCACCAGGAACCCGTTCCAGCCCAGTTCGCGCATGGATACGCCCCATGGGAAGAAGAATGCCGTTTCCAGATCGAACAAAATAAAGAGGATCGCGACGAGGTAGTAACGCACGTCGAATTTCATGCGCGCGTCTTCGAAGGCTTCGAAGCCGCATTCATACGGGGAGAGCTTGGCCGCGTCGGGCTTGTTTGGCCCGAGAAGGTGGCCCAGGACTTGGGGAGCGATACCTACGCCGAGACCGACGAGGATGAACAACAGGACGGGGAGATAATTTTCGAGGTTCACGATTGATGAGCTTATATTGAACGGTCGGTTAAAAGGACACACTGCGGTGTTCTGCGGTGCTCTTAACGTTCGTCCCAATCGTATAACTGCTTAGACCAGGATCGAACGACACATCCTCGTAAAAAAGCCAGCTCAGGTACACTTCGGTGCTCCCTTGCTGGCCTTATATTTCTGGTGCCGACGACGAGACTCGAACTCGTACAGCTTGCGCCACTACCCCCTCAAGATAGCGTGTCTACCAATTTCACCACGTCGGCGTAAGGCCGCTATTCTACTGTGTTTTCACGCCGTTGTTAATCCGTATTGCGCTAAAACAAGAAGAAAAACGATAAATCTTTGCTTCTTTTTACTCTGAATTGTTTTTCCAGCTTGTTAAGCCAACGTACTGCCAAAACAATGAGCAAACAACTCCAAGGGAACTGCTGAACTTCCCAACTAGTTCATTATTATATTACTTTGGGATCGATGCTGCAGGACCCGTCGCTGCCGGAGCTGCCGGAGCCGCCGCAGGCGCTGCCGCTGGTGCGGTCGGAATTGCCGCCGCGCCAGTTGCTGGTGCTGGAGCCGGGGCTGGCGCAGCTGGCACCGCCTTGTCCATCACGCCGCCGCTGACAGTGCTGCCATGCTGGGTCGAGATGTAGGACAGGGCCAGCGTGGCGCTGAAGAAGATCGCGGCGGCGACGCCGGTCGACTTGGACATGAAGTTCGACGAGCCGGTGGCGCCGAACAGGCTGCCCGAAGCGCCCGAACCGAAGGCCGCGCCCATGTCGGCACCCTTGCCATGCTGCAGCAACACCAGGCCAATAATGGCGATTGCGGAAATGACTTGCACTACGATAACCAGGTTGAACAAGGAGTTCATGTTATTCCATTTCAAAAATAAGAGATTTGTATCGTTTTGTTTCTACAACTTAAACGGCCTGGATAATCCCGAGGAAATCCGCCGCCTTTAATGCGGCGCCGCCAATCAGGCCGCCGTCGATGTCCGGCTGGGCCATCAATTCTTTCGCGTTGTCCGGCTTCATGCTGCCGCCGTACAAAATCTGCACGCCGGCCGCGACCGTCGCATTCTTCTGCGCCATGCGCGCGCGCAGCAAGGCGTGCGCCTCCTGGGCGATCTGCGGCGTGGCCGTCTTGCCGGTGCCGATGGCCCAGACAGGCTCATAGGCAACAACGATTTTCGCCAAGTCGTCGGCGCCGATCACGCCCAGCACCGCCTGCAACTGGCCGCAGATGACCGCCTCGGTCTCCCCTGCTTCACGCTGCTCCAGCGTTTCGCCCACGCACACCACCGGCGTCAGGCCGGCGGCCAGCGCCGCGATGGTCTTCTGCGCCACCAGTTCGCTGCTTTCCTTGTGATAGGCGCGGCGCTCGGAGTGGCCGCACAGCACGTAGCGGGAGCCGAAATCGACCAGCATGCCGGCCGAGACTTCGCCCGTGTAGGCGCCGCTGGCGTGGACCGACACATCCTGTCCACCCCATGCGACGGGGCTGCCTTGCAGTTCAGCCTGGCACTGGGCCAGGTAGGGAGCCGGCACGCACACGGCGCAATCGGCGCCGAAGTCGTTCAATCCAGACACGATGCCCGACAACAGAGTCGTGTTGCCGGCGCGGTTGCCGTTCATTTTCCAGTTGCCGATGACGAGTTTGCGACGCATAGTAGCCTAAAATTCAATAACCCGCTATTTTAACGCGAGGCTGGAAGCCCGGTCAAACCAGCGGTTGGCCACGTTGTTACGAAAATGGCGAAAATACTACGCCCGCGCAACGCCCTACCTCCCTTTTTTTGACCTAGATAACTTGCAGCATGATCTTACCGACATGATTGCTGCTTTCCATCAGCGCATGCGCGGCGGCGGCCTGCTCCAGCGGGAACACCTCGTAGATCACCGGCTTGAGCTTTTTAGCCGCCATCAGCGGCCAGACCTTGTCGAGCAGTTGCTTGGCGATCGCGCCCTTGAAGGCGGCCGAACGCGGGCGCAGCGTGGAACCGGTGATGGTCAGCCGGCGGCGCAGCACCTGCCCCAGGTCGGCCGTGGCCTTGCCGCCGCCCAGCGTGGCGATCAGCGCGATGCGGCCGTCGTCGGCCAGGCAAGAGATTTCACGCGGCAGGTAGTCGCCGCCCACCATGTCGAGGATGACGTCGACGCCACGGTCGTTGGTCAGCGATTTGACGACGACGGCGAAATCCTCGGTCTTGTAGTTGATGGCCCGCTCGGCGCCCAGCTCGGTGCAGGCGGCCACTTTATCGTCGCTGCCGGCGGTGGCGAACACGCGGTGGCCCAGCGCGCTGGCCAACTGGATCGCCGTCACGCCGATGCCCGAGCTGCCGCCCTGCACCAGCAGCGTCTCGCCGGCGGCCAGGTGGGCGCGGTCGAACACATTGCTCCACACGGTGAAGTAGTTCTCGGGAATGGTGGCGGCCTCCAGCATGCTCCAACCTTTGGGGACGGGCAGCACCTGCTCCAGCGGCGCGACCACGTATTCGGCATAGCCGCCGCCCTGCACCAGCGCGCAGACCTTGTCGCCGATATCGAAGGTGGTGTAGTCGAGGTCGCCGTCGACGATCTCGCCGGCCACTTCCAGGCCCGGCAGGTCGGAGGCGCCAGGCGGCGGCGCATAGTTGCCCATGCGCTGGAACACGTCCGGACGGTTGACGCCGGCCGCGTGGACTTTGATCAGCACCTCGCCGCCCTTGACGACCGGCATAGGCCGTTCGCACAGTTTCAGGACATCGGCGGGGCCGGGATGGGTGATTTCAATCGCGCGCATGGCTCGCCCTCTCGTAAAGAAAGGGCGATTGTACGACAGCCGCGAATTAGCCGCCGCCGGTGCGCGATTGCCGGGGCAGCGGCGTGTTCGGCTTCCAGGCGGCCGACAAGGCCTGCCCTTCCTCGATCTGCTCCGGCGTCATGTTCTTGACCACGGCGGCGCGCTGCTCGGCCGCGTTCATCGAACCGTTGGCCGCCGCCAGGTTCCACAGCATGTAGGCGATCACGTTATCCTGCGGCATGCCGGCCATGTGATAGCGGTACATCAGCCCGAGGGCCTGCTGCGCGTCCGGATGGCCCTGCTCGGCCGCCTTGCGGAACCAGGCGACCGCCTGCTTGTGGTCCTGGATCACCGCGTTGCCGGTGTAGTACATGGCGCCGACCACGTACTGCGCGTCGGCCTTGCCCTGCAGCGCGGCCTTGCGGTGCCACTCCAGCGCCTGCTTGTAGTCCTGCGTGACGCCTCGGCCCATGTAATACATCAAGCCCAGCAGGTGCTGGGCGTCCGCGTTGCCGGCCTTGGCCAGCGGGGCGATCTCTTTCAAGGCCGCCGCGTAGTTCTTGTTGTTGTAGGCGGTGGCGCCTTCGGCGAATCCGGCGTACGCGGCCTGATGCAAGCCCAGTGCGAGTCCGATCGCTAGTATGAATTTTTTCATGTCTCTAGGGTGTGTATATTTTTATTTCCAACTGACCTTGCCCAGGCCGTCAACGCTGACGTTGCGGTTCAAGGGCTTGCCATAGACGGTGACCGATCCCAGGCCGCTCAAGTTCAGTGTCGCGTTGGTCTTGGCGTTGACGGTGGCGTTGCCTAGGCCGCTCAGGTCGACATTGACCGAATCGGCCTGGAACTGCTGCGCATTCAAGCCGCCCAGCCCGCCCAAGGTCGCCTTCAACAGCTTGCTGTGGCCGCCCAGCGTGATGTAGCCGGCGCCGCGCAGATCCAGTTCCACGCTCTCGTTTTCGCTGACCCACAGGTGCATGCTGCCGACACCGCCGAGGTTGGCCTTCAGGTTCTTGTAGTCACAGGACACTTTCATGCTGCCGGCGCCGTCCAGCGTCAACTCCAGCTCGTCGCCGCTGAAGCCGGCGATCTCGGTGGTACCCACGCCCTCGGACACCACTTCGCGCAACATCGGCAGCACCAGCTCGGCCCGCGCGGTGGAGCGGCTCAGCTTGACGGCGCGCCCTTCCGTCTCCAGGTGCAGCGTGTCGCCGGCGACCGATGTCATCAGCTTGTCCATGGTCCGCTTTTCCGCGTAGATCGTCAGCGAAGGCGTCGGGCCTTGTCGCAGCTTCAGATCGATCACGCCGTCGAGCTTGACGCGCACCACGCGGGCGTCCAGCGTCACGACGCGCTTCTCGGTGCTGTCATCGGCAGCCACGGCGCGGCCAAACAGCGCACAGAAGGCGGCAAACAGCAGGCCGAATTGGAAAAGCTTGTTCATATATGGGGTTCCTCTGAAGTTGTGCCTGGATGCGCGAACGGCTAATGTAGCAGCGCACTAAGCTTTCTAGCAATCTTTGCAGTACGACCAATTGTCAAATTACGACAGGCTGGCCTTTTCCACTGCGGTCAGGCGCTTGGCCTTGATCACTACAACTTGCATCGGAGCCTGGGCGGCGGCAACCTGGAGGGCCGGTTGCAGGGCCACGCTCGCTTCAGCGGCGGCGCTGGCGTAGGCGGATGCGCCCAGCAGCACGGCGGCGGTGACGAAGATGGCTTCCATGTTTTTGGCGATGTTCATTTTTGCTCTCCTTGAATGCGTTTCGGTATGTGATCACTATAGCCATCACTTATTAAACGATCATGCGGATTGCGACGAACTGCACAAATGGGGGACTGGGCGACAAAAAACCGGGAACAGGCCCGGAAAGCGCAGCGGCGGGCGCCGCTGCGCGCTAGGGGGATTACTGGTTCAGGCCGGCGTTGACGGCACTCCAGAAGCTGGCGTCTTCCATGCCAAAGGCGTAGATCGAGGTCCCGGCCAGGCCGTAGGCGCCCACCAGGCTGGTTTTCAGGGTCACGCTTTTGGCGTTCTCGTTCCAGACCGTGTGCTTCCTGCCATTGGCGGTGTAGTTGAAGCTGATGGCGTTGGCGTTGTTGTCGTACTTGGGCGTGACGTGGTACTTGCTCAGCAGCGCAGGCACGTTACGCCAGAACAGCTGGCTGCCGTCGCCCTCCGTGATCCAATCGTAGCCGTACGCCGGGATGCCGTTCAACACCTTGGACGCCGGCACCTTGCTGGTGGCATAGTCGAGGGCATTCTCCATCCAGTCGGAGCCGGCCACAGGGCCGGGCGCCCAGGACGGGATGGTTTCATCGTAGGTCATCACCTGCACGTAGTCGGCGGCCTGCCCCAACGCTTGCAGGTCGAAGGCCAGGTTGTGGATGTTGGTTTCATCGGTGAAGGAGAAGGCCGGCACGGTCATGATCAGCTTCATGCCCTGCGCGTGCAGGGCCGTCGCCAGCGCGGCGGCGAAGTCGCTCATGTTCTTGCGGTCGGCCTGGTCCACCTCTTCGAAATCGATATTGATGCCGGCGAAGCCGTTGGCCTTGGCGAAGCTGACCAGGTTGGCCACCGAGGCCGCGCGTTTGGCGCCGGTGACGGCGTGCGCCAGGTCCGGGTCCCAGCCATCGGGCGCGGTGGCCGAGACGTTGGAGATGCAGCCATAGATCGCGATGCCCTTGGACTTGAGGAAGGTGATGGCGTTGGTCGGCGTGGGATCGCCGTTGCCGATCACCGTGCCGTCGCCGCTCATGTTCCAGAAGTCGATGGAGACCGCGTTGACGTTGGTGTAGTACTTGGTCAGCGAGTTGTAGTTGTTGCTGTAGCCCGAGTAGTAGGCCAGCACCATCTTGCCGTTGGCCAGCGCCTTGCTGGCGGGAGCGCCGGCGGGCGCCGCGTGCTCACTGGCGGCATCGACCGAGACACCCGACGAGGTGCCGTTACGCGCCGCCGTCAGGTTGGCCATGCGCGCCATGGCGCGTGGCGATTCCTGGTCGACGGGACCGGAACCGCCGCAGCCCGCCAGCGTGGCCGCGACACAGGCGGCCATCAACAGTTTTTTCATTTTTTTCTCCAGTCAGAGTTTGATATAAATCTTTTTCCGGTCCAGCACATAGCCGACCGACCAGCAGCCCAGCATGTACACCATCGCCCACAACAGCGTGCCGTTGTAGGCGCCGGCCCACGGCCGGAAAAGATTGAGGTAGACCCAGTCGAACACATTGAGGTCGCCGACCTTCAACAGGAAGAAGGTGGTCGCCACCACTTCGCTGAACAGGTAGATGAACAGCGTGTTGCGGCCGAAGACTTCGAAGAAGTAGGTCCAGCCACGCTTGCCCAGCATGTCGATCACGTACAGCAGCAGCGACAGCGTGAACAGGTCGATGGCGATGGTGATCAGCGTGTAGGAACTGGTCCACAGCTTTTTATTCAGCGGGAATACACTGCTCCAGCACAGTGCCAGTACAGCCAGCACGGCGGCCGACATGGTCAGCTTGGCGATGGTCTCGTAGCTGGCGCCCAGCCGGCGCACCAGGCGGCCGGCGAAGTACCCCGCCAGCACGTTGACGATGGACGGCAGCGTGCTCAATATCCCTTCCGGATCGAAGGCGATGCCCTCGCCGTGGTACATATGCGCTTCGCCCAGCACCAGCAGGTCCAGCTTGCGCTGCGCGTTACCGGCCAGCGTGTAGTCGCCGAACCAGTACATCAGGGCCCAGTAGCCGAGCAAGGCCACCACCGCGAACACGATGGCGCCCTTCTCCTTCCAGTAATGCAGGATCAGCGAACCGGCGCAGTAGCCCAGCGCGATGCGTTGCAGTACACCGAAGATACGGGTGTCGGACAGCGGCAACACAGTCAGCGATCCACCCTCTGTACTGAAGAACGGATACCAGTACATCAGAAAGCCGCACAGGAAGATCAGCGCGGTGCGGGTGAAGATTTTCTTCAGCACCGCCGCCTCGCCCATGCCCTCGTACTTCTCCAGCGTGAAGCTGAGCGCCGTGCCGACCACGAACATAAAGGTCGGGAACACCAGGTCGGTCAGCGTCAGGCCGTGCCATTCGGCGTGCAGGAACGGTGCGTAGGTGGTGGCCGGCGTGCCCGGCATGTTCACCATGATCATCAGCGCGACCGTCAGGCCGCGCAGCACGTCGATGGCTTGCGAACGTTGATGCTGTGTTTTCATTGATGGTCGACTTTCGGTGATTGTTTAGCTGTTGCAAACGTTATCATCTTCGCCAGCTGCGGGCGAGCGAGGATAAGCCTTTGATTTCATTGATTAAGTACGGCCGCCGCTTACAGTTCCTTACGCTCGCGGATGCGCCCTGCCCGGCGCCGGCTCGGCCGCTGCAACAAAACTTCACAGAGGCTTACAAAATGTATTGCGCGGCTGTCGCATTTCCGCTCACGCGGGCAGGCGGATGGTGGCATTCAGGCCGCCCTCGGGATGGTTCTCCAGCACCAACTGGCCGCCGTGCGCCTCGATCACGCTGCGGGCGATGCCCAAGCCCAGCCCCATGCCGGCGTCGTTCTGCTCGCGGCCGTGGGCCAGCCGCACGTAAGGGTCGAACAGGCTGGCGAAGGCGTCTTCCGGCACGCCGGGGCCGTGGTCGCGCACCGCGATCGCCACCGCGCCAGGTTCGCTGGTGACGCTGATCTCGGCGCGGTCGCCGTAGTACAAGGCGTTGTCCAGCAGGTTGCCGATGGCGCGCTTCAAGGCCAGCGGCTTGGCGCGCACCGTGATGCCGCTGTCGCGATAACCCACCTCGTGCCCGCCCAGCCGCGCACTGCGCACCAGGCGCCCCAGCAGCGCGTCGAGTTTGACCTCGGCCGGGTTCTCGTGGATGTCGCTGTCCTTCACGCATTGCAGCGCGCCTTTGACCATCATGTCCAGTTCATCGAGGTCTTCCTCGAACTCGTTGCGCAGCGCCTCGTCGTCCAACAGTTCGGAGCGCAGCTTGAGGCGCGTGATCGGCGTGCGCAGGTCGTGCGAGATGGAGATGAACAGGCGCTCGCGGTCCTCGATGTAGCGCTGGATGCGTTCGCGCATGGCGCTGAAGGCGCGCGCGGTGTTGATGAATTCACGGCTGCCCGTTTCCGGCAGCGGCGGCGCGCGGTCGTCCTGCCCTTGGCCGAAGGCGGCGGCGGCGTCGGACAAGGCGGCCAGCGGGCGCGTGATCCAGCGCACCACCAACAGGCAAAGCAGCAGCACCACGGCCAGCGACAGGCCTTGCAGCGACAGGCGGTCCCACGCCAGCGGATCGTTACTGCTCAAGAAGTACGGGTTGGGCATCAGCGCCGCCATGTACAGCCAGTTGCCAGGCTCGATCTCGGTCTGGATCACCAGTATCGGCGCGGGGTCCGGCTGCAGCAGCAGGATGTGCTGGACCCAGGCGTCCGGCAGGTCGCCCAGGTGGACGCCGTCTTCCGATACCACCAGCTGGTCCGGCCAGGCGAAGGCCAAGTGGAAGCTGGGCGAATGCGGCAGGTCGCTTTTCAGCGTGGCGCCCACCGTCGCCAGCACGCTGCTGGCCAGCGGATGTTCGGCGATCTGCCGGACCGGCACGTAGGCGTGATTGAGGTTGACGAAGAAGCGCGTGCCACCCATCTCGCGCAGTTGCTGGATCAGCAGCAGGCGGTAGTTCGGCGGCAGGCTGCGGAAGAAGCGGATCGCGCCGGACGCGCCATGCGCCATGTATTGCGACGCCGATTGCGCCTCCACCTGCGCCTTGGCGCGCAGCTGGCTGGCCCAGATCACGCTGGCCGCCAGCTGCGTCACCAGCAGGCCGGCGGCCATCACCAGCATCAGGCGGCCGAGCAGGGACTGCGGCCAGATGCGGCGCAGCCGCTCCAGCACAGACTTACGCATGCGAGACGCTGACGTCGGCCGAGAACACGTAGCCGGCGCCGCGCACGGTCTTGATCAAGGCGGGCTGTTTGCCGTCGTCGTTGAGGCGCAGGCGCAGGCGGCTGATCTGCACGTCCAGCGAGCGGTCCAGCGGGCCGGCATCGCGGCCCCTGGTTTCTTCGCACAGCACGCTGCGGTCCAGGATCACGCCCGGATGTTCGACAAAATACTTCAGCAGCTGGAAGTCCAGCCCCGTCAGCGCGACCACCGTGCCGGCGTTGTCCAGCACCTTGCGCTCCATCAGGTCCAGCGTGAATCCGACGAAGCGGTAATAGCGTGCCGACGGCGTCTCCAGCGCGGTGCGGCGCAGGATGGCCTTGATGCGGGCCAGCAGCTCGCGCGGGCTGTATGGCTTGGCGATGTAGTCGTCCGCGCCCAGCTCCAGACCGACGATGCGGTCGGTCTCGTCGGAGCTGGCCGTCAGCATGATGATGGGGACATTCGAACGCTGGCGCACCTGCTTGCACAGCGCGAAGCCGTCGGTATCGGGCAGCATCACGTCCAGGATCACCAGCGACAGCTGCTCGGAATGCGCGTGCAGCTCGGCCAGGAAGCTCTCGCCGTTGTGCGACAGGATCACCTCGTACTGGTTTTTCTCCAGGTAGGTCTTGAGCAGGACGCGGGTCTTTTGGTCATCGTCTACGATCAGTATCTTGCGCACCGGGTGCTCCTTGGCTTCTGAGGTTAAACAGTCGGAACAACGCGCCAAGGCGGCGTTGTGCCTCGGCGGGCGTGGCCCTGTCATCTAGAAAATAACGGTGGATTTCGGCGATGATGGCGTCGCGGCTGGCTTCATCGGTGGCCATGCGGTGCACCAGGCTGGGAGCCTGCACCGCCGCGCCCTGCGCGAAGGTGGTCCAGGAAGCGCGCGCGCAACTGTCCATTTTCGACAGGTCGGCATCGCGCCGCACCGGCACCGCGCCCTTCAGCGTGTTGAACTCCGCCTGCACTTGCGGCGACACCAGCAGCCGCGCCATCTTCTCCTGCGATTGCATGTGTCGGTAGTCGCCGGCGAACATGGTCAGCGTGTCGACGCTGTACAGGTGATACTTGCCGGTGCCGGGCGCGGTGCCGCAGGCGTAGTCCTCGTCCAGCGCCATGCCGCGTTCGGCCAGCTCCGGCTTGGCCCAGTCGCCCATGATCATCATCGCCGCCTCGCGCCGCGCGAACTGGCGCACCACCTCCGGCCACGGACGTTCGTCCAGCTGGCCGCTGATCCAGCCCTTGACGACGCGCAGCCGCTCCAGCGCCTCGGCGGTGCGGCGGTCGGCGGCGGCGGCCGGATTGCGGCGCACGAACAGCTCGCGGTAGAACTCAGGCCCGCTCTCGGCCAGCACCAGGTTCTCGAACAGCGCGGCCACCTGCCAGGATTCGCTGCTCTGCGCCAGCGGCATGATGCCGGCAGCCTTGAACTTGAGGGCTGCGCTCTGGAACTCGTCCCAGGTCTGCGGCGGCGACAGTTTGAGCTGCGCGAACAGCGCGCGGTTGTAGTACAGCGTATTGACGCGGTGGATGCCGAGCGGCGCGGCGACGACGTGCTTGCGGTGCTGAATCAGCGCCTGGATGGTGGGGAACAGGAAGCCATTCCAGTTGCCGGCGCTGGCGACGTTGTCGATCTCCAGCAGCAGGCCCAGTTCCGCCCATTCGGCGACGGATACGCCGATGATCTGCGTGACTTCCGGCGCATCGCCGGCCAGCACGCGGCTCTTGAGCACCTTGCCGGCGCCGAGGCCCGCGCCGCCGGGGATCGCGGCGTCCTTCCATTCGAGGCCCTCGTCGGCCATGCGCGCGGCCAGCGCGTTGGCGGCCTTGCGTTCGCTGCTGGACGTCCACCAATGCAGCACCTGCAGCGTGTTGAGGGAGGCGGCGGGCGCGCTGGCGCCGGCGGGAACGGGCTGCGGCTGTTGCGCGGCATGGGCGATACTCAGCGCGCCGCAGTTGAAGGCGCAGGCCGCGGCCAGAAGGCCGAAGGACCATGCGCGCGCGGGAGGCACGCGGCGAGCGGTCGAACGAAAGCGTAACCAGTCGAACCTCGGCAAGGCCACTTTTTCTATCGACGCTATCACTCGTTATCCCGAACTAAACAGTGCCACGATTATAACGGAGAAGATAGCCGCCGGGACTAATTGGTATGCCCGGCGTGCACGCGGCCCGTTCAGGGGTTGTCGATGCGCGACACCTTGCCCATCCTGCCGTTGCGGTCGAAAGCCGCCACTTTGATCGGCCCCTTGTCCGATATCGGCCCGCTCACTGGTTTGCTATTGGTATTCGGCTCGCTGCCGTCGCTGGAGTAGCGCATGGCGATGCCCGGCAGGACGTGGTTGACCAGCACCTTGCCGCCATCCAGCATCAATCCCGGTGGCGCGATGCGGTAATCGACGCCTGCGTGTTCGAGGTCGAGGCGCGGCAGCACGCGCTGGCTCAGCGTGTTGACGAAGCCGGACCACGCGGTGCGGTGCAGCGCGGCGGCTTTGGCGGCGTCGGTCTCGGTCGCCCAGGCGGGATCGGGCGCCCAGGAGCGTTCGGCCATCGCCAGCAGGCGTGGCATGACGAGGTAGTCGATGCGCTCGGGCGTGCGCACGGTTTCGGTGAACAGCGTCGCTTCCAGCCCGCGTATGCGGCGCTTGCCGTAGTCGGTCAGCCGGTCCTTGCCGACCAGCGGCGGATTGGCGTTCTTCAGGTAGTCCAGCGGGATGAAGTCGTAGACCGTGTCGAGTTCGACGTAGTCGCCCCAGTTCACACCCGGTTCGTCGGGATTGGCGTTGTAGGCCATGTCCATGTACATCTTGGTGACGGGGGCAAGCACGATGTCGTAGCCGGCGTTGGCCAGGCGGTAGGCGAAGTCCTCGGCGCCTTCGGTGTTGTTCCAGACGTAGGCACTGAAACCGCGCTGCGTGAAGTGCGGGTTCGGTATCAGCTTGTGCACTCCATCCAGTTTGGTGCCGCGTGCCGCCAGCTCTTCCCAGCCGGAGGCGTACAGGCCGCGCTTGCGCAGGATGGCGTCGACGCGGTCGTAGAAGTAGTCCCACAGTTCCGCAGTGGTCTCCAGCTTTTTCTTCTGCATGACCGCGCGGCTGGCGGGCGACTGTTCCCATGCGCCGCCGGGCAGTTCGTCGCCGCCGACGTGGATGGTGTGCAGCGGCACGCCGGCTTCCTTGTACATGTCCGCGACCTGCCCGATGACGTGGTCGATGAAGGTGAAGCTGGACTCCAGGCCTGGATTGATCACGTGGTCGTTGTACAGCTGCGCCGATTTGTAGACCGATTTGTCGGCCAGGTCGTTGAGCAGGTATTTGTCGGCATCGGCTTTGCCGGCGGCTTTCAGGCGGTGGTAGCGTGCTTCCATCGCCTTGACGGCGGCGCGGGCGTGGCCTGGCATCTCGATCTCGGGGATCACTTCGATGTGGCGCGCAGCGGCGTAGCGCAGGATCTCGATGTAGTCGGCGCGGGTGTAGTAGCCGCTGCCGCTGGCGTCGGCCGGATCGGGGCCCGAGCCGTAGGCCGGTTGCAGGCGCACGCCAGGCTTGGCGCTGTGGCCGCGTACCGCGCCGATGCTGGTCAGTTCGGGCAGGCCGGCGATCTCCAGGCGCCAGCCTTCGTCTTCGGTCAGGTGGAAGTGGAATTTATTGAGCTTGTAGCGCGCCATCAGGTCCAGCAGCTTGAACACGGTCTGCTTGGTGTGGAAGTTGCGGCCCACGTCCAGCTGGAAGCCGCGATATTCGAAGCGCGGCGCGTCGGTGATGGTCAGTTCCGGCAGGTCGATGCTGGCTGCACCGGGCAGCGGCAGCAAGTCGCGCAGCGATTGCAGGCCGTACGCCACGCCGGCGGCGCTGCTGCCGACGATCTCGATGCCGCTGCCGGCCTTGATGGTCAGCGTGTAGGCTTCCGGCGAAGTCGATCCGGCGACCGCGCCCACGCTCAAATGCAGCACAGGCGCACGGGCGCCGCCAGCGCCGGCCGAGCCACCTTCGCCGCGTGCGACGCCAGCCGCACGTACGCCGGCTGAGCCGCCCGCGCCGCCTGCTGGAAGACTAGCCTGGAACAGCGAGCGCGCAAACGCGGCTTCAGTTTTCAGCGCGGCCGGTGCGACAATGACCGGCAGCACGGCCAGTTGCAGCCTGCCGCCGCCCGTCTGCAGATGCTGGGGCGTCGGGAATACTGGCGGCAGCGCGGCTGCCGGCATCCAGTCGGCGTTGGCGTTACGGCGGTATGTGTCCTGCACGGTGACGACCGGTTTGGCGCCGCTGCTGCCCTTGTCCAGCTGCTCCGGGCGAGTGACCGGCAGCAGCTCGTAGTCCGCGATGGCCTGGCCGACATCCGGGGCGGCGTCATATACGAGGTAAGGCCCGATCGGCGCCTTCGCCAGTTTGATCACCAGATCCGGATGGTAGTAGGCGATGTTCAGCGTCTGCCCCGCAGGCACGCCGGCAAAGCCGGGCGCAGGCCGAATTCGGAACAGATTTCCGGCGACCTGCTCCAGCACCAGGTTCCCTTCCAACGGTCCCGTCGCAACGCCATCCATGACGTTGAAGTACAGCGTCCAGCCCTTGGGCGGCAAGGGCTGCTGGCCAAGATTGGTGAGGATCAGGCGCGCATGCGTGCCGCCGCCCGGCGCCTCGGGCGTAAACACATTGCGCACCAGCTCCCAGCGCAAGCGGATCTGCGAGCCGTTGACGACGCCGGCCAACGCGCCCTGCCCCGCCACCGCCCTGGCTTCCGGCGCCGTCCCGGCAACCGCGCCCCCGGCCATCGACGCCATCAGCCACGAGGCCAAAACGAAACCACTGTACTTGATCTGCTTACGCATTCGATTCCTTTTCTTTTACCAGGTGGCGCCGAAGCGGATGCCGTAGACGCGCGGATCATTGTAGGACGCCGTGACGTAGCCGGGATCGACCACGCTTGCATAATTCTTCGCCAGCGTCTGGCCCCAGTTTTTCACATACGCCTCCAGATGCCATTTGCCGCTCGGCGAAACCAGCTTGAGCGCCGCGTCGACCGTCGTGTAAGCCTTCTGCGCGTCGGAGATGTGTGGATTATCCAGATTCCGCAACGAGAAGTACATCTTGTCCTGCCAGCGCGCCGAGATCCATGGCGTGAGCGTGTACTCGCCGATCGCGAAGTCCTGCGAGGCGCTCAGGTTCAGCGTGTTGGCCGGTGCATATGGCAGGCGGTTACCAGCGATATTCAGCGGGAATTTGCCGGCGAACAGAGGATCGGTGCCTTCATACGCCACGCAAGGCGGCGCACCGTACTTGTCGCGGATGTTACAGCTGATCGAGCTATCCTCGCTATAGGTCGGATAGGACTTGATGACCGCCTTCAGGTGCGAGTACGAATAGCCGATGTGCGAACCTGGCCACGGCTTGTATTCGCCCTCGATCTCCAGGCCGGAGATGTTCGCCTGCGCCGCATTCTGCGTGCCGTAAATGACCACGCTGTCGCAGTATGGATTGGTGGCGGTGCAAGGTATTTTCGGAATGATCTTGCCGACAGTGACGCCGCCGGTCAGCTGCATGTCCTTATAGCGGCTGTAGAACGCGGTGGCCGAGAAGGTCAGCTTGTTGTTCAGCAGGCGGCCCTTGTAACCCAGCTCGAAGTTGGTCAACGTCTCCGGATTCCACGGCATGTTGGTGTAGTGCGGTCCCGGCGTCAGGCCGGCGCAATTGCCATTCAGGCCGGTGCGGCAGATGTCCTCCTTGTCGCTGAAGCCACCGGCCTTGTAGCCGGTCGATAGCGAAGTGTAGACCAGGTCGCGCGGCGTCAACTGACGGCTCAGGCCCAGGCGCCAGGTGAATTTCTTCCATGCGTCCGAATCGTCGCTGATCACGGGATGGATCGACGAATCGAAACCACCGGCACCGTAGTAGCCGCCCATGCCCGGCTTCAGATGCGAGCTGTTAAACGGCGTGAAGCCCGGCGTACCCGGCGTGCCCGGGTTGAACAGGCCCTTGAAGTAGATCGCCGGATCGTCCGAGAACGCGGTATCCCAATACTGGCCGCCGACGTCCTTGCGGGTGTCACGCGTCATGCGTCCGCCCACGGTCAGGTTCCAGGTCGGCGCGAACTCCCAGTCCGCCTGCGCGAAGATGGCCTTGGAATCGGACTGGCGGTCAGCCTGGTGATAGAAGTAGGACTCGGCCGGGAAGCCATACGTACCCCACGACGCGCCCAGGTAGTCCTGCGCGTAGTCGATGCTGTTCTTCTCGTGCATCCAGAACAGGCCCGCCACGTAACGCAGGCGATCGTACTTGCCGCGCAGTTGCAGCTCGTGGACGGTGGAGACGTATTTCGACGCCGTGGTGTAGGTGGCGTAGTCATTGAACGGCGACGTGCCAGGGCGCGTGGCCAGTTCGCTTTCGATGGGCTGGTAGCCGCTGTCGCTGTCCTGGAGCTCGCGCCGCTTCTGGCTCGACCACGAGGCGTTGTATTCGATGGTGGTGGACGGATTAAGATCCCAAACCAGGCCGCTGCGCACGGTGTCGATGGTCATGTCCATCACGCCTGGCACGTTGACCTTCACGTCCCACTGGCCACCGGTGCAGGCATACGGCGTGCCGGCCGCCTGCTCGCAGTCCTTGATCGGCAAATCGCCGGCGCCGTTGTTCTGGTACTTCTCATAGGTTAGGCGCCAGTCCAGGTCCGACCGGATCTTCCACCGAGCCTGCAGGCGCGCCGCGTATTCGTCCTTGTTGGTGTAGTACTTGTCGGCGCCGACCTTCTTGTTGAAGCGCTGGTCCACGTCGGGAATGATATTGCCGGCCGCGTCCCGCGAGGGCACGATGCCCAGCGCCGGGAAGTCTGCGGCGTAGAAGTCCTGCTGTTGGTTGATATAGCCGTCACGCTTGATCTTCATCGCTGTGACGCGCAGCGCGAAATTGTCACTGACCGGGATGTTCTGCACCGCCGACACCTGGCGTCCGCGATAGTTGCCGAGGTCCGCTTCGACGGTTCCGTAACTGCTGCCGAATTCCGGCTTGGCCGGGATGATGTTGATGCTGCCGCCAGTCGAGTTACGGCCAAACAGCGTGCCCTGCGGGCCGCGCAGCACCTCAACCTGGTCAAGGTCGAACATCAGCGCCAGCGCCGCCTGTGGGCGCGGCTGATACAGCCCCGCCACGTGCAGGCCAACCGCCGGGTTACCGATCTCCGTGAAGTCGGAACTGCTCACGCCACGGATGGCGATCTGCACGCCGCCACTGCCGTCGTTCGATGTCCCCAATTGCAGGTTGGGGATCTGGCCGCTCAAGCCGCGCACGTCGGTGATGCCGTCGCGGCTCAAGGCCTCCTGCGTCACCGCCGTCACCGCCACCGGCGTCTTGAGCAGCGACGTGGAATGGCGCGTCGCCGTCACCTTGACCTCCGCCACCTGGTCCTTGGTGGCGATGGCCGAAGCATCGGCCTCCTGTTGCTGGGCGCCCGCCGCGCCGGCCATGACAGCGCAAGCGCTGCCGATGGCGAGACTCATTAAATTTTTCCTGGTGCTGTGATGCGACATCATTGCTCTCCCGATCAAATCGTTATTTGTCCCGCCATCGGCGCGACTGGCGCGTCCAGCTTTTTTTAGAACTTGGCTTTCAAGCCAACGCTGTAACGCGCGCCGTTTTCATACACGCCCACCGGCAGGCCGTCGGTGGTGTTGGTGCGGATGACTTCATTGGTGATGTTCACTGCCGTGAGGTAAAGGCTGATCTTCGGCGTGATATCCCAGCTGGCCGACGCATCCCACTGGCCGTAGGCACTGGTCACATCCTGGCCGCCTTCATCCAGCGCGCCGTAGGCCTTGGAACGGTAGTTGTACGACAGCCGCGCGCTGTAGCCGTTCTTCTCGAAGAAGCCAGTGATATTGGCCTGGTTGCGCGAGTTGCCCACCACGTTCAGCTTCACGCCGCCCGCATTGGCGCCGGTCTTGGCGTCGGTGTAGGTGTAGTTGACGATGGCGCCAAAGCCGCTGCTGAAGGCCTGCTGCCACTGCAGTTCCAGGCCGTTGACCGTTTCGCCGTTGTTGGCGTTGTACGGACGGCTGACCGGACGCATCACACCCGCCACGTTTTCCTGCGTCGTCTGCGTGTAGATGAAGGTGTCCAGCTTCTTCGCAAACAGCGTTGCCGACAGCAGCGACGCATCGGCGTAGTACCACTCCGCGCCGATCTCCGCCTGGTTGGCGTGGTAAGGCTTGAGCAGCGGATTGCCGGAGGTGGCGGCGTTGGTGGTGCCGCTGACTTCCGTGCTGGCGCTCAAATCGCTGTAGGTGTTACGCGCCATCACACGCGCAATGGCGCCGCGCACCAGCAGGTCCTTGTGGACGGTGTAGACCGCGTTCAGGTTGGGCAGCACGTCGGTGTAGCTGCGGCTGACGTTGGCCAGCGTGTAGTTGCCCGAGCCGGTCAGGTCCTGATACGCCTCGGAGGTCTGGTCTGTCTTGACGATACGCGCGCCGAAGTCGCCACGCCATCCGCCGGTGGCGAAGTCCGCACGCGCATAGGTCGCGTAGATCTTTTCCTTGATCTTGTAGTACTCGCCCTTCGCCTCCGCGTAGACCATGCCCTTGTCGTACATCGGGAAGCCCTTGGAGTAAGCCAGGCCGTCGTCCACCCATGCATACTGGGTCAGCGAGCCGGGGTTGGCGGCCTTTTGGCTCAACAGCGGCGAGGCGCCGGTGGACAGGTCGGCCAGCGAGAACGACTGCCAGCCAGGGTTGCCAGGACCATCGGTGCCGATGATGCGATGGTTCTGCACCGTGGTGTCGCGGAACTTGGCGCCGACCTTGACCGACTTGAAGAAGCCGTTGTTCAGGTCCAGCGTCAGGTCGCCCTGCGCGTAGTTCTCCTTGGTCTCCATGCGGCGGATCCAGTCGCGCGAGCTTTGCAGCGTCAACTTGCTCGGGTCGAGCGGGTTGATGTCCTGGTACTTGACCTCATAGGTATCCGGCGCGATGTTGAAGGTGGTGCGCGTATTCCCGACGAACCAGAAGTTGCGGTCATGGTCGCTGCCGCCCGAACCCTTGGTGGTACCGGCCTGTCCGTGGAATTTCCAGTTGTCGGCATCGTAGGTGCCTTCCAGGTCCAGCACTTCCGACTTGACGTAGGACTGGCGGAAGATAGGCTCGAACGACACGCCGCCGGTCGGGCCGACCGTGCCGCCGACCAGCGCCTTGGTGCCGTCGGAGGTGGTGATGAACTTCGGATTGGTGACGGCGATATTGCCCTTCGCATCCGCCAGGCCGCCCGCTTCCCACAGGTAGTTCTGGTTGCTGTTGTCCATGCTCATATCAGAGTTCATGTAGTTCAGCGAGATGTCGGAGTTCGCGTTCGGGCGGGCCTGCAAGGTGATGTCGCCGGTGGTGCGTTTGCGGTCCTGGCGGAAGATGGCCGAGCCGCCGCCCCACGACGCATAGGCGCCAGGCGTGACCACGCCATTCTGGTCGACGATGTTGTACTTGGTCGAATCAGTGAAGTTTTCCAGGCCGTCGCGGCGCATGGTGCGCTGCTGGCGGCTGATGGCGACCAGCGCGCCAAAGGTCTTCTGCTCGTTGGTCCAGCTCAGCAGGCCGGAGACCTGCGGATCGGTTTTCTTCGGCAGCTTGCTGTAGGTCTCCTCGACCGACACCTGCGCCACCAGCGGCTTCAGTTGGAACGGCTTGCGCGTCTTGACGATCACCAGGCCGCCGATGCTGCCCTCGTCCAGGTCCGCCGAAGGGCTTTTGTACACGTCGATGCTGCCCACCAGCTCCGACGCGAGAATGTCATAGTTGAAGCCACGGCTTTGCGAATCGTTCTTCCACCAGTAGCCGGATGCCACGGCTTGGCCGTTCAACTGCGTCAGGTTCAGGTTCTTGTCGGTGCCGCGCACGAAGATGTCGCGGCCCTCGCCCCAGGTGCGGTCCACGGAGATGCCCGGCACGCGCTGCAGCGAATCGGCCACGTTCTTATCCGGGAACTTGCCTACTTCCTCGGCGGTGACGGTGTCGATCACGTTACCAGAGTCGCGCTTCTCGGCCAGGTTGCGCTTGAGGCGTTCGCGGATACCGCGCACTTCAACGGTCGCGGTTTCGCCAGCCGGTACGGCGTCGCTGGACTGTGCCGCTTCGGCCGTAGCCGGATCGGCCGCGTACAGATGCGGCGCCAGGCCGCCGCTCAACGCCAGCGCGATCAGGTGAGGAAGTAGTTTTTTCTTAAATACCGGCTTAGTCATTCAATTCTCCTTGTGTGAAAAAGATGAACCGCATCGATATCAAACGCTGCGCATCATGCTGCGCGCGGCCGATACCATATTCCCCGGGCGTAGCCGCCGCAACGCCCGTCCCGCTTCGTCAAACACGTGGAAGGCGGTGCTGTCGGCCGAGAAGACGATGGACTGTCCGATCTCGACGTGACGTTCGCCGTCTCCGCGTATCACCACGTCTTCTGCACCTTCTCGACTGACGTAGATGTAATTGGCTTCACCCAGGTGTTCGACCACACTGACCTCGCCTTTGAAAACTTCCGAACCGGCGCGCGATTCGTTGATATGTTCGGCGCGCAGGCCGAGCGTGACCTTCATGCCGGTGCGCAGGCCGCTGCCATCGACATAGGCGCGCACCGATTCGCCGCTGGGCAGCAGCACCAGCACGCCGCCGGCGCTTGCCTCGGCGACGGTGCCGGCCATCAGGTTCATCTTCGGCGAGCCGATAAAACTTGCGACGAACAGGTTGCACGGCTGCTGGTACAGGTCCAGCGGCGTGCCGGCCTGCTGGATATGCCCCTCGTGCATGACGACGATCTTGTCGCCCAGCGTCATGGCTTCGACCTGGTCATGCGTGACGTAGACGATGGTGGCGTCCAGCTGGCGATGCAGCTTGGCGATCTCCAGGCGGGTCTGCACGCGCAGCGCCGCGTCCAGGTTGGACAGCGGCTCGTCGAACAGGAACAGGCGCGGTTCGCGCACGATGGCGCGGCCGATGGCCACCCGCTGCCGCTGGCCGCCGGACAGTTCGCGCGGAAGCCGTTCCAGCAGGTGCTCTATCTTCAACGTGGCGGCGGCGCGCGTGATGCGCTCCTTGATCGCGGCCTTGCCCTGCCCCGCCACCTTCAAGCCGAAGGCCATGTTCTGGTACACCGTCATGTGCGGATACAGCGCGTAGCTCTGGAACACCATGGCGATGCCGCGTTCCGCCGGCGGCAGGTGGTTGACCACCTCGTCGCCGATGGACATGCTGCCGCCGGTAATGCTCTCCAGACCGCACAACATGCGCAGCAGCGTCGATTTGCCACAGCCGGAAGGGCCGACCAGCACCACGAACTCGCCGTGCGCGATATCCAGGTCGATGCCGGCCAGGACATCGGTCTTGCCATCGTAGGATTTACGCAGCTGCTTCAGGCTGACACTTGCCATTACATTCCTCTTTCTGTTGTTGGGTTACTTGACCGCGCCGGCCGTCAGGCCACGGATCAATTGACGCGAAAAGACCGCGTACAAAATCAGCATCGGGATCACCGCCAGCGACAGCGCCGCCAGCACGGAATTCCAGTCGGTGACGTACTGGCCGATGAACTGCTGCACGCCGAGCGTGACGGTCTTGGTGCGGTCGGACGGCGCCAGGATCAGCGGGAACCACAGGTCGTTCCAGGCCGGGATCATGGTGAACACCGCCACCGTCGCAATCGCCGGCCGTATCAGCGGCAGGATCACCTGGAAGAAGATCCGCACCTCGCCGACGCCGTCGCAGCGCGCCGCATCCTTCAGCTCCGACGGCACCTGGCGCATGAATTCGGACAGGATCATGATCGCCAGCGGCAGGCCCTGCGCCGTGTACACCAGGATCAGCGCCGACAACGTATTGACCAGGTCCAGCTTGACCATCAGCTCCAGTATCGACACCGTGCCGAGGCGGATCGGGATCATGATGCCGAGGGCGAGAAACAGCGTCAGTACGCGGTTGCCCATGAAGCTGTACTCCGACAGCGCCCACGCGGCCATCGCGCCGAACAGCACGATGCACAGCAGCGCCGCCAGCGTCACGTATAGGCTGTTGCCGAAATAGAGCAGGAAGTTGGTGCTGGCCAGTACCTTCTGGAACCCGATCAAGGTCAGCGATTCCATCGTCGGCAGCGCTAGGGGATCGTCGAAGATGGCGGCGCGCGTCTTGACGGAGTTAATCAGGATCAGCGCGATCGGGAACAGCGCCAGCACGGTGTAGGCGATCAGCGTGGCATGCACCATCAGGCGGCCCAGGTCGAAGCGGCTGGCCAGCGGCGCGGTCGGATTCATGGCGATAGCGGTCATGGCGCGGCCCTCACAGTGCAAAGCGGGTCAGCCTGCGCTGGACACCGACAAAATAAATACCCACGCCGGCCAGGATCACCAGGAACATCAGCGTGGCGACGGCGGAACCCAGATAGGCGTTGCCCACCTGCGCCTGATAGCCAAAGAAGGTGCGGTAGAACAGCGTGCCGAGGATATCGGTCGAATAGTTCGGTCCGGCCAGCGCGCCCTTGATCGAGTAGATCAGGTCAAAGGCGTTGAAGTTGGCGACGAAGGTCAATATCGTCACAAGGCCCAGCGTCGGGTAAATCAGAGGGAGCTTGATCTGCCAGAAGATGCGCAGCGCGCTGGCGCCCTCCACGTGGGCCGCTTCGACGATCTCCTCCGGCACCGCCAGCAGCGCGGCGTAGATCAGCATCATCGGCATGCCGATGTACTGCCACACGGAGATCATCGACAGCGTGGCCAACGCGGTTTCCTCTTGCCCCATCCACGGCGCGAACCAGTCGGCCAGGCCGGCAAAGCCCATCAGCTTTTCGCCCACGCCCCACAGCGGCGACAGGATCAGCTGCCAGATAAAGCCGATGATCACCACCGACAGCAGCGTCGGCAAAAAGATCAGCGTGCGGTAGGTACGGGCGCCGCGCAGGCCTTTTAAACTAAACAAGGTCGCCAGCAGCAGGCCGATGGGATTCTGCAGCAGCATATGAATGCAGAAGAACTTGGCGTTGTTGGCCATGGCATTCCAGAAGCCCGCCGACCAGTCGGGATCGAGCAGAATGGTGCGGAAGTTCTCCAGGCCGACGAAGGCCGCCTGGCCGCTGTCGTCGGCGCTAAAGAAGCCTTGTCCCAGCGTCTGCACCAGCGGCAGTGCGCTAAACAGGGAGTAGACGATCACCGCCGGCGCCAGGAACATCAGCAACTGCCAGGGCCGCACCGTATTAACCGCATGTTTCAAGTAAGCCTCCAGAATTCGGGCAAAAAAAGAGCCGGCGCCGCGCCCGGCGCCGGCCAAAGGAATCACACAATCAAGGGGAGGGATTGGTGTGATACTACTTTTGCTGTGGCTTGTACCACTTCGCAAAACCGTTTTGAAGCTTTGTCGCCGCGTCCTTGGGCGCCAGCTTGCCGTTCAATACCTGGGCGTTGACGTTCCAAAGTTCGCTCTCCATGCTGGGCTGTCCGCGATTGAGCACCTGCGCGTTGAAGCGGATGGTGGAGGCGCAGCTGCCGCGCCATTCCGCCATCTGCTTGGCCACCGGATCGCGCACCGAGATCAAATGGTTCGACAGCGAGAAGAAGCCGGTCACGCGGTTGGTGTAGATGTCCGCGAATTCCTGCGAGCCCACCCAGGCCAGGAATTTGTAGGCGTCCTCCTTGTTGCGGGACTTCTTGTTGATGCCGATGCCGATATCCATATGGTCGGAGATGAAGCACGGGTCGCCGGCCTTGCGCACCGGCGGCGGGAACGCGCCCAGTTCCAGTCCCGGCGTCTGCGCGAAGTACGAGATATCCCACGAACCGGTTGGATAGATCGCCGCGCGGCCCAGCGCGAACTGGTTCTGGCTGTCGCCGTAGGTTTGCGCGCTGGCGCCCTTGCCCAGGTAAGTGCCCATCCGCTGTTCGAACTGCAGCGCCTCCACGAACGGCGCGTCGGTCAGTTTGGCTTTGCCGGCGATCAGCGCCTTGCGCCCTTCCTCGCCGCGCCAGAAATTGGGGCCGATATTGGTATAAACCATTTGGCTCGATTCCCACTGGTCGGCCGTGCCCAGCGCCAGCGGCGACACGCCGCCCTTCTTCAGCGCCTCCAACACGGCGAAGAATTCATCCACCGTCTTGGGCGGCTGCAGGTTCAGCTTCTTGAATATCTTCTTGTTGTACAAAAAACCGTGGATCACCGAGGCCACCGGCATGCAGAAGGTGTCCTTGCCGTCGTCGGTCTGCCAGGCCACCGTGGACGTCGCCGGGAAGTTCTGCATGCCCGGCTTGCCGTCCAGCTTATCCAGGTGGCCCTTCTTGTACAGCGACAGCGACACATCGAACGGCCGGCAGGCGATCAGGTCACCCGCCGTGCCGCCGGCCAGGCGCGCGGCCAGGCTGGAGTCGTATTCGGTCGGCGCGGTCGGCGCGAACTTGACCTCGATGCCGGGATTGTTTTTTTCGAAGGCCGGCAGCAGCACTTTTTCCCACAACGTCTTGTCGTCGACGCGCCAACTTTCGATCACCAATGTGCCGGCCTGGGCGGCTTGGGCGGAAAACATGGCGATCAACAGGGCGTGGCGAACGATACGGCGTACTTGCATAACTGAATCCTTTGCGTGGCTTTATTTACAACGATGAATTTATTCTAGCATCGGCTTTTCTGTGACAGACGGGTGAGTTGCCTGAGAGAAGCGAGCACTTAACCTATTGAATTCATTGACATTAATTTCCACCGGAGGAACGCGGCGTTACGTTTCCTTACCGCCAAGAGGGACGCGACAGGGGGAATGCGGCGAAGCAGCGACAGCGTTCCGCAAGGATTCGCAAGGAAAACTTACAAAACTTAACAAAAAGTCCGGACTGTTGTTGTTGCGAGACGGCAGATCACGTACCACGCCCCGTGTTTAGTAAAGGTAAATAAACTGCCGTGCCTATTTTCGTTTCGTTTGACCGTCAACTTTTGGGGGTGCAATACTGAATTGTCAGATTGCTACATCCCGAGCGCGGCCGCCTCGGACCAAGGCGATCCACTGACCATAAGGCGCGGCAACCAGCGCCCACAATTAATGACAACAAGGAGATGAAATGCTTGAACCAACGAGAAGGACTCTCATGAGCCTGGCCGTGGCCAGCGCCTGCGGCTTCATGACCATCGCAGCGAATGCACAGAATGATAGCGCTAACAGCAGCACTACCGGCGACACGCCATCCACCGCCGCGGCCGCGGCACCGGTGATCACCAATCCCGACCAGATTCCCGAAGTCAAAGTGACCGCGACCCGGTATTCGACTTCGCTGCTGCGCACCCCGCTCGCCGTCACCGCGCTGAGCCAGGACCAGCTGACCCGCAAAGGCGCCACCAGCCTGCGCGACTTGAGCGGCGAAATGCCCAACGTCGTCATCGAAAACACCGGCCTCGATTCGGCGGTGCAGATCACCATCCGCGGCATCACCTCGACCAACTTCACCGAGACCGGCGATCCGGCGGTCGGCTTCCACGTCGACGGCATGTACTCGCCACGGCCGCAGGGCGCGCAGGCGCTGATGTTCGACCTCGATCAGGTGGAAGTGCTGCGCGGGCCGCAAGGCACGCTGTTCGGCCGTAACTCCACCGGCGGCAGCATCAACGTCATCCCCGCCAAACCCGATTGGACCGGCAACTACGGCAAGGCCGATCTGGACCTCGGCAACTACAACAAGAAGCAGCTGTCGCTGGTGCAGAACGTCGTCGTCAACGACGCGCTGGCCTTGCGCGCCACGTTCATGAAGGTCAAGCGCGACGGCTACGCCAACCAGTCCCGCGACGTGACCGAGGCTAACGCGCCGGCACTGGGCTGGGTCCCGAACGGCAAGCCGGATGTGGACCAGCGCTTCAACCGCCCGGTCGGTCCGAGCGAGTACTACACCAACCAGAACGAATGGGCCGGCCGCGTCTCCGCGCTGCTGAAAGTGAACAAGGACGTCACCGCCAAGGCCTCCTATGAGGAGTTCCAGGACTCCAGCGCCGGCGGCGCCGCCTTCCGCGACTGCGACGCAGGCGCCGGCACGCGCTACGCCTGCACGGACCAGGGCAAGTGGGACATCAACGTCAACGTGCCGGGCCACATCGACATGAAGATCCGCACGCTGCGCACTGGCGTCAACTGGAACATCAACGACCACACCAACTTCGACTACAGCTTCCAGGTGGCCGACCAGCGCCGCAACGAGATCACCGACGACGACAAGGGCTTGCAGAACGCGGCGCCGTTCCAGGTCAACGGCCAGTATCCGAATATGGCCGGCGGTAACTGGGGCACGTGGCCGCTGACCGACTCCTTCCACCGCACGCTCGATTCGCGCTACCTGTCGACCGTGCACGAGGCGCAGCTGAAGCAGCAGCTGGGTAACCTGCAGTACGTGGGCGGCTTGTTCTGGATGCACGAGCGGAACAACATCGACTACGAGATCACCAACACCATCCAGAAGCCGTACGGTGATGTGGGCAGCGTGCTGTATCACCAGCCTAACCGCCAGGTCGATGCGAAGGCCGCGTTTGCGCAGGCGGACTGGAAGTTCATCCCCACCTGGACCGCCACCGTCGGCGCCCGCTACAGCCTTGACAGCAAACAGGATAAGGGCGGCGAAGTCTATGGCGCCAACTGGATCGGCGACCCGGCCTACTACAACGGCCTGTATTCGCAAGGCACTCCAGGCACGCCGGGCTTCCACGTCCACGACGGCACCGACCTCACGCCGGGCATGGGCGGCAGCGTGGCGGCCTATCACCTGTATGGCGCGCCCACGTCCAACGACCATAAGCAGGACTGGAGAAAGGTCACGTGGCGCCTCGGCCTGCAGAAGCAGCTGGACAACAACAAGATGGTCTACGCGTCGGTATCGACCGGCTACAAGGCCGGCGGCTTCGCCGACAAGACCGACAGCTGCAACTACCACAAGTGCGCGGACGGCAAACCGGGCGTGGTCACCTTCCTGCCTTACGATCCGGAGACCGTGACCAACTATGAGCTGGGCTTCAAGGGCAAGTTCCTGGACAATACGCTGAGCCTTTCGGCCACCGCCTTCTTCATGAAGTACAAGGGCATGCAGCTGACCGGTACCTACTTCGTCAACCAGATCATCCCGGACAACGGCTTGCCCTGCCCGGCCGACCAGCCGAAGTGCGATGTGTATGAAACCTGGCGCACCATCAACGTCGGCAAGGTGAACATCCCTGGCCTGGAACTGGAGTGGGATTACAAGCCATGGCGCGGTGGCCGTGTCGGCGGCGGTTTCGCCTACATCAACACCTCCGTCCACAACTTCAATTCCTACAGCGACGACTACCAGTGCGACGTGAGGACGGAGCTCGGCCTGCCGGCCTGCCCTGCCGTCTACAACGGGTCCGACAAGGCGCTGCTGGGCCGCCGCCTCGCCAACATCGAGGGCAACCACCTGCCGAACACGCCGAAGTACCAGTTCAACCTCAGTTTCTCGCAGGAGTTCGGCCTGGAAAACGGCTACAAGGTGATCCCGTACGTGAAGGTGAACTGGCGCGACAAGGCCTACTTCGACCTGCTCAATTCGGACTACGCGCACATTGGCCGCAACCAGAAGGCGTATGCGATGGGCGATGCGTCGGTGCGGCTGGAAGCGCCGGACGACAAATGGCACGCCGAGCTTTACGTCCGCAACATCTCGGACAGCCATGCGAAGACCAGCGGCGATTCGACCTACGGCGGCTTCATGAGAGCCACCTTCGTCGAGCCGCGCATGTTCGGTGTCCGCGTCGGCGCTAACTTCTAAGCTTTACTTCGGACCAGGTCCAGCCAGGCGCGCGCGGCGAACGAAAGATGTCCGCCGCGCCGCCAGGCCAGCATCAGCTTCCAGTCGAGCGCTGGTTCCTCCAGCTTCACCACCGTGAACTGCGCGCGCGGCAGCGTGTCGCAGAACACCTTGGGCAGCAGCGTAATCCCCACACCCAGCCGCACCAATGACGCCACGAACTCCCACTGTCCGCTACGGCCGCTGATGCGCGGCTTGAATCCCGCTCCCCGGCAGGCGTCTTCCACGATGTCGTTCAGCGCGAACGATTCGCCGTAGAAGATGAACGCGCTGTCGGCCAGCTCGCGCAGCGCCACGCGCCGCCGGCCGTGCCAGGCCGAATCGGCTGGCGCCAGCAGGCATAAGGGCGAACGAACCAGCTGCGAGCCTTCGAACTCCTGCCAGATGCTGGCGTTGGCGGGGTAATCGAGCATGGTGCCCATTTCCAGCGTGCCGTTGCGCAGGTCACGTTCGATCGACTGCGAGCCGCCTTCGAACAGTTTGAGTTCGATGTCCGGGTGGCGCCGGTGGTAGGCCGCCAGCAGTGGAGCCAGCAGCGCGTGCGCGTGCTGCGTGACGCCCAGCCGCAGTTCGCCGCGCCGCAGCTGCTGCAGGTCCGCCAGCTCGACGCCCATCTCCTCGTGCATCGCCAGCAGCGCGCGGCCGCGCTGCAGCACCACGCCGCCGGCGTCGGTCAGCGTGAAGCGCTTGCCGACGCGCTCCAGCAGCACCAGGTTCAGCGACTGCTCCAGCTGCTGCACCATCTTGCTGACGGTGGGCTGGGTCACGTGCAGCAGCTCGGCGGCGCGGCTGAAGCTCTGCTGCTCGACCACGGCGACAAAATAGCGCAGCGAACGGATGTCCATCATCTATTCCATATTCGAATGATTTTTATAATTTTAATTCATTTTATCTTTTAACCGGCCGGGCCTAGAATGGACTCATGAAACGTCTCTTTTCCACTGTCGCGCAAGTGCTGTTGCTGATCGCCGCCTGGTATGGCGCCGACCGCGCCGCGAGCTGGCTCGGGCTGCCCTTCTCCGGCGGCATCGTCGGCCTGCTGGCGATGGTCGCACTGCTGCTGAGCGGCGTTGTGCGCCCGGGCGCCGTCGAACATGGCGCGGACTGGCTGCTGTCGAATATGCTGCTGTTCTTTATTCCGCTGGTGGTGTCGGTGGTGCAGTTCACCGGTTTGCTGAAGAGCGAGGGCTTGCGGCTGTTCGCCGCCATCGGCCTGGGTTTCATCGCCGTACTGCTGGCGACCGCGTTCACCGTTGAATGGGTGTGCCGGCTGGATCGCGGCCGCCGCCTGCGTCGCCTGCGCGTGCAGCGCAAGGGGGCAACCGCATGAAACCCCTGCTGTTCCTGCTGCTGACGCTCGGCCTGTTCTATGCGAACCAGGCCTTGTACCGGCGTTACCGCTACTTCTGGCTCACGCCGGCCATCGCCACGTCGGCCATCCTGATCGCCGTGGTGGAGCTGTCGTCCACGCCGTTCTCACAGTACTTCGGCGATACACGCTGGCTGCCTTGGCTGCTCGGTCCCGCGACCGTGGCTTTTGCGCTGCCGATCTACCAGTACCGCGATCTGGTGAAACAGCATTGGCTGGCGCTGGGCCTGGGGAGTTGCGCCGGCATCGCGGCATCGGTGGGCAGCACGCTGCTGCTGGATCGCCTGCTTGGCCTGCATGGCAGCATGGCGCAAAGCCTGTTGGCGCGGTCGGTGTCCACGCCGTTCGCGTTGGAGGCGACGCGCCATCTGGGAGGATCGACCCAGCTGACGGGAATATTCGTCATCATCACCGGATTGTTCGGCATCCTGCTGGGACAAGCGCTGCTTGGCTTGATGCCGCTGCGGATGCGTATCGCGCGCGGTGCGCCGTTCGGTGCGGCGGCGCATGGCTTCGGGCTGACCACTGCGCGCCAGATTGGGCCGCAGGAAGGCGCCGTCGCCAGCCTGACCATGATCTTCAGCGGCATCCTGATGGTGTTGCTGGCCCCGTGGCTGGGGACTGTGCTTACCAGTGCATGATGGCACGCACCTGCGGCAGCAGGTCGTTGGCGATGCTGGCGGTTTGCTCCCTGGTCGGATGGCCGTCGGTGGCGTCGCCGGGATAGGGCTGCGATGCGACGTAGTGCACGCGCTGGTCGCCGGTGCGGCGTACCGTCTCGTTCAGGTAGTCCACCAGCGCGGTTTTCTTCTCCCCTGTCTGCAGGGCGCCTTCGGTCAGCGCGATCTGTGCTTGGGGGTGATCCCGCAACAGCATTTTGACCAGCCGCACGTAGGCCTGCACATAAGGTTCGCGTTCGGGTATGCCGGGATTGACGTCGTTGTTGCCGATGGCGCTGATGATCAGGTCCGGCCGATAGCCGCGCTGGTCCCACGGCACCGGATGCGCCTTGTCCGCAATCGTCAGTTGATAGTAGTCGGCCAGGTTCAGTTCATCGGTCTTGTTGTCCCAGGTGCGCACCAGGCCACGTCCGCCATAGCAGACCAGCTGCACTTGCGCGTGCAGCTGCCGCGCCATCACCATGCCGTACGATGCGCGGGCGTTCCACCATGACGGCTCCTTCTTCGCTCCCGGAACGCGGTCGATGGCTTCGCCGCAGGTGACGGAATCGCCCAGCATCAGCAGCTTGCGGTCCGGGAGAACGGGAGCCGGTTGCCATTGGCCGTCCGTCTCGAAGCGCAGCAGCGCGGCGGTGCCATGCCAGGTCTCGGAACGGTTGACTATTTCTACCTCATGCGCGCCGGCGCTGGCGCCCTCCAACAGCGTCAACGTCTGCCGGCCCGGCGCCAACCTGACTTTGCGTGCTTCGCCATGGTCGACGATCACGTCCAGATAACTGTTGCCGCCGCTGGCTTCCGCCTCGGCCTCCAGGCGCGTGCCCTGGAAGTTCAGGAAGAAGCTCACGCCGGGATAGCCGAAGCGCACAGCACCGTCCTCGCGGACCTCGCCACGCCCCATGCGCGCCACGTGCGGATCGGCTGCGGCTATCGGCTCGGCGCCCATCAACTTGCGCAGGTCCGGCAGCATCGCGTCGGACCAGATCTGATACCCCTTTGCGGTTGGATGCAGGAAGTCGGCCATCACCTCAGGCGACATGTCGCCATCCGGTTGCAGGAAATGCGTGCCGTAGTCGTGGAAGAACACATGGCGGCCATCATCCAGTTTGGCGATCATGCGGTTCAACTCCGCGACCTGCGCGCGCTTGAGGCTCTTGGCCGATTGCTCGTACGGCAGCACGGCGTTCAGCAGCACGCGGGCATCGGGGTACAGCGTGCGCAGTTTGGCCAGCACCGCTTGCACCCCGTCGAACACCTCGGCCGGCGTGGCGCTGCAGTGGAAGAAGTTGTTCACGCCGATCGTCAGCACCACAACCTTGGGATGCAGCTTGTCCGCGTGGCCGTTCTCCAGCCGCCACAGCACGTTGCCGGTGTGGTCGCCACCGATGCCGAAGTTGGCCGGATGCCAGGCGCCGAAGGACTGGTCCCATATAGCCTTGTTCCAGCCTTCGGTGATCGAGTCGCCAACGAACAGCAGGTCCACGCCGCCCGCGTCGGCGATCGCGGTCTGGTCGCGGAACATCTGCTGCCAGCGCTGCACGGACATCCACGAATACTCCACCTTGCGCGGAACCGGCGTGGTGCCGCATGCGCTGCCGTCGCCAGTCAGGCCGGCCTCGCTGCCGATGGCCAGCGATTGCGGCGCCACGTTCCAGCCGCGCAGGTCCAGCCGCACGTCGCCCCGCCCTTTGAATGCGATGGTGACTGTGCGCGCCTCACCCGGCATCAGGCCCAGATAGTTATCCGAGTAATAGACCGGCAAAATCCGCTCGCCAGCCGCGTTGAATAACGTCAGCTTGCCGCCCAGCGCTGGCGCGGCGTTGCGGTTGCTGAGCGTGACTTCCAATTTGCGTTCGCCGTCCGGCGCGGATTTGGCCCAACGCGCGGAGACGCCCAACTGCACGGAGGCCAGCTTGTTCAGCTCCTGCTGGTCGGCCGGCGTGGCGCTAGGCCAGTAGACGTTCTGCGACAGCTGGTTGCCGCCGGCGTCCTTCAGGCTCAGTTTCAGCACAATCAGCTTGTGCTGTGCCAGCAGCGCACCGATGCCGACATCGATGTTCTCCGACGTGGACACGGCGGCAACCCGCACCGGCCGGTCGCCATGGCCGACCATCTTGCCATCCACCGTCCACGCGAACCAGGACAAGGTGGCGTCATCCAGCGCGGTGGCGGGATTGTTCACCACCATCAGCTGATAATCCGGCAGGTTCATTTGCACGTGCACCGGCTCGGCCGCACTCTTAACGCCATAATAGGCGCCGTGCGTGTCGTAATCGTGGCTCATGATCTGCCACATGGTGCTGGGCCAAGCCGGCTGCGTCATCCACAGCATGCGGCCGCTGTTCTGGCGCCACAAGCCAGCGTTCATGCCCTCGAAGATGGCGCGGTGGCTCTCGTAGTTGAGCAGCTGCGCCTTGCGTTCGAAATCCACCAGCGAGGCCGGCGCGCCGTACTCGTTCGCCATCGCCGTCGTGAAGGACTTGATGCTGCCGTTGCCGTCCGGGTGCCAGTCGTGATAGCTGACGGTGTCCCCCAGCGGCCACTGGTCGGTGGCCGGCACCGCTGCCTGCAGCGCCTCCACCGTCGGGAAGGACGGCGTGCCCACCTCCACCGAGAAGCCCTTGGCGTGCTCGGTGAAATAGCTGGCCGGGGCCTGGTAGTTGTACGGGCCGCTGTTCTGCAGGTTGATACGGTTGGAACTGCCGGTGTACCAGCGCGTGCCGTCCAGCTGATAGATCATCGACTCCAGCGCCTCGTTCAGTACCGGCTGCGGCACGCCCTCGTTACGGCCGAACCACAGCACCACCGACGGGTGGTTGCGATAGCGCTTGACCACGTCGCGCGCGTTGTCGACGAACAGGTTCACGTCCTGCGGCTCGAGGTTGTAGTCCTGGGTCGAGGCCCAGAAGTCGTTCAAAACCATCAGGCCATATTCGTCGGCCAGGTCGAAGAAGGCGTCCTCGGTGTTCTGCCCGACCCAGTTGCGGATGATGTTGACGTTGGCATCGCGGTGCAGGCGGAAGTAAGGCTCCAACCGTTCACGCTCGATGCGCTTGCGCCAGTCTTCCGTGCCCCAGTTTCCGCCGCGCGCCGCGATGCGCACGCCATTGACCTTGATGACCAGGAAGGGGCTGAGCGTGGTCTCTTCCAGCGGACGTATCGCCGCCGTGCCTTCGGCCTCGGGCCGCAAGCCGGTGGCCCAGTTATTGTCGGACAGCTTTTTGATCGCCTGGTGGCGCGCGTCGGTGATACGCACACCCAGTTCGCGGCCCTTGGTGAAGTCCGCCTCCACGCGGCGCAGGTGGCCGCTTTGATCGACCAGCGACAGTTCGTACGTCACTGCGCGCACGCCGAAGCGGCTGCTGGCCTGGTCCGACAGCTGCGCGCCTTGCAGCACTTCGAGCTTCAGGTCGTGCAGGTCCGGCGCGCCGTAGCCGTTCGGCCACCACAACTTCGGATGTTGGAGCCTGAGCGCGGCGAAGTCGGCGCGCGTGAAGCGCACGCTTTGCTCGCCCGGCGCCAGCGTCACGTTCTTGCTGACCAGGATGGGCTTCATGCCGCCGTCGCGCCGGCTGATGGTGGCGCGCACCGTCGCCCGCAGTGGCGCCTTGGACAGATTGGTCACGGCGGCTTCGATGCTGACGTCGGCCACGCTGTTGTCGGCCTTTGGCAACGCGGTGATAACTTGCGCGTCGCCGAGTTTGAGCTCGCGCGTCGCGCGCAGTTCCACGTCCTGCCACAGGCCGGTATTGCGGTCGCGGACGGACGGTATCCAGTCCCACCCTTCGGAGGCAATGAAGGTCGGACCGTCCTGCGCCAGCGTGCCGCCGTTCTCCCCCGCGCCGGCGGTCATCGATTCCTCTTGCGGCAAACCGGGGTGCGGTGGCGGCGAGACCTTGACGGCGACGACGTTCTGGCCCCTGAGCTTCAGGTAAGGGCTGATGTCGAAGGTGCCACGCACGAAGGCGCCCTTCATGCCGCCCAGCTTGCGGCCGTTGATCCACACCTCCGCCTCGTAGTTCACGCCCTTGAAGGTCACGAACAGGTGCTGCCCGGCCTTGAATGCGGCAGGCAGTTCGAACGGCGTGCGATACCAGTAATCCTGCTTGTTCAGCGATTCGGGAATCGCCAGGTTGTTCAGGCCATAATCGGGATCGGGATAGACGCCCCGGTCGACCAGTGTGGTCAACACGGTGCCGGGCGTGGTGGTTTGATACCAGCCGGCTGCATCGAATCCGGGCGACGATATCTGCGCCGGCGTAGCGCGCACCTGCGGCGCCGCCTGCAGCTTCCATGACTTGAGCGTCCAGAGATTGGGGCCGCCCTGCGCCAGCGCCGGGCCGTTGTAGGCCGGTTTGGCCTTCGGCTCCTGCAACGGCGATCCGGATTTCGGCAGCGTCCATGGATCTTGCGGCGCGGTCTGGCCGTACATCTGGCGGATCTGGATAGGCCATGATGGACTGCCGGTCTCGAAATTGATCAGCGCTTCGCTGGGCTGGGCCGCGGCCGCAGCGCGGACCGCTTCCGCATCCACCACGGCGCTGCCGACCACGAAGCCTGCGATGCGCCCCGCGTACCCGGCGCCCGCTCTGCTGCGCGGCGCCAGCAATATCTGCGCGGCCGAATTACCGTCGCCCGCCCGGGACGCCGGCAACGCCACGTTGCGTTGCGCCACCACGCTGCCGTTCGCGTACAGCGTCATCGTCCTGCCGTCATAGCTGGCCGCCAGGTGTACCCACTCGCCGGGCGCCAGCTCCAGCGGCGAAACCACCTCCACGCCATAGCCGCAGAAGCCGAACTTGCCATCCACGCTGCACAGGAACCATCCAATGCCTGCCTGGGCTCCGGTCACACCAGCCATCAATGTCCGCCCGGGTACCGCCTCCGATGGCTTGAACCAGCCGCTCACGCTGAACGGCTGCGATTGGGCCGAAGTGAAGATCTCACCCTGCGTCACCTTCTTTAGCAGGCCGTCGCTGGCGGCCGGGAACTCCGCGTTGTAGGGTCCCCAATGGTCGCCCGCCTGCGCGCCGGTCCACGCCAGCACCGCCAATAGCATCAACTTGCGATTCATCCGCGCACCTTCAGGCGTAACAGCAGCACGCTATGCGGTGCGAGTTTGCTTTCGAGCTTCTTGCTGGTGTCGCCGGATTTTCCGCTCCAGATTTCGGTCCAGTTGTACACGGTCTTCTTGAAATCCGCCTCGCGCTTGCTCAGGTCATCGCCGATGACGTGCTTCTTCCAGTCGTAACTGATCGTCGTCGCCTGCTCGCCGCGGTTAAGCACCATCACCGCCCAGTCGCCGCCGGCCAACGGCCTGGCCCAGTATTCCAGATGGGCGCCGTCCATATACTTCAAGGCCTGCACGCCCAGCTTGTCCTGGCTGATTGCAATCACGTCCTTGTTGGCCAGGATGCGGCGTGTGGCCTCGGGCATGCTGCGCAAATCGTTCCCCATGATCAGCGGCGACGCCATCATCGCCCAGATGGCGAAGTGCGCGCGGTCCTCGTCCTCGCTCATGCCGTTGCCCACTTCGAGCATGTCCATATCGTTCCAGTGCCCCGGCCCGGCGAACTTGCGCAGGCCCGCCTGCTTGTCGAGTATCCGCAGCACGCCGAACTGCGACCACGAGCCGTGATTGAACTCGCAGTCCCAGCATGGATAGATATCGCCGGTGGTGCGCCAGGAGTGGCCGACGTCCGCCGCCCATTCCCACGGCTTGCTTTCGCCCCATTCGCACATGCTGAACATCA
The DNA here is from genome assembly GCF_040362985.1 of Duganella caerulea. NCBI lineage: Bacteria > Pseudomonadati > Pseudomonadota > Betaproteobacteria > Burkholderiales > Oxalobacteraceae > Duganella > Duganella caerulea. The sequence continues at coordinate 530,601 of NZ_BPWJ01000002.1, read as the reverse complement.
TGGGCCGGCCCGCACTGCGGATCGCATCGCGCATGGTGGTGTAGGCGCCGACGGGGCTCAGGCCCTTGCTGTCGCACCAGTCGTACTTGACGTAGTCTATGCCCCACGATGCGTAGGTGATCGCGTCCTGGTACTCGTGCCCACGGCTGCCGGGATGGCCGCCGCAGGTGGTCGCGCCCACGTCCGAATAGATGCCCAGCTTGAGGCCCTTGCTGTGCACATAGTCCGCCAGCGCCTTGATCCCCGACGGGAAGCGCTCCGCGTTGGGACGAATCACGCCGTCCTTGTCGCGCGTGCCGTGCCAGCAATCGTCGATGTTGACGTACTCGTAGCCCGCATCCTTCAGGCCCAGCTTGACCATCGCGTCGGCGGTGTCGCGTATCAGCTGCTCGTTGATATTGCAGGCGAAGGTGTTCCAGCTGTTCCAGCCCATTTGCGGGGTGGCGCCCAACCCTTCGAACTTCTGTGCGCCGGCGTTTGCGCAGACTACCATCGCCAACAAGACCAACAAGCGTTTCACAGGGCGACTCCTCAGTGTTTGATGGCGTGCAGACGGTCGGCGTATTCCTTGATCAGCAATAGCGAACTGACGTCGGAATCGAACACCGAGTACAGGCCCTGCTCTTCCTGCGGCGGATCGCCGACGAAGTCATTCCCCGGTTTCCACCAGTAGTCCGCATTGGCCGCGCGGCCGGCGCCACCCCATGCCCAGAAGTTGAAGCCGGCGATCGGATCGCCCTTGCTGGCGCGCCGGTAGATGATGTCGAACACCTCGCGGTAGAAGCGGTCGCGGATCTTGGTGGTGGCCTTGACGCTGAACGATGGACCATCGCGGTCCAGGCCAAACTCCTCCAGCACGATAGGCTTGTTCAACTTCTTCGCCAGCTCGATGTGCGAGTTCAGATAATCGCGGCTCTTGGCGATGGCACCGTCCCAGCTGCCGGTTGGGTCCTTCGAATCGAACCAGCCCCAGTTCTTCGGCCACAGGTGATAGGTCAGGTAATCGATGTTGTGGGTGCGGTGGGCATCCTGGTAGAGCTGCGCGTCTTGCGCGGAGCCGGCCAGGCCCTCGCTGCCGCTGCTGACCATGTGGTTCTTGTCCAGGCTATGGATGTAGCCCGCCACCTCGTCCACCCACTTGACGTAGACCGCCTTTTCCTCGGGCGTGGCCGCGCCGCTGCCAGGACGCGGCTCGTTCGCCAGCTGCCACGACATGATGCTGGCATCCTCGGAATACGGCTTGCCGGTGATGGTGTTGACGCGCTTGACGATTTTCGCGATCACGTTGCGGTACTCGGCCTGCGCGGCGGCGTTGCGATAGAAGCCGGCAGTCTTCTTCATGAAATCATCGTATTCATGGGTGACGTTCGGGTCCAGCGCCGGCGTGCCCTCGAACCAGTTCAGGTACTGCGTCATGCCGCCCGACCATTGCCAGAAGTTGTTCAGGTAAAGCACCACCGTCATGTCGCGCTTGGCCACTTCGGCCAGCAGGAAGTCCAGGCCGGCCAGCAGTTCCTCGTCGTACTGGCCCGGCGCCGCCGTTGTGGCGGGGCGCACGGCGCTCTTCATCTCGGTCTTCTCGGATACCGCCAGCACGCGCAGGTTGTTGATGCCCAACGCGTGCATATTGTCCAACTCCTTCAGCAGGCGCGCACGTTCGCCGACGCCGCTCGCCGCGCCAAGGTAGCCGCCATACCAGAAGTTCGCGCCGACGATGTAGTAGGCCTGGCCTTTGCGACTGAAGTGCGTCTTTTTCACGCTGACGAAATCGGCCTTGCCTGCGCCGCCGTGGGCGTCGATAGCGCTAACAATACCGCAAGCGCTTAACATCAAGGCGGCCGCGCAGAATTTATATAGTTGTCTCATCATTTCGCTCTTTTTTATGGTTGGTTTATTTGCCGGCCTTGCCGGCGACATCCAGTACGCGTTGCGGCAGCTGCACGGTAATGCTGGCCGCTCCGGTATCCGCCGCGTCATGCGCCAGCAGTACCTTGTAGCCGCCCTTGGCGATGCGCCAGGTCTTGGAGCGGCTGTCGAACATCGCCAGCAGGCGCGGATCGACGCTCACGCTGACTTCCTTGGTTTCACCCGGCGCCAGCTCGACCTTGTCCCAGCCGGCCAGCCGCTTCGGTGCTTCCCACTTGATTCCTTGCGGCGCCACGTACAACTGCGGCACGTCCTTGCCCTTCACGGCGCCGGTGTTGGTCACCTTGAAGCGCAGCTGCAGCTTGCCGTCCTTCTGGCTGGCGGCCAGGCCGGAGTAAGCGAACTGCGTGTACGACAGGCCGTGACCGAACGGGAACAACGGCTTCAGTCCTTTCAGGTCGAACCATTTGTAGCCGACCGCCGCGCCTTCGTGATAGTTGACATCGAAGCGCTTGCTCTCGTCCTTCGGATCGCCATCGAGCACGGGCCGTGGCAACTGGCTTGCCGATACAGGGAATGTGGCCGGCAGCCTTCCCGACGGATTCACTTCGCCGAACAGCACGCGTGCGATGGCCTCGCCGCCGCTGGTGCCGGCGTACCACGCCTGCAGCACGGCTGCGCTCTGGCCCAGCCAAGGCATCAGCACCGGGCCTCCGGTCTCCAGCACCACCACCGTCTTCGGGTTGGCCTTGGCCACGGCGGCAATCAGCGCATCCTGGTTGTCCGGCAGCGACAGCGAGACGGCGTCCACAGATTCGCCCACCCACTGCTGCGCGAACACCAGCACCACATCGGCATCGGTCGCCGCGCGGGCTGCGGCTGCGGCGTCCACGCCATCGTGATAGACCACGCTGGCGCCTGGCGCGCGCGCCTGGATCGCCTTCAACGGCGACGACGGATGGTAGACCACCGGACCGGGCCAGCTGGCCGGCCCGATGCCGGTGACGGCGCTGCCGCCCACCGGATACACCAGCGACGATCCGCCACCGGCCAGCACGCCCACATCCGCATGCGCGCCGATGACGACGATCTTCTTTGCACCGGCCTTCAACGGCAGCACGCCGCCGGCGTTCTTCAGCAGGACCATGCCCTCCTCGGCATCGGTGCGGCTGACCACACCGTGCGCGGCGAAGTCGATCGCCCCGCCTTCCGCCACCGGATGATCGACCACGCCCTTGTCGAACATGGCGCGCAGGATGCGGAACACCATGTTGTCCAGGCGCGCCTGCGGCACATGGCCGTTGGCGACCGCCTCCTCCAGCGCGGCGCCAAAGTAAGCGCTCTTGTCGAACTCCCAGGCCGATTCCTGATCGAGGCCGTTGTTGGCGGCGGCCACGGTGCTGTGCACCGCGCCCCAGTCGGACATCACGTAACCCTTGTAGCCCCAGTCCTTCTTCAGCACCTGGTTGAGCAGGTAGTCGTTCTCGCAGGCGTAGGTGCCGTTCAGGCGGTTGTAGGCGCACATGACGGATCCGGGGTCGGACTGCTCCAGCACCAGCTGGAAGGCCAGCAGGTCGGACATGCGGTTGTCGGCGTCGCCGATGCGACTGTCGACTACGAAGCGGCCGGTCTCCTGGTCGTTGACGGCGAAGTGCTTCATCGTCGCGATCACGTGATTCGACTGGATGCCCTTTACCTGCTGCGCCACCATGGTGGCGGCCAGCAGCGGATCTTCACCCGCGTATTCGAAATTGCGGCCGTTGCGCGGTTCGCGCAGCAGGTTCACGCCGCCGGCCAACATCACGTTGAAGCCGGAGGCGCGCGCCTCCGCGCCGATCATCGCGCCACCGTTGTAGGCCAGCTTGCGGTCCCAGGTGGCGGTAGTGGCCAGGCCGGACGGCAGCGAGGTGCGTTCACGAGGAGTCTTGGTGGCCTGCGTCGCCACACCCAGGCCGGCATCGGTCTCGAACAAGGCCGGTAAGCCGAGACGCGGCGTTCCGGGGATATAGCCCGCCGAGAAAGGCAGCGCGGCGGGATTGCGCTTCTTGTCTCGGAAGTCGGAGCCGAACCAGCCCATTACCCAGCTCAGTTTCTCCGGCTGCGTCATGGCCTTCAACGCGAGTTCGGCGCGCCGGTCGGCGCTCAGCGACGTATCCATCCACGTGCGCTCGGCCACGGGAACGGGAACGGGCGGCGTGGCCTCGGCGGCATACGCCGGCAGGGAGACGGCAACGACTATCACCGTTGCGGCGGCGAGCGCCATCGCAACCGCCAGCGCAATCGCCAGCGGACGTAAATTCAATTCAGCACGCATGATTTCCTCTCTTAGCGGGTGGAGTACATACTGGCGTACTTCACGCCGAAATAGAGAATGAAGGTATAGCAGGCGGCCGGCACGAAGAACGACCATTGCAGTCCGATGGAATCGGCCAGCAGGCCCTGCACGAAGGGCACCACGGCGCCACCGACGATGGCCATGCACAGGATGCCGGAGCCCTGGCCGGTCTGCTTGCCCAGCTTGTGCAGCGCCATGCTGAAGATGGTCGGGAACATGATGGAGTTGAACAGGCCTACCGCGATGATGGCCCACATGGCGACCGCGCCGCCGCCGAAGATGGCCGTCAGGATCAGAGCGATGGAGGCCGCCGAGTTGAACGCCAGCGCCTTGCCCGGACTAACGTAACGCATCACGGCGAAGCCGATGAAGCGCCCAACCATCGCGCCGCCCCAATAATAGCTGACGTAGTGCGCGGCGGCGCCGGCAGGCAGGCTGGCGACATTGGCCTCGCCAAGGAAGTTAATCAGGAAGCTGCCGATGCTGACCTCACCGCCCACGTACAGGAAGATGCCGATCGCGCCCAGCACCAGATGGCGGTGCGCCAGCACCGACTTCTCGACGGTGGAGATGACGCCACCCTCCTCTTCCGCGTGAGTCATTTTCGGCAGGCGCACCAGCGCAAACAGGATGGCCAATGCCAGCAACGCGGCGGCCAGCACCAGATATGGCATCTGCACGGCGGCGGCTTCCTCGGCCTTGGTCTTGACCAGGTTGGCCACGGCGGGCGCGCCTTCGGACAGGATCAGGATGCCGCCCAAGGTCGGCGCGATGGTGGTGCCCAGCGAGTTGAAGGCCTGCGTCAGCGTCAACCGGCTCGACGCGGTGGCCGGGGCGCCCAGCACCGTCACATACGGATTGGCCGCCACCTGCAGGATGGTGATGCCGCTGGCGAGCACGAAGAAGGCCAGCAGGAACAGCGCGTAGCCGTTCATCGAAGCGGGATAGAACAGCGCGCAGCCGCCGGCCGCCAGTACCAGGCCGCTGACCGCGCCGCGCTGGTAGCCGATACGCTTGATCAGCATACCGGCCGGCAGCGAGACGATGAAGTAGGCGCCGAAGAAGCAGAACTGCACCAGCATCGCCTGCACATAATTAAGGGTATAAATCGATTTCAGGTGGGGTATCAGCACGTCGTTCAGCGACGTCAGAAGGCCCCACATGAAGAACAGCAGCGTGATGATGATCAGCGGGACGGTGTTGCCCTGCCCCGCCTGATCCGTTTGGCCGCGAGTACGCATGGCTGCCGATGCAACGTGTTCCATAAGTCTGTCTCCTGTATGGATGGTTTTTATATTAATGAAAAAGATTCTGCATGCGCGCCGTCCGGCGGTCAAACATCCCGCGAAATTCGGGCCCAGTTTAGCCATCCTCACTAAACATGGTGATATAGGCGGGACGCCACTGCTGCCACGCGCCGGAGGGCTAAAACTGGCATGTTTAGTAAATTGAGCTAAACTTTTAGTCAAAGTCTGCATGGCGTTTGACCGCGCGTAGATGCTTATGCAAGACTGCGTTCACACAGAATCCTGCCGATGGCCCCCAGCCGCGAGCAGCATCATAGAGATACTTGGAGGTTAGATGGGCAATGCCACGAATGTCGCCGGAGTGACGATACGGGATATCGCCCGTGTCGCCGGGGTGTCCACGGGGACCATCTCGCGAGCGCTGAAAAACGAACCGGGATTGACCGAGGCGACCCGCCAGATGGTATTGGAAGCGGCACGGGAACTGGGCTACGACTTTTGCAAGCTGCGGCCGAAGCGCCTGCGCCGCCTGACGTTCCTGCTGCACCGCCAGCACAACACGGCGTCGAGCAGCCCGTTCTACTCGCCGGTGCTGCACGGCGCGGAAGAGGCTTGCCGCAAGCAAGGCATTGTGCTGTCCTTCATGGCGGTCGGTCCGGCGGACGGCTTGATCGACCAGATACGCATGCATGCGCCGGACGGTATCGTCTGCGCCGGGTTCTTCGAGCCGGAGACACTGAGCGCGCTACGCTCGACCGGCAAGCAGCTGGTGTTGATCGATATGAAGCTGCGCGGTTACAGCTCGGTCAACCCGGACAATATGATGGGCGGCTATTTGGCCACGAAACACCTGATCGACACCGGCCGCACGCGCGTGGGCTTCATTTCCGGTCCGCTGTCGCACTACAGCATCCGCGAACGCGCGCGCGGCTATCGGCAGGCGCTGTTCGAGGAAGGGATCCTGGCCGATCCCCGCCTGGAGGCGGGACTGCCGGATGGCGTGGATCTCGAAACGGGCGCCTGGGAAGCGATGGAGCAGCTGCTGTCCCTGCCCCATCCGCCGGACGCCGTATTCTGCTACAACGACAGCGCCGCGCTGGTGGCCATGCGCTGCTGCCTGGCCAAGGGTTTGAAGGTCCCGCACGATATCGCGATCGTCGGCTTCGACGACATCGCAACCGCCGTGTTGGGACACCGCCCGCTGACGACGCTGCGCATCGACAAAAAGGCATTGGGCGCGCTGGGTGTGGAGCTGCTGCTCAGCGGGCAGCAGGAAGAACCGGTTGAGAAGATAGCTCCGGTGGAGCTGGTCGTCCGCGCCAGCACAGTATTCGACGGCTGGCGCATACAGAAATAGACTTTGCAATCCAGGTTACGCCGCAGGACGTTCGGTTCGAAAGGACCGAACGGGGGGACTGCTGCGCGCCTGAAAACACACACGGGGCCCGCCATACAAAGACGGCCCGCTTTCCAACCCAAACACGGACCTGACGATGGTGCCAGATTTTCAATCCCGCTCGACGCTGCTGAACCACATACGCCACACCAAGCACTTCTACGATGACCGTTGCGTGGATGTCAGCGGCGGCTTCTATCACTTCTACAAGGACGACGGCACGGTCTACGACGCCCGCACCCGTCACCTGGTCAGCAGCACGCGCTTCGTGTTCACCTACGCGATGGCGTGGCGCCAGTTCGGCGAGGCGGCGGACCAGCAGCGCCTACGGCACGGCCTGGACTTCCTGCGCAAGGCGCACCGCAACACCGAAACCGGCGGCTACGCCTGGCAGCTGGACTGGAACAACGGCGCTGGCACCGTCACCGACGGCACCAACCATTGCTACGGCCTGGCCTTCGTGCTGCTGGCATACAGCCATGCGCTGATGGCCGGCGAGACCCAGGCCCGCGAGTGGATCGCCGAGACCTTCGCGTTGATGGAGCGCCGCTTCTGGCAATCCGCGTACGGCCTGTATGCCGATGAAGCCAGTTCCGACTGGAGTTATCTCGATCCCTATCGCGGCCAGAACGCCAACATGCACGCCTGCGAAGCGCTGATCGCCGCCTTCGAGGCGACCGGCGAACGCGCCTACCTGCTGCGCGCCGAAACACTGGCACGCAACATCACGCAACGCCAGGCCGCGCTGGCCGACAACCTGATTTGGGAGCACTACCACGCCGATTGGTCGGTCGACACCGAATACAACCGCCATGACAAGAGCAATATCTTCCGTCCATGGGGCTATCAGCCGGGCCACCTGACCGAATGGGCCAAGCTGCTGCTGCTGCTGGAGCGTCACGGCGAACAACTCGAGGGCGGAAGCAACTGGCTGCTGCCGCGCGCCGTCGAACTGTTCGACGCCGCGCTGGCCAAGGCCTGGGACCATGAGCATGGCGGCATCTACTACGGCTTCGCGCCGGACGGCAGCATTTGCGACGATCTCAAATACTTCTGGGTGCAGGCCGAGAGCCTGGCCACCGCCGCACTGCTGGCCGCCCGCACCGGCGAATCGCGCTACTGGACCTGGTACGACAAGATCTGGGCCTACAGCTGGGAGCATTTCGTCGATCACCAGCATGGCGCGTGGTACCGCATACTGGGCGCCGACAACAGCAAGCTGACCGACGAGAAAAGCCCGGCCGGCAAAGTGGACTATCACACCATGGGCGCCTGCTACGAAGTACTTAACGTTTTGAAGGATTGATATGACGGCCTTTCCATTCTTCGTGGCGGCGGGCGAAGCGCTGACCGATATGATCGTGCAGGACCCGGCGCAGCAGCACTGGCTTAGCCAGGTCGGCGGCTCGACCTGGAACGTGGCGCGCACCATGGCCCGCCTTGACGTGCCGACCGCCTTCGCCGGCGCCATCAGCCGCGACGTCTTCGGCGACGCGCTGTGGCAGGCCAGCGAGGCTGCCCGGCTGGACCTGCGCTTCATCCAGCGCTACGACAAGTCGCCGCTGCTGGCCATCGTGCACCGCACCGACCCGCCGGCCTACTTCTTCGTCGGGGACGACAGCGCCGACCTTCACTTCGACGCGGCGGCGCTGCCGCAGGACTGGCGTGCGCACTGCAAGTGGGTGCACTTCGGTGGCATCAGCCTGGCGCGCCAGCCGCTGGCGGACAAGCTGGTGGCGCTGGCCGAACAGCTCAAGCAGGACGGCGTGCGGATCAGCTACGATCCCAATTACCGGCTGCTGATGGATCAGCGCTACGACGCCACGCTGCGCCGCATGACCGAACTGGCGGACGTGGTCAAGGTGTCGGAGGAAGACCTGGAAGGCCTGTTCCGCACCGCCGATATCGACGGCGCCTTCGCCTCGCTGCGAAGCTGGAACCCTGCCGCCACCTACCTGTACACCAAGGGTTCGGCCGGCGCATCGCTGCACATCGGCGACGAGGCATGGCACATGCCGGCGCCGCCGATCACCGTGGTCGACACCGTCGGCGCCGGTGACGCCAGCATCGCAGCGCTGGCGTGGAGCATGATGCATCGCCCGCAGCAGCAGCCCTTGCAGCATCTGGGCTTCGCGGTGGCCGCAGGTGCCGCCGCCTGCCTGGCGCCGGGCGCGTCGCCACCATCGCTGGCGCAAATCGAAGCGCTGATCACGTAAAAAACAGCCGCGCCGTCATACGGGCGTCATACACGATCGATAAGATAGCGGGCTTTATATTGCCCCTCTTCTTTAGGTCCTTATGCGCCCGACTACTCCTTTCGCTAAATCCCGTTTGCACCTGGCCCTTGCGGCCGCCGGCCTGTGCGCCTTGCACGGCGCGGCCTTCGCCGCTGAAGACGGCAGTGACGGCGCGCTGTCCAAGGTCGTCATCAAGGCGACAGTGGAAAAGAAAAAGCTGGGCGACAGCGTCAGCGGCGGCGCCCTGGGACGCAAGTCGGAACTGGATACGCCCTTCTCCACCAAGGCTGTCAGCAGCGACGAGATCGAAGACCGCCTGGCCACCAGCATCTCCGAAGTGCTGAAGTACGACGCCTCGGTCACCGCCATCAGCCCACCGATCAGCACCCATCCCGCCACCATCCAGATGCGCGGCCTGCGCCTCGATGACCTGAACGGCTACAAGATCAACGGCTTGGCCAACATCAACCGCGGCACCGAAATGCCGCTGGAGATGTTCGAGAGCGTGGAAGTGCTCAAGGGCCTGACCGGCTTTATGTACGGCTTCGGTTCACCGGGCGGCATCGTCAACTATGTCAGCAAGCGCCCGACCACCGACAAGAGCTTCAGCGCGGCCATGGGCTACCAGGAAGGCGGCGCGATCAAGGAACATATCGACACCGGCGGCCGCCTTGGCGAAGAAGGCGGCTTCGGCTACCGTCTGAACCTGCTGCACGAAGATGGCGGCGTGCAGGAGGAAAGCGGCTCGATCAAGCGCAATGCGGCGGGCCTGAACCTGGAATGGCGCGTCTCCAGCGACGTGGCGCTGACCTACGATGCGATCTACCAGCGCCGCAAGAGCGTGGGTGGCACCGACGTGGTGATCTCGCCGCTGTACGTGGTGCCCAAGCCGGTCGCCGGCGACACGAAACTCAATAGCATCGGCGCGGGCAGCGATGTCGAATACTCGCTGTCCACCGTCGGCGTGGAATACCGCATGAGCCCAGAATGGGTGGCGAACCTGTCGTACCGCACCTCGAGTTCGACGCGCGTTTACAAGAAGGACCAGTACTACATCACCAGCAACAAAGCTGACTACAAGGACCGCGTCACCTCCGAACTGCACGGCTACCACTTCGACCAGGCGCAGGCCAGCTTCGAAGGCAAGGTCAACGCCTTCGGCCTGGCGCATGAAATCGTCGCCGGCGTGAGCTCGCAGAACCTGTCGTCGACCTCCTCGGCGGTCACGCCCAAGACCTATCTGGGCAACGGCAACCTGTACGCGCCCAACATCATCAACGTCGGCGGCATCAACTGGAGCGGCGGCACCTATCGCGACGAAACCACCCGCCAGGAGGCGGCCTTCGCCAGCGACACCGTCAAGCTGACCGACAACTGGTCGGTGCTGGCCGGCGCCCGCTACACGCGCTACAACGACACCGCCTACTCCACCAAGGGCGCGGTCACCGCCAACTACCCCGCGCAGCGCACCACGCCGACCGTGGCCCTGATGTACAAGCCGGCCGCCGATACTACCGTCTACGGCAGCTACGTCGAGGCGATGGAGCAGGCCTCCAGCGCGCCGACGTCCACCGTCAACGCCAACCAGACCTTCGCACCGCTCAAGAGCAAGCAGGCGGAAGTCGGCATCAAGACGGAGCGCAGCTTCTGGAACGCCAGCGCGGCGCTGTTCCACATCAAGCGCGGCGCGCAGTACACCAATGGCGCCAACGTCTTCGTGGAAGATGGCGAAACCAAGTACCAGGGCGTGGAATTCAACACCGTGGTGCAGGCGACGAAGAACCTGTCGATCGAAGGTGGCCTGATGCTGCTCGACGCGACGCTGGAAAACGCCGCGCCGGGCTACGGCGGCAAGCGCGCCGTGGGCGCGCCGCGCCGCCAGGTGTCGGTGCAGGCGACCTGGCGCGACGTGCTGCCTGGCCTGGCGCTGCACGCCGGCACGCAGTACCTGGGTGAGCTGCCGATGGATGCGGCCAACGTCAACACGCTGCCGGCCTATACGCTGTTCGACGCGGGCTTCAACTACCGTCACCGCTACTTCGGCAAGATGGTCAGCGTGCGCGCCAACATCTCCAACATCGCCAACCGCAAATACTGGACCTACTACCAGGAGAACTACCTGAACGTCGGTTCGCCGCGCACCGCCAGCGTGAATGTTCGCGTAGACTTCTAAACCATGAAACCACCACGCCTCGCGGCCGGCGCCGCCCTGTCCCTGTTGCTGTTGAACGCGTCCGGCCAGCAGTATTACCAGACCAAGACGCCATATCAACCGCAGCAGGCCAGCGCCAGCTACGAGGCGCCGCCGCAAGGGTACCGCGCGGTCTACACCCAGCTGCTGGCGCGGCACGGGTCACGCGGCTTGAGCAGCATGAAGACAGACCTGGCGCTGTACAAGCTTTGGCAGCTGGCGGAAAAGGAAAAGGCGCTGACGCCGCTGGGCGCGCAACTGGGCGACGACCTGCTGCAAATGATGAAGGCCAATGCGCTGCTGGGCTACGGCGTGGCCGGCATCACCAAGCCTGGCTACGGCAACGAGACCATGCAGGGCGTGACGGAGCACAAGCAGCTGGCGGAGCGCATGGTCCGCCGCTTGCCGCAACTGTTCAATGACGCCGCAACTGCGCAGCGCCGCATCCTGCTCGTCACCTCCGGGAAGGACCGCGCGGTCGACAGCGGCGAGTACTTCGCCGGCTCGCTGGTGGCGCAGCAACCCAAGCTGCAGGCGCTGATCGCGCGTCCACCATCGCTGACGCCGCGCGCGGAAATGAATCACGAAAGCCGCCCTGCGGGCACCGACCGCTATCTGCTCTACTTCCATAAACTCAGCGCCAAGCAGGACGCGGTGGCCGACAGCGGCGATCCGCTGTACGCCACCTGGCAGGCCAGCCAGGAATACCAGGCCTGGGTCCGGAGCGACGAACTGCGCGCGCGCGAAACCGCCATCCTGGCGCAGCCACAGGTTGCGGCGGCCGCCAGGGCGGTGCTGGAACGCCTGTTCACGCAGGCCTTCGTCGCCGGGCTGGATCAGGGCCGCTACAGCGCGGCCAACACCGGCACCTTCAGCTATACCAGCGCCGACAAGCAGTTCACCAACAAGCTGACGGGCGACGGCGACACCGAGATCAAGTCCGCCATCGACGCGGCGCAGGCACTGTACGACCTCTACTCGGCGGCGGCCGACATGAGGGCCGAACTGAAAGCCGACTTCACCCGCTACATGCCGGCACCGCAGGCGGCGGTGTTCGCGGCCACCGAGGACGCCATCGCCTTCTACACCAAGGGACCCGGCATCAGCGAAAATAACGGCGTCAATTACCGCATGGCGCAAACGCTGTTTGTCGATTTTTTCAGTGAAGTGGACGCCATCGCCAAAGGCGACCTGTCGCATGCCGCCAAGCTGCGTTTCAGCCACGCGGAAATCGTCATCCCGATGGCGGCCATCCTTGGACTGCCCGGCATGTCCGAACCGCTGCCGCGCGCGGCGACCTACAGCTACGACAACAGCAACTGGCGCGGCGAAGCGGTCGCGCCGATGGCCGCCAACATCCAATGGGATGTCTACGTCAACGACGAGGGCCGCACGCTGGTCCGCATGCTGTACAACGAAAAGGAAGCGGACTTCAAACGCGCATGCGACCAAACCAAGCTAACCCCGGCCAGCCATTTCTACGACTACGCCCGCCTGCGCGCCTGCTACTTCCCGAACTAGTACGGAATCACCCGCACCGGTTCTCGTGGCGACCAAGTGCCTCCAGCAGCGCCGGCATGTAGGTGCGGCTTGCGCGCAGCAGGCTGCCGTCGCGCAGGCGCAGCAAGGCGTCGCGATTGGTCAACGCCCGCAGTTCTTCGACCATGTCGATGCGAACTATTGCCGAACGATGCACGCGTTGAAACCGCAGCGGATCGAGCTGCATGGCCAGCAGATGCAGGGGTTCCCGCACCAGGTGCGTCTTGCCACCCGCGTGCAGCGTCGCATAATCGCCGTCCGCCTCGATGCGCTCGACATCGATGGCCCGCACGAGTACCGTGCGCGTCCCCGTTCGTATCGTGAACGTCTGCGTCCAGGGTGCAGGCGCCGGCAAACGGACTTCTTCGTTCTTCCTGTGCCAGGGAAAGGCCCTTCTTGCGCGGTCCAAGGCCTCGTCGAAACGGTCGTCATCGACTGGCTTGAGCAGATAGTCCAACGCCGCCAGGTCGAATGCCTGCAAGGCGAAGCTGTCATACGCCGTGACCAGGATTACCATGGGCCGGCTGTCCACAGGCAGCGCGCGCAACGCTTCAAGGCCGCTGCGGCCTGGCATTTCGACATCCATGAAGACGAGGTCCGGACGCAGCGCGGCCAGTCCCTGGACGGCGGTGTCGCCGTCTCCATATTCCGCCACCAGCTCGAAACCGGGCCTGTGTGCCAGCCGTGTCTTGAGCGCGAGCCGCGCCAGCGGCTCGTCGTCGACGATCGCGACGGTGATCGGGACCGGCATCATGCCGCCATAGTCCGCAGCGGCAGCGTCAGACGCACGTGGAAGCTGCGCTCACTGCGCCAGTTGGCGACCAACCGGTGCTCCCCACCGTACAGGTGGCGCAGCCGCTCGGCCACATTGGCAAGGCCGATCCCGGCGCCGGAAGTCGCAGCCGACACGGGTCGATGTCCATCATTGAGCAGTTCGACCGCCAGGTTGGCGCCGCTACGCTCGACGCGGATGTCGAGCCGGCCCGCCGTGGCCAGCGGGGCGATACCGTGACGGATCGCATTCTCGACCAGCGGCTGCAGCAGCAAGTACGGGACCGCCGCGCCAAGCACGTCGGGGCCCGCAGTCATCGTCACCCGCAGGCGCTCGCCGAGCCTTGCCTGTTCGATGCCGAGGTAGGCCTCCATCAATGCCAGCTCCTCGGCCAGCGCGTGTTCATGGCGGCCGTCATGCACGAGGGTGGCGCGCAAAAAATCCGCCACGCGGCTGATCATGCGATTGGCCTCGCGATTGTCGCCGGCGGCGACGAGGCCCGATATCGCATTCAGCGTATTAAAAAGGAAGTGCGGATTCACCTGCAGGCGCAATGCCCGCAGTTCGGCATCCCGCGCGTGCGCGAGAGCCTGCGCGAGGCGCAACCGGGTACGCTGCAGCGACAAATAGTAGACCGCCACCGCATGCACGGCGCAGAACGCGATCAGCGCCAGCCAGCAGCCATCCAGCCCCTGTACCAGGTTGGGCCAGCGATAACCGGCCGCCAGCCCGAGCGCGATCGCAAGACGCTGCCCCGCCAGCGCATTCGCCACCGACATCGCGTAGCTTGCCGCCAGCAAGATGAGCGCTGTGGCCAGCAACCCGCTCTCGCGGCGCCACAACAGGCGCTGCAGCCAGGCCAGCGGCGCGATCCACGCCATGCAGGCGACAAAGTACAGCCCACGGAAGGCGGCGGCGTAACCATGCCCGAGCTCCGGCAGCCCGAGGATCGCCATGGAGGCGGCAACCGGCAAGGCGGCGAGGACTGCGACGAGTCGTGGTGCGGGTTCTTTCAAGCTGCGCATCCGGAAAAGAGGAAAGCACCGATTCTAGCGCGTCAGTCGCCTATCGAGTAAAGCATCGAGCTAATCTTCCAGCCCTCCCCGGTCTGCACCATCTGCCAGCTTTCGCTTCCACGGTTGGTGACTTTCCCGTTGCCGAGGAAATCAAAGTTGAAGTAGACCGAGGCCACAGCGCCATTCGTTTCGATGCGCACATCGTAGAAGCGCTCTTCGACCGGCCCGGTGGAAGTCTGGATGTAGTTCGCGAACTTTTGCCAGCTTGAGCGCACCACCTTGGGCGCCGCCGGGTTGTTCGCCTTGATCGATTTCCAGGTTGGGGTGTCGAGTACCGATAGCCAGCTGTCGTGGTCCGGCAGGAACAGGCCCCCCAGGGTTTTCCCGTCGTGGGCGATGATGGCGGACTGGAACTGCTGGACGACTTGGCGAATGGCCGCCACGTCGGCGTCATGTCCGGTGTCGGCGGCGCGCGCGGGCGCGGCGCACCAGGCGGCGATGATGAGGGTAAAAACAAAGGACGGCAGTTTGTGCATATGGACTCCAATGTGAGTAAAAAGTCACGATAAGCGCCGGCGCCTCGCCGGTCGAGCCGATTGCGCCGGACCGTGCACGGGATGCGGCGAAGCGGTGCTGCCCCGCCATCCACTGCCGAAAACACAACATCCGATTCATTTTGTTACGGGGCTTCCATTTTTATAGTGATAGACTTGGTAGGTCTTTTCATATCATGAGAGGCTTACCCCATGAACCAGATGACCAGGCGTCAGTTCCTTCGGGTGACTGGCGCGACCATCGCGGGTTCGAGCATCGCGCTTCTCGGCTTTGCGCCGGCATCGGCCCTGGCCGAAGTCCGGCAATACAAGCTGGCGCGCAGCACCGAAACCCGCAACACCTGCCCCTACTGCTCCGTGGGATGCGGGATCCTTATGTACGGCTTGGGCGACGGCGCCAAGAACGCCAAGGCCAGCATCATCCACATCGAGGGCGACGCCGACCACCCGGTCAACCGCGGCACGCTATGCCCGAAGGGCGCGAGCCTCGTCGATTTCATCCACTCCGAAAACCGCCTGCTGGTGCCAGAGTACCGCGCGCCCGGCGCGACCGAGTGGAGCAAAATCTCCTGGGACGACGCGCTGACCCGCATCGCCAAGTTGATGAAGGCCGATCGCGACGCCAATTTCATCGACAAGACGGCGGATGGCAAAACCGTCAACCGCTGGACCACCACCGGCATGCTGTGCGCGTCGGCGGCGACCAATGAAGTAGGTTATCTGACCCATAAAACCATGCGCAGTCTGGGCATGCTGGCATTCGACAATCAAGCGCGTGTATGACACGGTCCGACGGTGGCAGGTCTTGCCTCGACATTTGGACGTGGTGCGATGACGAATCATTGGGTGGACATCAAGAACGCTGATGTCATCCTGGTCATGGGCGGTAACGCAGCGGAAGCACACCCCTGCGGATTCAAATGGGTCACGGAAGCGAAGGCGCATCGCGGCGCGAAGCTGATCGTGGTCGACCCACGCTTTACCCGTACCGCTTCGGTGGCGGACTACTACGTCCCTACCCGTACCGGCGCGGACATTGTTTTCCTGGGCGGGATCATCAACTACCTGCTCACGAACGACAAGATCCAGCACGAGTACGTCCGCAATTACACGGACATGCCCTTCATTGTCCGCGAGGACTTCGCCTTTAATGACGGCTTGTATTCGGGCTGGGACGAAAAAGCGGGCAAGTACACGGACAAGAGCAGCTGGAACTACGAGATGGGCGACGACGGCTTCGCCAAGATCGACGCCACGCTCGAACACCCGCGCTGCGTCTATCAGCTGATGAAGAAGCACTACGCGCGCTACACACCGGAGATGGTGGAGAAAGCTTGCGGCGTACCGCCCGAGAAGTTCCACAAGGTCGCCGAGATGCTGGCATCGACCGCAGTTCCGGGCCGCGCCGCCACCATCCTGTATGCGCTGGGCTGGACGCAGCATTCCACCGGCGCGGAAACGCTGCGCACCGGCGCCATGGTGCAGCTCCTGCTGGGGAACATCGGCATCGCCGGCGGCGGCATGAACGCGCTGCGCGGCCACTCCAACATCCAGGGCCTGACCGACCTGGGGCTGCTGACCAATATGCTGCCCGGCTACCTGTCGCTGCCCGGCGAGGCGGAGCAGGACTTCGAGGCCTACGTGGCCAAGCGCGCGCTGAAGCCTTTGCGTCCGAATCAGCTCAGCTACTACAGCAACGCGAAGAAGTTCCTGGTCAGCTTCATGAAGTGCTGGTGGGGCGACGCCGCCACGGAGGAGAACAACTACGCCTTCGACTACCTGCCCAAGCTGGACAAGCCCTACGACATGATGCAGGCGTTTGAGCTTATGCATCAAGGGAAAATGAACGGCTACATCTGCCAGGGCTTCAACATCCTGGCCTCGGCGCCGGACAAGCAGAAGATCACGGAAGCCTTGTCCAAGCTGAAGTACCTGGTGGTGATGGACCCGCTCGCGGTGGAGACGGCGGAGTTCTGGCGGCCCTTCGGCGAGTTCCACCAGGTCGATCCGACCAAGATCCAGACCGAGGTGTTCCGCCTGCCGACCACCTGCTTCGCCGAGGAACGCGGCTCGCTGGTGAGCTCCTCGCGCGTGCTGCAGTGGCACTGGCAAGGGGCCGACGGTCCGGGACAGACCAAGAGCGATCTGGAGATCATGTCCGGCATCTTCCTGCGCATCAAAAAGATGTACCAGACCGACGGCGGCAAATTCCCCGACCCTATCGTCAACCTCACCTGGCCGTACGCCAAGCCGTTCAGCCCAACGCCGGAAGAACTGGCGATGGAGTACAACGGCAAGGCGCTCAAGGAGCTCACCGATCCTAAGGACCCGACGAAAGTCATCCTGAAGAAAAACGAGCAGGTGGCCGGCTTCGCGCAATTGCGCGACGACGGCAGCACGGCTTGCGGCTGCTGGATCTTCGCCGGCTGCTGGACCTCGGCCGGCAACCAGATGGGACGGCGCGACAACTCCGACCCGACCGGCATCGGCCAGACGCTGAACTGGGCCTGGGCCTGGCCGGCCAACCGACGCATCCTTTACAACCGCGCTTCCTGCGACACCAAGGGCAAGCCGTGGGACCCCACGCGCAAGCTGGTGGGATGGAACGGCACCAACTGGGCCGGCGCCGACATCCCCGACTTCAAGGCGGACGAGCCACCGGAAAACGGCATGGGACCATTCATCATGCTGGCCGAGGGCGTGGCGCGCTTCTTCTCGCGCGACGCCATGGCCGAGGGGCCCTTCCCCGAGCACTACGAGCCGTTCGAAACGCCGGTCGGCCACAACCCGCTGCATCCGGCGAATGCGCGCGCCACCAGCAATCCGGTCGGCCGCATGTTCCCGAACGACCGGGCCAAGCTGGGCAAGGTGGCCGAGTTCCCGCACGTAGCGACCAGCTACCGCCTGACGGAGCATTTCCACTACTGGACCAAGCACGCGCGCCTGAACGCCATCATCCAGCCGGAGCAGTTTGTGGAAATCGGCGAAGACCTGGGCAAGGAGATCGGCGTGGCGCACGGGGACCGCGTCAAGGTCAGCTCCAAGCGCGGACACATCGTGGCCAAGGCCGTGGTGACCAAGCGCATTAAGGCGCTCATCATCGACGGCAAGAAGACCCACCAGGTCGGACTGCCGATCCACTTCGGGTTCAAGGGAGTCACCAAACCGGGCTACCTGATCAACACCCTCACGCCGACGGTTGGTGACGGCAATTCACAGACACCGGAATTCAAGTCCTTCCTGGTGAAAGTGGAAAAAGCATGACGGCCCGAGGAGAATGACCATGGCACTACAATCCCTTGATATCAAGCGCATGTCGGCCACCACGGTGCAGGAACCGGTGGCGCGCACGCCCGTCACCGGCACCGTCGCCAAGTTGATCGACGTGTCGAAGTGCATAGGCTGCAAGGCCTGCCAGACCGCCTGCATGGAGTGGAACGACCTGCGCGACGACGTCGGCGAGACCACCGGCGTGTACGACAATCCGATCGACCTGTCGCCGCAATCGTGGACCGTGATGCGGTTCTCGGAACACGAGACCAACGACGGCAACCTCGAATGGCTGATACGCAAAGACGGCTGCATGCACTGCGAGGACCCGGGCTGCCTGAAGGCCTGCCCCTCGCCCGGCGCCATCGTCCAGTACACCAACGGCATCGTCGACTTCCACCAGGAGAACTGCATCGGCTGCGGCTACTGCGTGGCCGGTTGCCCGTTCGATGTGCCGCGCATCTCCAAGAAGGACGACCGCGCCTACAAGTGCACGCTGTGCTCCGACCGCGTGGCGGTCGGCCAGGAGCCGGCCTGCGTCAAGACCTGCCCCACCGGCGCCATCGTCTTCGGCACCAAGGAGGACATGAAGGACCACGCGGCGGAGCGCATCGAGGACCTGAAGTCGCGCGGCTACGCCAACGCCGGCTTGTACGATCCGGCCGGCGTGGGCGGCACGCACGTGATGTATGTGCTGCACCACGCCGACCAGCCGGGCCTCTACCACGGCTTGAAGGCCAATCCGAGCATCAGCCCCATGGTCGGACTGTGGAAGGGCCTGACCAAGCCCCTGGCGCTGGCTGGCATCGCCGTCACGGCGCTGGCGGGCTGGTTCCACTACTCGCGCGTCGGGCCGAATGAGGTGAGCAAGGACGAGGAAGCCGAGGCGCTGCATGAAGCCAACCGTATCCGGGAGAGCGAAAAATGAGCACACCTGATCGCGACAAGGACGGCAACCCGCTGATCGAGCGCTATACGCCGAATGAACGCAGCAACCACTGGATCACCGCCATCTGCTTCGTGCTGCTGGCGGTGTCCGGGCTGGCGATGTTCCATCCGGCGACCGCGTGGCTGGCGGTGTTCCTGGGCGGCGGCCAGTGGACGCGCATCCTGCATCCGTTTATCGGACTGGTGATGTTCGTCTCGTTCGCGCTGCTGGTGGTGCGCTTCTGGCATCACAACCAGTTCGAGCCGGGCGATAAACAGTGGTTGGATCAAATCGGCGACGTGATTCACAAGCGCGAGGACAAGGTGCCCAAGGTGGGCCGCTACAACGCGGGTCAGAAGCTGTTGTTCTTCGTGCTGATCGTCTGCATGTGCTGCCTTCTGCTGTCGGGCGTGGTGATCTGGCGTGCCTACTTCGCGTTCTACTTCCCCATTGACGTCGTCCGCTTCGCCGCGCTGCTGCACGCTTTCTGCGCGTTCGTGATCATTTGCGTGATCGTGATACACGTCTATGCCGGCCTGTGGGTGAAGGGTTCGATAGGCGCCATGGTGCGCGGCACCGTTACCTACGGGTGGGCGCGGAAGCATCACCAGCGCTGGTTTGAGGAAGTGGCGCGCAAATCACGTGATTGACCCGGCAGTTTAGGATTAGAATAGCCGGAGAGCCGGCGGCTCCGTCGCCGCCGGCACTCTGGGAGACATCTTGGTACAACGCCTGCTTGCCCCCGGCGAGATCGAAACACTCGATCACAACGCCATTCCACGCCTGCTGCTGCCGCAACCGCGCAGCCTGTTCTCCGCGCGCGCCGCCCGCCTGCGCCAGCTTGCCAAAAATGAAATCAAAGGCATTCCCGTCGGCGAAACGCTGCGCGGCTACCTGCTGCTGATGGCCGCGCTGGTCGACGCGCAAGCCGCAGTGGTGCAGAACTTCCCGTCGGACGCCTTCGCCCTGCCCGACGCCGCCGACATCGACGTCTCGCTCGAACATAATATGCCGCCGCTGCCGGTCAGCGGCGCGCGGCCGCCGTCGTGGCGTTCCGTGTTCGGCGCCCTGCTCGACCAGCTCGATCCGCTGGCGGAAGGCCAGCCGCAGATCGCCTCCGTGCTGGCCGAGCTGCGTGCGCTCGATAGCGCGGAACTGGAAGGCTGCGCCGACGCGGTACTCTCGGAGCTGACCGACAGCGTCAATCCGCTGCACGCGCCCTTTATCGCCGCCGCGCTGCAGATCGTCTGGACCATGCGCGCAGGCCAGCTGGACGCGCAGCGCGTGGCGCCGCTGGTGACCAATACGCTGTGCCCCGTGTGCGGCGCGCATCCGGTGGCCAGCGTGATCCGCATCGGTGGACAATCGCAAGGCTACCGCTACCTGCAATGCAGCTGCTGCGCCAGCGAGTGGCATATGGTGCGGGTCAAATGCTCGTGCTGCGAGCATACCGCGCACATCGCCTACCAGAGCATCGAGCCGGCCGACGCCGCCGCGCCCGAAATCGCAAACAAGGCCAATGACCCAAGCAAGGTGGCGCGCGCCGAGACCTGCGACGACTGCCGCACCTACCGCAAGATCTTCAACCAGGAGCACGACTACAACGTCGAACCGCTGGCCGACGACCTGGCCAGCCTGGCGTTGGACCTGCTGGTCGGCGAGGCTGGCTATGCCCGCGCCAGCGGCAATCCCCTGTTGTGGTTCAACGCCGAATGAGCGGCAAGACGGACACCAAGGCCAGCGCCGGCGAGCACCAGGACGCCGCATCGCCCGCAGGCTTGCCGGCAGCGGCGGGCGCCATCCACCTGCCCGCCGTCCACCTGATCCTGTCGGACCCCGCCTGCGAACCGCTGATCGCCGAATATGGCCGCGTGCAAACGCTGGAAGCAGCCCGCATGCTGCTGGCCGAACTGCGCGGCATGATGCTGGCCAGCCGCCGCGACGGCATGCCGGCCACCGGCGATACCGGCACCCCCGCCGTGCTGGCGATGCTGGCCGCGCGCCTGCGCGAGACCAACCGCTCCCCGCTGCGGCCTGTGTTCAACCTCACCGGCACCGTCCTGCACACCAACCTTGGCCGCGCCCTGCTGCCCGACAGCGCGGTGCAAGCCGTCGCCGAGGCGCTGCGCTGGCCGATGAACCTTGAATGGGACATCGACACCGGCAAGCGCGGGGACCGCGACAACCTGATTGAAGACCTGCTGCTGGAACTGACCGGTGCCGAAGCGGCCACCATCGTCAACAACAACGCCGCCGCCGTGCTGCTGATGCTGAACACCATCGCGCAGGGCAAAGAGGTCATCGTCTCGCGCGGCGAGCTGGTGGAAATCGGCGGCGCCTTCCGCATCCCGGACATCATGACCCGTGCCGGCGCCGTGCTGCGAGAAGTGGGCAGCACCAACCGCACGCACCTGAAGGACTATGCCGAAGCAGCCGGCCCGCAGACCGCGCTGATGATGAAGGTCCATTGTAGCAATTACGCCATCACCGGCTTCACCAAGAGCGTCGAGCTGCCGGAGCTGGCGCCGCTGTCGAAGCGGCACGGCATTCCGCTGGCGGTGGACCTGGGCAGCGGCACGCTGGTCGATCTGGAACAATACGGCCTGCCGCACGAAACCACGGTGCGCGAAACCATCGCCGGCGGCGCGGACCTGGTCACCTTCAGCGGCGACAAGCTGCTGGGCGGGCCGCAATGTGGCATCATCGTCGGCCGCGCCGATCTGATCGCGCAGATCAAGAAGAATCCCCTCAAGCGCGCGCTGCGCGTCGGCAAACTGACGCTGGCCGCGCTGGAGCCGGTGCTCGCCTTGTACCGCGCGCCGGACCTGCTGCCCGAACGCCTGACCACCCTCAAGCTGCTGACCCGCCCCGCCGCCCACATGCGCGAACTGGCGCAGGCGCTGCTGCCGCCGTTGCAGGCGGCGCTGGGCGCCGGCTATGAAGTCAGCTCGGAACCGATGATGAGCCAGATCGGCAGCGGCGCCCTGCCAGTCGACCAGTTGCCCAGCCATGGCCTGGTGATACGCGCCGCCGCTGCTGGGCGCATCAGCAATGCGCTCGGCATGCTGGAACAGCGCCTGCGCGCCTTGCCGCTGCCGGTGATCGGCCGCGTGGCGCAGGATGCGCTGTGGCTGGACCTGCGCTGCCTGGACGAGCACCAGCGCCAGCGCTTCACCGACCAACTGCCGCTGCTGGCCGCATGATCGTCGGCACGGCAGGTCATATCGACCATGGAAAAACCACGCTCACGCGTGCGCTTACCGGCGTCGATACGGACCGGCTGAAGGAGGAAAAGGCGCGCGGCATATCGATCGAACTCGGTTATGCCTACGCCCCGCTGGAAAATGGCGACATCCTCGGCGTCATCGACGTGCCGGGCCACGAAAAATTCATCCGCACCATGGCGGCGGGCGTGACCGGCATCGACGCCGCGCTGCTGGTGATCGCCGCCGACGACGGCATCATGCCGCAGACGCTGGAGCACCTGGCCATCCTGCGCCTGCTGGGCGTGCGGCGCGGCGCGGTGGCACTGACCAAGATAGACCGTGTCGATGCGCCACGCATCGCGCAGGTGGAGCAGGATATCCGCACCCTGCTAACGCCAACCGACTTCGCCGAAGCGCGGATCTTCCGCACCAACGCCAGCGCGCCCGACGACGCCGGCGTGCAGGCCTTGCTGCGGCACCTTGCCCAGATGGCTGCGTCGCTGCCGGCCAGCGATGAACGGCGCCTGTTCCGGCTTGGCGTCGATCGTGTATTCACCTTGTCCGGCCAGGGTACCATCGTCACCGGCACCGCGCTGGCGGGCAGCGTCCGCGTCGGCGAAGTGCTGCAACTGGCGCCGGGCGGACAGCAGGCCCGCGTGCGCGGCATCCACGCGCAGAACCGCGGCGCGGACTCCGGCCATGCCGGCCAGCGGCTAGCGCTCAACCTGCACGGCGTGGCGAAGGAGGAAGTGGAGCGCGGCACCTGGGTGGTCGCTCCAGCGCTCGGCGAATGCTCCAGCCGCATCGACGCCGAACTGACGCTGATGCCCGATTGCAGCCAGACGCTCAAGTCATGGTCGCCATTGCATGTGCATCTGGGCGCCGCACATCACACGGCCAACGTTGTGATGCTGGACGGCGAATTGCTGGCGCCCGGGCATACCGGCCGCGTGCAGCTGGTGCTCGACGCTCCGGTGCATGCCGTGCCGGGCGACCGCTTCGTGATCCGCAACGCGCAGGCCACCGTCACCATCGGCGGCGGCATGGTGCTCGATCCATTCGGCCCGGCGCGCAAACGGCGCAGCGCGACGCGCATGGCGTGGCTGCAGGCGCTGGCCGATTTCGTCGCCAGCGGCGATGTCGCCTCGCTGCTGGCGCGCAGCCCCCTCGGCTTGCGCAGGTCGGCGTTGATGCGGCTGTCGCAGTTCCCGGCCGACCAGATCGCGCTGCCGCCGGATACCATCGAAGTGCCGCTGCAAGGTGGCGATGCGCTGCTGCTTGCCGCCGGCGAAGTGCAGGCGCTGGAGGCGCGTATCCTCGGCGGTCTGGCCGAATTCCACGCGCGCGCTCCGGACGACGCGGGCCCTGAGCTGTGGCGCCTCAAGCGCATCGTCGCGCCGGAGATGGAGGACCGGTTGTGGAGCCGTCTGGTCGAATCGCTGGTCGGCGCCGGCCAGGTGAAGCACCGTGGCCGCAGCCTTCACCTGCCCGGCCACAGCGTCGAACTAAGCGAGAAGGAACAGGCGCAGGCCTTGCCGCTGCTGGCCGCCCTGCTGGTGGGTGCGTTCGATCCGCCGTGGGTACGCGACCTGTCGCGCGATCATGGCATGCTAGAGGCGGAGGTGCGCCGCCTGCTGCTCAAGCTCTCGAAGACGGGCGAGATCAGCCAGGTGGTGCCGGACCTGTTCTACCATCCCAAGCGGCTGGCCGAACTGGCGGCGCTGGCGGCGGCGCTGCCCGAAGTACAGGCGTCGGCGTTCCGCGACGCGACCGGGCTGGGTCGAAAGCGGGCCATACAGATATTGGAGTTCTTCGATCGCGTCGGCTATACTCGGCGCGTAGGCAACATCCACATGATACGACCGAACGCGGTGTGGTCGTACAGTGGCGAGTAGTTCCACGGAAGGCATACTCATCCGGTGATGGGGCCGGGCTTCAAACCCGGTGGGGGGCGTCAGACGCTCCCCTGTAGGTTCGACTCCTACTGCCTTCCGCCATTTTCTTTCATGCCCGCATCGTACGCGGCCTGAAGATTCAGCCAGAACTGAACGCTGACTTTGAAATGAGCAGCCAACGCTCGGGCAAGATTCTGCGTTACCGGTCCCGTCTCGGCGATCAGCGCAATAATGTCTGCACTCGGCACATCAAGCACGGCAACCAGCTCGGCCTCCGACAAGCCTACGGGCTTCATAAATTCTTCCCGCAGTATCTCGCCCGGATGGATTTCCTGAAGATATGCGCTCATATCGTTCTCCTGATTCGTGCTGGCGAAGGAACGTATCATGGTCACGGTATCCTATCCGGGAACGTTTTACAAATGAGTTCCCTCGACAATGGAACGGCATCGCAACCAGCGGATTGATCTTACTTAAGCGTCTCCGCGACCATATCGACGGCGGCGGCGAAGGCGAGCGGGTCTTCTTCCAGCAACGACCAGAGGCGATTGTGTTCGGCGCCCTGTACGATGTGCAGCCGGCTCGATTGCGCGCGCGTCGCCGCGGCGACCAGGCGTTCCGGGATCTCCAGCGGGATCGTGGCGTCGTGTTCGGCCGCGATCACCAGCAGGCGGCCTTCGAAGCGCGACAGGATATCCCAGGCGTCGCTGTCGGACCAGCTGCGCTCGCGCCGTATCACGGCCGAGAATTCGGGGCCGAACGGCACTTCATACGCCGACGGCGTGTACACGCCAGGCACAATCAGCACCAGCGCATCGACACGATGGCTCTGCGTCATGCGGACGGCGTTGTAGGCCCCCATGCTGGCGCCGACGATCGCCAACGGCTCCGGCACGCCGCGCGCCGCCACCACCGTCTGCGCCTGGCGCGTGCGGCTGGCTACCGACGATTGCGCCATCAGGCCACCGGTGTCGCCGTGGCCGATGCAGTCGAAGCAGGTGCTGCCTATGCCGCGCTGCTGCAAGGCGCCGCGCAGCAGGCCATGGCCGCGACGGGTGCTGGCGCCGGCGCCGTGCAGGTACAGCACGCGATTGCTGTCGGCGCCGACGTATTGGTCGCCCTTCAGCACATGACCGTCATAGGCCACATCGAAGTCCACGATCATTTGCCCGCCTCCGATGCCAGACGCAGATTGAGCTTGTCGCGCGCTACCTTGACGTAGGCTTTGCAGCCCTCGCCGCCGTCCAGGAAGGCGTCCGGCTTGCCGCTTTTGCGCTTCTCCCACATGCCGGAGAATTCCGGATGAACGGCGACGATGATGTCGCACGGCGCCCGCTCCAGCGCAGCGTAGCTTTGTTCGAACTGCTTCACCACCTCCGGGTGCTCGGTGAACTTGTAGCCATCGCTGGAAATCGCATTGATGCTGTCCGCGTAGACGATGCTGGCGCAGCGGTCTTGTTCGCACGAGCGCCACGTCCAGCTGGTGCCGCCCTCCGTGTGGCCCGGCGTGAACATGGCGGTCACCGCCAGCGGCCCGACCTTGACGGTCTCTCCATCGCGCACCGTGCGTACCTTGCTCACCTTGGCAAACGGCGTGCTGCCGACGAACTGGGGATCATCCTTCGCCATGCTGCCGCGCTTGAGCCCTGCGGCGGTCGGCGGACTGGCTACCACCGTCGCTCCGGTCATGCGCTGCAGTTCGGCGATACCACCCACGTGGTCGAAGTGATCGTGCGAGCTCAGTATCAGCTTGATATCCCGCACGCGGAAACCCAGCTTGCGGACACTGGCGGCGATGCGCTGCGGCGAATCGGGATAGCCGCCGTCGAGCAGGATGTGGCCTTGAGGCGACGTCACCAGCACCGAGCTGAGGCTGCTCACGCCGACGTAATAGGTGTTGCCGTAAATCTGAAACGGTTCGACCGGTTTGTTCCAGTCGTCATCCGCGGCATGGGCGTCGGCGAAGACGGCAAGGCCACAGAACACTGCGGCCAGCAAGGGTTTGATCATGAAATAGAGGAAGCCAGGGTTGATAAAGAAGGAATATTGTACATCCGCCCACGCCGCCATGGTTATGGCCGGCAGAGACTGGCACAATACCGTGTCGCCATTCAAAGGAACCGTCCATGAAATATTCCGCACTCTGCGCCGCCACCGTGGCCTGCCTGGCCGTTGCCACCCTCGCCGCCCAAGCGGCCGAGCCGAAATCCGGCGCGGCCGAAAAGCTTTACCAGGCCAATTGCGCCGCCTGCCATGGCGTCAAGATGGAGGGCGCTGTCGGGCCGTCGCTGGGCGATCACGCCTGGCTGCACGGCGCGCCCACCAAGGCCAACCTCATCAAAATCATCAGCAAGGGCATGCCGGAAAAGGATATGCCGGCCTGGTCTCCCGCCCTGAGCGCGAGCCAGATCGCCATGCTCGCCGACCTGATCGCCGCCAATGCTGCCGCTACCGGCGCCGCCAAGCCGGCTGTTGCGCTGACGCCCGAGGCCAAGGCACAGCGCGATGTACCCGACCTGGCCGGCTTCAAGCTGCCCAAGGGCTTCCACATCAGCGTCTACGCCAACCAGGTCGCCGCCGCGCGCAGCATGGTGGTGTCGGACAGCGGCATCGTCTATGTCGGCTCGCGCAAGGCGGGCAAGGTGTACGCGCTGGTGCCGCGCGCCGACAAGCAGACGGCCGATGTCGTCACCGTGGCCGAAGGACTGGAAAACCCGATCGGCGTGACGCTGCTCAACGGCGCGCTGTACGTGGGCGAGATCAGCCGCGTGATCCGCTTCGACAATATCGACAAGCGCTATGCGCAGAAGCCTTCGTACGAGGTGGTCAAGGTCAGCCTGCCCAACGACAAATGGCATGGCGAGAAGGTGATCAAGGCCGGGCCGGACGGCAAGCTGTATATCCCGGTCGGCGCGCCGTGCAATGTGTGCGACGTCGAGGACACCAAGAGCGCGAAGATCTACCGCATGAACGCCGACGGCAGCCAGCTGGAGGAATACGCGCGCGGCGTGCGCAACACGGTGGGCTTCGCCTTCCATCCGGTCACCAAAGTGCTGTGGTTCACCGATAACGGCCGCGACGAGATGGGCGACAACACGCCGTCGTGCGAGCTGAACGTGGCGCCCAAGTCGGGCATGCATTTCGGCTTCCCCTACTGCCACGGAGGCGTGGTGCCAGACCCGGCCTTCGCCAAGGGCCGCAGCTGCGAGGAATTTGAGCCGCCGGCCGCCAAGCTGGGGCCGCACGTGGCGCCGCTGGGCTTGACCTTCTACACCGGCAAGCAGTTCCCCGAGGCCTATCGCAACAACGTCTACATCGCCGAGCACGGCTCGTGGAACCGCTCGACCAAGAGCGGCTACAGCGTGCGCTTGATCACGCTGTACAACAGCAAGGTCGTCACCGACACCGCCTTCATCGACGGCTTCCTGCGCGGCGAGGAAGTGGTCGGCCGGCCGGTGGATGTCGCCACGCTGCCGGACGGGTCGATGATCGTGTCGGACGACTACGGCGGCCGGGTGTACCGCGTCACCTACGACGGGAAATAATCGGCCGACAATATCTGCCCGAAGTCCCATTCGCGGGCTTTGGGCAGGCCGGTCAGGTTGGCTTCGCGGCCGGCAAGATCGACCGCATCGTCCCAGACTTCCTGATCCCATTCGGGATCTTCCAGCAAACGGCGCAAGCTGGGCATTTGTGTCAGCAGCTTGCCGATCTTGTCGCGCTGGTTGCGGATGGTGTTCTTCCAGCTGGCGCCGCGCCGGTCCGACTGGTACTTCCACTTCAACAGATGAGCCATCAATATCGCCAGCCGGTGCGCCAGTTGATGGCGGTGGCTGATATTCATGTCCTCGATTTCTTCGGCGATGTGGTCAATATCCAGCAAGCCCCATTGCCCGGCGCGCAGCAACGCCACTTGCTCCAGCGCCCATGCCGCCACGTCGTCTTCATATGCCGTTGTCATCGATACGCCCTCCTCTTACGATGAGACCATCGGCAGGCAGAAAAGTTCATGTCAGATTGGCGATGGGGACAGGACCAGCCTCAGTCAGGGTTTGGCGCAGTGCGCCGCGCGCGGAGGGGATTCGACGGAAAATATCACCGAGTTGATTTTCCAGCCATCCCTGGTATTGACCAACTGCCAGGCTTCTTTACCCAAGGCTTCCTTACAGCCCGAATTGTAGAAGTTGTAGTCGAACCAGACCTGGGCAACCTCGCCATCGGTATCGATGCGCACGTTCTCGAAGGTCTCTTCGATAGGCGCCTTGTCCCGGGCTACCCAATCAATATATTCTTGAGGATTGATGTCCGGGAGCAGTTTTTCCAGAGGCGGCGCCTTGGGATCGTTTCTGCTTGCGACCGCGAGCGCGAGGCTCTTGTCGGTAACCACGCCAATCCACGGTATATCCCGCTTGAGGAACAGCTTCATGAAAGTTGGCGCATCCTTTTTGATGATGGAATCTCGAAAGGTCGCGACAACGTTTTGAATCTGGTCACGATTCTCCTGAATGGTGGCGGCAAAAGAAGGCTGGCTGAAGGCGATGAATGCGCCAATAGCCAGCATTGCAGCGAGTTTGCGTTTCATAGTGTCCTTGGGATGATGGGAAGGACTCCTACATGTACCCGGATAATAAAAAAACAAGCCCCCGGCCTGCACCATGCCTTCAACAGGGTGTGGCGTGTCGCTCAGTGCGGGAAATGATCGGCCGATGACAGATGGGCGATGGCATCGGCCACGCGCCGCTCCAGCGGGCCGCTCAGCAAATGGCAGGAGAGATTGCGGCGGGACAGTTCGTCC
This sequence comes from Duganella caerulea, assembly GCF_040362985.1. Taxonomy (NCBI): domain Bacteria; kingdom Pseudomonadati; phylum Pseudomonadota; class Betaproteobacteria; order Burkholderiales; family Oxalobacteraceae; genus Duganella; species Duganella caerulea. The sequence goes on along the minus strand of NZ_BPWJ01000002.1, from coordinate 501,354 downwards.
TGATACCAGCGGTGCTGCTGCTGGCGGAAGTCCGCGTCGCGGCGGGTGCCGTCCTGGATGAAGTCGAAGTCCGGCGCGCACAGGAAGATGTGGTCGTACCGCGCTTCAGCCATCTCCTCCAGCGCGGGATCGGCGCGGCTGAACATTTCGCGTGAATAGAATAGCGTGGTGAGTGGCGAGGTATCGCAAACCAGGAAGCGCCGGGCCCGCGGACGCGCTTCCGCTTCGCGTTGCAGTTGAACGCCGCCTATACGAGCCATGTCCTCGTAGCGAAGCACGCCGTCCCGGGCTTCCCACAGTTCGCGGCCGTATTCGGGCACCCAGGCCGTATCGAGCCGTTCGGCCAGCGCGGCGGCCAGAGTGGTCTTGCCGCTGGATTCACCACCGAGCAGGCACACTTTCTCGACGAAGCTGGCGTACACGGGATCGGCCAGGAAGTGGCGATACGCATGCGGATCGCTGCGCACCAAGGTGCCGGACACCGGCACGATGCCCCGCGCCTGGTCCACCATCACATGCCGCACCGTCATCCGCCGTCCGGTGCGCGCGCTGAAGCAGCGGCCCAGCTCCTCGGCGAAGCCGTCGCCGTAATCCTCGCTGGTGAAGACCGCTTCCACCGTCGTCCCCAGCTTGTCCAGGCACAGGTTGGCGCAGAATCGGCGGTGTATCAATTCATCGTCGTCGTTGTGTGGCAGGCCGGCATCGACCACCAGCACTACCGCATCAGGAAAGCGCGCCCGCAGCCACAGCTCGCGTTTATGCGCCTCGCAGCCCGGCAGCTCCGGCAGCGAATAGCTGATGATGAAGGTGGCCTCGCACGCGTCCATGGCGCGCCGGATCAGCAGCTCATGGCCCAGGTGCAGTGGGCTGAATTTGCCGACCACCAGGCCGGTCTTGAATTGCTTCATGTATTGGCGCCGTCCAGTGCGGAAGTGTATTGAACGGTTTTGTCGTCGGCGGTCAGCACCTCCAGCAGCACATTGCCGGCGCCGAACAGCAGCTCCAGCGCGGCGCGCGCTTCGGTGCCCAACGCGCTCATCGCCTGCGCCAGCCGCAGCACCACGACGCCGTCCGCGCGCTGGTGCACGCAGAAGTGCGGTATCGGCAGGTGCTTCAAGGCGTGCGTCACGTCGATGTTGTTGATCCACTTGCCGGATGCGAGATAACGCACCGGCGAACGGCCGGACAGCCCGACCAGCACCGGCGCATCGGCGTGGAACGACAGCGATGCGTGGTCGCCGGTCCGGTAGCGCACCAGCGGCAGGCAAAAATTGAAGCCGCCTGTCAGCGTGATCTCGCCGCGTTGCCCCGGTGCGACCGGCCTGCCCTCCGGGTCCAGTATCTCGACGTAGAGCTGCGGCTGCAGCAGCACGTGGCCGCCCGCGTGCGAGTCGAACACCGCCACCGGACCGACTTCGTTGAGCGAGTAGATATCCAGCACCGGACAGGCGAAGCGCTGCTCCAGGCGCGCGCGCAGGGCCGGCAGCAACAGCATCGACACCGACAGCAGCGCGCGCGGCTTCATCGTCACCGGCAGTTCGAGCAGCGCGGCAAACGAAATCGGATCGCCCGCGACGACTTCCGGCGACAGCGCATCCAGGTAGCGCGCGCGGTCGTCGGGATGGCGCCATTCGTCCGGGTACAAATTGATCTTGGCCAGTCCCGACTCGCCCATCGTCGGCGTCACCGACACATAGGTGAAGCAGCGCTGCTGGTGGCCGAGCAGCACCACGCCCACCTGCCCGCTGCCGTGCCGCAGCTCGACGCCGAACCGCTTCAAGGCACGCTTGTGAAACGCCAGGTAGCGCGCGGCTACCACCGGATGCGACGCGATCAGCAAAGGATGGCCGGTGGTGCCGGTGGTGCGGAAGTTGATCATGCGTCCGATGTCGGCGGTGTCCGGCACGAAGGGCGTGATGTCGGCGGCGAAGTCGGCGCGGCTTTGCGTCGGCAGATCCTCGAAGGTCCTGGGCGGCGATCCAAGTTGGCGATAGTACGGCACCGTATCGAGCGTGGCGCGGATAAAGCCGTCCAGCCATTCGGGCTTGCCGCCCACAGGCCAGCCGACCGTGGCCTGCGCGATCTCCGCTTCGAACCGGCGCACCTGCTCCACCTCGTGCGCCAGCAGCTTGTTGCCGCTCTGGTTGCGATAGAACGGCGCCGCCGGATGCTCGCACAGGAAATCGAGCATGCGCCTGCCCCCCGGCGTCAACGTGGGGAAGCGAATCTCCTGTTCCGGCAATGGCGTCAACTCGCTCATTCGCGCGACCATTTGTCGGCCGACTCCTCGGCGGCCTTGCGTGCCAGGGCCTCGCGGATCTCGGCGGCGCGCCGCTCGGCCGCGCGGCTCGCTTCGAGCAGGCGCTTACGCTCCATGCCGCTGATGCCGGACAGACGATCCGTCGCCTGCGCCTCCGTTTCACCGGCGGGCCGATAGCCCAGCCGCGCCAAGACCACGCGCGCCAGCTCCTCGCGCCGTTCGGGATCATGGACGAAGCGGTGTGCCGCCGTGGCCTGCGCCAGTTCGCCGAGGGCGCCGTCGAGCAGCGCCAGCACCTGCTGCTGCGCCGGACGCGCCGACAGGAACCAGTCGTCGGCCAACAGCCAGACGGCGATCATCACCAGCGCCAGCCGGTTGCGGTCGCGCTTCGCGTCCGTGCCGACAAAGCGCTCCAGCGCGGCCGCAGGCGCGCGCCGGCCCTGCATGTGCAGCAGGTCGTTGACCAGCGCGGCCACATGCACCGTGCCGGCGATGCCGATGCGTGGCTCGTCGAGAAATTCGGCCGGCGTATCGGACAGGCGATGCGTCAGCGTTTCGAGGGCGGGACCGGGTTGTTCCATCATGCTTTCTTTTTCTGCTGCGGGGACTTGGGCGCGTAATGCCTGCGGCTGAAGGCCCTCGCGAATTCTACCAAGTCCTCGAACTGCGCGATGGCGTGGATCTCCCACTGCTGGCGCTCCTTTGCCTGCCGCAGCACTTTGTAGGCTTCGCGGCGCCAGTCGTTGTCGCCGGACTGCTCCCAGCCGGTGGGCAGGTTCAGCGCCATGGTGCCGCCGGCATCACCTACCGCCAGCGCGTGCGCGGCCACGTCCCAGCCGCTGTTGCCCCGCTCATCCTTCTCGAACATGGTGGTGATGCCGTCGTCGGAGATGTGCAGGATGTGGGTGCGGCGTGGCCTCGGGCGCTCGTAGGTGTGCCGCAAATGCGGAATCGGGAAGCAGGTCGCGCCGCCGAAGAATCCTGTCAGCACCTTTAGCACGCTGCTGTCGTCGCGCACAAAGCCCTTGGTGGTCATCACGTCGTCCTTGCCGCTCCATAGCGTGACCTGGACGCTTGAGCCGGCGCGCAGTGCGGACAAGGCGATGATGGCGCCGGCCAGCGTCAGGTAGGAGGTCTGCACGCGCGGATTGGGCATGGATCCCGAGCTGTCGACGTAGAGGTCAAGGTCGATGGGCTCGGGCTTGCGCAGCGGCGCGGCCTCGCGCCCGTAGGCGCGCTGCACGGTGGTGACGCCGGGGATCGGGCGCGGGCTCTGGATCACGCTTTGCAGCCAGTCGATCTGGTCGAGCGGGTCGCCGATCTGCCACGGCTCCAGCCCTTCCAGCTGCAGCTGGTCGGACTGCGGGGCCGGCGTCTTCGGGAAGGAGATCAGGTGCGGCAAGGCCCGCTCGCGATAGTAGCGCACCGCGATTTCCTCGTCGCTCAACTTGATGCCGGCGGCTTTGAGGATTTCGCCGTACTCGTACGGCTCGCGCGCCTGGCCGCCCGGGCTGGTCGCCACGGTATCCAGCGGTTGTTCGACGATGCCGTCAAGGCCGGAGATGCGGCTGTCATGCACGGGATGCACGGCCGCCTCCATTTCACCCGCTTCGATCTGCTGGCCGCCTGACGGCTCGCAACCTTCGGCGGCGTCGCGCGTGTCGAACATGCGGCGGAATTCGTCCTCCTGCTTCTGGCTGTCGACCAGGTAAGGCAGCAGCAGCGTGGAGAACTTGCCCGCGCCGTCCATCCAGTCCTTGGCGTAGACGCGGATCAGGCGCGCGCCCAGCCAGGCGTCGGTGTCCATCGCTTCGTCGGCGCCGGCGCCGCCCAGCGCGCCCTTGTTCAGCTGCCACAGGTTCTCGTAGATACGCATGTAGAGCAGCCACACCTTGCTGCGCGATGCCGGTTCGGAGGGCGGGCGGCCCGCCTCGAGGATGCGGTAGATGTCGGCCATGCGCAAGCCGGCCTGCCGTTGCAGGCGGTCGTTGATATACAGGTCGGTGTACAGGTTGGCCACCATGGCGGCGTGCTTTTCCAGCGTCGGCAAAGCGCGGCGGATGCGGGCCAGGAGCCGGAACTGGTCGGTGGCGCTGGCCGGGGCCAGCACATGATGGCCGATCTCGTGCGCCAGGATCTCGACCGCGTAGTCGTCCAGGCCCAGTTCCCGCACGGCCTGCATGTCCACCACCACGCTCTGGTCCATCAGCCGTATCATCGCGAAGCTGCCGCTCAGGCCTTCCCTCGCCGCTTCCACGGTGCTAGCGCACAGCCGGGCGTCGCGCAGGCGCGTGAAGCGGCTCCACGCTTCCAGCGCCTGCGGCCAGGCAGCTTGCCATCGCTCGATGAGTGCGGCCGTCATCGCAGCGGCACCAGCAGGATCGCGTGACTGTACGCCGACGTGACGGCGGCCGTGTGCTGGTTGGCCGTTACCGCGAGGCCTTGCGCCGGCAAGGTCAGTTCGATCTGGCGCTGGCCTATCGTCAGCCGCTGGCCGGACAAGCCGCATGCGCCGCGCGCGGCGGGCACCTGCAGCTGCTCGTACTCGTCGGGGGTGGAGCCGTGGAGCACGGCGCCGCAGGCATCGGCCACCAGCAGGTTGTAGCGATCGCCGCTGCGCACCCAGAAGCCATCTGCGGCCGGACGCACTTGCGGCGGCATCGCGAAGGCGCCGCCGAAACCACTGAAGCTGCCGAACTCCCGCCCTTGCTGCGCGCGCTGCCGTTCGGCTTCATCCGCCGTCCACCAGGGATCGGCCAGCAGCACGGTGCGCAACGCATTCCAGCTGCCCTGGCCGACGCCGAAAGCGGCCAGCGCCAGCGCTTCCGGCAAGGCATCGGCGGCCTCGATCGCGCCGGCGCGGAAGTGCGCCATGCCGGCCCGCCACGCGCAGATCTGTCCGACCACGGCCAGTTGCTGCCAGTCGCCGACCTGCGGGGCCAGCGCAGCCATCAATGCCAGCCATTGTGCGGGCCGCGCGGCGCCGCTGCGCTCCAGGTGCAGCGCGGCGTTGGTCAGCATGCCGAGCAGCCGCGCCGGCTGCGCCAGCAGCAGTGCCGGATAACAGGGCGCCAGCTCGCGCCAGACCCGCACCGCCAGCGGACCGCCCTGCCCTTGTCCGACCAGCTCCAATGCGACATCGTAAATCGCCATGGTCACGCCGCCGGCGCGGTCGGGCGCGCGTTCAAGCGCCAGCTGGACCAGGCCGTCGACGCAGTTTTCCAGCAGTCCGGTGAAGGCGGCCGCGTCGAAGTTGGGATAGCGGCGGCGCGCCTCGGCCGCGCGCCGGTTGAACTCAGGGCGGCCCGAGGCCAGCACTTGGGCAAAGGCGGATGAAATCATGTTATTGCGAACGCACCCAGCTCAGGTAGTTGGTGTAGCGCTGATGCAGATACTTGAGCTTGAGCAGGTCGTCGTACAGATGGCCGTACAGCTTGCGGCCCTTGAGCTGCTCGGCCACCAGCCGTTCGATCTTGGTCAGGCGCGCCAGCGCTTCGCGCTCGGTCAGGCCGTCCAGGCCCTTGGCGAATTCGGCGGCGAAGTCGCCCACCGGATCGCTGCGGTCCAAATCCAGCCGGTCGTAGTCGGCGTTGGAGAGGTCGAACAGCCGGCGCAGCCAGCTCAGGCGGTCGGTGCGGTAGGCGGCGTTTTCCGGCAGGCCGAAGAACGGCGCGTCCAGGTCCGGCTGCAGTTTGTCGTGCAGCACGAAGGGCAGCACCTGGCGCACGTCGTCCAGCTCGACTTCCACGTTGCCGCGGAAGTAGGCCAACGCCTTGGCGTAGATCAGCAGCGTCATCAGGTTGCGCACCGAGATGCCGTTGAGGGTCTGGCAGCCCAGGTCCTTCAGGCGGTCGCGTCCGCTATCGGCGGCCACCACCTGGCTCCAGTCGAAGCCGGACAGGCGCGCGGTGTCCTTGGTCATGTATTCGAACTGGCCGCCGGCCGTCTCCAGCAGCTCGAACTGGCTGGTGAAAAACTCCAGCCGGCGCCGCACCGGTTCCGGCACCAGGATCTCGCGCACCTCGACGCCGATGCGGTCGACCTGCTCCGGCGTGAAGATGATCTCCGGCGGCACCAGCTCCTCGGGCTTGAGGTTTTCCTCGATGCGCACCAGCAGGTCGCCGAGGAAGCGCGGGTTGAACGACAGCGCCTGCACGATCACGTCGATACGGTCGCGCAGCGCCTCGATCACCTCGTAGGTGCCGCCGCCCTGGTCGTCGTTGGCGGTCAGGTACCAGGCGGACTCGGGGCATTCGTAGACGTGGTTAAGCACTTCGGCGTAGTTGTCGCCCATCAGCGTCAACAGCGCGCTCTGGGTGCGAGTGGGGATGCGGTTGTATTCGTCGATGATCTTGACCCGCATGCCCAGCCACGAACGCCAGGCGATGCGGATGTCGTCCATGCTCTGCGCGTTGACCAGGTCGGCCGGCAGCGGATTGCCAAGCAGGTCGGCGATGGTCATCTGCGGATGGCCGTGCTGCATGCCGCGCTTGACCTCCTTGACGGTGGCGCCGGACAGCACGCCCATCAGGATGGCGCTGGCGGTCTTGCCGCGTCCGGGGCCGCCGACGAACAGGCATTTGCGGCGCGTGGCAAAGGTCAGCAGCGGCAGCAGCACGAAGCTGGAGTAGCTCTGCGCCGAGGGCAGGCTCAGCGTGCGTTTACTGTCGCCAACCGTGTACGACTGGGCCGGGCCGTGGTTGTATTCGATGTCGTAGTGCGGGCTGATGATGGCGTTGTTGACGATCCAAAAATACGCCTGCCGCAGCTTCTCGTCCAGCGACTGGGCCGGGGCATCCTCCCCAGCGCCGAGCTTGACCGGGCCCTGGTACAGGTCGGCGACGTCGAACTGGCGCGGCTTGGGCGCGGCCTTGGGATTGGTGGGCGCCTTGGAGACGCGCTGGAACAGATTGAAAGGGGACATCCGCGCTTTCCAGTTGGGAAATTGGCAATACGCAGAGTATAGCCGAGGCGAGTCGGCGTTGTCGGACGGCTAGTCGGGCCAGAAATCGAACGACAGGACTTGTTCCACCCGCCACGGCAGCTCGATGGGAAAGACATCCAGCTGGGTCTGCGCTTGGGCATCCCTTACGGCGCGGCGATAGGTCTTTTCCAGCCATTGAGGATCATCCAACAGCGTTTGCAAACTGGGACAGTCCTCCAATGCGTCATCAATCGCCACCCGCTGGGTGCGCATGGTCTGCACCCAACTTGGACCACGATGCGATGCCAGGAATTGCCACTTCAACAGATGAGCGAGCAATACGGTCAGCCGGCTGCGCAACTCCTTCTTTTCCCGATGGCCCACATCCTCGATCTCCCCGGCGATGTTGTCGTGATCCAGCAATTCCCAGCGGCCGGCGCGCAGCAAGGCCGCCTGTTGCTCGGACCAGGCAATGATGTCGTCGTCGTATAAAGTGCCCATGATCCGGTTAGACCGGGCCAGGCTCTAAAAGTTCGGGACAAAAAAAAGCCGCCGGGGCGCTCCGGCGGCTTTTCTTCAAACTAGCTCGACTTACTGTGCGGCGGCGGCAGCGGCTTCTTCAGCAGCGGCTTTCATCGACAGTTTCAGGCGGCCGCGGTCGTCGGTTTCCAGAACCTTGACGCGAACTGCCTGGCCTTCTTTCAGGTAGTCGGCAACGGCGTTGACGCGCTCGTTGGCGATTTGCGAGATGTGCAGCAGGCCATCCTTGCCTGGCATGACCTGAACGATCGCGCCGAAGTCCAGCAGCTTCAACACCACGCCGTCGTAGGTCTTGCCCACTTCGACCGATGCGGTCAGCTCTTCGATGCGGCGCTTGGCTTCCTGGCCGGCGGCTGCGTCGACGGAAGCGATGGTGACCACGCCTTCGTCGCTGATGTCGATCTGGGTGCCGGTCTCTTCGGTCAGCGCACGGATGACTGCGCCGCCCTTGCCGATCACGTCACGGATCTTCTCTGGATTGATCTTGATGGTGATCAGGCGCGGTGCGAAGTCCGACAGTTCGGTCTTCACGTGCGGCATGGCTTTTTGCATTTCGCCCAGGATGTGCTCGCGGCCTTCCTTGGCTTGCGCCAGTGCCACTTGCATGATTTCCTTGGTGATGCCCATGATCTTGATGTCCATCTGCAGCGCGGTGATACCGTTGCGGGTACCGGCGACCTTGAAGTCCATGTCGCCCAGGTGATCTTCATCGCCCAGGATGTCCGACAGCACGGCGAACTTGCCGCCTTCCTTGATCAGGCCCATCGCGATACCGGCGACGTGCTCTTTCATTGGAACGCCGGCGTCCATCAGCGCCAGGCAGCCGCCGCAGACCGAAGCCATCGACGACGAACCGTTCGACTCGGTGATTTCCGACACCAGGCGCACGGAGTAGCTGAACTCTTCCGGTGCTGGCAGCGCGGCGATCAGCGCGCGCTTGGCCAGGCGGCCGTGGCCGATTTCGCGGCGCTTAGGCGTGCCCACGCGGCCGGTTTCGCCGGTGGCGAACGGTGGCATGTTGTAGTGCAGCATGAAGGAGTCGGTGAACTCGCCCATCAGCGCGTCGATCTTCTGGCTGTCGCGTGCGGTGCCCAGGGTGGCAACCACCAGCGCCTGCGTTTCGCCGCGGGTGAACAGCGCCGAACCGTGGGTGCGTGGCAGCACCGAGGTGCGGATCGAGATCGGACGCACGGTGCGGGTGTCGCGGCCGTCGATGCGTGGCTCGCCGTCCAGGATCTGGGTACGGACGATCTTGGCTTCCATGTCGAACAGGATGTTGTTCACTTCGGCTGCGTCGATTGGCGCGGCGCCAGCGGCGGCGGCTTCAGCGGCCAGGTCGGCCAGCACTTCGCTGGTGGCGGCCTTCAGCTTGGCGGTACGCTCTTGCTTGTCCTTGGTCTGGTAGGCTTCGTTGATCTTGCCGGCGGCGAAATGCGCCACGCGGCCGATCAGCGCTTCGTTCTTCGCAGGCGGGACCCATTCGACTTCCGGCTTGCCGCCGTCGCGCACCAGCTCGTGGATCGCGTCGATGACTGCTTTCATCTGGGTGTGGCCGAACACCACGGCGCCCAGCATGACTTCTTCGGACAGCTGCTGCGCTTCCGATTCCACCATCAGCACGGCGGTTTCGGTACCGGCGACCACCAGATCCATCTGCGAGGTCTTCAGTTGTTCAACGGTAGGGTTCAGGATGTACTGGCCGTTGGCGTAGCCGACGCGCGCTGCGCCGACCGGGCCGTTGAACGGTACGCCCGACACGCACAGGGCGGCCGATGCGCCGATCATGGCGGCGATGTCTGGATCGATTTCCGGGTTGACCGACAGCACGTGAATGATCACTTGCACTTCGTTCAGATAGCCTTCTGGGAACAGAGGACGGATCGGACGGTCGATCAGGCGGGATGTCAGTGTTTCTTTTTCCGAAGGACGACCTTCACGCTTGAAGAAACCGCCCGGGATCTTACCGGCAGCATAGGTTTTCTCAACGTAATCGACGGTCAACGGGAAGAAGTCCTGGCCTGGCTTGGCGTCTTTGCGCGCCACGACAGTGGCCAGCACCACGGTATCTTCAATCGATACCATGACCGCGCCGGAGGCCTGGCGAGCGATCTCGCCAGTTTCCAGCGTCACGGTATGTTGACCGTACTGGAAGGTTTTCGTAACTTTATTAAACATGGGTAATCCCTTTCTATTTGCCGACAGATTTTCAGGGGCTGTCGTTCACCTCACCACAGACGGCATGCCGTCTTTACTGCAACTGCTAAAACCCAGGAATTCCATGTCGCACTGCCAAGACGCTATTCTGCTTGGCAAGTTTTTCGCGGCGAAAATGACAAAATGCCCGCGTCAGCAAACTGGCGCAGGCATTTCGATTAAGCCGGATGACGCAATAATTACTTACGCAGACCCAGTTTAGCGATCAGATCGCGGTAACGGGTAGCATCTTTGCCCTTCAGGTAGGACAGCAGGCTCTTACGACGGTTAACCATCATGATCAGACCACGACGCGAGTGGTGATCCTTGCTGTGTGCCTTGAAGTGGCCGTTCAATTCGTTGATGCGTGCGGTCAGCAGCGCAACTTGAACTTCTGGGGAGCCGGTGTCTTTTTGACCACGGGCGTTGTCCGCGATAATGGCGGCTTTGTTGATGTTTTCTACGGTCATGATATTTACCTTTAACATGCGGTGCGCGGAGTCTGAACCCTGCCCACCGTGAACTTCAAAAAAAACTGATCCGAAGACCAGACCCGGAAGTATAGCGGAAAATCTTCCACATGTATCCTGTGTTGGCTACAATTGTTCTATCTTTCCGGTCCTATAGAGGGGTTTGCGATGAAAAAACTGATATTTCTGGCAATCTTGCCAGCTGCGCTGAGCGCCTGTGCCAGCCTCAACACCCCTCCAGTGGCCGCCGGCGAGCCCGTCGATGCCGTCAAGGCCAAGCTGGGCCAGCCCACCGCCACCTATGCCAACGGCCAGGACATCATGCTGGAGTACGCCGGCGGCCCGTTCGGCCAGTACACCCACATGGCCCGCATCGGCCCGGACGGCAAGCTGATTTCCTTCGAGCAAGTACTCAGCAGCGAGAAGTTCGCCACCATCAAGCCGCGCAAGGATAGCAAGCAAACCGTGCTCAGCACGTTCGGCCGCCCGGCGCAGCAGGTGCACTACGCCAGCGTGGACGGCGATGTGTGGGTGTACCGCTACAAGGAGCAGAACGTGTGGGATTCCGTGATGCATGTGGAATTCGACCGCAACGGCATCGTCCAGGCCATGGTCAACGGGCCGGATCCGGAACGGGAATCGCGTCGCCGCTAAAATGTAGCGAAGATACAAAGGAATTACGCAGTTTTACGCAGGATCTCCGCATTTTGTAGCCAAACTACTTTTTCAAGTAGATAATACGGCGACAAAAACGGAGATCCTCATGCATGCAAACGTGAAATTGGCCGAAACCGGCGGCGCCACCGCGCCCACACCGAAGCCGAAGCTGTCGTTCTGGGCCATCTGGAACATGAGCTTTGGTTTTCTCGGCATCCAGGCCGGCTTCGCCCTCCAGCAAAGCAACGTCCCCCGCATCTTCCAGACCATGGGCGCCGAGCTCGACAAGATCGGCTTCCTGATGACCGCCGCGCCGCTGGCCGGCCTGCTGGTGCAACCCATCATCGGCTACCTGAGCGACCGCACCTGGGGCCGCTGGGGCCGTCGCCGGCCCTACTTCTTCCTCGGCGCCGTGCTCGCCACGCTGGCGATGCTGGGCCTGCCGAACGCCACCCTGCTGTGGACCGCCGCCGCCATGCTGCTGGTGCTCGATGTCGCGATCAATATTTCGATGGAACCGTTCCGCGCGTTTGTCGGCGACCTGCTGCCGAAGGAACAGCTGACCACCGGATATGCGGTGCAAACCTTCTTCATCGGCGTGGGCGCGGTGGGCGCCTCGGCCCTGCCCTGGGTGCTGACGCACTGGTTCGGCGTGGCCAACACCGCCGCCGCCGGCAAGACGCCGGACTCGGTGGTCTATGCCTTCTATATCGGCGGTGCGATCTACCTGGGTGCCGTGCTGTGGACCGTGCTGCGCACCCGCGAATACTCGCCCGAACAGCTGAGCCAGTTCCATCCCGAACAGGAAGCGGAGGCGCACGCGCCGACCGGCCTGCGCGGCTTCGTCAACGACTACCTCAACATGCCGAAGATCATGGTGCAGTTGTCGCTGGTGCAGTTCTTCACGTGGTTCACCTGGTTCTCGATGTGGACCTACGGCACCGCCACGCTGACGCAGCACATCTACCACGCCACCGATCCCACCTCCGCGCTGTACAACGAAGGCGCCAACTGGTGGGGCGTGTGCGGCGCCGTCTACAACGCCGCCTCGATCGCCTTCGCCTTCGTGCTGCCACTGATCGCGACGCGCACCAGCCGCAAGACCGCGCACGCGCTGGCACTGGTCGTCGGCGGACTCAGCTTCGTGTCGATCTACTTCATCACATCACCGATGGTGTTGCTGCTGTCGTTCGCCGGCGTCGGGCTGGCGTGGGCCAGCACCTTGTCGATGCCGTATGCCATCCTCGCCGGGAAGATTCCGGGGAAGAAAATGGGCATGTACATGGGCATGTTCAACACGTCGATCGTGATTCCCCAGGTGGTGTCCGGCGTCAGCCTGGGCTACTTGCTGACGCATGTCTTTCATGGCAGCGCCGTGATGATGCTGGTGTTCGGCGGCGTCTCCATGCTCATCGCGGCGGCGCTGGCCACGCGTATTGAAGAGGACGAGTAGGACCAGTCCCACGGCATACTTGGGAGTGCGCCGACGCTGAACACGGCGGCCGGTTGCTAAGATTCCGGGATTCAATCGCCAGATGATCGGAGTCTTAAATGATCTTACGCACGCCGCCGGCCCGCCATGCCATCTGCACCGCCGCCCTGCTCGCCCTGAGCACCACCACCGCAATTGCTTGGGCCGATCCATCCCCGGCACTGGACCGCGCCAGCGTATCGGTCGGCGCCTACTACGCCAATCCGCGCATCAATTTCGAAGGCGACACCAACTACGGCCACATCGACAGCGGCAGCTACAAGGCCGACCATGTCACGTTGCCGCGCGTGAGGGCGCAACTGCTGCTGGGCGATACGCAGGGCCTGGACTTCGATTACTACAACTACAGCAAGACCTACAACCCCAGCCTGAGCGGCACCACCAACCGCAACGGCATTCCGCTGACCGGCAACGGCAAGCTGGACGCCAAGCTGAAGCTGGACCTGGCCAACCTGGCCTACAAATGGTGGCTGGGCAGCGGCAACGACGTGTTCGGCATCGGCGTCGGCGCCGCCTACTACCGCGCGCGGCTCGACGGCACCGCGAGCGGCGTGCTGAACGGGATCGCCGGCAACGCCAGCTACTCGGAAAATGAAAGCGCCTTCGCCCCCTTGCTGGAGCTGGGCTGGCGCCACGCGTTCTCGCAGAACGTGCGCATGTATGTCGATGCCAATGGCATCAAGAAGAACGGCGGCAGCATCCAAGGCCATATCTACGGCGGCGCCATCGGCGTGGAATGGTATCCGACGCCCGCCGTCGGCGTGGTGGCCGAATACAGCGCGACCAAGATCAGCCTCAATCGCGACCGCGATGCGACCGATGTGAACGTGCGCCTGAACGGTCCGGCGGCCTACGTCAAGTTCCGCTTCTGAGCCACGCGGCCAGCGCGGCCTTGCCGCTGGCCGGCACTTCCAGCGCGCGCGTATCGTCGCCGCGCCGCAGCCAGCCGCGTTCGATGAAATTGTCGAGCAATGCGACCGCCAGCGGCCCGGCGAAATGGTCGCGGCGTTCGGACCAGTCGACGCAGCCATACAACTGGCGCTGCGCCGGCGCGCCCTCGGACAACCGAATGCCCAGCTGGCGCATCTGCGCTTCGCCGGCCGGGGTGAGCGGATATTCGTGGCCGTCGCCCTCCCCCGGCTTCACCCAGCCATTGTCGACAAAGCAGCGGCACAGGTCCACGCCCAGCACACCGGCCAGGTGGCCGTAGCAGCTGCGCGCATGCCGCAGGCCGCGCATGGCCGGCGCCTGCCAACGCGTGGTCTCGGGCAGCGCGCCGTCGGCCACGCGCAGCAGCGCTTCCAGCGCATGGGCGACATTGCCGTCGGCGAGCATGTAGTAGCGGTGGCGGCCTTGCGCGCGCACGCTTGCCAGCCGCTCCTCCACCAGCAGTTTCAGGTGCTGCGACGCGGTCGGCGCGGACACGCCGGCATGCTGCGCCAGATCGGTGGCGGTGTAGAAGCGGCCGTCGAGCAGGCGTGACAGCATCAGCGCGCGGGTCGGATCGCCGATCGCGGCGGCCACGCGGGCGAAGCGCGGTTGCGGGGTGCTCATCGCGCGGCCACCGGTGGATGGAATGGCGGGGCCTCGTCGCGCTCCATCAAACCGTAGTCGCGGATCACGCTAGCCACGCGCAGGCGATAGTTGTCGAACACGCCGGCGCGGCCGGCGCTTTGCGCCTCGCGATGCTGCTCCTGCTCGCGCCAGGCGCGCACCGCCTGCTCGTCCCGCCAGAACGACAGCGACAACAGCTTGCCCGGAGACTTCAGACTTTGAAAACGTTCGATGGAAATGAAGCCGTCCATCTTTTCCAGCAGCGGCGCCAGTTGGGCCGCACGGTCGAGATATTCGGCTCGGCCTTCGGTACTGGGGATGACTTCGAATATCACGGCGATCATGCGGCGCTCCTGAGCAAAAAGTCGTTGACGGCATTGTAAAGGAGCCCGCGCGATGACTCCAGATGCATCAGGTGCGTGGCGCGCGGGAAGGTCTCGCAGCGCTTGATGCCGCTGCCCAGGGCGGCAAGCAGATTGACGGCGTCCGCCTCGGAACATACGCTGTCCCATTTGCCGCGCACCAGCAGCGTGGGCAGGCGAATGCGCGCGGGATCGTACAAGGCCTGGCCGGACCAGAGCGCGCGTACGTCGGCTTGCGGCCCGGAAGGCGTGAGCACGGCAGGCGGAGTACGGGTCGCGGCCTCGGCGTCCGTGGCCAGGAAGGCGATGCTCCATTGCTGGAAGTGCGCCTCATCGAGAACCTGCGGATGGCCGCGCGGGACATCCTCAACGAAGCGCCGGTACTGCGCCCAGGCTGTCAGCGGATAGTGCGAGCCCATGGCGGCGGCCTGCGCCTGGGATGTGTTGGCGGTGCTGGCGCTGTCGCGCCTCACGACAGGCGCGAACAGTGCCAACGCACAGACCTCCTGCGGATGCTCGCCCGCATAACGCGCCGCCACCGAGCCGCCCCATGAATGCCCCAGCAGCATGACGGGCCTGCCGCCATTGCGCTCGCGAACGGCGCGGACCACGCGGTGCAGCTGCGCCTGCACGTCGCTCAGGCCGCCGACGAGAACGCCGTCGTGCGGCGCATAACGTTCGGACGCGCCGTAACCGGCAAAATCAAATCCCCACACATTGAAACCGGCGGCGTTCAATTCATCGGCCCAACTGCGGCCATCGAACGCAAAGAACACCGAAAGATCGGCGCCGAACGTCGAGCCATGCACGTAGATCACGTCGCCCAGATCCTCGGCGGCGCGGCGGACCTGCAGCGCCAGCATCGGCGTTTCCATCAGTTTGATCATAGAAGCCTCCTGTCATCGAATCGACAAGATAGCCGCTGGACATGGCGCTTGCTTCGGTGTGGAACGAAGCGTCAGCTGCGCGCCGTATGGAAGGTGATCGCATAGCCATCGGGATCGGCGGCGGCGAAGAAGCGGCCGAAGGGACCGTCCGCAAGCGGGCTGAGTATCGTGCCGCCCCGCTGGACAATGAGGTCGTGCAGCGCATCAGCGTCGGCGCACGCGATCCAGAGCGCCATCCCCACGCCGAGCGGCCCCGCTTCGGGTAGCGCATGCAGAGGCACCCGCAGCGCCAGCGGGATCGGCTCGGTCTTGAAAATCACCGCGCCGGGAGGACAATGCGACGAGGCTTCGAAACCGAAGACCTCAAGGTAGAACTTGCGGGAGGCGTCGAGATCGCGCACCTGCAAGGCGATGAAGTCGGGGCCGATTGGTGTGGTGATGGTTGTCATGCCGGATCCTTTCAAGTAATATCAGCACCCTGATACTAATGTAAGGCCCCTGATATGTCAACGGAGAATTCGGCGCCCCGCAACGGAACCGACTGGATCGGCTACAACCTGAAGATCACGCAGCATCGATTGCGGCAACGCCTGGATGCAGAACTCGCGCGGCTCGGCATCACGGCGCCCCAGAATGCGGTGCTGCTGGCCATCGCGGGCAATCCGCGCATCTCGAACGCCGACCTGGCCCGCTCGGCCTTTGTGACGCCGCAGACCATGCAGGGGATCCTCGTCAATCTCGAACGCGGGGGGCTGATTGTGCGGAATCCGCATCCGGAACATGGCAGGGTTATCATGACCGAGCTGACGAAGGCCGGCCAGAGGGCCGTGGCCGACGGCGCGAAAGCCGCCGACGCGGTGGAGCGGCAGATGCTATCCAGGCTGTCAGCCGACGAGGCGCGGCAGCTCTGCGACTTGCTCAAGCGTTGCGCCGCCGCTCTGGACGATTAATCGTACCGATCACTGCGGCGACTGCCCCTGCTCCGGTGGATAGGTGATGCGCAATCCGTCGACGCAGGCAAAGGGCGTCAGCTTGTGGGGGCGCCGCTGGCGAGCGTCGATGATCTCGTCGACACGAACGCCACGCACCAGCAAGGCGTCGGCCACCAGCGAGCGGTGGCAGCGCCAGGGCACGGCTTCCGCGCACATCAGCGCGCAGGCCTTGTTGCGGCCCAGCTCAACGACCGCATCGACATTGTCCGCAAACTCATCGGTCTGCATGTAGTCGGCGTACCCGCGAAACGACAGGTTGCGCCAACCACTGTTGGGGGAATCTTTAAGCGGGCGGCGCAGGCCGCCCAGGCCCGGCAGGTAGCGGTATTCGATGCCAACCTCGTCCAGCGAGCCCGCCAGCTGGTCCTGGCCGAATTGCGGGTTGTGGCGCGATTTCGGCACCGTCCGGATATCGAGCACGCAGCCGATACCGTTCTGCCGCAGCAGGTCGATGAAGTCCTCGATCGACCGGTTCGAATGGCCGATGGTGCAGACGAGTTCCGGTGGCATGCGCGTCTTTCACGATCACTGTGCGGCCATTCTGCCACGGACGCGCAGCGCATGGCGCACCGGCCGGCCATGCCGTGCGGATCACTGGGCCATGCATCAACGGTTGATGGCGCTCACCAGTTGATTCGCACGTTTCGCTGATGGCGCATCGTTCGCCGGAAGATGCAGCCCGAACTACAAGACCTTCGGCGGCATGCCGTCGGCCGTGAGGTTCAATTCGTAAAACACCGGCTGCCCATCGCTGGCGGTGGACGCGTACCGGAATTGAACAAACTTCCGCGCCGCGCCTTCATGCGCGGGCACTTCCAGCTTGATGCTCTTCCCGTCCGGCAGCGTCGCGACAGGATGCATCGTCGCAAACCCACCAAGGCTGTCGCCGGCGCGCTTCAAGGTGCGCTCGGCATTTTGCGTTGCCTCCGGCGTGAACATGGCCGCGGCCTCCTTGAAGCGCTGGTGCTGCAGCGCATCCACGAATTGGCCGGCGGCCCGGTCCGGGCTGACGCCGCCATTGGCGGCCGCATGGGAAACGGTCGAGGTGAAAAGCGCAAGCGCGGCCAGGCTGATAACTTTGAATCGCATATTTGCTCAGGGTTGTGGATTGACGCGCTCGATCTTCGAGTGCAGCTTGTTCAACGCCGACAGGTAGGCCTTGGCCGAGGCGACGATGATGTCCGGATCGGCGCCCACGCCGTTGACGATGCGGCCTTCCTTCGACAAGCGCATCGTCACCTCGCCCTGCGACTGGGTGCCGGTGCTGATCGCGTTGACCGAGAACAGCACCAGCTCGGCGCCGCTGCCCACTTCCGATTCGATGGCGTTGACCGTGGCGTCGACCGGACCATCGCCCTTGCCCTCGGAGACGTGTTCCTCGCCGTCGATCATGAACACCACTTTCGCGCTTGGCGTCTGGCCCGAGCTCGATTGCTGGGACAGCGAGACGAAGCGGTAATACTCGCGCTCCTGCGCCTGCTCCTCGTCCGACACCAGCGCCAGGATGTCCTCGTCGAAGATGTCGGCCTTGCGGTCGGCCAGCTCCTTGAAGCGGACGAAGGCGGCGTTGATTTCCGCTTCCGATTCCAGGTCGATGCCCAGCTCCTGCAAGCGCTGCTTGAAGGCGTTGCGGCCCGACAGCTTGCCCAGCACGATCTTGGTGGCGGTCCAGCCGACGTCTTCGGCGCGCATGATCTCGTAGGTCTCGCGCGACTTCAGCATGCCGTCCTGGTGGATGCCGGAAGCGTGCGCGAACGCGTTGGCGCCCACCACCGCCTTGTTGGGCTGCACGGCGAAGCCGGTGATCTGCGACACCATCTTGGAAGCGGCGACGATCTGCGTAGTGTCGATGCCGACGTCGAGGTTGTAGTAGCCCTTGCGCGTGCGCAGCGCCATCACCACTTCCTCCAGCGCAGTGTTGCCGGCGCGTTCGCCCAGGCCGTTGATGGTGCATTCGATCTGGCGCGCGCCGCCGATCATCACTCCGGCCAGCGAGTTGGCCACGGCCAGGCCCAGGTCGTTGTGGCAGTGCACCGACCAGATGGCCTTGTCGGAATTGGGGATGCGCTCGCGCAAGCGGCGGATGGTCTCGCCGAAAATCTCCGGCACCGCGTAGCCCACCGTGTCAGGGAAGTTGATGGTGGTCGCGCCCTCCTCGATCACGCCTTCCAGCACGCGGCACAGGAAATCCTCGTCCGAGCGGCTGCCGTCTTCCGGGCTGAATTCGATGTCGTCGGTGAACTGGCGGGCGAAGCGCACCGCGTTGCGGGCCTGCAGCAGCACCTGGTCGGGCAGCATGCGCAGCTTCATCTCCATGTGCAGCTTGGAGGTGGCGATGAAGGTGTGGATGCGTTTGCGCTCGGCCGGCGCCAGCGCTTCGGCCGCGCGCGAGATGTCGCGGTCGTTGGCGCGCGACAGCGAGCAGATGGTCGATTCGCGCACCACCGAGGCGATCGCCTTGATGGATTCGAAGTCCCCTTGCGAGGCGGCCGCGAAGCCCGCTTCGATGACGTCCACCCGCAGCCGTTCCAGCTGCTTGGCGATGCGGACTTTTTCGTCCCTGGTCATCGAGGCGCCGGGCGATTGCTCGCCGTCGCGCAGGGTGGTGTCAAAGATGATGAGGCGGTTGGATGAGTTACTCATGATGGCTCCGTGGCTGTTGCTTCGTTGCTTGAATTCTCAGGGCCTGCCGCCCCTTGCGGTTTAGCGCCGTTCGCTCGGATCGTTGCTGTCCTCGTCGATCTGGATCAGGCTGACCTTCTTGCCCTTGGCCAGACGCCATGCGGACACCACATAGCCCGACAGGCCGTAGGCGATAAAGATCGGGAACAGCACCTTCGGCGGATCGATCGACACCAGCGCGAACACCAGCGCGATCAGGAACACCGCGATGAACGGCACCGACTTGCGGAAGTTCACGTCCTTGAAACTGTAGAACGGCACATTGGTCACCATGGTCAGGCCGGCGAACACGGCGATGCTCCACGAGACCCAGCTCAACTGGAGGCCAGGCACTTCCTGGTCCACCATCAGCAACACGAAGCCGGCCACCAGCGCGGCGGCCGACGGCGACGGCAGGCCCTGGAAGAAGCGCTTGTCGACCACTTCGATGTTGGTGTTGAAGCGGGCCAGGCGCAGCGCGGCGCCGGCGCAATAGACGAAGGCGGCGATCCAGCCCAGCTTGCCCAGGCCGCGCAGCGACCATTCGTAGATCACCAGCGCCGGCGCGGCGCCGAAGGACACCATGTCCGACAGCGAATCGTACTGGGCGCCGAATTCGCTCTGGGTGTTGGTCAGGCGTGCGACGCGGCCATCGAGGCCGTCGAGCACCATGGCGATGAAGATGGCCCAGGCGGAGTGTTCGAATTTCTGGTTCATCGCCATGACGATGGCGTAGAAGCCGCAGAACAGGGCGGCGGTGGTGAAGGCGTTCGGCAGCAGGTAGATTCCGCGATGGCGCGGCCGGTCGAGGTCCTCGCCCCTGGCGCGGCGTGCGAAGCGGCTAAAGCGCGACATCTGGGGCGTTTTGGCTTGGGCTGCGCCATTCTTGACTCGGCGGCGGGGGAATTTGGCCATAGGGTTCCGTTTCTGTTTAACTGATGATGTTGCTCCGTCATTATAGAGGAGCCGACCACAAAAAAGGGGACGGCGCGCCGTCCGCCCTGTTCTGCCCCGGGTTTGCTTATTTGAAGCGCACCTTGCCGACCAGACGCATTTGCAGCGTGGTTTCGCCCGGCTCGAAGCTCGGTTCGGCCACTTCGCCGCCATAGGCCGGCGGCGCCGGCGCGGCCATCGCGCGCGATGAGCCGGTGACGGTGACGCGGTCGAGGTAGTTGCCCGAGCCTTCGAAATCGATAGTGTCGATCACCGCGTCGCCCACCTTGCGGCCCATCGCATGCGCGATCGAGTTGACGCGCTCGTTCAGGTTGGCGTAGGTGGCGGCGATGCGCTGGTCGTCGAGCTTGCGGGTGGTTTCCGGTGTCAGGCTGAAGTGCAGATTGTTCAGCGCCAGTACGCGCTGTGCGGCGGCGACGGTCTTCGGCAGCCCGGCCAGGTTGGTCGTGATCACCTGCAGGGACTGGCCCACGCGCCAGGCGGTCGGCACGCGCGGCTTGCGCGGCTGGCCGTTGACCGGCGCCGGCTCCTCGGGATACACCGGATAGGTGTAGTAGCCCTGGGTTTTCAGGCTGGCCTGGGGATCTTCCTGCTTGACGATGTCCAGGCCCTGCTTCATTTTCTGGTTGACGCGGGAGGCGGCGGCGGACTTGTCCTTGTCGACTTCCTCGACCGACAGCGTAATCGTGGCCTGGTCGTTGACATGGCGGACTTCGCCGAACGCGGGCACGACGACCAGTGCGCCGCTGGTCGGCAGGGATTCCAGCGGCGCGGCGTGCGCGGACAGCGCGACGGTGGCGGCAACGGCGGCGGCCAGGTGTTTCAGTACGGTCATCACGATCTCCAAAATTAATAGAAAGGCAATCGTAACTGTACCTCAAGGCGCGCCGCCGCGCAGCGGTCCTTACTTGAAGCGGACCTTGCCTACCAGGGTCATTTGCAGCGTGGTCTCGCCGGGTTCGAAGCTGGGTTCGGCCACGTCGGCGGATTCCATTTTGGCCGCGCGCATCATCATTGGCGCCGGGGCGCCAGCCATGCGGTCCTGGGCGTAGTTGCCCGAGCCTTCGAAGTCGACCGTGTCGAGCACGGCGTCGCCGACCTTGCGGCCCATCGCGCTGGCGATCGAGTTGATGCGCTCGTTCAGGTTCTTGTAGGTGGCGGCGATGCGCTGGTCATCAAGCTGACGGGTGGTTTCCGGCGTCAGGCCGAACTGCAGGCCGTTCAGGGTCAAAATCTTCTGGGCGGCGGCCACGGTCTTCGGCAGCTTTTCCAGGTTGGTGGTGGTCACCTGCAGGTACTGGCCCACGCGCCAGGAGGTCGGCACGCGCGGCTTGGATGGCTGGCCGTTGATCGATGGACGCTCTTCGGGATAGACCGGGTAGGTGTAGTAGCCCTGGGTTTTCAGGCTGGCGCTGGGGTCTTCGCGCTTGACGATGTCCAGGCCCTGCTTCATCTTCTGGTTGACGCGCGAGGCGGCGGCGGCCTTGTCCTTGTCCTGCTCTTCGATCGCCAGCGTGGCGATCGCTTGATCGTTGGCGTGCTTGACTTCGCCGAAGGCCGGCACCACGACCAGCGTGCCGGAGGTCGGCAGCGATTCAAGCGGGGCGGCATGCGCGGCGAGCGCGAAGGAGGCGGCAGCGGCTGCGGCGATAGATTTCATGACGGTCATTGCGGGCTCCAAAGTTAAAATTACAACAAGGCGAACTTTACCTGAAATTACCTGTAGTAAATGTAAGACATAGTGAGTGTTTGTAACAACCGCCCTTATGCTACAGTGCGCGAAGTATGCAAGCAGACTCCTCTTTTGAAAGCACTACATGTCGTATCCGTATTTGAGTGATGTGATCAAGGCCTGGACCGGTTACGAACTGCCGCTGCCGTTGGCGACCTTCGGCATGTTCGTGGCGCTGGCTGCGCTGGTGGCCGGCGCGCTGTTCCGGGCCGAGCTCAAACGCCTGTATGAGGCGGGACGGATCGGGCCGGCGCGCGTGCGCGGCGCCGACGTGCCGCCGCAGGACGTGGTCAGCGATTTCATGGTGGTGGTGATGGTGGCCGGCGTGTTCGGCGCGCGGCTGTTCCACATCCTCGAGCACACCGACCAGTTCGCCGCCGATCCGATGGGCATGATCTTCACACGCTCGGGCCTGAGCATCTTCGGCGGGCTGATCCTGGGGACGCTGGCCGGCATGGTGTGCGTGCGGCGCTGGCGTTTGCCGGTACGCCCGCTGCTGGACGCAGCGGCGCCGGCCATGATGCTGGGCTACGCCATCGGCCGCATCGGCTGCCAGGTGTCCGGCGACGGCGACTGGGGCATCGCGGCCAACATGGCGCTCAAGCCGGACTGGTTGCCGGCCTGGTTCTGGGCGCAGACCTACGACAACAACATCTACGGCGAGCTGATCGCCCTGCCCGGCGTGTATCCCACGCCGATGTACGAAACCGCGATGGCCGCGCTGTGCTTCGCGCTGCTGTGGGCGCTGCGCAAACATGCGTTCGGCATCGGCTGGTTGTTCTCGGTGTATCTGATGCTGGCCGGTGTGGAGCGCCTGCTGATCGAGCAGATCCGCGTGAATCCGGTGTTCAATGTGGCCGGCCTGCATGCCACGCAGGCGGAGATGATCGCTGTCGCGCTGATCCTGCTGGGCGCGGTCGGCACCGTGATACTAAGCCTGCGCCCATCGTCGCGCGCCATGTCGAAAGGCTGAGGCCGGAGAATAATTTATATCGTATAAACAGATTTACCGCGCGTAACCTGCTTCGCGCTGACTTCGGATACCGAGCACGTATCGACGCGCGTCATCCTTAATTCCCATTTTTCTTTGCTACAGGCCGCTTCGCCGGAATCCCTGCAACGCGCTCTTCAAGATATCCCCGCATGTCAGCCCAGGGAATGGACTTTCCGGTTTTAAGCAGCTTGGCAAAGCGGGCGTCGGCTTCGGCATCGAAGCTGGCGCGTTGCTCCTCCATCTCAGTCTTTTCGGCGATGGCTTCAAGAATAAAACTGTGGGGTGTCTTGCCTGCGCGCTCGGCGGCGCTGGCTATGCGCGCCTTCAACTCGTCCGGCAAACGTATCGTTGTGGTTGACATGGCGTCCTCCTTTTCAGGCACTAATGTAGCACATGTGTGCTACGCGCCAGCACGCCCCTGCTCCGCCGTGCCGCCGCCGGACTTGAATAGCAGCCAGCCCAGGATCGCAAACGCGGCAAGGACCGTGGCGCCGGCAAAATATGCGCCGAAGTTGGCGAAGGAATCGGGTGGCATCATCCGCCGGAACTCCTCGCTCATCCACATGCACGCCATCGAAAAAATGACGAATCCGTTGAACGCCGACATGGACAACAGCATCAGGCCGGTGTGCTTCTTCCAGTTGCGCAGACCCGTCAGCCCCAGCGCGATGGCAAGCGCGATGAAGGCCGGCACCGAGAATCCGGCCAGCATGGCCGCCTTGGCCAACACCGGAAGTCCGCTCATGAAGGCCAGCATGCTGACCATGTAGAGAAAGAAACCGGCAACGACCTGGCAGACGATACTGATTACTTTACGCATCGTTGGCCGCTACCTGTCCACCGAAGTAGGCATTGGCCTTCGGGCGGTACAGGAAGAAGGCGAAGATCGCCAGCAGGACGGCGCCCGGTATCATCGCCATCTTCATCGGCGACGTCGCCAGCCCGACCACCAGGCCCAATGCGCTCCACGCGAAATAGACCAGCCGTCCCCAGCCCAGCCCCTTCAACATGGCGACGCCGGTCGCCACGGTCACGAGCAGGCCCACAAACATCATGGCGTATTGAACGGAAAGCGGCAGCAGGCTCTTGGACATGAGCTCGCGCACCAGCGGATTGTCCATGCTGACGTAACTGGAAACCAAGGAGATGAGCGAGGTGACTATCAGGAACCAGGCGATGACGGTGACAGAGGTAGGACGTTTCATGGTTTGAAGAGGAAGTGTATTGTTCGTCAATAGTACCTGAAAGACACGCCGGAATATGCGCGCAAACTCACTGCGGTGCGGGCAGACGCAAAAAAGCCGGCAACCAGTGCCGGCTTTTTCGTGGCGAAGATAAAGCTTAGTTCTTCGACTGGTCGACCATCTTGTTCTTGGCGATCCAAGGCATCATGGCGCGCAGCTTGGCGCCGACTTCTTCGATCTGGTGCTCGGCGGTCAGGCGACGGCGCGAGATCAGGGTCGGAGCGCCTGCCTTGTTTTCCAGGATGAAGGACTTGGCGTACTCGCCGGTCTGGATGTCTTTCAGGCACTGACGCATCGCGTCCTTGGTGGCCGAGGTCACAACCTTGGGACCGGTCACGTACTCGCCGTATTCGGCGTTGTTCGAGATCGAGTAGTTCATGTTGGCGATGCCGCCTTCGTAGATCAGGTCGACGATCAGCTTCAGCTCGTGCAGGCATTCGAAGTAAGCCATTTCCGGAGCGTAGCCCGCTTCGGTCAGGGTTTCGAAGCCGGCCTTGATCAGCTCGACCGCGCCGCCGCACAGGACAGCCTGTTCGCCGAACAGGTCGGTTTCGGTCTCTTCGCGGAAGTTGGTTTCGATGATGCCGGCACGGCCGCCGCCGTTGGCCGAGGCGTACGACAGGGCGATGTCACGGGCGATGCCGGACTTGTCCTGGTACACGGCGATCAGGTGCGGCACGCCGCCACCCTGGGTGTAGGTGGCGCGCACGGTGTGGCCCGGGGCCTTCGGTGCGACCATGATCACGTCCAGGTCGGCGCGTGGCACGACTTGGCCGTAGTGCACGTTGAAGCCGTGGGCGAAGGCCAGCACCGCGCCCTGCTTGGCGTATGGCGCGACGTTTTCGTTGTAGACCTGGGCGATGTTCTCGTCCGGCAGCAGGATCATGATGACGTCGGCGGCCTTGACCGCGTCGTTCACTTCCGCCACTTTCAGGCCGGCCTTCTCGACCTTGCTCCACGAGGAGCCGCCCTTGCGCAGGCCGACGGTCACGTTGACGCCGGAGTCGCTCAGGTTTTGCGCGTGGGCGTGGCCCTGCGAGCCGTAGCCGATGATGGCTACGTTTTTGCCCTTGATCAGGGAGAGGTCAGCGTCTTTGTCGTAGAAAACTTTCATGGTATTTCCTTAGTAGTATTTTTGAATTTGATTAAACTTTGAGGATGCGTTCGCCGCGTCCGATGCCGGAACCGCCGGTACGTACCGTTTCCAGGATGGAAGCGCGGTCGATCGAATCGATGAACGCGTCGAGCTTGCTCTTGGCGCCGGTCAGTTCAATCGTGTAAGTCTTCTCGGTGACATCGATGATGCGGCCGCGGAAGATATCCGCCGTGCGCTTCATCTCTTCACGCTCCTTGCCCACCGCGCGCACCTTGATCAACATGAGTTCGCGCTCGATGTGCTGGCCTTCGGTCAGGTCCACCACCTTCACCACCTCGATCAGGCGGTTCAGGTGCTTGGTGATCTGTTCAATGATGTCGTCCGAACCGGAGGTGACGATGGTCATCCGCGACAAGGTCGCGTCTTCGGTCGGCGCCACGGTCAGCGTTTCAATGTTGTAGCCACGGGCCGAGAACAGGCCCACCACGCGCGACAGCGCGCCGGCTTCGTTTTCCAGCAAGACAGAGATAATGTGTCGCATGTTATAAGTCCTCCGAACCCAACAGCATTTCAGAGAGCCCTTTGCCCGCTTTCACCATCGGCCAGACGTTTTCCGATTGATCGGTAATGAAGTTCATGAAGACCAGCTTGTCCTTCATGGCGAAGGCGTCGCGCAGCGCGCCGTCGACGTCGCCCGGCTTCTCGATGCGCATGCCGACGTGGCCGTAGGCTTCCGCCAGCTTCTCGAAGTTCGGCAGCGAATCCATGTAGGACTCGGAATAGCGCGAACCGTAGTCGATCTGCTGCCACTGGCGAACCATGCCCAGGAAGCGGTTGTTCAGCATGATGATCTTCGGCGTCAGATGATATTGCTTGCAGGTCGCGAGCTCCTGGATGCACATCTGGATCGAGCCTTCGCCGGTGATGCAGGCGACGGTGGCGTCCGGGTTGGCCATCTGCACGCCCATGGCGTACGGCAGGCCCACGCCCATCGTGCCCAGGCCGCCCGAGTTGACCCAGCGCTTGGGCTTGTCGAACGGGTAGTACTGCGCAGCCCACATCTGGTGCTGGCCGACGTCGGAGGTGATGAAGGCGTCGCCCTTGGTCACTTCCCACAGCTTCTGCACCACGGCTTGCGGCTTGATCACCAGGTCCGAGGTCGGGAACTTGAGGCAGTCGCGGCCGCGCCATTCGCCGATCTGCTTCCACCAGTCCTTGAGCGCGGGCGCGTTCGGCTTGGCGTCCGCAGCGTCGAGCTGGGCCAGGAATTCGATCAGCACGTCCTTGACGTTGCCGACGATCGGGATGTCGACCTTCACGCGCTTGGAGATCGACGACGGATCGATGTCCACGTGGATGATCTTGCGCGGGTTGGAGGCGAAGTGTTTCGGGTTGCCGATCACGCGGTCGTCGAAGCGGGCGCCGATGGCGATCAGGACGTCGCAGTGCTGCATCGCCATGTTCGCTTCATAGGTGCCGTGCATGCCGGGCATGCCGACGAAGTTCTCGCTCGACGCTTTATAGGCGCCCAGGCCCATCAGCGTGTTGGTGACCGGGAAGCCCAGCTTGTCGACCAGCTTGTTCAGCTCGGGCGAGGCGTTGGCCAGGATCACGCCGCCGCCGGTGTAGATCATCGGACGTTCGGCTTGCAGCAGCAGCTGGACCGCCTTGCGGATCTGGCCGGAGTGGCCCTTGTCGACCGGCTTGTACGAACGCATCTCGACCTCTTTCGGGTACGAGTACGTCGTCTTGTGCATCGAGATATCCTTCGGGATGTCGACCAGCACGGGGCCTGGACGGCCGGTGCGGGCGATGAAGAAGGCTTTCTTGACGGTTTCCGCCAAATCCTTGACGTCTTTGACGAGGAAATTGTGCTTGACCACGGGGCGGGTGATGCCGACCGTGTCGCATTCCTGGAAGGCATCCTGGCCGATGGCGTGGCTAGGCACCTGGCCCGAGATCACGACCATGGGGATGGAATCCATGTAAGCGGTGGAAAGACCTGTCACGGCATTGGTGACGCCCGGACCGGACGTGACCAGCGCGACACCAACCTTGTTCGAGCTGCGCGAGTACGCATCGGCGGCATGCACTGCGGCCTGTTCGTGACGCACGAGGACGTGTTGGAATTTGTCTTGCTTGAAGATGGCGTCGTAGATATACAGTACGGCTCCGCCCGGATAGCCAAAGACGTGTTCGACGCCTTCCTCGGCCAGGCAGCGCACCAGTATTTCAGCGCCTGTGAGCGTGTTCGCTCCGGATGATGCGGTTGCTTCGGTATTCATGAAACATTCCTTTCAAGGTCCATAGGAGATTGATCGGATGCTCTTTCCTAACGAAGTAGGCCCACCTCTACAGCATTGCCCTGCTTCCCTTTTTTTCTGCAGTCACACCTGCCTCTTCCGTCAACCGTAGTGACGTGCAAAGCAGTGCTAGCTGCAAACTCTCGTTTGGCTGGATCTATCTGTAGCGGTTCTGCGTACCTCTCGCGCTTGTGGCACGGGTTAGAGCAAACTGCTGACATATGAAAGCGCGTCTTGTCGATTGCGGCGTTGTGTGCCTGCTGCGACCAGACCATAGAGCTTCGGGGTGTTCAAAGCGTCCCATACGGTACACCGGCGGCATATGTTTGGGCAAGGGAAATATCGCAAAATGCCGCGTTTCAGCGCATTTTTCATCGCCGGGGCTGCAAAAACACTGCAGAAATGGCTAATTTTTGCTAGCATGCGCTCAGTTCACGAGCCGCCATCAAGCGGCCCAGCGCCGGCTTTCCCGGCAGTACCCACACCCGACGCATGGCCACAGACAAAGAATTATCCGACTTTCTCGAAAACGTCGAGCGGCGTGCCTTTAAACAAGCCGTCTACGCAGTGCGCAAGGACGAATCCGCATTGGACATCGTGCAGGACGCGATGATCAAGCTCGCCGAGAAGTACGGCGACAAGCCGGCCGCCGAGCTGCCGATGCTGTTCCAGCGCATTTTGCAAACCACCATCCTCGACTATTTCCGCAGGGAAAAAGTTCGCAACACCTGGGTCAGCCTGTTCTCCGGCATGGGCCCCTCCGGCGACGACCATGAGGACTTCGACATCCTCGAATCCTACGCCGCCGAAGAGGGTTCTGCCGCCGCCGAGTCCAGCGCGGACCAGGTCGAGCGCCAGCAGATGCTGGCCCTGATCGATGCCGAAGTACAAAAGCTTCCAGCGCGTCAACGAGAAGCCTTCCTTATGCGTTATTGGCAGGACATGGATGTAGCTGAAACAGCCGAAGCGATGGGATGTTCCGAGGGGAGCGTGAAGACACATTGCTCACGTGCAACACACACGCTCGCCGAATCGCTCAAAGCCAAGGGAATCAAACTATGAATACCGACGATCTGAATTTCGCTTACAAGGTGCGCCACGCGCTCAACGAGCACCTGGACGATCTGCCCGCATCGACCACCGACCGCCTGGCGCAAGCGCGCAAGATGGCGCTCGCCCGCAAGAAAGCCCACGTGGAGGCGCCGCTGAAGGTGCGCGTGCGCAAGAACGCGCTGGCCGGCGCCGGCACCGGCTTCTTCTCGTTCAGCTGGATGACCCGCATGAGCGTGGCCCTGCCCCTGCTGGTGCTGGTGGGCGGCCTGGCCGGCATCTACCAGTACGAGCAGGAACAGCGCGTGGCCGACCTGGCCGAGCTCGACGCCGCCGTGCTGTCCGACGAATTGCCGCTGTCCGCCTACCTGGACCACGGTTTTAACGCCTATCTGGCTCAAAGCGAGTAAGCGGCATGGCATTGAGCGGTCACGCAACATGGGGCGCTAAAGCGGTAGCGGTATTGACGGTGGCAAGCGCGGCGCTGGTTGGCTGCGGCCGCTCGGACACGCCGGCGCAGCCTGCGGCGCAGAGCGCATCCGCCTCCGCCCCGCAGCCGGGCACGGCGGCGGGCAAGCACGCGCCGGCCAAGTCGGCCGACAAAACCATGTGGAAGGATTTGACGCCCGCGCAACAGCAGGCGCTGGAGCCGCTGGCCCCCGAGTGGGACCAGCTGGAGCCGATCCGCAAGCAAAAATGGCTGGGCATCGTCAAGCGCTACGCCTCGATGAAGCCGGACGAGCAGGCCCGCGTGCAGGAACGCATGCGCGAATGGGTCAAGATGACGCCGGAGGAACGCCGCCAGGTGCGCCAGAACTTCGCGCGCGCGCAGAAGATCGATCCGTCGCAGAAAACCACGCAGTGGGAATCCTACCAGCAGCTTTCCGAAGAACAGAAGAAGGCACTGGCGGCCAAGGCGGCGACCAAGAAGCAGGTCGCCAACCTGCCGACGCCGTCCCAGAGCAAGATGAAAACCGTGGCGCCGATCAAGCCGCCGGTGCCGACCGGCGCCAGCCCCGCCGCGACGCCGATAGTCATGCCTGCCGCCGTCCCGGCACCCGCACCCGCGCCCGGCATCGACCCGGTCACCGGCGCGCCCATTCCCAACGCCTCGAACGTCGCACCCGTGATCGCGCCCGCCGCGCCGGCATCCGTTCCGCCAGCACAGCCCGCCAATGTCAAATAAGCAGCCGCTCACCATCCCCACCGTCAAGCGCCGTCTGATTTCGATGGTCTATGAAACCCTGCTGGGGTTCGCGGTGCTGTTCCTGCCCTTCCTGGTCTTTGAAATCGCCACCCACGGCAGCCACACGCCGACCATGGAGCACATGCGCCAGGCGCTGGCCTTCCTGGTGCTGGGCGCCTACTTCATCCATCAGTGGAGCCGCGACGGCCAGACGCTGGCGATGAAGACCTGGCGCCTGAAACTCGTGCGTCCCGGCCACAGCCACCTGTCGCTGCAGACCGCCGCCGTGCGCTACCTGCTGAGCTGGATGTGGGTGCTGCCGGCGCTGCTGGCGGCGCTGGTGCTGGACCTGCACAAATGGCAGGCGCTGGGCGCGGTCGGCGCCGGCATCCTGTTGTGGTCGCTGACGGCCTTCCTCGACAAGGACCGCCAGTTCCTGCACGACAAACTGACCGGCACCCGCCTGGTCCAGCTGCCGCCGCCGGAAAAGAAAAAGAAGGCCGTGCCGGCGGTGTAATTTTTGCAATCTTCTGTGGCAGAATAAGTCTTTCGCCACAGGGGGTATAAATGACTAAAGTTGTTTGCATGATGTACGGGGCGGTCCTCGCCCTGTCAGTCTCGGCCGCGTTCGCGGCCGACATTCCCGCCGCGCCCGTTGCGCGGGTTGAACCCGTCAGCGACACCTACTTCGGCGAGGCCGTGGTGGACCGCTATCGCTGGATGGAAAACGACAAGGATCCCGAGTGGCTGCCCTACCTCAAGCAGCAGAACGCCCACGCCCGCGCCGTGCTCGACGCGCTGCCGAAACGCGACGTGCTGCTGGCCCGCATCCAGCAACTGTCCGGCGACGTGGCCACGCCGGCACGCGTGCAGAAGGCCGGCGCCCGCCTGTTCTACCAGCAGCGTCCGGCAGGCGCCAACAACTTCAAGCTGTTCGTGCGCGAGGGCGGCTTTCGACCAAGGACCACCCGCGCGGACGCCTGCTGAAAACCTCGGCCAGGGCGCCGTCGCTGGCCAAGGCCACCGAGGTGGTGGCCGAATCCAGGCTGGTCCTGCAAGGCATGGCGCGCGCCAAGGACGGCCTGTACCTGCGGGCGATGGACGGCGGCCCGAACGTGCTGCAACGCCTGGGCAACGACGGCAAGCTGACCACCATCGCCCTGCCCTTCGAAGGCACGCTGCGCGAGATCGAGGCCGATCCGAATACGGCGGGCGCGCTGGCCATGCTGACCGGCTGGCTGGAACCGGCCGGCATCTGGAGCGTGGGCGCCGACGGCAGGATGAGCGACACCGGCATCACGCCGAAACCGGCCATCGACACCAGCGCCTACACCACCGAGCGCCGCTACGCCACCGCAAAGGATGGCACGCAGATCCCGTATAGCCTGATCTACAAAAAGGGGCTGAAGATGGACGGTAAGAATCCGGCCTTCATCTCCGCCTACGGCAGCTATGGCTCGGCCGCGTACACGCCCTCGTTCGCGGGCCGCACGCTGGCACTGGCCGACCAGGGGGCCATCATCGGCTACGCCAATGTGCGCGGCGGCGGCGAGTTCGGACGCCAGTGGCACCGCGCCGGCCAGCTGGAAAACAAACCGAACACCTGGCGCGACCTGATCGCCGTGTGCGAGGACATGAACGCCAAGGGTTACACTTCGCCGGCCAGCATGGCGATCGGCGGCCGTTCGGCCGGCGGCATCACCATGGGCCGCGCGCTGGAGGAGCGGCCGGACTTGTTCGCGGCGGTGGTGTCGGGAGTGGGCTGGCACAATCCGCTGCGCTACGTGGCGGAGCAGAACGGCTATGGCGAGGAGCCTGAATGGGGAGCGATCGCCGATCCCGCCGGCTTCAAGGCGCTGAAGAGCATCGACAGCTATCAGCAGGTGGTGGATGGCACCAAATACCCGGCCATCATGCTGACCACCGGCGTGACCGATCCGCGCGTCGCGCCGTTCCATCCGGCGAAGATGGCGGCGCGCCTGCAGTCGGCGACGGCCAGCGGCAAGCCGGTGATACTGCGGGTGGACTTCGACGCCGGCCACGGCATGGGCTCGACCCGCGCGCAGCAGGATGTGGAAGCGGCCGATACCTACGCCTTCATCCTGTCGCAGACCACCGGGAAGTAATCAGAAGCGCTCGTGATCCTGCAGGTAGCGCCATTCGCCTACTGGCAGGCTCGCCATCGCGATGCGGCCGATGCGGATGCGCTTCATCGACACCACGGTCAGGCCGACCAGCTTGCACATATGTTCGATCTGGCCCGGCTTGGGATTCTTCGGCGCGAAGCGCAGGCGGTTCTCGTTCTGCCAGCTGACCTTCATCGGCGGCAGCGGCTTGCCGTTGAACGGCAGGCCGTGGTTCAGCAGCGCCAGGCCGTTTTCCGCAATGGTGCCGGTCACTTCGGCGATGATCTCGTGTTCGATCTTGGCAGCTTCGTCGACCAGCTTGCGGCTGACGCGGAAGTCCTGCGTGAACACCAGCAGGCCACTGGCCTTGGTCTCCAGCGGCGTGGTCAGGGTCAGGTTGGCCAGGTGGCGCTTGAGGAAGCGCTGGCCCGGCGCGGAGCGCGTCAGCGAGGCTGGATTCAGCAGATGCACGGCCGGGGAACCGTCCTTGCCGATGCCGCCGTTAGCGCCTACCGGTTTGTGTAGCAGGATCGTGACCGGCTGGATCTCCAGCAGCGTGGCGTCCGGCGCGACTTCGATCTGCTGATCCATCGTCACGCGGGCGCCCGCCTCCTCCACCACGACGCCGTCCACGCTGACGAAGCCGCCCTCGATATAGAGTTCGGCTTCGCGGCGCGAGCAGGGGCGCATCTCCGACAGGCGCTTGGCCAGGCGGACGGTGTTATCAGTGGTGCTATCGGTCATCCGAAAAAATCTCCAAAAACGGTAATGGCGCGGTCGATGTCCTCGCGCGATGCATCCATGTGCGTGACGATGCGCAGGTGCGGCGACATCGATACGCGGATGCGGGTCAGTTGCAGCACGTCGTTCAAGCCGCGGCAGGCATCGGCCGGGATATCAACGTAAAAGATATTGGTTTGCGGCGTGCTGACCTTGATGTTCTTCAGCTTGGCCAATTCACTCGCGAAGTAGGCGGCGTTGTCGTGGTCTTCCGCCAGCCGTTCGAAGTTGTGCTGCAGCGCGTACAAGCCGCCGGCCGCGATCATGCCGGCCTGGCGCATGCCCCCGCCCAGCATCTTGCGCCAGCGTTTGGCCTCGGCGATCAACGGCTTGCTGCCGCACAGGACGGAGCCGACCGGCGCGCCCAGTCCTTTCGACAGGCACACCGAGACGGAATCGAAGCCCGCCACCGCAGCGCGCGGGCTCACACCCAGCTTGACGGCGGCATTGCAGACGCGCGCGCCGTCGAGGTGCGTTGCCAGGCCGCGCTCGTGCGCCAGCGTGGTCGCCTGCTTCAGGTAGTCGAGGCCCAGCACGCGGCCGCCGATAGTGTTCTCCAGCGCCAGCAGCTCGGTGCGCGCGAAATGGAAATCGTCCGGCTTGATATAGGCTTCGATATCGGCCAGTGCGATGCTGCCATCCGGCTGGTTGATGATGGGCTGCGGCTGGATACTGCCCAGCACCGCCGCGCCGCCGCCTTCGTAGCGGTAGGTATGGGCTTCCTGCCCGACCAGGTATTCGTCACCACGGCCGCAGTGGGCCAGCAACGCCAGCAGGTTGCTCTGCGTGCCGGACGGCGCGAACAACGCGGCCTCGTAGCCGAACAAATCGGCCGTATATTCCTGCAGACGGTTGACGGTGGGATCATCGCCGTAGACATCGTCGCCGACGTCCGCCGCGTTCATCGCGGCGCGCATCGCCGCGCTGGGGCGGGTGACGGTGTCGCTGCGGAGGTCCAACCATTTTTCGTTCAGCTCACTCATCGTTCCCTGCCCCTTCCTGATTTACTGTTTTGCTACCTGCTCGGTGAAGAAGCGGTTGCCCATCTCCTCCAATCCCAATGTCTCCAGCACTTCCTGCAAACGCTCGGAAGGCCGCTGGCGTGGCAGGTTCTTGTACGTCGCGATGATCAGCTCATTCTTCATCGAGTGCTCCCAGCCCACCAGCTCCGTCACGTTGACCTGGTAGCCGTGGGCTTCCAGTTGCAGGCAGCGCAGCACGTTGGTGATCTGGCTGCCGAATTCGCGCGTGTGGATCGGGTGGCGCCAGATCTCGGTCAGCGCGGACTTGGCCAGCGACTTGCCCTTGTTCTTCTTCAGCACCGACGCGACCTCCGCCTGGCAGCAAGGCACCAGCACCATGTACTTGGCCTTCTTCTTCAGCGCGAAGTGGATGGCGTCGTCGGTCGCCGTGTTGCAGGCGTGGAGCGCGGTGACGACGTCGATCCGGTCCGGCAGCAGCTTCGATTCGGTGGACTCGGCCACCGACAGCGGCAGGAAGGACATGCCGGGGAAGTTGAACTGCTTGGCCAGTTCCTGCGAACGCGCCACCAGCTCTTCGCGGGTTTCGATGCCGTAGATGTGCGAGCTGTCGTTCAGCGCCTTGAAGAACAGGTCATAGATGATGAAGCCGAGGTAGGACTTGCCGGCGCCGTGGTCCACCAGCGACACGCTCTCCTTCTCGGCCAGCACTTCCTTCAGCAGCGGCTCGATGAACTGGTACAGGTGGTAGACCTGTTTCAGCTTGCGGCGGCTGTCCTGGTTCATCTTGCCGTCGCGGGTGAGGATGTGCAGCTCTTGCAGCAGCGCGACGGTTTGGCCTTCGCGGATTTCCGGCATATTGTCCGCGCCGGTGACGGTTGCGCCGATCTTGGCCACTTGCTTACTTGGCTTCATCGATCCACGCCTGCTGTATCGCCTCGAGGACTTTTTCACCACCGCGCGTGTGGTCGTCGTCGAACTCTTCGAGGTCGACGATCCAGTTGTGCAGATCGGTGAAGCGGATAGCCGCCGGATCGACGTCCGGGTGCTTATCGTAGAGCGCTTCCGCAATCGCGGTGATGTCGGTCCACTTCATCTCAGTGCCCGCCTTCGCTTGCGTGATTGATGGTGTATTTCGGGATCTCGACGACCAGGTCCTCGTCCGCCACCACGGCCTGGCACGACAGGCGCGACACGGCTTCCAGGCCCCAGGCCTTGTCCAGCAGGTCTTCCTCGGTCTCGGAGGCTTCGTTCAGCGAGTTGAAACCTTCGCGCACCAGCACGTGGCAGGTGGTGCAGGCGCAGGACTTCTCGCAGGCGTGCTCGATGTGGATGTCATTTTCGAGCATGACGTCGCACAGCGTCTTGCCGGCTTCGGCTTCGATGACGGCGCCGTCCGGGCACAGTTTTGCGTGGGGCAGGAATACGATTTGTGGCACTTGATACCTCTAGGTTTGTTTAAACTACCTGGTCCAGCGTCTTGCCGGCCAGTGCGCTGCGCACGCTGCGATCCATGCGGCGCGATGCGAATTCCTCGGTGCCGTTGGCCAGCGCTTCGACGGCGGACTTCACCGCCGCGTGATCGGCGGCGCCGGTCTGCGATTGCGCGACCACGTCGCGCACCTTGTTCATCAACGCGTCGACCGCCTTGCGCTCTTCGTCGCTCAGCAAGCCCGCGTCTTCATCCAGCGCCGATTGCGTGGCCAGCATGATGCGCTCGGCCTCGACCTGCTCTTCGCGCAGTGCGCGGGCGACCATGTCCACATCGGCCGACTTGTACGAATCCTGCAGCATGCGCGCGACGTCGTCATCACCCAGGCCATAGGCCGGCTTGACGACAATCGACGCTTCCACGCCGGAGCGCAGTTCGCGCGCGGACACCGACAGCAGGCCGTCCGCGTCCACCTGGTAGGTGATGCGGATGCGCGCCGCGCCGGCCACCATTGGCGGAATGCCGCGCAGCTCGAAGCGCGCCAGCGAGCGGCAGTCGGACACCAGCTCACGCTCGCCCTGCAGCACGTGCACCGCCAGCGCGGTCTGGCCATCCTTGAAGGTGGTGAATTCCTGAGCGCGGGCGCATGGGATGGTCGAATTGCGCGGGATGATCTTCTCTACCAGGCCGCCCATCGTCTCGATGCCCAGCGACAGCGGGATCACATCCAGCAGCAGCCAGTCGTCGCCCGGCGCGCGGTTGCCGGCCAACAGGTTGGCCTGCACCGCCGCACCCAGCGCCACCACCTTGTCCGGGTCGATGTTCGCGTGCGGGATGGTGTGGAAGTATT
Source organism: Duganella caerulea (assembly GCF_040362985.1). NCBI lineage: Bacteria > Pseudomonadati > Pseudomonadota > Betaproteobacteria > Burkholderiales > Oxalobacteraceae > Duganella > Duganella caerulea. The sequence continues at coordinate 465,635 of NZ_BPWJ01000002.1, read as the reverse complement.
CGCTGACCGCGCGCTGCACGTGCGGCATGCGGGTCGCGCCGCCGACCATGACCACGCCATCGATATCGTCCGCATCGACGTTCGCGTCGCGCAGCGCTTTCTTGATGGCCTTCATGGTCTTCTCGATCAGGTGCTTGGTGATCTCCTGGAAGGTCTCGGCGGTGATCTTCAGATGCACTTCCTCGCCCGAGCCGAGCACCGCGTCCACGGTCACTTCGGACTTGGTCGACAGCAGTTCCTTCGCTTCGCGGGCCTTGACCATCAACACGGCGGTGTCCTCGTCCGACAGCGGCGCCAGTTTTTCCTGCTGGTGGATGTAGCAGAACAAGCGGTGGTCGAAATCGTCGCCGCCCAGCGCGGAGTCGCCGCCGGTGGACAGCACTTCGAACACGCCCTTGCTCAGCTTGAGGATGGAGATATCGAATGTGCCGCCGCCCAGATCGTAGACGGCGTACAGACCTTCCGAACCGTTATCCAGGCCGTAGGCGATGGCGGCGGCGGTCGGCTCGCTCAGCAGGCGCAGCACGTTGATGCCGGCCAGCTGCGCCGCATCCTTGGTGGCCTGGCGCTGCGCGTCATCGAAGTAAGCCGGCACGGTGATGACCGCGCCCACCAGATCGTCGCCCAGCGAATCTTCGGCGCGCTGGCGCAGCGTGGCCAGGATCTGCGCCGATACCTCGACCGGGCTCTTGATGCCGGCGATGGTCTTCAGCTGCACCATGCCAGGGGTGTCCTGGAAATCGTAGGGCATGTTTTCCGCGTAGGCGATATCGGCCAGGCCGCGGCCCATGAAGCGCTTGACGGAAACGATGGTGTTCTTCGGATCGATGGTCTGCGCGGCCTGCGCCTTGTAGCCGATGTTGGCATGGCCATTGGGCAGATAGCGCACCACGGAAGGCAGCAGCGGGCGGCCTTCCTCATCGCTGAGCACTTCTGGAATGCTGTTGCGCACCGTGGCGACCAGCGAATTGGTGGTGCCCAGGTCGATACCGACCGCCAGCCGATGCTGGTGCGGCGCGGTGGACATGCCTGGTTCGGAAATTTGCAGAAGTGCCATGGATGGACCTGTATTCTTATCTTGTCTGCCGAGGCGCGCGCGCGGCGCGGCGCTCAGGCTTCGATTGCTTCGAAGGCGAAGCGGACTTCTTCGCCGAATTTTTCAAGGAACATCAGCGCGCGCACGCCTTGCGCGGCCGCGTGGAAATCGCCGGCATCGATCTGTTTTTCGATCTCGGCCAGGCGCGCCTTGCGTTCGTTGCGCAGCTGCTTGTCCAGCGCTTCCAGCGCGTCGCTGTCCTTGGCGGCGCGGGCGTCGCCCAGCTCTTCGCGCCATTCCATCTGCTGCATCAGGAAGGCCATCGGCATCGCCGTATTCGACTCGGTCTGCAAATCGACGCCGTTCAACTCGCACATATACTGCGCGCGTTTCTGCGGATTCTTCAGGGTCTGGTAGGCTTCGTTGGCGCGCGTGGCCCACTGCATGGCGACGCGCTTTTCGGCGTCGGTGGCATTGACGAATTTGTCGGGATGGACGCGGCCCTGCACGTCGCGGTAGGCGCTGTCCAGCGCCCCCGCGTCCACGGCAAACTGCTGCGGCAGATTGAACAACTCAAAGTGATTTTGCATGGCTTATCAGATGCGGAAGCTTTCGCCGCAACCGCAAGCGTCTTTCTCGTTCGGGTTATGGAACTTGAAGCCTTCGTTCAAGCCTTCGCGCGCGAAATCGAGCTCGGTGCCGTCGATGTAGGGCAGGCTTTTCGGATCGACGAATACTTTGACGCCGTGCGATTCGAACACGCTGTCTTCCGGCGCGACTTCGTCCACGTATTCCAGCTTGTAGGCCAGGCCCGAGCAGCCGGTGGTGCGCACGCCAAAACGCAGGCCGACGCCCTTACCACGGCGTTCGATGTAGCGGTTGATATGCTTGGCTGCTTTTTCGGTCAGGGTGATTGCCATTTGATTCTCCGTGCCGGCGGCGATTGAACGCCGCCGGTTAAAACAGACTTAGGCCGCGACTGGGTGCTTGGTCTGGTAGTCCAGTACCGCTGCCTTGATGGCGTCTTCCGCCAGGATCGAGCAGTGGATTTTCACCGGCGGCAGCGCCAGCTCTTCAGCGATCTGGGTGTTCTTGATGGCCAGCGCCTGGTCCAGCGTCTTGCCCTTGACCCATTCGGTCACCAGCGAGCTCGATGCGATGGCCGAACCGCAGCCGTAGGTCTTGAACTTCGCGTCTTCGATCAGGCCATCGGCGCCGACCTTGATCTGCAGCTTCATCACGTCGCCGCAGGCCGGCGCGCCGACCATGCCGGTGCCGACGGTCTCGTCGCCCTTTTCGAACGCGCCCACGTTGCGTGGATTTTCGTAGTGGTCCAACACTTTTTCCGAGTAAGCCATTTTAATGCTCCTGTATCTGAATAATTAGTGGGCTGCCCATTGGATCGAGCTGATGTCGATGCCGTCTTTGAACATGTCCCACAGTGGCGACAGCTCACGCAGTTTGTGTACCTTGGACTTCATCAGGTTGATGGCGAAGTCGATGTCCTCTTCGGTCGTGAAGCGGCCGATGGTGAAACGGATCGAGCTGTGTGCCAGCTCGTCGCTGCGGCCCAGGGCGCGCAGCACGTACGATGGCTCCAGCGAGGCCGAGGTGCAGGCCGAACCGGACGACACGGCCAGGTCTTTCACGGCCATGATCAGCGACTCGCCTTCGACGTAGTTGAAGCTGACGTTCAGGTTGTGCGGCACGCGGTGTTCCATGTCGCCGTTGATGTAGGTTTCCTCGATCTCCTGCAGGCCCTTGGCCAGGCGGTCGCGCAGGCCCTTGATGCGGGTGATCTCGCTGTCCATTTCCACTTTCGCCAGGCGGAAGGCTTCGCCCATGCCGACGATCTGGTGGGTAGGCAGGGTGCCGGAGCGCAGGCCGCGCTCGTGGCCGCCGCCGTGCATTTGCGCTTCGATGCGCACGCGTGGCTTGCGGCAGACGTACAGCGCGCCGATACCCTTAGGACCGTAGGTCTTGTGAGCGGTGAAGGTCATCAGGTCGCACTTGGTCTTTTGCAGGTCGATCACCACCTTGCCGGTCGCTTGCGCGGCGTCGCAGTGGAAGATGATGCCTTTCGAGCGGCACAGCGCGCCGATCTCGTCGATCGGCTGGATCACGCCGATCTCGTTGTTGACCAGCATGACGGAGACCAGGATGGTGTCCGGGCGGATGGCCGCGGTCAGCTGCTCAATGGTGATCAGGCCGTTGTCCTGCGGTTCCAGGTAGGTCGCCTCGAAGCCCTGGCGTTCCAGTTCGCGCACCGTATCCAGCACTGCCTTGTGCTCGGTCTTGACGGTGATGATGTGCTTGCCCTTGGTCTTGTAGAACTGCGCCGCGCCCTTGATCGCCAGGTTGTTCGATTCGGTGGCGCCGGAGGTCCAGATGATCTCGCGCGGGTCGGCATTAACCAGCGCCGCGACGTGGCCGCGCGCCTCTTCCACCGCTTTCTCCGCGGTCCAGCCGTACATGTGGCTGCGCGAGGCCGGATTGCCGAACTGCTCGCGCAGGTAGGGAATCATCATGTCGGCGACGCGTGGATCGATCGGCGTGGTGGCCGAGTAGTCCATGTAGATCGGGAAATGCGGGGCGGTCTGGAACTTCACTGGCGCGATGTTTTTTTCAGGGGCGTTCATCTGGGTTACTCCGTTAACTAGTTCTCTTAACCAAGCGCGGCGTGGTTACGGTGCATCACGACCACGTTTTGTTCAGCATTCTTTTGCTTCTGTTGATCGACCAGATCCTGCAGGGACACGGAATCCAGGTAATCGACCATCTTTTCATTCAGCGTGGCCCACAGTTCGTGGGTCATGCAGCGTGCGCCGCTGGCGGCGTCCGCGCCGTGGCAATTTTCCTTGCCGCCGCATTGGGTCGCATCGAGCGGCTCATCGACGGCGATGATGATGTCGGCCACGGTGACCTTGTCGGCGCGGCGCGCCAGACTGTAGCCCCCGCCCGGACCACGGATCGATTCGACGATCTCGTGGCGGCGCAGCTTGCCGAACAACTGCTCCAGGTAGGACAGCGAGATGGCCTGGCGCTGGCTGATGCCGGAGAGCGTGACCGGGCCTTTGCCTTGGCGCAAAGCCAGATCGATCATCGCAGTCACAGCAAAACGGCCTTTGGTGGTCAGACGCATCACTACCTCGGTTCAACTAGGTTAAAATATCGACCTCAACGCTCTTCACGGTGTTTCAAAAGAGCTGATTAGTTGATCGATTTAGTCAAGTATACCAAACTTTAACAAAGTTTGCCCGGAGAGCCTTTTGCCAGAAGGGTTACTTACCGTTTCAACAACTGCATGGGCTGGAACAGCTGGTGCATGTCCTGGTTGCCGATGAAACTCAGGTTGTAGGGATGTTCCGCCACGATGCGCGGGAACTCCCGCATGACCGGCAGCTTGCTCAATAGTTCAGCGATTTTTCCCCACAACACCATCGTCGGCGTGGTGGACGCCTGCTCGGCCAGGCCAGCCATCACGGTCTCGAAGAACGGCAGCCAGGCCTTGGCGTCCTTGACGGGCGGCACGTGGCTGCGGAACACCAGCGAGGCGTTCAGCAGCAAAAACCCCTGTTGGATCAATTTCTGCTGCATCTCGGCCAGCGTCTGGATGTGGCTGCCCGACACATTGCGGGCGCGCGCGGCGACGGCGGCCATCGCTTCGCCGGCGGTATTGTCCGGCGCCAGCTGGCCGTCGGCCACCAACAGCATCTTCATGAAATTGCGCAGCGAGGTGGCCTTGTTGACCGGCTTGGACAGCCCGCCGCCCTGCTCGTCCGACCACAGGCTGCCGACCGCGCCGTCCATGAAGCAGACGCCGGTGGCGCTTTCCTCGCGCGGATACGGGCCTTCGCCGACCAATACATAACGCACATCCTGCAACGGCAAGGCAAAGGCCGCAAACAGGCGCTGCCCGGTCGGCAGGTACTGGTCCTGGGCCAGCTGCGGCAGGTAATCGGGGTAGGCCTTCATCATGGCCTCCAGTCCCTTGATCAGCAATGGGCGCCAGGAGGCGTCGGCGCGCGGCAGCGCATCGAGGATGGAAGTGGGGATCGTCATGGGCGGAAAGCGTTGAGGCAAAGGGGCGATTGTATCGCCGAATGCTCCCCGCCCCAATATGTCAGGCCAGGCTCCAGCCGGGTTTTTTCATGCTTGCCAGATCGGCCAGCACCAGCGCGGCCAACGAGGACATCAGGATAAAGCCGGAGTTGCCGCCCACGACGGGGCTGGGGTGGTAGTGCAATACGTCCATCGCCAACCGGCTGACGACGAAGGTGTAGGTCAGCGCGTAACTGCGCATGATCCAGGTCCGGTGCAGGTCGATCTTGCGTTGTATGGCGGCCGCCACCGCCACCAGCGTGGCATACAGCCAGCACCCGGCCTGCGCGCAGGTCATCCAGCGCTCGCTGCCGGGCAGGTGGTCAAGCGCGATCCAGATCGCCGTCGGCGCGCCGATGCAGATCGCCAGCAGGTAGGCGTAGCCGATCGGGCGGTGCAGCCGGCGCGCGCGCCGGTAAGTCAGCAACTGCAGCGGCGCGGCAAACAGCGCCACGCTGCCGGCGGTCGCATGGACATGCAACAGCAGCCGGTAGTCGCTGGTCTTCAGCTCCCAGGCCGGATTCCAGCCCAGCAACATCGGCAGTTCGACCTGCACCATCACCCAGGCCACCAGGCCACCCAGCACAAAAAAGATCATCCACAATTGACGTTGAGAGACCGTATCAAGCATGACACCCTCGATAAAAAAGTCGGCCCCACGTGCAGCAGCGAAGGGCCAAGGTTGGAGGAATCACACGACGATCCTATTTCGTCGATGTTGCCGCACGACAATTAACGCATCCAATCGGGGTGCGCGCGACAAAAAAGATGTAACAGTTGAGCCTGGTTAATTTAACAGACAATATTTCCCGGCTTTTTTACAACAGCCCGGCAACCCAGCCGCCGGTGAAGCCGGCCTTGCGCAAGCCATCCCGCAGATAAGTGTTTTGACGCAGCAGGCTCCAGGGGAAATCGTTCAGGTAATTTTCCACCATGACGACCGTCGGCCCCTCGTTGATGCCGAAGTGGTAAGGCGACACCCAGCGCCGGCAGCCGGCCTCGCACAGGTGGAAGATGGTCGAGAACGAGGCCTTGAAGCCGTAGGGATTGGCCTCGCACAGGTTCAGCCCCTGGAAGTGGGCGATGCTGGGCAGGACGATCTCCGGCGCGAACGGCAGGCTGGCCGCCACCGCCCACGGCGCCAGCGTGCCGTCGTCCGGGCCGTACGGCGCGCTCCGTGCCACGTAGTCATAAAACCTGCGCTGCACGCCGCCGATCTTCCGGCTGGCGGGACCTGGGCCGTCGCTGGCCGTGAAACCCCAGCACAGTTCGCCGTACTCCGGAAAGCCCAGCGGATTCTCGATCGCGTAGCGCTGCTGCACATAGGCGGCGCGGCGGCTGTTCTCGAAATAGTCCAGATCGTGCGCGCGCATGAAGTCGTCGCGGATGCCGCGCAGGTCCAGCCAGAGGTGCGACATCTGATGAATGAACAAGGGGCCGGCATACAGATAGTCGATGCCGTACACCGTCTTCCATTCGTAGGTGCTGGCCCATGCGTCATAGCTGTCGCGGCCGATCGGATGGGTCGGCGACCCGAGCGCCAGGATGTACAGGATCAGCGCCTCGTCGTAGCCTTCCCAGTGCCAGCGCAGGAAACCCTGCTCCGGCTTCCAGCCGTGGCAAAGCAAGCCGTTGCGGCCGCGCATCCATTGCCAGTCCACGCGCCGGTACAACATGTGCGCCAGTTCGCGGATCTCGCGCTCGCCCGGGGAGTCCTCGCTGAAATACGCGGCGGCCGTCAGCATGCCGGCGATCAGCAGCGCGGTGTCGATGCTGGACAGCTCGCACCGCCATGCGCGCGCCCCGCTTTCCATGTCCAGGAAGTGATAATAGAAGCCCTTGTATCCGGTGGCGTCCGGCGCGGTGCCCTGCTCGCTATTGGCAAAGAAGCGCAAGGTGGTCAGCGTGCGCAGCACGGCCTCGCCGCGCGACATGCAGCCGCGCTCGACGCCGATGGTGTAGACGGTCAGCGCCATGCCGACCGCGGCGATGCTGGCCGGCCAGCCCGGCTCGGTCTTGTCGCGGATCAAGCCGTTGGCCGGGTTGGTTTCGTGGATGAAGTACTCAAAGGAATTCCTTTGCATCTCCGTCAGCAGCTTGAGCTTCTCGGCGTCGATGGCGGGTGGAGGACGGTGCATATCAGGCATGGTGGTCATGGCGGGCCCAGCAAATACCAAAGCTCCATGTTGTCACAGCCTTCCGCCAGCGTATGTGGTTCAACGCACGAATGAGGCCCGAGCGGTGGCGCGTCTCCTCCGGCGCGGCCGGCATGTTATCGCGGACCGACTTGCCATGACCGCGATTTTCCCGCACTATTCGCGTGAACTTCTTGCTAATTTTTTGCTTTCTTTACGAGGCATTTGTGGCCACTCCCGACATCTCAAGGTTGAAAATAGAACGCGGCGCTCCCGCACAGGTTCAAGGGCAGCGGTCCAAGCGCCGCCGCTGGATCAAGATCGCGCTGGTGGTGATCGTGGCCGGCATAGGCGGCAAGGTCGCCATGGGCCAGTTCAGCGGCAAGAGCAGCGTGGAAACCGTCACCGTGGCCCAGACCTGGCCGTCGCAGAGCTATACCCTGCTCAACGCCACCGGCTACGTGGTGGCGCAGCGCAAGGCGGCGCTGTCGTCCAAGGCCACCGGCCGGCTGGAGTGGCTGGGCGTCCTTGAAGGCAGCAAGGTCAAGCAGGACGAGGTGATCGCGCGGCTGGAGAACCGCGACGTCAGCGCGACGCTGGGCCAGGCGCAGGCCAACGTCAAGGTGGCGCAGGCCAACCTGGAACAGGGCCAGGCCGAGCTGCTCGACGCCCAGGCCAACTTCAAGCGCACCGCCGAGCTGCTGAACCAGAAGTTCATCACCGCCTCCGCCTACGACACCGCGCAGGCGCGGCTGACCAAGGCCAAGGCCAATATCGCCGGCTACAACGCCGCCATCGCCGCCGCCAAGGCCAACGCGCAGGCGGCGCAGGTGGCGCTGGACCAGACGGTGATACGCGCGCCGTTCGACGGCGTGATCCTGACCAAGAGCGCCAACGTCGGCGACAACATCACGCCCTTCTCCTCCGCCGCCGACAGCAAGGGCGCGGTGGTCACCATCGCCGACATGGACACGCTGGAGGTGGAGGCCGACGTCTCCGAATCGAACCTCAGCAAGATCCGCGTCGACCAGCCGACCGAGATCCTGCTCGACGCCTTCCCCGAGCTGCACCTGGCCGGCAACGTCTCGCGCATGGTGCCGACCATGGACCGCAGCAAGGCCACCTTGCTGGTGAAGGTGCGCTTCGTCGACCACGACCCGCGCGTGCTGCCGGACATGAGCGCCAAGGTGGCCTTCCTGTCGAAACCCGTGCCGCCGGAGGACAGGCAGGCCGTGACCGCCGTGCAGCCGGCCGCCATCGCCACGCGCGACGGCAAGCCGGTGGTGTTCGTGCTCGATGGCGAGAAGGTGAAGCAGGTGCCCGTCACGCAGGGCCGCAAGATCGGCGACCTGACCGAGGTCAAAGGCGTCAAGCCCGGCGACAAGGTGGTGCTGGCGCCGGACGCCAAGCTGCACGACGGCGCCGCCGTCAGCCTGGCGAAAAAATGATCGGGGAACCAGCGTGAGCGAACCACTGGTACTGATCGAACACCTGGTCAAGTCCTACCGCCGCGGCGACCAGGTGGTGGAGGTGCTGCGCGATATCAGCCTGACGATACCGGCCGGCGATTTCACGGCGCTGATGGGCCCTTCCGGCTCCGGCAAGAGCACTCTGCTCAACCTCATCGCCGGCATCGACAAGCCCGATAGCGGCGTGCTGCGCATCGCGGGCCTGGACATCGCCGGCATGAGCGAGAGCGACCTGGCGCACTGGCGCTCGACCAACGTCGGCTTCATCTTCCAGTTCTACAATCTGATGCCGGTGCTGTCGGCGTTCGAGAACGTGGAACTGCCGCTGCTGCTCACGCCCCTGTCGCGGCGCGAACGGCGCGAGCGCGTGGAGCTGACGCTGGAGATGGTCAACCTGGCCGACCGCATGGACCACACGCCGAACGAACTGTCCGGCGGCCAGCAGCAGCGCGTGGCCATCGCCCGTGCCATCGTCACCGACCCGACGCTGATCGTGGCCGACGAGCCGACCGGCGACCTGGATCGCAACTCGGCGGCCGAGATCCTGGTGCTGCTGCAGCAGCTCAACCAGCAGCTGGGCAAGACCATCATCATGGTGACGCACGACGCCAACGCGGCGGCGCAGGCGCGCAACATGATCCACCTCGACAAGGGCGAACTGCTCGCCGGCGAACCGACTGTCCCGGCCTGACACCATGTACACGCTGCGGCTGATCTTCAAGAACGCCATGCGCCACAAGCTGCGCACCTCGCTGACGATACTCGGCCTGGTGGTGGCGATCTTTTCCTTCGGCCTGCTGCAGACCGTGGTCGACGCGTGGTACGCCGGCGCCGAGGGCGCGTCCAACACCACGCTGGTCACGCGCAACAAGACCTCGCTGGTATTCCCGCTGCCGCTGTCCTACCAGGCGCGCATCCGCGCGGTGCCCGGCGTGTCCGGGGTCGGCTTCGCCAACTGGTTCCAGGGCACGTACAAGGATCCGAAGAACTTCTTCGCGCAGTTCGCCGTCTCCGGTGAGAGCTACCTGAACATCTATCCCGACTACCTGCTGCCGCCCGAGCAGCGCGCGGACTTCCTCAAGGACCGCAAGGGCTGCATCGTTGGGCGCAAGCTGGCCGACCAGTATGGATTCAAGGTCGGCGACGTCATTCCGCTCAAGGGCACCATCTACCCCGGCAACTGGGAGCTGACGGTGCGCGGCATCTACGACGGCCGGCAAAGCACCACCAACACCGCCACCCTGTTCTTCCACTGGGACTATGTCAACGAGACGATGAAGAAAGTCATGCCGCGCCGCGCCAACCAGATCGGCGTGTACGTGGTGCAGATCGACCAGCCGGAGAACGCCGCCGCCATCTCCGCCGCCGTCGACAAGGAGTTCGCCAACTCGCTGGCCGAGACGCTGACCGAAACCGAGAAGGCCTTCCAGCTGGGCTTTGTGTCGATGTCGGAGGCGATCGTGGTGGCGATCCGCGTGGTGTCCTTCGTGGTGATCGTCATCATCGGCGCGGTGATGGCCAACACCATGGCCATGAGCGCGCGCGAGCGGCTGGGCGAGTACGCGACGCTTAAAGCGCTCGGCTTCGGCCCCGGCTTCCTGGCGCTGATGATCTTCGGCGAATCGCTGCTGCTGGCGGCGTTCGGCGCGGCCATTGGTATCGCCGTCCTGTTCCCGTTCGCCACTGTCCTCGGCAAGGTGATGGGCACCATGTTCCCGGTGTTCGAGGTGTCGCGGCTGACGGTGCTGCAGCAGGTGTTGGCGGCGCTGGTCATCGGCACCTTGGCCGCCATCGCGCCGACCATCCGCGCGGTGCGCATCAACATCGTCGACGGTTTGAGGAGCATAGGTTGACGCATCCATCATGAAGATCCCTCTCTCCTACGTGGCCCGCAACCTGTGGGCGCGCCGCCTGACCACCACGCTGACCGGCGCCGGCCTGGCGCTGGTGGTGTTCGTGTTCGCCACGGTGCTGATGCTCGACGAGGGCCTGCGCAACACCATGGTCACCACCGGCGAATACGACAACGTGATCCTGATACGCCGCTCGGCCGACACCGAGGTGCAGAGCGGCGTGGACCGCACCCAGGCCAGCATTGCCTCCAGCCATCCGTCCATCGCGCTCGGCGCCGACGGCCAGCCCTTGCTGTCGAAGGAAACGGTGGTGCTCATTTCGCTCAACAAGCGCGGCTCGGCCAAGCCGTCCAACGTGATCATCCGCGGCATCTCGCCGCGCGGCCTGACGCTGCGGCCGCAGGTGAAGCTGACGGCGGGCCGCATGTTCCGTCCTGGCGCTTCCGAGATCATCGCCGGCGCCAGCATCGCGCGCCGCTTCGAGGGCGCCGGCATCGGCGAGACGCTGCGCTTCGGCCAGCGCGAATGGACCGTGGTCGGCCTGTTCGACGCCGGCAACAGCGGCTTCGATTCCGAGATCTGGGGCGATGCCGACCAGCTGATGCCGGCCTTCCGCCGCAACGCCTATTCCGCCATGGTGCTGCGGCTGGCCGACACCTCGCTGTTCGACGGCTTCAAGAAGGACATCGAATCCGACCAGCGCCTGACGCTCGACGCCAAGCGCGAACAGACCTTCTACTCCGACCAGTCGAAGGCGCTGTCGACCTTCATCAGCGTGCTGGGGCTGATCCTGTCGATCATTTTCTCGATCGGCGCGATGATCGGCGCCACCATCACCATGTACGCCTCGGTCGCCAACCGCGTCGGCGAGATCGGCACCTTGCGCGCGCTGGGCTTCCAGCGCCGCAGCATCCTGGCCGCCTTCCTGGCCGAGTCGATGCTGCTGGCGGTGCTGGGCGGCGCGCTGGGCCTGGCCTGCGCCTCGCTGATGCAGTTCCTTTCCTTCTCGACCACCAATTTCCAGTCCTTCTCCGAGCTGGCGTTCGGCTTCCGCCTGACGCCCGCCATCGTGGTCAAAACGCTCATGTTTTCGCTGGCGATGGGCATGGTCGGCGGCTTCCTGCCGGCGCTGCGCGCGGCCCGCATGAAAATCGTCGACGCCTTGCGCGCAGCATGACCGTGTGACCACACAATGGCGCGGGAAAGCGTGCTAGACTTTCCTTAATGCAAACCTCGCCGTAGGCGCCAGTTTTGCCCCAGGACTCAACGCCGACCATGCCGCACAGGGATCATCCATTTGCCGCGCAAGGAATCGGGTCGCGCCAACTCTGGCGCCGGCTGCTGCTGGGCTGCGCGCTGCTGGCGTGGGCGCTGGCGGCGCTGGCCGGGCCGACGTGGGCCACCGGCGAGCGCAAGGTGCTGGTGCTATATTCGCTGGGTTCCGATTCCGCGTCGGCCTGGCAATCACTGATCCACAAGGGACTGTCGGCCGAACTGGCCGACCAACGGCAGACCTCCACGCTGGGCATTTTCGAAGAACGCTTCGACGCCGTGCGCGTCGGCGACGAGCAGGCGCAGGCCGGCATGGAGCAGTACCTGCGCACCAAGTACGCGCACATCCAGTTCGACGCCATCATCACCGAGAACTATGTGGCGGCGCGCTTCCTCAGCGACCGCCCCGACCTGTTCCGCGGCGTGCCGCGCCACTACGTGAACCACGGGCGCCTGAACTGGTCGCCGCACGACGGCATCGCCTATCAGGTACAGGCCAGCTTCGAGCGCGCCATCGGCGTGATCCCGCAGGTGGCGCCGGAGGTGCGGCATGTGGTGGTGATCGGCGACAGCACCGACCGCATGCAGGAATCGGTGAACGGCGTGCGCGCTGCGGCCGGCATCTACGCTCGGCAACTGCGCTTCGAATACTGGGACAGCCTGACCTACGCCGAGATCTTCCGCCGGGCCGCGCTGCTGCGGCCCGGCAGCGCCATCTTCCTGCTGCCCAGCTATCACGACAGCGCCGGGGAGCGCCGCCGGCCGGTGGACATCGCGCGCCAGCTGGTGGCCACCACCCAGGTGCCGATCTTCACCAACTGGGAGGCCATCGTGGTGCCCGGCGTGGTGGGCGGCTACGTGGTCAGCGCGGAACGCATCGGCCGCGCGATCGGCGCCATCCTGTTGCAGCGCAAGCCCGATATCGCCGGCATTCCCGGCTACCTGTTCGACCACGGCGCGGCGCAGCACTTCCACTTGCAGAATATTCCGCCGACGGCGCAATGGGTCAACCGTCCGCGCAGCGTGTTCGAGGAGTACCTTTGGCAGATACTGGCCGGCCTCACGCTGATCGTGCTGGAGGGCGTGTTGATCTCTGCGCTGATCTTCGCGCTGCGCGGCCGGCGCCAGACGCTGCTCGCGCTGCACGATGAGCGCAACCAGCTGGAGGCGCGGGTGACGCGGCGCACGCTGGAGCTGATGGTGGCCAACACCAAGCTCGAACAGCTGGCCACCACCGATCCGCTGACCGGCATCGGCAACCGCCGCCGCATGACGGAGCAGATCAACAAGGAGCTGGAACGCAGCCGGCGCTTCAAGCATTCGCTGTCGCTGCTGATGGTCGACATCGACCACTTCAAGGACGTCAACGACCTCTATGGCCACGAAGCGGGCGACCGCGCCATCGTGGCGGTGGCGCGCGCGCTGGAGGGCGGCATGCGCAATATCGACATGGCGTCGCGCTTCGGCGGCGAGGAGTTCGTGCTGCTGATGCCGGAGACCGGGATCGACGTCGCCAGCGGCGCCGCCGAGCGGCTGCGGGCCGATGTCGCCTTGCTGCGCATCGAGGGCGACAACGGCGAGCGGATCGCGCTCACGGTGAGCATCGGTGTGGCCTCGTCGACGCCGGAGGGGCCGCCGGACAGCGCCTCGTCGCTGATCTCGCGCGCCGACAAGGCGCTCTACCAGGCCAAGCACGAAGGGCGCGACCGGGTGGTCAGCGCCTGATACGGTAGTCTTTTTGACAGCAAACACGAATCATTATCATTTGCATTGACATTTACCTTTGTACAAGATAATGTTTCGCGTTCCTTCCCGGCTACCGCGATCAAACAATGAAAACAGTTTTGAAACCACTTCCCCTGCTGCTGGCAGGCTTCGTTTTTTCCGCGCAGGCGGACGACATCCAAACCATGCAGCAGGTGACCGTGACCGGCACCAGCGACGGCCTGGCCGCCGGCGCCAGCGGCACCAAAGCCCAGGGCAGCCTGCTCGACGCGCCGCAATCGGTCAGCGTGGTGACCCAGGAAAGCCTGCGCAACCGCGCCGCGCTCACCAGCAAGGACGCGCTGGACTACGTCAGCAGCGTGGTGGCCGGCCAGGGCGAAGGCCGCCGCGACGAGTTCTATATCCGCGGCTTCTACTCGCTGCGCGACACCAGCCTCGATGGCGTACGCGACGACACGCTGTATTCGCGCGACCTGGCGACGGTCGAGAAGATTGAAGTGATCAAGGGCGCGGCGGCGGCGCTGTACGGACGCGGCTCGGCCGGTGGCCTGATCAACCGCGTCAGCAAGCAGCCGCGCGCCAGGCAGGAAACCGAAGTCTCCGCCACGCTGGGGTCGGACAACGAACGGCGCGTGAGCGTCGATGCCGGCGGTGCGCTGAGCGATACCGTCAACGGCCGCCTGATCGCCGTGTACGACACCGGCGACAGCTATCGCGACTTGGTCGAACATACGCGCAAGCTGCTGGCGCCCTCGGTGAAGTTTGCGCTGTCGCCGGCCACCTCGCTGCTGCTGCAGGCCGAGGTGCAGCGCGAGGACCGCACGCCGGATCGCGGCGTGCCGTCGCTTGCTGGCCGGCCGGTGGCGGTACCGCCATCGACCTTCTACGGCGAGAGCTACGACTACACCAAGACCGACAGCGACATGGCGAAGGTCAAACTGGAACACCGCTTCAACGACCGGCTGAAGCTGGAGAACACCTTCCAGTACAGCCGCACGGAACTTGAAGGCGTGAACACCCGCAACCGCCGCGTCAACGCGGACAACACCGTGTCGCGCCAGATCACCTACTTCCCGCAGACGCAGCGCAACCTGATCAACCAGACCGAGTTGGCCTACACGCTGGACAAGCACGCGCTGCTGGCCGGTGTGGAGCTGTCGGACCAGAAGCGCGACGTCGTCACCGCGCAAACCGGCATCGGCTTGCCGGTGAACCTGTACGCGCCGTCGCATGTGCTGCCGGCGCCCAGCCTGGGCGCCCTGCCCGTCGCGCTGAACAACGGCTTCACGGCCAAGACGCAGGCGCTTTACCTGCAGGACCAGATCACCATCGCGCCGCAGTGGAAGGCGCTGGCGGGCGTGCGCTTCGACCGCTTCCAGCAGGAGCAGACCAATCGCCTGACCGAGGTGTTCAGCGAGCGCACCGACAATGTGGTCTCGCCGCGCGCGGGCGTGGTGTATCAGCCGCTTGAGGGACAATCGTGGTATCTGAACCTGAGCCGCTCGTCGCAGCCTGGCGGCGGCGACCTGCTTTACACCGGCAGCACGCCGCTATCGCAGGTCAAGCCGCTGCAGACGGATTTGCAGGAAGTGGGCTACAAGCAGGAGTGGCTGGGTGGACGTATCTCCACCACCGCCGCGCTGTTCCGCATCGAACAGCGCAACCAATTGACGCTGGACCCGACCGACCCGGCCGGCCTGCGCCAGCTTCAAGTCGGCAAGCAGCGCAATGAGGGCGTGGAGCTGGAGCTGCAAGGCGCGCTGTGGCAAGGCGGCCGCCTGAACGCGTCCTACACCTACAACCACGCGCGCATCGTGGCGTCCAACGATATCCCGAGCGGCAACCGGGCGGAGATGACGCCGCGCCAGCGCGCGTCGCTGTGGGTGGACCAGGAACTGGGCGGCGCGTGGAGCGCTGGCGTGGGCGCGATTCTCAGCGGCGACCAGTTCGCGCTGTCCGACAATACCGTGCGCCTGCCCGGCTACGTCCGCGTGGACGCGGCGCTCAGCTATCGCGCCAGGCAGTATGAGGTGCGCTTCAAGTTGAACAATGTGGGCAATGCGCGCTTCTACGAATCGGCCATCAACAACGTGCAGATCCAGCCGGGCGCGCCGCGCAACGCCAGCGTGACGCTGACCACCCGCTTCTGATCCTGCCGGCGCTATTCGGCGTCCGGCTGCTGCGACGGGTGCGCCTGCTGGAAGGCGGGCAGCTCGTTGCAGGCGGCATGGATGCGCATGACAGTCGGATATGGCGTCATGTCCACGCCGAAGCGCTGGGCGCTGAACACTTGCGGCACCAGGCAGCAATCGGCCAGCGTCGGCGTGTCGGCGTGGCAGTAGCGGCCGGTGCGCGGGTCGTCGGCCAGCATGCGCTCCAGCGTCGCCAGGCCTAGCTGCAGCCAGTGCTGCTGCCATTCCAGCTTGACCTCCTCGCTTACCTTCAACTGCCCCTTCAGGTACTTCAGCACACGCAGGTTGCCCAGCGGGTGAGTGTCGGCGGCCACCGTCAGCGCCAGCGCGCGCACGCGGGCGCGGTCGGCCGCGCCGGACGGCAGCAACGGCGCTTGCGGGCGCGTCTCCTCGAGATACTCGATGATGGCCAGCGACTGGCCGAGCACGCTGCCGTCGTCGTCCAGCGTCGGCAGCAGCGCCGACGGATTGAGCGCGCGGTAGCTGTCGGTGAGCTGTTCGCCGCCGTCGCGCAGCAGGTGGACAGGCACGGCATCGTAGGCCAGGCCTTTGAGGTTCAGCGCAATCCGCACGCGGTAGGCGGCGGAACTGCGGAAGTAGGTGTAAAGCTTCATGCGAAATCTCGTTCTAGAATTGCGGCCGGCCGCGGTGGCGCCATCAACCACAACATGACGGCCGACAGCAGCGCCGGCACGGCGGCGATCACGAAGATCGTGCTGTTCGGCCAATTCATGCGTATCAGCTCACCGCCCAGCACCGGCCCGATGATGGAGCCGACCCGGCCCACGCCGAGGCTCCAGCCGATGCCGGTGGAGCGCAGCGTGGTCGGATAGTAGTTGGCCGCCAGCGCGTTGACGGCTGGCTGGCCGCCGACGATGCAGAAGCCCGCCACCAGGATCGCCAGGCACAGGAAGGCCAGCGACGCTTCCGGACGGCCGATCAGTACAATCGCCACGCCAGCCACCAGGAAGCCCGGTATCAGCACGCTGCGGAAGCTGGAGCGGTCGATCATTCGCCCCATCATCAGCGTGCCGATGGTGCCGCCGACCGGCAGGATGGTGCCGGCCAATACCGCCATGCTGGTCGACAGGCCGGCGCCCTTGAGGATGGTCGGCAGCCAGTTCGATAAAAAGTACAGGTTGAGCAAATTGAGGAAGTTGACCAGCCAAAGCAGCACGGTGGTGCGCGCGCGACCTTCGCGGAACAGCTCCGCCACCGAGCCGCGTTTGCCGGACTTCTCGTGCACCAGGTAGCGGCTGTCCGCATGCACGGGGGCCGACGGATCGATGCGGCGCAGCCACTGCGCCACGCGCTCGACGCGCTTGCCGCTCAGGACCACGTACTGCATCGATTCGGGCAGCATGAAGATCATCAGCAGGCCAATCGCCAGCGGCATGGCGCCGCCGACGTAGAACACCGACTGCCAGCCGTACGACGGAATCAGCGCGGCCGAAGCCAGGCCGCCGACCACGGCGCCCACGGTGAAGCCGCAGGAGACCAGCATCATCAAGGTGACGCGGCTGCGCACCGGGCTGTACTCGCCGGCCAGCGCCATCACGTTGGGCATGATGGCGCCCAGGCCGATGCCGGTGACGAAGCGCAGCCATTGCAGCTGTTCGAGCGTGGTGCACGATGGCGTGAGCAGCATGCAGACCGAGAAGAACATGGTGGCGCCGATCAGCACCGGGCGGCGGCCGATTTTGTCGGCCATCACGCTGAACACCAGCGAGCCGGCCAGCATGCCAAACAGGCCGGCGCCGAACACCGGCCCGAGACTGGCTTTGCTGACATGCCATTCCTGGATGATGGCCGGCGCCACATAGCCCATCGCCTGCACGTCGAAGCCGTCCATCAGGATGCACAGGCCGCACAGCACATACACGCCGATCTGGAAGGCGCCGATCTTGCTCTTGTCGATGAGCGCGGGGATATCCACTAATTGTTCCATCTTTGTCTCCTCCTGTCTCGCCGGCGCTTTAGCTGCGCTCTTTGTAGTGCGTGACGGTTTGTTCGATGGCGCCGAAGATGCTGGCGCCCTGCTCGTCCTTCATCTCGATCCGCACGCTGTCGCCGAACTTGAGGAAGCCGGTTTGCGGCTTGCCGCTTTCGATGGTCTCGTACATGCGCACTTCGGCCAGGCAGCAGTAGCCCACGCCGCCGTTGGCGATGCTCGATCCATGCAGGCTGCCCTGCTTGTTCGACACGGTGCCGGAACCGATGATGGTGCCTGCCGCCAGTTCACGCGTGGCGGCGGCATGCGCCACCAGTTGCGCGAAGTTGAAGGTCATGTCCTCGCCGGCGTTCGGCTTGCCGAAGGGCTGCTGGTTCAGGTCGACCAGCAGCGGCAGGTGCAGCTTGGTGTCGGCCCAGTGCGCGCCCAGTTCGTCCGGCGTGACCGCCACCGGCGAGAAGGCGCTGGCGGCTTTCGACTGGAAGAAGCCGAAGCCCTTGGCCAGTTCGTTCGGAATCAGGTTGCGCAGCGAGACGTCGTTGACCAGCATGACCAGGCGGATCGCCTTGGCGCAGTCGGCGGCGCTGGCGCCCATGCGCACGTCGCCGGTGACGACGGCCACTTCGGCCTCCAGGTCGATGCCCCACTCTTCGGACAGCGCGAAGATCGGATCGCGCGGGCCGATGAAGCTGTCGGAGCCGCCCTGGTACATCAGCGGATCGGTGTAGAAGGAGGCCGGCACTTCGGCGTTGCGCGCCTTGCGCACCAGCTCAACGTGGTTGATGTAGGCCGAGCCGTCGGCCCATTGGTAGGCGCGCGGCAGCGGCGAGTGGCAGTACTGCTGGTCGAACGGGTGGGTGTCGACCGCGTCGCCGGTGTTGAGCGATGCGTAGACCTGCTCCAGCGCGGGCGACACCAGCTCCCAGTTGTCCAGCGCGTGCTGCAGCGTGGCGGAGATCTTCGGTACGTGCTGGTAGCGCGACAGGTCGCGGCTGACCACCACCAGGCGGCCATCGCGGCTGCCGTCCTTCAGGGTCGCGAGCTTCATTCCTTCACCTCCGGCGCGTGCATCCAGGCGGCGTGCTTGGGCGCCTTGCGGGTCTGCGACCACTCTTCCAGCATCTCCCATTTGACGGCGTCGAGGCGCTGCATCATCTCCGGCGTGCCGGTGTTGACGGCCAGTTCGAGGCGGTGGCCGTTCGGGTCGAAGAAGTAGATCGATTTGAAGATGGTGTGGTTGATCGGGCCGATCACGCTGATGCCGGCGGCCTCCAGGCGCTCCTTGGCGGCCAGCAGTTCTTCCATGCTCTCCACTTCCATCGCCAGGTGCTGGACCCAGGCCGGGGTGTTGTGGTCGCGGTCCATCGGCGCCTGGGTCGGCAGCTCGAAGAAGGCCAGTACGTTGCCATGGCCGGCGTCCAGGAACACGTGCATGTACGGGTCCGGCGCTTTGGTGGATGGGACTTCGTCTTCGGCGATGGCCAGCACGAAGTCCATGTTCAGGTGTTTGACGTACCACTCGACGGTCTGCTTGGCGTCGATGCAGCGGTAGGCCACGTGATGTATTTGCTTGATTTTCATGTTTGTCTCCAACAAGGGCATGGCACATTAAATGCGAATTTCAGATATCATACAAATCGTATTTTTCAGCTCACTTATCAGGTTTCCCAATGAATCCTAGCTTGCGCCAGATGCGCGCCCTGGTGGCGCTCGCCAAGACCGGCAGCTTTACGCTGGCCGCCGAACACCTCAATGTGACGCAATCCGCGCTCAGCGGGCAGATCAAGGAGCTGGAGCAGATGCTGGGGGTGCGCGTGGTCGAGCGTACCACCCGCAAGGCGCAGCTGTCCGAGATCGGCCGCGAGCTCACGCCGCTGTTCGAGAAGATGCTGCAGGACCTGGACCGCGCCATGGCCGACATCGCCAGCCGCAAGGCGCTCAAGCAGGGTTCGGTGCGGGTGGCGGCGCCGCAGATGCTGTCCTGCACGCTCATCCCGGAGGTGATCGCCGCCTACAAGGAGCGCTATCCGGACGTGCAGGTGTGGCTGGCCGACAGTCCGGTGGAGATGGTGTCGGCGCGCGTGTTCAGCGGCGAGGCGGACTTCGGCATCGGCCCGGACCGCGACACCACCGCAGAGATCGAGGCGCAGCCGCTGTTCGAGATGCCGTTCGTGGTGGTGTATCCGCCCGGCCATCCGCTGGAGCGGCGCAAGCGCATCACCTGGGCCGACGTCAACGAGTTTCCGGTGATCTCGCTGCAGGGCCAGTTCACCGAGCGGCTGTTGCGCGACATGCACGCCTCGTTCCGCGAGCAGTCGCTGAATCCGTACAACGAAGTGACTTTCATGACCACGGCGCTGGCCATGGTGCATGCGCGGCTGGGCATCACGGTCTGCCTGCCATACGCGGAAAAGATGGTGCAGCTGTATGGACTGCAGATGCGGACCCTGGAATCGCCAGCGCTGACGCGGCGCTTCTTCGTCTACACGCGCAGCGCGCGGGCGCTGTCCCCCGCCGCCGAGAGCTTTGTCGCCTTCCTGCAGGAGTTTGCCGCTTCGCATCACTGGAATGTGCCGCAGTTATAATTGATCTATGACAGCAGATACCATCGCCATCAATCAACAGATGGACCAATTCGACGGCCACCACAGCGTCTGGCTGTTCGGCTACGGCTCGCTGATTTACAAGGCCGACTTTCCTTATCTTGAACGCCGTCCGGCCAGCATCGCCAACTGGACGCGGCGCTTCTGGCAGGGCTCGCACGACCATCGCGGCACGCCGGAGGCGCCGGGCCGCGTCGTGACCATCATCGAAGAGCCTGGCGCTGTGTGCCACGGCATGGCCTACCTGGTCACGCCGGAAGTGTTCACCCACCTGGACCATCGCGAGAAGAATGGCTACCTGCGGCTGGCGATCCCGATCTCATTTGAGGACGGCAGCAGCGTGGAGGGCCTGGTCTATATCGCCACGCCGGACAACACGGCCTTCCTCGGCGAAGCTTCCGAGCAGGAGATCGCGCGCCACATCGCCCGCTCCGCCGGCCCCAGCGGGCCGAACAGCGACTATCTCAACCACCTGGCCAACGCGCTGCGCGAGCTGGGCCGGCATGACCAGCATGTGTTCGAAATCGAGCGGCATCTGGCCGCGCTGAAAAACCATCAACCGTAACAATAACGAGGGCAACACCATATGACCCAAGTCGACCAGCGCCGCCGCACCCTCTGCATGCAACTACTCGGCGGCCTCGCCGGCATCGCCGTCGACGGTTCGGTCATGGCCCGGCCCTCCGTGGACGAGGCCACCAAGGTCTTCCGGCTCGACGGCGAGGGTGTTACCTACGCCTTCGGCGTCAACAGCGATGGGCAGTTGCAGTCGATGTACTGGGGCAGCGGCTTGTCCAGCGGGGACAGGCTGCCGGCGCCAGTGCCGGTGCCGGAAAACTCCTCCAATGAAATGCCGGTCACGATCACGCCGTTCGAGTTCCCTGGCTTTGGCGGCGGCCTGACCGTGGAACCCGCGCTGAAAGTGACCTTCCCGGACGGCGTTCGCGACCTCGTCTTGCGCTACGTGAGCCACCAGCTCGACAAGGACCGGATCGTGGTGCGGGTGAAAGACGCCAGCCGCGCCGTGCACGTGACCCTGACATATGCCATGGATGCAAGCACCGGCATCCTGGCCCGCTCGGCCGTGGTGGAAAACCGCACGGCCAGCTGGATCCAGCTCGACCAGCTGGCGGCTGCGAGCATCAACCTGCCATACCGAGACGATTACCGCCTTTCCTACCTGACCGGACGCTGGGGTGGGGAGTTCGCCTTGCAGACGCGCCCGATAGAGCCGGGCTCCACGGTGATCGAAAGCCGCAAGGGCGTCACTTCCCACCAAGCCAATCCCTGGATCGCAATCAGCCAGGCCGGCACGGAAGAAGAATCCGGCCCCGTGTGGTTCGGTGCGCTGGGTTGGAGCGGCTCCTGGCGCATCCATGTCGATATGGATGCACTGGGCGGCGTCCGCGCGACCGCCGGCTATAACCCTTTCGACTTCGCCTATCGCCTGAAGCCGGGAGAGAGCCTGGCGTCGCCCGTGTTCCACGCGGGGTATTCGGCGGACGGTTTTGGCGGCGCGTCCCGCATATTCCACCGCTACCAGCGCGAGCGCATCCTGCCCGGCGCGCCGCAGCCGCGCTTGCGCCCTATTCTCTACAATTCATGGGAGGCGACCACTTTCGCCGTGGATGAGGCGGGACAGGTGGCGCTGGCCGAGAAGGCGGCAAGCATCGGCGTCGAACGTTTCGTTGTCGACGATGGCTGGTTCGGCGCGCGCAACAGCGACAAGGCAGGCCTGGGCGACTGGGTCGTCAACCGGCAGAAATTCCCGAACGGACTGGCGCCGCTGATCAAACGGGTCAATGCGCTCGGCATGGAGTTCGGGCTGTGGGTGGAACCGGAAATGGTCAATCCGGACAGCGATCTGTATCGCGCCCATCCGGACTGGGTCATCAACTTCAAGGGCCGGCCGCGCAGCGAGGCACGCAACCAGTTGGTGCTGAACCTGGCGCGCAAGGATGTGTACGATCACCTACTTACCGTGCTCGACAAGCTCCTCGCGGAGCATGACATCGCCTTCCTCAAGTGGGACCACAACCGCGCGTGGTCGGAGCCGGGCTGGCCGGAGGCGGCCGGCGATCAGCAGAGGCTGTATGTCAGCTACGTGGAAAACCTGTACAAGCTGCTGGCGGAACTGCGCCGGCGCCACCCGAAGCTGGAGATCGAATCCTGCGCCAGCGGCGGTGGTCGCGTGGATCTCGGCATCATGGCGCTGACCGACCAGGTGTGGACCTCCGACAATACCGATCCGTTCGACCGGCTGCTGATCCAGGACGGCTTCAGCCACGCCTACGCACCGGGGATCATGATGGCCTGGGTGACCGATGCGCCGAACTACCTCAACAAGCGCGTCACGTCGCTGGAATACCGCTTCCTGTCGTCGATGCAGGGTTCGCTGGGTATCGGCGCCAACCTGAATCACTGGCGGGAAGAGGATTTTGCCACGGCAAAGCGCCTGGTCGCGGAGTACAAGACGATCCGGTCGACGGTGCAGCGAGGGAAGCTGTACCGTCTCGTGTCGCCACAGCGCGGAGCGGCGCGCTCGGCCACGCTGTCCGTGGCGCAGGATGGCAAGCAGGCCGTGCTGTTCGCGTTCCTGCACTCCGGCGGCAGGCGCAATCCGCAGCCAGGCATCCAGCTGCGCGGGCTCGATCCGAAGCGGAATTATTCGCTCCGTGCGATTTCCGGCAGCGCGACGGCGCAGACTCCGCAAGTTGCCAGCGGCGCTTACTGGATGGGGCGCGGTATCGATGTCGTGCTGGAGGGGGACTTCCAGGCTGCCGCCTTTGTGCTGGAAGGCGCTTGAACTAGTTCAGGCTGGCGAGGTAGGCGCACAGCATGTCGGCCAGCGCTTCCGAGTAGGCGTGGATTTCTTTAGCCGTGCGCGGGGTTTCCGAAAACTGTTTGCCGACTGAGCTGAAGGTTGTCATCACGAGGTCGCCGGCCAACACGCGCACGCTGTCCGGCGACTTGGGCAGGGCTTCGCGCATGAATTGTTCGATGATGCGGTCGGCCGCCGCGCGCGTCTCATGCGCTTCGGGCGTGTCGCGGTAGAACGGGGCGGCGTCGTTGAGCGCGGTGCGGATCTCGGCCTCCTCGCACTCCGAGCGCAGGAAGGCGTGGACCAGCAGACGCAGCCGCTCCAGCGGCGGCTTGCGCATGTCCTGCAGGATGGTGATCAGCATCTCGGTCGTCTGCCGCCACTCGTCCGCCTGCAGCCTGAACAGGATGGACGCCTTGTTCGGAAAGTACTGGTACACCGATCCCACGCTCACGCCGGCACGCTCCGCCACCCGCGTGGTGGTAAAGCGGCGCACGCCCTCCTTCGCCAAAACCTGAATAGCCGCTTCGAGTATGGCCGAAACCAGGTCGGCCGAGCGCGCCTGTTTGGGCTTCCTGCGCGAGGAGATAGTGGCTTTTGCAGGTTCTGTCATGGGGTGGTTTCGGAATGCGAATATGAAATGTGAAGGATTATTCATATTATATCCGTACTTCTTTTGAAAGGAATCACCCATGACAACCCTGACCACCAATCCCGTCGCGCCGCTGCTCGACCGCCTGTTTGACGAAGCCGCCAAGGTGCAGATCTCCGCCATCCCGGCTGTCGCCGAATTGTCCAAGGACGAGCGCGACCGCCTGATGCACAGCAAGACGGAATACATCAACCTCTACCATCGGCTGAAGGACGTGCCGCTGCCGGTGTCGCGCCAGACCGGCGAACTGCTATACATGCTGGCGCGCAGCTGCAACGCCCGCAACGTGGTCGAGTTCGGTACGTCGTTCGGCATCTCGACCTTGTACCTGGCCGCCGCGCTGCGCGACAACGGCGGCGGCCATTTGATCACCAGCGAGTTCGAGCCGTCCAAGGTGGCGCGGGCGCGCGGCCATCTGCAGGAAGGCGGCCTGCTCGACCTGGTGGACATCCGCGCCGGCGACGCGCTGGAGACGCTCGCCACCAACCTGCCGGAGCAGATCGACCTGCTGCTGCTCGACGGCGCCAAGGCGCTCTACCCCGAGATCCTCGGCCTGGTGCGCAGCCGCTTGCGGCCGGGCGCGCTCATCATCGCGGACAACGCCGACATGAACCCGGATTATGTGGCGATGGTGCGCTCACCCGCGTCAGGCTATATGTCGCTGCCGTTCGGGGAGGATGTCGAGCTGTCCGTCCTCATTGGTGCGGCGGTCTCAGAATAAATCCATCTGCCCGGCAGCGGCGGCCGCCTTGGCGCGCGCGCCAAGCGGCGGCACCACCAGCGGACGCGTGAACTGTGACGCGTCCATGTTGTGGAAGCGGCTGCCGCGCCCGGTCAGGCCGAGGCGCTCGGTGGCGATCTTGAAGCGCTGCCGTATCAGCTCGGCCCAAACGCCCTCGCCTTTCATGCGGGCGCCAAAGGTGCTGTCGTAGTCTTTACCGCCGCGCATTTCACGCACGCGGTTCATCACGCGTTGTGCCCGCTCGGGGAAGTGCGCCTCCAGCCACTGGTGGAACAGCGGCGCCACTTCCCATGGCAGGCGCAGCACCGTGTAGTGGGCGCTGACGGCGCCGGCCTCCTTCACCGCTTCCAGGATGCGCTCCAGGTCGGGTTCGGTGACGAAGGGGATGATGGGCGCGACGCTGACCGCGACAGGAATGCCGGCGTCGGTCAGCGTGCGTATCGTGCGCAGGCGGCGGGCCGGCGCGGCCGCGCGCGGCTCCAGCGTGCGCGCGATGGCCGGGTCCAGCGTGGTCAGCGTGATGGCGACGCCGGCCTGCTCCTTGGCCGCCATCGCGGACAGGATGTCGATGTCGCGCTCGATCAGCGAGGACTTGGTGATCAAGCCCACCGGATGCTGGCATTCCTGTAGCACCTCCAGCACGCGGCGGGTGAGTTTGCGTTCACGCTCGCAGGGCTGGTAGGCGTCCGTGTTGACGCCGAGCGCGATCGAGGACGGCTCGTAGCTCGGCTTGGCCAGTTCACGCCGCAGCACTTCCGGCGCGTTGACCTTGGCGAAGATCTTGCTCTCGAAATCCATGCCCGGCGACAGGCCCAGATAGCTGTGCGTGGGCCGAGCGAAGCAGTAAATGCAGCCGTGCTCGCACCCACGATACGGATTGAGCGAGACGCTGAACGGCAAATCCGGCGAGGCGTTGCGGCTGAGGATGGACTTGCAGAGTTCGTCCGTGACCACCGTCTTCCACGGCGCTGCTTCCTCCTCCTCCTCGCGCTCCCAGCCGTCGTCGTACACCTCGCGGATGTTGACCTCGAAGCGGCCCTGCAGGTTTGACACCGCGCCACGGCCCTTCTGCGCCTTCAGCGAGGGCGGCGGCAGCATCACATGCTCTTGATTATTTTCATCGTGGGACATCGCGGCACCAAACTACTGTATATATAGACAGTATTCTATGCGCTTGAAATAGCGATATCAAGCTAAATATCAATCGCGCGGGGTTGCTGCCTTGGGGGCAACGTGGTCAAGCTGGTATCATGCAGGACTTCCGGGGGATGGAATTCCCCGCGCCTTGCGCGCCCCCAACCCACACCTCGCCAGGATGCCGCCGATGCGGCGCCCCGGCTCACCCGATACGAGCACACAAACATGAACAATTCGAGTCAACCATTGCCGTCTTTTTTTAGCAGGATATCGATCGCGATCGGCGCCTTTTTCCGCGCCCTGTCCGACGCCGACTACGCAGCGCGCCTGACGCGCATCGACGACGCGCCGCAACCGGCCGCCGCGCCGGTCGCAACGCCTGCTCCGAAGCCAGCGCCGGCCCCCGCGCCGCTGCGCGTGGCCACGCCGGATGCGGCCCTGCAGCTTCTGAGCCTGTTCCAGCGCGAGGCACGCCTGATCGACTTCACCCAGGAGAACCTGAGCGCTTATTCCGACGCCGACATCGGCGCCGCCGCGCGCGTGGTGCATGAAGGATGCAGCAAGGTGCTGCGCGAGCACTTCACCATCGAAGCTGTGCGCAGCGAGGCCGAAGGCAGCCGCATCGTGCTGGAAGAAGGCTTCGACGCCAGCGCCGTGCGCCTGACCGGCAATGTGGTCGGCAGCGCGCCGTTCCGCGGCGCCTTGAGCCATCGCGGCTGGCGCGCCTCCAACGTGCGCCTGCCGAAACTGGCGGAAGCGCATGACGCGTCCATCCTGGCGCCGGCGGAGGTGGAATTATGAGCGATCCACGCTACGCCATCGGCATCGACCTTGGCACCACGCACAGCGCGTTGTCCTATGTGGACCTGGGCGCCAGCGACGGCGAGAAAACCCAGCACGGCGTGCTGGCCATTCCTCAGCTGACCGCACCGGGCACGGTGGAAGAGCTGCCGCTGCTGCCCTCCTTCCTTTACCTGCCGCACGCGGACGAACTGGCGCCGGGCGAATTGAGCCTGCCATGGCCGCAGTCGCCGGAAGAGCAGACCAGCGTGGCCGGCGAGATGGCGCGCAGCCGTGGCGCCACCACGCCGATCCGCCTGGTCTCCAGCGCCAAGAGCTGGTTGAGCCATCCAGGCGTCGACCGCCGCTCCGCGCTGCTGCCGAACGACGCGCCGGAAGAAGTGTCGCGCGTCTCGCCGCTGGAGGCGTCCACGCGCTACCTGACGCACTTGCGCAAGGCATGGGAACAGGCCCACCCCGACGCGCCGTTCGGCGAGCAGGCGGTGACGGTGACGATCCCCGCCTCATTCGATCCAGGCGCGCGCGAACTGACGGCCGATGCGGCGCGCGCCGCCGGCTACACCAATCTGACTTTGCTGGAAGAGCCGCAAGCGGCCCTGTACAGCTGGATCCAGGGCAGCGAAGGCCGCTGGCGCAAGGAGGTTAAGCCGGGCGACATCATCCTGGTGGTGGACGTGGGCGGAGGCACCAGCGACTTTTCGCTGATCGCCGTGCTGGAACGCGACGGCGTGCTGGAACCGCACCGCATCGCGGTGGGCGACCATATCCTGCTGGGCGGCGACAATATGGACCTGGCGCTGGCGCACCTGGTGGCGCGCAAGCTGGCCGCCAATGGCACGCAGCTTGACGCGTGGCAGATGCGCGCGCTGACCTACGGCTGCCGCACCGCCAAGGAAAAGCTGCTGGCCGACGCCAGCGTGGATACCTGGCCTATCGTGGTGCCGAGCCGTGGCTCGAAACTGATCGGCGGTTCGATCCGCACCGAACTGACGCGCGACGAGGTGACCACCTTCATCCTCGACGGCTTCTTCCCGCAGGTGGATGCGGCGGCGCGTCCGGCGGTGCGCACGCGCGCGGGCCTGACGCAGCTTGGCCTGCCGTATGCGCAGGACGCGGGCATCACGCGCCACCTGGCGGCGTTCCTGGCGCGCCAGCTCGGCGCCACCAGCGAACTGGAAGGCTACGCCGGCAAGCAAAACGCCGACGCGACCTTCCTGCATCCGACTGCGGTGCTGTTCAACGGCGGCGTATTCAAGTCGGAGCTGCTGGCGCAGCGCATCATGGGCACCATCAATGACTGGCTGTACATGGAGGGCTCCGAGCCTGCGCGCATGCTGGGCGGCGCGGACTTGGACCTGGCGGTGGCGCGCGGCGCGGCCTACTACAGCTACGTGCGTCGCGGCAGCGGCGTGCGCATTCGCGGTGGTACGGCGCGTGCGTACTACGTGGCGATCGAATCGTCGATGCCGGCCATCCCCGGCATGGAGCCGCCGATCCAGGCGCTGTGCGTGGCGCCGTTCGGCATGGAGGAAGGCAGCGAGATTGAGCTGCCGAACCAGGAGTTCGGCCTGGTGGTCGGCGAGCCGGTGCAGTTCCGCTTCTTCGGGTCATCGGTGCGCCGGCAGGACCAGATCGGCGACCTGCTGGACTTCTGGAGCGCCGATGAACTGATCGAGTTGAACGAGATCCAGGCGACGCTGTCGACCGAAGGCCGCACCGTCAGCGACGTGGTGCAGGTGCGCCTGCATGCGATGGCGACCGAGTCCGGCACGCTGGAACTGCAGGCGGTGGCCAACGACGGCCAGCGCTGGAAGGTGGAGTTCGACGTGCGCGCGGGTGCCCAAGCCTGAGCATGAGCCAATACGTCGTCAGCATCGATCTCGGCACCACCAACACGGTGCTGGCTTATTCGGAACCAGGCAGCGCGCAGATACGCCTGTTCGAAATCGAGCAGTTGGTGGCGCCGGGCGAAGTCGGCGCCGGCGCGCTGCTGCCGTCGATGCGCTATCACCCGGCGCAGGGCGAGCTGGCGGACGGCGACCTGCAACTGCCGTGGCCCTCGGCCGATGTCGCGGGTCTGCCGCAAGTGGTGGTTGGCCGACTGGCGCGTACCTTGGGCGCGCAGGTGCCGGGGCGGCTGGTTTCCAGCGCCAAGAGCTGGCTGTCGCATCCCCAGGTGGACCGCATGGCGCAGATACTGCCGTGGGGCGCCGAGGCCGATGTGGCCAAGGTGTCGCCGGTGGCGGCCAGCGCTTCCTACCTCGCGCATGTGCGAGCGGCGTGGAATGCGCGCTTCCCTGCGCATCCATTGGAACATCAACAGCTGGTGCTGACGATCCCCGCGTCGTTCGACGAAGGCGCGCGGGCGTTGACGCTGGAGGCTGCGCGCATCGCCGGCCTGCCTGACCTGCGCTTGCTGGAGGAACCGCAGGCGGCCTTCTACGACTGGCTGTTCCTCCAGCGCGCCACGTTGGCTGCGGACCTCGCGGCCACGCGCCTGGTGCTGGTCTGCGACGTCGGCGGCGGCACGACCGACTTCAGTCTGATCAAAGTCGAAATAGTCGACGGCCAGCCGCGGATCAGCCGCATCGGCGTGGGCAACCACCTGATACTTGGCGGCGATAATATGGACCTGGCGCTGGCGCATCTGGTGGAGGCGCGCATGGCTGGCGGCGACGCCACGCAAGCACGCCTGTCGGCCAGCCGGCTTTCGCAGCTGGCGGAACGCTGCCGGGCCGCGAAGGAACTGCTGCTCGCGGCCGACGCGCCGGAGCGCACCACCGTCACCCTGCTCGGCTCCGGCTCGCGCCTGATCGGCAGCTCGCGCTCGGCCGAGCTGACGCGCGATGAAGTCGCGGCGCTGGTGGTGGATGGATTCTTCCCGCTCAACGCAGCGCGGGAACCGGCGCAGCGCGGCCGTGGCGCCATCGTCGAATTCGGCCTGCCCTATGCCAGCGATGCGGCCATCACGCGCCACCTGGCCAGCTTCCTGCGCCAGCACGCGGCCGCCGCGCGCGAGGCGCTGGGCATCGCTGCGGACGACTCCATCCCCGTTCCCGATACGCTGCTGCTCAACGGCGGCGTGTTCCGCGCCCACGCGCTGGCCGCGCGGCTTGAGGCCACGCTGGCCAATTGGCGCGGCCAGCCGCTGACCGTTCTGCACAACGACAATCCTGACGTGGCGGTGGCGCGCGGTGGCGTCGCCTACGCGCTGGGCCAGGCGGGGCAAGCGCCGGTGATCGGCGGCGGCTCACCGCGCAGCTACTTCCTGCTGCTGGACGACGAGGCGCGCCACGACAAGCCGCGCCGCGCCATCTGCATCCTGCCACGCGGCAGCGCGGAGAACCGCGAGATCCTGCTGGCCGACCGCACCTTCGCGCTGCGTCTGGGACGGCCGGTACGCTTCCATCTGGCCTCCTCGATTTCCGAAGCCGCGCCGCCGCAAGCGGGTGAGCTGGTCGAGCTGCAAGCCGACGAATACGTCCAGCTGCCGCCTATCGCCACCGTGCTGCGCGACAGCAGCGCCGCCGATGCCCGCAAGGAGATCCCGGTGCAGCTGGCCGCAACGCTGAGCGAGGTGGGCACGCTGGACGTGCATTGCGTCGCCATCGAAGGCGGCCAGCGCTGGCTGCTGGAGTTCCAGCTGCGCGGTGCGGCCGTCGAAGAGGACAGCGATACCGCAGCGCCGAAAGAAGCGCCCATGCCGGCAGGCTTCGACGCGGCCATCGACAAGATTGATCGCATCTTCGGCAGCCGCGCGCAGCAGGTCGACATCAAGGAAGTCAAACAACTGCGCACACAGCTCGAACATCTGCTGGGCAGCCGCGAAAGCTGGGCCACGCCGCTGCTGCGCCGCCTGTTCGACGCGCTGATGCAGCGCGCCAAAGGCCGCCGCCGCTCGTCCGAGCACGAACGCGCGTGGCTGAACCTGAGCGGCTATTGCTTGCGTCCCGGCTTCGGCTACACGCTGGACGAGTGGCGCATCGAGCAGCTGTGGGCCATGTTCGACACCGGTGTCCAGCACCACAAGGACAGCCAGGTCTGCGCGGAATGGTGGACGCTGTGGCGCCGCGTGGCCGGCGGCCTGAGTGTGGAGGCGCAGCTGCGCGTGCTGGACGATTTCGCCTTCAACGTGCAGGCCGACGACCAGGAACGCGGACGCCGTCCGCAGACGCTGGTCAACGGCAGCGAGGAAGACATGCTGCGCTTGGGCGCATCGCTGGAGCGCATCCCCGGCAACTACAAGGCCGAAATCGGCGCCTGGATGCTGGGCCGGCTGGAGGCGGCGACCAAGGCCGCGAGCAAGGCGGCAGCCAACAAGACCCGCAACGGCGCGGCCGATGCCGGCAAGGCCGAAGCGGCGCAGGCGCGCTTCCTGTGGGGTTTGAGCCGGGTCGGCGCGCGCCAGCCTTTCCACGGCAGCGCGCATGATGTGGTGGAGTCGGCGGTTGTCGAACAATGGCTGGCCGTTATCCTGTCGCTGGACTGGAAGAAGGTGGAGCCGGCCGGTTACGCGGCCACCCATCTGGCGCGCATGACGGGCGACCGTTCGCGCGATATCGGCGAAGCGCTGCGGGCGGAAATCCTGCGGCGCCTTGCCGCCGTTGGCGCGCCAGCCAGCTGGAGCGCGATGGTGCGCGAGGTGGTGCAGCTCGACCAGGCGGACGAAAAACGCATGCTGGGCGAGGCCCTGCCTCCTGGCTTAAAGCTGATCGCCTGACGGCGGCCGCGCCACGTAGCTTGCCTGCTGGGCGACGAAACCGTCGAAGGCGTCGATCAGCGGGTTGAATTTGTTTATATCGTTTTCCAGCTGGGCCAGCGCGTAGACCGTGGCCTCCAGCGTGGACAGCTGATCCGGCAGGTGCGCCTTGCGGATCAGGTAGTGCGACGGCGGTGTGTCGCGCAGAGGCAGGCGAGGCAGGCCTTGCAGCGCCGGATTCAGATACAGCATCTTGCGGCTTTTGCGCCAGGTCCCGTCCAGCACCACCAGGCGCAGGAGCTGCGGCTCGCGCAGCCAGTCCGCATCAAATGGCTGCGCGGGCGTCAGGCCCAGCGACTTGTCCTCGGCGGTGTCGGGGTACAGCAACACGCTGCGGCGCTCGGGCGACAACAGCGCCCGCAGGTGCTCCGGCGCGAACGTCTCCCCTACTTCCAGACGGCTATTGGCCAGGCTCAGATGCAGCAGGCGCGCGCTGCCCTTGGCGTTGTTCACTTCCATCGGGTGTTGAAGGATCAGCACCTCCACCGTGTTCGGCAAGCGCGCTACCCAGCGGCAGATGCAGGTCCGCTGCGGGCGCAGGCACGTGGCGCATTGCGCGCGCGTGGGTCGTGGAGTGGCTGGAGCGGCGTCGCCGCCGGTACTGGTCGTCATAGGCCGCCATTGTACCGAAGGCGTGGGCCGCGCTGTTTAGAACTCTTCCCAGTCGGATTCGCTGGAAGCCGCGGTCGTGCGTTTGGGCGCCACTGCCAGGGCTTTCCTGGGCGCGGCGGCCACCGCCGGCGCCGGACGCCGTGGTGGTGGCGCAACGCGCGGCCGCGCAGGCGGCAAGGCGCGCGCCTGCATCGCCATCTGCGAGGCATCCAGCTTGAACACGCCGACCGCCTCCGCCAGCTTGGCCGATTGCTCCTGCATCGATTCCGCCGCCGCCGCGGCCTCCTCCACCAGCGCCGCGTTCTGCTGCGTCACCTGGTCCATTTGCGTGATCGCGTCGTTCACCTGTGCGATGCCGAGGCTCTGCTCTTCGCTGGCGTGGCTGATCTGGCTCATGATCTGCGTGACGCGGCTGATGCTGGTGACGATTTCGCTCATCGTCTGGCCAGCCTTGTCGACCAGGTCAGAACCCAGCGCCACCTTCTGCACCGAATCGTCGATCAGGCCTTTGATGTCCTTGGCGGCTGCGGCCGAGCGCTGTGCGAGGTTGCGCACCTCGGACGCCACGACGGCGAAGCCGCGTCCCTGCTCGCCGGCGCGCGCTGCTTCCACCGCCGCATTCAGGGCCAGGATATTGGTCTGGAAGGCGATGCTGTCGATGACCGAAATGATGTCGACGATCTTGCGCGACGAGTCATTGATCGAGCCCATGGTACTGACCACTTCTCCCACCACGGCGCCGCCACGGCTGGCGATCTCGGAGGCGGTGACGGCCAGCTTGTTGGCCTCGCGGGCGTTTTCGGCGTTGAAGCGCACGGTCGATGTCAGCTCCTCCATCGAGGATGCGGTCTCCTGCAAGGAGCTGGCCTGCTGCTCCGTGCGCGAGGACAGGTCGTGGTTGCCGGCTGCGATCTCGGTCGACGCGGTGGCCATCAAATCGGTGCCGTTGCGTACCTGGGCGACGATGTTGACCAGGTTCGCGTTCATGGTCTTGAGGGCGTTCATCAGCTGGCCGGTTTCGTCGGCGCTGTTGACCTGGATGTCGCTGGTCAGATCGCCCGACGATACCGTCTCCGCCACCTTCACCGCCTCGTTGATCGGCGTCGTGATGGTGCGGGTGATCCACCAGGCGGCGACTACGCCCATCGCAATCGCGGCCAGTCCCAGTATCGTCAACAGCGTGCGGCCGCTGGCGTACTGCTGCTGGATTTCGAGCGCCGCCTTATCCAGCAAGGCGGTCTGCATGTCGGAGAATTTTTTCAGCGCGTCCAGATAGAGGATGCGGTTCCGCGTCATGTCGCCCTCGTAGAGGCTCTTGCCCTTCTCGAGATCACCGGCGCTCTTGGCGGCGAAGACGGCCTTGCGGACGTCTGTGTACGCCTTGCGCGTGTCCAGCACCTTCTTGAAGAGGGGTTTGAGTTCCTCGTCGTCGATGGCGGCGCCGATCTGGTCCTGGATCTGGGTCGCGCGGCCGGAGGATTCGGCCATCATGCCTTCGAGTTTTTTCTGGTCGGCCGGATCGGCCACCATCCACGCACCGGTGGTGCGCGCCGCGTTCACTTCGATGATCTTGCCCCACTCCGCGATCAGCCGCTCGTCGCGGATTTTCACGTTGATCATCTCATCGGTCATTGAGCTTGCACTGCTCAGGCGAAGAATGCCGATGATGGTCATCGCCGTCAGCATCAACAGGATGAGAGAAAAACCGAAACCCAGGCGTGTGCCGATCTTCAGATTGTTCATAGCTGTCCTCAAAGCGTGATGGGGGCCCTTCAGCCCATGCTAGCACTATCTGAGGTCAAACTATAGTCCGAAATGAAATATTTCACAACAGAAATATTCACTCTCCTGCGGGCTTTGCGTCCAGCAGTTCTTCGACGCTGGCGATGGCGGCGGGATCCTTGATGACGGCACGCAGCCAGACGTGCAGCGGCATGTCGCCCCAGCTGGCGGCTTTGTCGGCCAGGTAGGCCACGGGGCTGTGCGGTTCCGTGCGACGGAAGAAGTCCGCCACCATGCGCAACTGCGCCAGCGCCTGGCGGCGGTCCTGCAGCGGTCCAGTGGCGGCGGGCGTGGCCGGGCCGCCGGCCGCATCGCGGCCGGTGGGCGCCGCCTGCATCGAGCCTGCCGGCGCCAGGCTGCGGATGATGGTTTGCAGGCTGTCCTTGGCGGCGCTGAAGCCTGGCCCGTCGGCGCCGAGCCGCTGGTCGACGAT
This sequence comes from Duganella caerulea, assembly GCF_040362985.1. Taxonomy (NCBI): domain Bacteria; kingdom Pseudomonadati; phylum Pseudomonadota; class Betaproteobacteria; order Burkholderiales; family Oxalobacteraceae; genus Duganella; species Duganella caerulea. The sequence continues at coordinate 431,559 of NZ_BPWJ01000002.1, read as the reverse complement.
GCGTTCCAATTCGGTCAGCGCGGCGAGGCAGTATTCGGCATCCGGCAGCGGCGAGGCGCCCTCCTTCAACGCCGCCTCCTTGACCAGGGCCGGCGTGCGGCTCAGGAGCCAGAACAGATTGCCGATGCGCTGCTCGTAGTCGCCATCCTCGGCGACCGGGTACATGTCGTCCCAGAAGCGTTCACACAAGCCGGTCAGCAGCGCGTAGCCTTCGCCGAGGCCGCGCAGGCCACTCGTTTTGGCGTGCGCCTCCGCCAGCCAGACGGCCAGCCGCATGTCCTTGCTGCGGGTCGCGATCATGCCGGCGCTGCGGCTGGCGACAAAGGGCCAGTCGGCCTCCTTCAGCGCGGCGATCCATTCGCCCTGGTCCAGCGTGGGATCGTCGTACACGCGCGCCTGCGCGATGCCGTCCACTTCCGCGCTGAAGGCGAGATCCTCGCCGCAAGGTTGGGCTGCGCTGATGGGCTGCAGCAGCTGAGCGATATCGAACATGGTCGGCCTCCCGTGCTATTTGATGGTGTATTTGAACTGGCCCTGCTTGCTGGCGCCGACCTTGATCTTGCCGATAACGGCGCCCTCAGACATCCGCTGCAGCACTGCTTCGGCGATTTCCGGCAGCAGGCTGCCATTGAGGATATGGTCGACGTTGCGGGCGCCGGAATCGACCTCGGTGCAGCGCGCCAGCACCGCTTCGACCAGCGCCTGGTCGTAGCTGAACTCCGCATGGTGGTGGTCGCGGATGCGCTGGCCGATGCGGTCGAGTTTTAGCGCGATGATCTGCGCCAGCACCGCGTCCGGTATCGGATAGTACGGCACCACTTTCAGGCGGCCCAGGAAGGCGGGTTTGAAATGCTTGACCAAGTGGGGTCGCAACAGTTCTTCAAGCTCCGCCTCGGCCGGCGGCGTTTCTTTGTTCAGGCAAGCTTGCATGATGGCGGCCGAACCGGCATTGGAGGTGGCGATGATGATGGTGTTGCGGAAGTCGATCTCGCGTCCCTCGGCGTCGTCCATCACGCCTTTGTCGAAGACCTGGAAAAACAGTTCGGTCACGTCGGGGTGCGCTTTTTCGATTTCGTCGAGCAGCACCACGCTGTAGGGATTGCGCCGCACCGCTTCGGTCAGCACCCCGCCCTGCCCGTAGCCGACGTAGCCCGGCGGCGAACCTTTCAGGCCGGAGACGCTGTGCGCTTCCTGGTATTCGCTCATGTTGATGGTCAGGAGCTTGCGTTCGCCGCCGTACAGCAGGTCGGCCAGGGCCAGCGCCGTTTCGGTCTTGCCGACGCCTGACGGGCCGACGAACAGGAATACGCCCTTCGGCTTGTTCGGGTCATCGAGGTTGGCGCGGGCGGTGCGCACGCGTTGGGCCACGGCGGCGATGGCGTGCGCCTGGCCGAGGATGCGGGTCTGCAGCGCGTCCTGCAGTTTGAGCACGGTGCGGATTTCGTCCTTGACCATTTTACCCAACGGGATACCGGTCCAGCCGGAGACGATGGCGGCGACGGTGGAGGCATCCACGTCCACCGGCACCATCGGCGTTTCGCCCTGCAGCGCCGCCAGCTCCTCGCGCAGCGCCTGGACTCTCGCGGCGCCGTCGTGCGCCGCGCGCTCACGGGCAATTGCGGCGACCAGGGATTGCTCGCGCTGCCAATGTTCGCTGTGCCGCGCATGCTCGGCCTGCAGCATGGCATGCGCTTCCTGCCTTTGCCGCAGCCGCGACGCGTGCACCTGCTGGTCCTCCTCGCGCCGCAGGGCGGCAATTTCGGTGCTCAGGCGTTCCATGGCCTTGGCGACGTTCTCCAGCAGCGCAGGCGTTCCGCTTTGCGCCAGTGCCACCCTCGCGCAGGCGGTATCGAGCACGCTGATCGCCTTGTCCGGCAACTGGCGGCCGCTGATGTAGCGATGCGACAGCCGCACCGCCTCGGTCACCGCTTCGTCGCGGATGCGGATGCCGAAGTGCCGTTCCATCAGCGGTGTCATGGCGCGCAGCATGGCGCTGGCGACTTCCTCGGTCGGCTCATCGACCTTGACGACCTGGAAGCGCCGCGCCAGCGCAGCGTCCTTTTCGAAGTACTTCTTGTATTCGCTCCAGGTGGTGGCGGCGATGGTGCGCAGTTCGCCCCGCGCCAGCGCGGGCTTGAGCAGGTTGGCGGCATCGTTCTGGCCGGCCTGGCCGCCCGCGCCTATCATCGTGTGGGCCTCGTCGATGAAAAGGATGATGGCGTGCGGGCTTTGCTTGACTTCGTCGATGACGTTCTTCAGGCGGTTTTCGAACTCGCCCTTGACGCTGGCGCCGGCCTGCAACAGGCCCATATCCAGCGTGCGGATCTCCACGCCTTTCAGCACATCCGGCACGTCGCCGGCGGCGATGCGCAAGGCCAGGCCTTCCACCACGGCGGTCTTGCCGACGCCCGCCTCGCCGGTCAGAATGGGATTGTTCTGCCGGCGGCGCATCAGGATGTCGATCGCCTGGCGTATCTCGGCTTCGCGGCCGATCACCGGATCGAGCTTGCCGTCGCGCGCCAGCTTGGTCAGGCTGGTGGTGTACTGATCGAGCGCCGGAGTGCGCGGGCCGCCTTGCGGCGCCATGTCGGCAAGCGGGGCGACGGGGGCAGCGTCGACTGCGGTCGTTTCTTCCTGCGAGCCATGGGTATATTTCTCCAGCTTGTGCTTGACCTCATCGATGGGAATCCGCGCGAACAGCGGCGAAGCACGCTGCGCCAACTGCGACAGGTCCGGCTCCGTCAGCAGCGCGACCAGCAGGTGTGCGCTGCGGATGCGGTGTGGCTGCGGCGTCGCCAATGAGGCGATCAGCCATGCGTGTTCCAGCAGCAGCGGCAGTTCGCGCGAGAACACCGGCGTGCGGGTGCTGCCGGTCTTGAACTGGCTGACTTCACGGTGCAGGTCCGCCTCCAGCGCCTCGGTGCTGACGCCGCACTGGCGGGCGATCAGCACCACATCGCATCGCTCCTGCTCCAGCAAGGCGAGGAACAGGTGCTCCACTTCCACTTCGTACTGGCCGAGCGCCACGCAGATGCTGGCCGCGCGCGTGGCGGCCAAGCGGGTGGTGTCATTCAGCTTGCCGATCAGGGTTTTCAGATTCAGGTTCATGCTCAGGCTCCGCGAGTGCTGCGGTTGATCGAATAGTGCAGCGATGAGGGTTGAAGGACGGCGTCGAAGCTGACCGCTTCGCGCATGGACGTTCCAGCCAGGGTCGCGCTGATGGCGAAGCTGACGCGGTTGATCGAACCGATCTCGCGCTCCAGGCTCGCACGCACATTGCTCAGCCGCGGCTCGTGGCGCTCGATGGCGGCCTTCAGGCAGGCGCAGATGCGGGTCCGGTCTTCGCTGCTGCTCAGGCACATGCCGGCGAAGTCGATCAGGCCGTAGTTGATGATGGAGTTTTCACATTCGGGATAGGCGCGCAGCAGTTCTTCGGATAGCGCGCAGCGGGTGTTGAGCAGGTCTTCAAGGTCGCGCGCCACCGCGTCCTTCCACTGCTCCAGCGACAGGCCGTTGCCGTTGCGGGCGTGGCCGTCCTGGGCGTCCAGCAGACGGTCGAACAGACCGGGAGTAAAACCGATCATCGCAGGCTCCCAAAAAAAGATGGCCAGGCCAGGCCGGCCTGGCCAGAAAAAGCGCACCGCGACGTATCGCCGCACAATCCGCAGCGGGCGCAGGGGGGAACCAGTTTTAGACGATGCGGTTGCTGGCCAGGTCCCAGCCACCGGAAGTGTTGCCGCCGGCGCCACCGCTGATTTTCTGTTGGGTGTACTTCCACTTGATCTTCGAGAACTTCAGCGCGACGTCCTCGCTCAGGATGTCGCCTTCTTCAACGGACGGAGAGACCGCCCCGATCAGGACATTTTCAATTTCGATTTCGAAGTACTTCACGCGCTCCCCCTGGGCGTCGGCGCGCATGAATTCGAACCTGGCCTTGGGAATGGTGCGCCCGGCGGAGCAGGTCTGCAGCAGGATAGGCGAAGACAAATCGGCCAGCTTGGAGAGCACGATGTCGCGATGCTCGCAGCGTTCCGCCGTGTGGCCGCCGCCGGTGGAGGCGGTGGCCGATTTCGGCTGGTCCACGCCAAAGCTGACCGATTTGCATTCGATCCAATCCTTGTGCCGGTCGTCGGCGGACTCGCCCTTGATACCATCAATGTACAGATAGACGTCGATTGCCATTGCATGCTCCTGTCTCAGGTTGTAGTGGACTTCAGTTATTGGTCGACTGCGGCAACTCCGCGACCAGTCGGAGGGAAACGGACAATTCATCCAACTGGAAGTGCGGCCGCAGGAAGGAGACGGCACGGTACACGCCGGGGCGGCCCGCCACCTCGTGCACCTGCACCGAGGCTTCGCGCAGCGGGAACTGTGCCTTTTGTTCCTGGCTGGCGTTATCGTCCAGCAGGACGTATTTCATCAGCCAGCGGTTGAGGAAGTCCTCGACGTTGGAAGCCGCCGCGAAGCTGCCGATTTTGTCGCGCATCATGGCCTTCATGTAGTGCGCGATGCGCGAGACGGCGAAGATGTATTGCAGCTGCGAGGACAGCACCGCGTTGGCGTTGGCAGCCTCCGAGTTGTACTTCTTGGCCTTCTGCGCCGACTGCGCGCCGAAGAAGGCGGCATAGGCGGTGTTCTTGCAATGGACCAGCGAGATGAAACCGAGGTCGCTCAACTCCTTCTCGCGACGGTCCGTGATGGCGACTTCGGTGGGACATTTGAGCGCCACCTCCCCTTCGTCGGTCTTGAAGGTGTGCGTGGGCAGGTCGTCCACCAGGCCGCCGCCTTCGACGCCGCGAATCGCCGCGCACCAGCCGAAATCGTCGAAGGCCTTGGTCAGCTTGGCGCCGAAGGCGTAGGCGGCGTTACACCACAGGTATTTCTGGTGGTCGGTGCCGTCCACTTCCTCGACGAAGTTGAAGCCTTCCACCGTGGTGCCGTCGACCGGATTGAAAGGCAGGCGCCCCAGGAAGCGCGGCAAGGCCAGGCCGACATAGCGCGAGTCTTCCGATTCGCGGAATGCCTTCCACTTCGCGTATTCCACGGTGTCGAAGACCTTGGACAGGTCGCGCGGCTTGCCAAGGTCGCCGTAGCTCTCCAAGCCAAACAGCTCGGGTGCGGCGGAGGCGATGAACGGCGCATGCGAGGCGGCGGCGACGTGAGACATCTGCTCGATGAAGTACATGTCTTCCGGCTGGCGGGAGATTTCAAAGTCGCCCAGCAGGGCGGCATAGGGCGCGCCGCCGAAGGTGCCGAATTCCTCTTCGTAGACCTTCTTGAACATCGAGCTCTGGTCGAACTCCAGCGCCGACTGGAAGTCCTTTACCAGTTCGCGCTTGGTGGCGTTGAGCATGCGGATTTTCAGGCCCTGGCCGGTGGCGGAGTTCTTGACCAGGTAATGCAGCCCGGTCCAGCTTTGCTCCAGCTTCTGGAAAGCCGGTGCGTGCATGATGGCGCTCAACTGGCTGGAGATCAGCTGGTCCAGTTCCGCCACGCGCGCATCCAGTGTGGCGGACAGACTGTTCGACATCACCACCGTCCCTTCCAGCACCTGGCTGACCAGCTCCGAGATGATGTCCTTGGCGCGCTCGTGCTCCACGTTGGACTTGGCGACCTTGCTTTGTTCGACGATCTGGTCCAGCAGGCTGGCGCCTTCCACAGCCGGTGCGGCTTCCTGCATCAAATTCGCTTGTGCGGACATGTCAGCCTCCCTTGGCCGGTTTCAAGCTGGCCAGCTTGTCGGTGTTGTTCAGGACTTCGCTCAGGATGTCCTCCAGCTTGTCGTTGCCAGCCAACTTGTTACGCAGGTCGGCGAGCTTGCTGCGCGCTTCCAGCAGTTTGCTGAGCGGCTCGACCTGCCGCACCACGGACTCCGGACGAAAATCCGACATCGCCTTGAAACGCAGCTCCACATTGAAGCTGGTGTCGTCGCCGCTGAGCTGATTGGGCACCTGGAAGCGCGCCACAGGTTCCACACCGCTCAGCACCTCGTCGAAATTATCGCTGTCGATGCCGACGAACTTGCGATCCTTCAGGCGCTTCTTTTCGGCGTCCGAGTTGCCACCGAAATCTCCCACTACGCCGACGACAAAGGGCAGCTCCTTGTTTTCCATCGCATCGCCGATCTCCACGTCATACGTCATCTGCACGCGCGGCGGACGTACCTTGGTCAGGCGCTTTTGTACACTGTCTCCGTTAGCCATACACACTCCATCGAAAAGGAAAACAAGGGCGGCGGACCTACTTCAATCCGCCGAAAGGATCGCTGCTGTTGGATTGGCTATTGGATTTGGCATGGTGCGCGGCCGGTGAGGAAGTCTTCCTGCCAGCGGCCGCCGTGGACGACCTATGTGCGCCGGCGTTCGACGTCGGCACCAATACCTCTTCGCCCAGGCTAGTGCGCAGCAGCTTGGCCAAGTCCTGCGCTTCCGACCGCAGCGATCCGTTCAGGTTATTTTGCTGGCTCAGGTCTGTCAGCGCCTTGGTCGACAGGCGCAAACCGCTGACGGCCACGATGCTGTTACCGAGTTTGTCGTTGGGGTCACGCTGCAGGGCCTCCAGCGCGTTCATGATCGCCTCGCCGTAGCTGGCGCGGTCGAATTTGATCTGCGCCATATGCAGCCAGGGTGTCTTGTCGGCCGGGTAGTTGGTCGCCGCGCCTTTCAGGATGCTCTGTGCTTTGTCGCTTTGACCGGATGCGAGGGCGGTGTCGGCATCCGCCAGCGCGCGCTCCAACGTCGACGCTTGCGGCTTGTCGCCGCGGACCGAGTCGCCGTCTGTCGCGCATGCGGTCAGCAACAGCAGACTCGCCATGCAGGGCAACCATGTTCTTGAGGTGACCATCAAAATCTCCTTTGCGTATGCGGACAAGAAGGGACCCATTATTCACGAACACCCAAGCCCGCCATTGCGCTTACTCAAGCACCGCATCGTTTTCGCATTGCTTGCGCCGCCTCAAATTTCCAACGCCTTCCTTTCGTTCTAATGGCGGAATCGCTTGGAGAAAATATGAACGCGCAGAAGACTATCGTGATTGTGGGACTGCTGGCGTTACAGGGCTGCGCCGCCGGTTCCATCGCCAGCGCGGCGATGGAAATCGCAGGCATCCGCAAACCACCCGAACTGCCGGATGCGCAAAAGCCTCCACGCAGTGTGGCGATCCGCTTGCATGCGAGCCAGAACCTCAACGCCGGTGCGGGTTCCCAGCCATTGGCGCTGGCAGCCCGCATCTACAAGCTGCGCCAAACGGCCGCGTTTCAGCAGATGCCGTTCGATGGATTCCTCAGTGCGCACGACGAGCGTGAGCTGCTCGGCAACGATCTGCTGGAGGTCAAGGAGGTGATGCTGATCCCCGGCCAGCGCTACGAGATCGTCGAAAAGGTCACGCGCGAGGCCTACTTCATCGGTGTGGTGGCGCTGTTCCGCTCACCGGCGGAGCAGCGCTGGCGGTTGGCCTTCCCCGCCGGCGACGCGGAAAAATCCGGCATCACAGTCGGCCTGCACGCCTGCGCGATGAGCGTGAGCGGCGGCGCGGCGGCTTCCAGCGAGGCCGCCAAGCCACTGGCCACCATTCGTTGTCCATAAAACTGGAGTCAGCATGAGCATTCCATCCAAAGTTCTTTGGGGTGAAGGATTTTTCCTGCGCCCGCAGCACTTCCAGCAGCAGGACCGGTACCACGAGGCGCGATTGCAGCAGACCGCTCAGGCGTTGCATCCGTATCTATGGGGCGTGCGCAAGCTCGAATGGGACCTCGACGCATTGAAGACCGACCGCCTGCGCCTGGTGTCGTTGTCGGCGATTTTCCATGACGGCGAAATTGTCGATGCTCCGGCCAGCGATCCGCTGCCTGTGGCTATCGATCTGTCCACGCTGCCGCCGGCCCTGCAGGAGCTGACCTTCTACGCTGCCTTGCCGACGATGTCACCAGGCGGTGGCAACGCCGCGACGGCGGACCAGCCAAACGGCGCGCGCTACTGCCAGACCAGCCGCGAAACCGCGGACCTTTACACGCAGGCGGTCGACACGGATGTCTGTTATCTGAAAAAATCGGCGCGGCTGGTGTCGGACCAGGAGCCGTTGGGCGCCTTCGATTGCATCCCTGTGGTCCGGCTGCGGCGCGTGGTCACGGGCGGGTTCGAGCCGGACCCGCAATTCATTCCACCCGCGCTGTCGATCGCCAGCGCGCCCGGCCTGAAGGCGCTGCTGGACCGGCTGATGGATGCCCTGCAGGCGAAGGTGCAATCGCTGCAAGGGCACATGCGGGAGCCTAGCCGCAATGTGATCGAGATCCGCTCGGGCGATGTATCGTCCTTCTGGCTGCTGCACACGGTGAGCACGTCCGCCGCGGCGCTCATGCACTATGTCCGCAATCCCGACCTGCATCCGGAGCGGCTGTTCGAAGCGCTGCTTGTGCTGGCTGGTGCCATGATGACCTACTCCAAGCAGTACACGCTGACGCAACTGCCCGGCTACCGCCACGACGACCTGGCCCAGTGCTTCTCAGGCCTGGACCACATCATCCGCGATTTGCTCGACACCGTCATCTCGACCAAATACTTCTCGATCACGCTGTCCGAGGAAAAGCCCAGCTACCATCTGGGCAAACTCGATTCCGGAAAAATCGACCAACGCACCACGCTGTACCTGGCGGTCAGCGCAGCCCTGCCGGCACTGGAGCTGGTGGAGATCGTGCCGTTGCGCGTCAAGGTCGGCGCGCCGGACGACGTGGAGAAATGCGTGCTGTCCGCCATGCCCGGCGTGAAGATCACACACGCGCCGCAAGTGCCGGCGGCGATACCGGTGCAGCCGGACACCTACTACTTTGCGCTGGAAGGCAAAGGCGTGCTGTATGAGCAGATGTTGAAGGCACAGTCGATATCGATTTACGTCCCGGCGGGCATACGTGACCTGCGCCTCGGCCTCATTGCGGTGACAGCATGACGCCCCCGATCGAACGCCGCGCCATTCCCACGCTGATGGGCGGCCAGCGCCGCCAGCAGCAGCCGGGATACGGCCATGTACAAACGCTGGTGGACTTGCTGCAGGAAGGCTTCTACCTGCTGTTCATGCTGAAGAACGGCAGCGTGCCCCCGGGCGAGGTTCCCTTCCTCGACACCGTCACCGCCTACCTCGCGGAATTCGACCGCGAGGCCCGCAAGCTTCGCGCGCAAGGCGAAGATATCGACGCCGCCAAGTATGCCTTCTGCGCGGCGTTGGACGAGATCATCCTGTCATCGTCCTTCCCGATGCGCTTCGCCTGGGAACGCCGGCCGCTGCAACTGGTGATCTTCGGCGATCAGCTGGCCGGCGAACACTTCTTCGACCGGCTCGAGGCCTTGCGCAGCGGCGGTGGCGCGCGCCTGCCGGCGCTGCAGGTGTTTCATATGTGCTTGTTGATCGGTTTTCGCGGCAAGTACGCGCTGGACGCCGGCGACAAGCTGGCTTACCTGACGGCGCGGGTCGGCGAGGAGATCGCGCATATCCAGGGTAAAAGCAAGGGCTTCTCGCCGCAGGCCGAGCGGCCGGACCAGATCGTCCATAAACTGCGCAGCAATACCCCGTTGTGGGCTACGTCCGCGGTGTTTGCGTTGATCGGCATTAGCGCCTACATCGGGTTGTCGTCGTCGCTGTCGCATTCGACACAGAACACGCTGGCCGGCTACAGCGACCTGGTGAAGCTGGCGCCGCGCCCGGCCTACGTGACGATCACCCTGCCCTGAACCTCACTGGGCGACGCGGAATTCGATGCGCCGGTTGCGCGCACGGCCTTCCGCGTTGCTGTTCTCGGCCACCGGCCGGTCCGGTCCCTGGCCCGACACCATGACCATCTCCGGCGCTATCCCCTTCTCCGCAAGATAGGTACGCACAGCTTCGGCGCGGGCCTGGCTTAATGCGAGGTTGCTCTCTCGCAGACCGATGTTGTCGGTGTGGCCGATCACTTCGACCTTCTTCCCTTTGACCTTTTGCAGCGCGGCCGCCATCTCGTCCAGGATGCCCTTGCCGGACGAGGTCAATGTCGCCTTCCCGCTGTCGAATTCGATGATGCGCTTGGCCAGCGTCTCGTCCAACAGGTTCTGCTCCGCCGCGCTGACGCGCAAACCGTTGTTGACGGTGTAGCTGGGATTGAGGCTTGTCGCGATGTCGCTGGCGATCTGCTGGCGTTGCGCCTCGTTGGCCACTTCGCCGCGCACGGTGACGTTGGTGCCGTCGATTTTCAGCTCGCCCTTGCTGATCAATTTCAGGTTCGGTTGGATCAGCTTTTGCACGTATCCATTCCAGTTGGGCGGCAACGCGACCGGCGAGACCGCAAGCTGGTCGACCACGCGGTCGGCGCCGTACAGGTCACGCAGGCGCTGCAGCATGGCGGCCTTGCTTGCCTCGTCGGGAACGGCGCCGCTGACCAGTATCTGCCCCGGCTTGGGTGTCGCCGGCAGCGGAACCTGCGCGGCACAATGTAGTGACGTAGACAGCAGGGCCGGCATCACCGCCGGCCAGAAGATCGACTGGCGCATCGCATCGCTCCTTATCAGGCAAAGGTTTCGTGGAACAGCGCGTGCGCGGAGCGCAGCGACAACTGGCCTTGTTCCAGGTAGGCCGACAGCTTCTGCACGCTGGCGTCGCCGGCGATCAGTTCATTGACCCAGTCCGCGTCTTCAAACGTGATCTGTTGTTCGATGGCGCAAAGCGGATCGATGAACGCCTGCAGCGTCTCCGGCTCCGCACCGCTGAAGCCAACCACCAGTACCGGTTGCTCCCGTTGCTCGCCGAGGAACAGGCTCAGTTCAAAGTCGGCCTGCTGCAGGAACGGCGTAATCAGGTCGAGCCAGAACGACGCCACCAGGTAGCGCAATCGCGGCGCCGATGGCAGCGGCAACACCAGACTTTTGTCCAGCCGCGCGGCGCCGCTACGGCGCACCGGCTGCAGCAGCAGTCCGACCGCGAGTATCATCTGCCGCACCGAGGCGCTGCCCAGGATCGCCTCCAGGCCGGCGATACTGTGGCGGTCGAGGAAGTCGGTAAACAGCTGTTGGTGCTCGGCGGCGCAGGGCTCGATATCGACCGTGGCGGTGGCCAGCGCCTGCAAGCACTCCTCCGGTTCGGCTGCGTCGAGCACCTTGTTCGCCAGCGGTTCCAACGCATCCCACAACGGCGCCAGCACCAGCGGGCTGAGGGCGACGAAGCTGCGCGGATCGTCAATCTCGACGACGCTCATGCCGAGGAATGGATAGCGCCGCTGCGACAGGTCATGGCTGGCGCGCAGATGGCCAGCAATCGCCCGCCTGCTGCGCGTGCCGACGAAGGCGAACCCCAGCGGCTGCATGGCGTCGTAATTGAGCCTCCACCGGGGATCGGCACTGAGCAGGTTCATGACCTCGGCCAGCCAGCCGTCCAGCAGATTGGCCAGCGCCAGGTTGTCGCCTGCCTTGATAAAGTCACCGCGCGTGGGCAGCTTGCCGAAGTAGCCGATACGCGCGCTTTGCGCCGCCCGCTTCATGGCGCTGCTCCAACTATCGTCTCGGGCAGCTTCATGCCGCGGAAGCCCTGGTCCTGCGGTGTGGTGCCGCTGCTCTCCGGGCTGCTGACGATCTTCAGGCCCATGGTCACGGTGATCGCGCCGCTGGTCCAGCCCAGCTCAAAGATACCGCCCTCGCGCTTTTGCTTGGCCGCCGCGTCGATCATGCGTTTCAGCCCGAACTGGCCCGCCTCGTTGAACACCTCCACGCTGCGGCCATCGAACGCCACCGCCGTGATGCGCGCCCCCGGCGCGCCCTGCGGGCTCGGATGAACCATGTTGGCCCATTGCGCCGGCGTGTTCCGGTAGCGCAGCTGCTGGCCGTCGATATCGACTGTGTATTCCAGCGTGCCGGGGGCCGGCATTGGCTGGATCTGGAAGATGGTCTGCGCGGCGGCCGTGGACGAGGCCACGCCGCCCGCGCCTATCGGCGCTATCCAGCCGGGGAAGCGCGCCACGGTTTGCGGCGACAGCGTAATGCCCATGTCGGCCCAGGTGCGCGGCGCCAGCACGTCGCCGCGCCGCACCACCAGCGGTCCCAGGGCGCCGGTGGCGAATTTGGCGATCAGTCCATCGGGGCCGAAGAACTGTGCGATTTCGGCGTTGCCCGCTTCGATATTGGCGTTCGGCGAGAACGGATACTTGTTGGCCAGCGATTGCTGGAAAGGCTCGTAGACCTGCGCCAGCCAGGTCTTGTTGATTTCCGCCTCGGCAGGACCGACCAGCACCGCGAAGGTCTGCATCAAAGGGCGTACCAGGATGGGACGGATGGATTGCTTCTGCGAGTCGCTCATACCGGTCAGCATCTGCTCGTCGACGTAGCGCAGCGCGTCCGCCAGCTCGGAGCCGCTGCCTTCCAGTGTCTGCTGCATGAACTGGCGCGCGCCCGGGCCGGGGTCGCCCTGGTTCTTCAGCTGGTTCAAGCGGCTGCGCAGTTTGGACAACGTCTCCATGTAGGAGCGCATCAGCGACGCGTCCTTGTCCTTGGGCGCCACCAGCTTGCCAACGCCGGCGAACTCGCGCCCGATGGGGCCCATCGGCTTGTCGGCCCGCACCTGGTCCAGCTGCAGGTTGACGTTGACTTGCGAAGGCCCGCGCCGCAGCACGCTGTTCTTGACCCAGTTGACGAAGCCCGTCTGCGCCTCCTTCAATTCAGCGCTCATGATGGCCGGGTTGTCCCAGGACGTCTGCTGATGGATGGTGGTGAGCAGCTTGGCGATGGGCGAGGACTGCGGATCGCCCAGCCGGTTCATCGCCGTCACCGCCGCGTCGAAGCCATTCAGGTTGGCGATGGTGACACCCTGGACGAACTTCTGCCATTCGCGTGCGTAGTCGGCCTTGTACAAATCGGTCAGGCCCTTCTGGATTTGTTCGGGACTGCCTTCCAGCGTCAGGTCGTCGCGCGCGGCGGTCTTCAGGACCCAGTCCGCGCTTTGCAGTTCATGCGTGGCAGCTTCGCGGAAGGCATCCTGCACGAACTTCTCCCATGCCTCGCGGGTGTAGGCGCCGGCGATGGCGTAGCTGCCGGTGACCAGCGCCTGATCCTGTTCGCCCACCATGCGCGCCACCGTCATCGCCGGGAAGCGCGTGTTGGCGCGGGCGCGGATGTCGGCGTAGACGCGCTCCCTGGCCGGCATGCCGCGCACCACGCGGCGCAGGTTCTCGCGGGCCTGGTCGACCAGCGCCAGCTTCTGTTCGATGCGCGGCCAGGACGGGTCGGCGATCTGCGCGAGATAGAAGGTCATCAACCGTTCGGCGCTGTGTATCATCTGCTCGCGCGGCATGGTGCCGCGATTGTTCTCCAGCCATCCACGCCAGTAGCGGGTCAGCTGGTCGTTCAGGTGACTGGCTTCGGCGTGCGAGATATCGGCCAGCATCAGGTAACTCTTCAAGGCGTTGTAGGCGTCTTCGACGTTGACGGCGGAGGCTTCCTGGAACTGGCGTCCGGGCGCGACGGCCGGCATTGTGGACGTGGCGGCAGCCGCGCCGGGCGCCTGCAGCTGGTCGGCATGCGCGTTCATCTCCGACAGCAGCGTCTCCAGATTGGCGACCACCGGCTTGAGCATCACCTCACGCACACCAGCGAAGTATTCCTCGCGCAGCTTGCGCTCCAACAGATCGCCCTGATACAACCCCATACGCAGCGACCAAGGCCGGTCGGCGTGATATTTATCCAGCTGCTCGATGCGGTCCTGCAGTATCTCCAAGGCCTCCAGCCGCGATTGCAGGTCCAGCCGCTTGGCTTGAAGCTTGATCACCTTGTCCAGGTCCGCCTGCACGTTGCTGACCAGCTGACGGTTGCCCAGATACGACCAGCTCCACCCACCCAGCGACGCGCCCAGCAAAACCGCCGCCGCGAAGAACGCCGCATAGGTCAACTTGACCTTATGTTTGCTGGCGTACTGCGAGACCAGGTCCTTGTCCGCGAAGATCACGTTGCGGAATAAATTCAACAGGAAGAATCCAGACTGGCCGCCACCGGCGGCGGGCGGCGCGTCCGGCAGCGACAAGGCGAAGCGCTTTGCCAGCCGCTGCGACTGTTCGCTCGCCGCCGCGCCCTCCTGAAGGGCGCTGGTGAAGTAGTAGCCGCGAAATACCGGCTTGAACTGGAACGGGTTGTCTTCGAACAGCGTAACCAGGAAGCTGCGCAGCGGAGCGCGTATGGTCGCGAACTCCAGCGGGAAGGTGAATACGCCAGGCTCCATGCGGTCGCGCCGCTGCTGGCTCATGTTGGCCACGCTCAGCTCCTTCAGGCCCGAACACAGTTCATCGAAGCTGTGATCGAAGAAGGCCATCATCTGCTGGCTGCCGGCGTTGCGCTTGTAGGGCATGGTCGCGCCCCACACGCGTTCGCGCTCGGTGCGCTCGGCACGCGCAAAAAATTCAGTGAAGCCCGCGATCAGATCGGCCTTGGTGAAGACCACGTACACCGGCGCGAATACCTCCAGCCGCTCAATCAGATCCTGCACGCGCTTGCGCAGGCTGCGCGCCAGCTTGATGCCAACCTCGGGATCATCGCCGCGCAATTCGGCGATGCTGACGGCGATCAGGATGCCGTTGATGGGCGCGCGACGGCGGTACTTCTTCAGCAGGTCCAGAAAGCCGAACCATTCGGCGCGGTGCTCGTCCTGCACCGAGTAGCGTCCGGCGGTGTCGAGCAGGATGCCGTCGGTGGTGAAGAACCAGTCGCAGTTGCGTGTGCCGCCCACGCCCTGCACAATCTTGCCGTCGGCGAAGGGGAACTGCAGGCCCGAGCTGGTGATGGCTGTGCTTTTGCCGGCGGCGGGATTCCCGATGATCATGTACCACGGCAGCTCGTACAAGGCGCGGGTGCCGGAGACGATGCCCATCTTGGACCCGCGAATGGTCTCGATCGCCTTCAGCATGTCATTGCGGATGGCCTTGACCTCGGCGCCGGACTGGTCAGAGCCTTGCGCCTCCGTGGCGGCCTGGGCGCCAATGGCCGCGCCCAGCTGCTCGGATTCCCGGCTGGCGCGCCGGCGTCGCCACAGCCAGACCAGGCCAGCCAACACCAGCATCAGCGCCGTGGCCGCCAGCGCCCAGATCAGCGCCAGTTCCAGCATCTGCGCGCCGAGGTAGAACAAGGCCGCCATCGCAATCAGCGCAATAATAGTCAGGTGGCGGGTATCGGTGAGGAAGTACCAGATTCTTCGCATCATGGGACGAGGCCGGCGTGAATGATGGCGCCTGAGCTAACAGCGGACCGATCAATGGTGCCACCAACAATGCGGGGATTTCTTGAGGCAGCACAACCATGGCCATGCAGCGTCCTATTTCCGCACAGTCCCCGCCACCCGCAATTCCGTGTGGCCGAAGTCCATCATGGTCCAGCGCCCGCCCCAGTGCAGGCCCACCGATTCGGCCGCCTCGCCGTAGAGCCGGTAGCCGCGCATCGCCCAGGGGTCTTTTTCCGAGATCAGCAGTTTGCCGTCGCGCAGGAAGGCGCAGTCCGCCGCCAGGCCGAACTGGTGATAGCTCTGGAAGGCCTTGGCGTTGGTGACGCTGGGCCCGGCGGCTGCCAGCGTGTTCTGCCGTTCTGGGCTGCGATAGCCTTCCAGGATCGCCATGTCATAGCCATGAGTCTCCTTCATGATCTTGAACACCAGCAGCAGGCGCTGGGCGAAATCGGGATCGAGCAGCTGCCAGTTGCGGTTGGCGCCGTCGAGCATGGGCCGCACCATCGTCACTTCCGCCGTCGTGAACACCAACGGCGGCAACGGTTCCGGCGCCGCCAGCTGCTCGCCCTTCAGCAGATCCGCGACCTGATCGTTGACGGCGTGGTCATCGCTGTCGAAGCCGCCCAACATATTGCGTCCGCTGAGAACCAGCGCCAGCATGGGCGGCACGGTCAGCAGCACCAGCACCGACAACACTAGCAGATAGCGGCGGCGCAGGAAGCTGAGCGCGCGCAGCAGGCCGTCGCCAGCGCTGCGGCCCGCATGGGTGGCCTGCTGGCTGCCCTGCCGGTAGCCGCCGCTCAGTCCCCGCCCGATGCGCCTGCCGATCATCGACATCGACTGCGCCACCACATCCCGCCCGGCTGGAAACAACGCCAGCCAGGCGCCCAGGCAGGCGAAGACAAAAAACAGCAGTACCGAAAAGAGAAACATGGTGCGCTCCGTCAAAGCAAGGTCGCTCCGCAGACTGGACACTGAGGTGCGGGAACGCTTCATCGTAGGCGCTTCAGCAAGCGGCGTGAAAGACCAGATCAAATTCGGAGGAAATACCGTGGATACGTCGAAGCAAAAACCCGACCTGATGAGTTCCAACCGTACCGCCGAAGATGGCGGCAAGCGCATACTGGCGCATCTGGAGCATGGTCCCAAGACGGCGGCAAAGACGCCGCGCGCCAGCGGCTGGAGCGTCGACGGCTGGACCGTCGGCCTGGGACTGCTGGTGGTGACCATGTGTACGGTCGCATGGCTGGTACACGACAACACGCTATCGCCGGATTCCTACGCGCGCAGCCGCGGCAGCGTGACCACGCGCACGTACCAGCAGCCGACGGAACGGCAGATGGCAGCTGCCGTGCCAGAGCAGGCGGCAGCCATCGTGAACGAACCGGTGCTAAAAGAACCTGCAACCAAACCCTTCACGGCAATCGAAGCGCTTGCGGCCAGCAGCGTCGCGCGGCCATCCGTGCACCCCGCGAACGCAGTGGCAAGGACCGAGACATCGCATGCGGCCAGCGCGCCGCAGCACAAGCCTGCTGTGGCCGCAAGCGCCGCCGCCGCGCGCTCACCGGCGCCGCGTGTGGCCACGGCAGCCAGTCCATCAACCATCGGCGATACCGATGTCGCCCTGCTGACCGCGCTGGTCGCGCACTCGGGCAAGCCTGCGCTCGCCCTGCCCGAGCGCAGCCGCGACGTGGTCGAGCGTCAGGACGGCGACAGCACGGCGCAACTGCTGGCGCGCTGCAAGCAGCTGGGGCTGATCGAAGGCATGTTGTGCCGCTCGCGCATCTGCTCCGGCCGCTGGGACGCGGACCTGGCCTGCAACGCCCCGTCGCACTGATTACTGAATGGCCAGCTGCTTGCCACCGGTGCCGACCTTCTTCGGCAACGTCAGGTGCAGCACGCCGTTTTCGTAGCGCGCCTCGGCCTGGTCGTCATCGACCTCCTGCGGCAGCGTGAAGCTGCGCTGCACTTGCCCGTAGTAACGTTCCGTGCGCAGGGAGCCGGTTTTGCCGGCGCTGGCGGGCTGCTCTTCCTTCACTTCCGCGCTCAGCGACACCTGGTTGCCGTTGATGGCGACCTTGATGTCCTCCTTTTGCACGCCGGGGATTTCGGCCTTGACGAGATATTCCTTGTCGGTCTCGCTGACGTCCATCCGCATGCGCGGCGAGACGTCGGCACCGCGCCAGACCGAGGGCGCGAAGTCGCGGAACATTTCGTCCATGTCGCGGAAGGGATCGAAACGGGCGAGATCGCGGAAGGGATCGATACGCATCAGATTGTTAGCCATGGCGGCCTCCTTCAAATGGGTGGACTACCATGATAAGAAGCGCCCCCGCCCCTCCTTTGACGCACATCAAGGTGCGGCCTTGCCTCCGCGCGCGACAAGCGAGTTGATCATCGCCTCGCTGTAGACCTCGCCCTTGCTGTCGGCGGCCGCGATCATGTCGCGCCACAAGGGCACGATATCGACCTTGAGCTTGCTGAAGCGCTCGAAGCCGCAGGCATAAATGCCACGATAAGTATCGAAGCTGTGTTCCAGCTTCTCGCACTCGGCCAGCGTGGCGTCGGCGAACGCCTTGCCCTGTTCAGCGCTCCAGATGCCGCTGCGCAGCAGGCCATCAAGCGCCATCGCCTCGGCCCCGCCCTCGTGTATCCACGGCGGCGACTGCTCGCTGATGCCGCCCTGGCGCACATTGTTCTGCCACAAATGCGCCATCTCATGCGCCACCAGTTCGGCCAGGATCGCGCGCTTTTTGGGGTTGTCGGCGGTCAGCAGGGCCGCGCCGCCAAGACGATAGACGATCTGCCCACCGACCACGCCGCCCTTGATCGACAGGCCCGGCATGGAGGTATCGCTGACGGCCGCCACCAGCAGCAAGGGCTGCCGCAGCTTCTGCTGGTAGGCCGTGCTGTAATAGGCGGACATTCTGGCGGTGGTGTCGAGCAGCGTCTCCTTCGCCCACGCAGACAGTTTGGGATCCAGCAGCACCTGCGCCTCGCCGGCGGCCAGCGGCGACTGCGGACCGAAGTAGGCGTATGGTGTCGTGTCTTTTGTGGGGGTTGCCGGCTTGGCGGGCACCAGCACGGTTTCGTTGCCGAGGCCTTCCAGCGTGAAGGTCGCCGCCATATCGCGCACCAGCTTGCCCTGCTGGGCCTCGCCTTGCAGGAAGCCCAGGTAGATGAGACGGCCGCCATCGGAGAGCTTGTCGGTCGCCAGGTACTGTTTGCCCAGGTCCTGCTCAAAGGCCGAAATCTCCACGCTGACCTGCTGCAGCGGCTTGCCGTCGGCCGCGGCCAGCGCATCATAGGTATCGCTGGCGGTCAGCGCCACGCCGGGCGTCAACACCCTCCACGCGGATTTGCGCAGGCCGCCCACCGACTTGAAGCGCATCGACGCCACCGGCTGCTGAAAGCGATAGTCTGCTCGCCAGGTATCGGGCGCCACATGGATCAGGCGCACCTGCACCGGCAGCGGTTCGTCCGCGCGCGCGGACATCGTCAAACTCATTGCCAAGCCCATCCCCAGCAGCCATTTTCGCGACATTATCATCTCCAGAGCCATTATGGTGTCCAGAATATAACACGGCTATAATGTTATTTTTGCCACATTGCATCTCGGGCAAAGATAATCCACCGCTGCGCATAATATCCCGCTGGCTTGACAGTCCACAATCTCAGGTACTGCCCACTGAGCAACAATTCCTTTTCTTTTAACAGCTGGAGTAAGCGCGATGATCGCAATTTTTTTCAAAAAGAGATGGCAGAGACTGTCCAAACAATCGGAATCCAAACGACTGTCCCTGTTCGCGCTGATCCTGCTATTTGGTCTCGACATCTATATTCTTAGTTTGATTTTCGACGGCATGAACCGAGCTGAGAACATCATCGAACCGCCCGCCCTTGGGATCTCCACAGAGTGCCAGCTGATGTCGGAAGACTTTTTGAAGCTGGATTCGAAGAACCAGGTGGCGAACCTCGAACGCTACATCCCAAAAAATGAGGCAAACCAGGGCGATGCCATGCCCGACAACTGGTATGGGAACACCCAGGCACTGGAAATCTGCACAAAAGTCCACGACCAACTGCCCCTGGTGGCAAAGAATGCCAATTTTGTTTCCTTGTTTAAGGTACGCGACCAGCAGCAACAGAAAATCGAGGAAATCCGCTCGCGTATCAATGAATTAAAGGCCAGCTATGGCGATGCCCTGTTGGAGAAATTGGCCAACCAGAAAAGAAGCGACTCTATTCTTCCGATCGAGGCTACCAAGATCAAGAAAAGCCTGGCGGATATGAATGACGCATTGAACACCATGCTTCAGCAGCAAACGCAGACGCAGGCGGCTTTGGAACACCATCAATTCCTCCAGTCCTATGTCGCATTCCTGCGCGCGCTCCCTATCGACACCGAATTCACTCAAGCCCGCAAGCAATACGATAAGTTAGCATTCTGGTATCCGCTCAAGGAACTCGGCGCACAGGCAGGCTTCCTGTTACCGTTGCTGTTATTGGCGATATTCTGGAATGCGAGGGCAATCAAGAAAGAGAAGGACATTAGCACACTGATCTCCTCCCATTTCATTTTGGTATGCTCGATACCGGTCTTCTTGCGCGGACTCTACTTCGTCTATGAACTCCTGCCCCACCGGTTACTGGCCGACCTGCTGATGTACCTTGATGGACTGAGACTGGGCTTCCTCTGGAGTTACGGCGCCATCTTCTGCGGAATCGGCGGCGGATTGCTGGTGATATTCATCGCCCAACGCACCCTGTTCAATCCGGCGCGCGTTCGCAAGATCCGCTTGCGGAAAAATCAATGTCGGGAATGTGGGGGAAAACTGCACAGGGCTGATCAGGCCTGGTGCGAAGCGTGCGGAGCCCAGCAGTGCGGCAGTTGCACCAACTGCGGCGAAAATTATCGACTCTCGGCCCTGCACTGCGAATGGTGCGGAAGCAAACCGACCACGCCTGCAGCCTGAAGCGCAGGCTGAAATAGAAAAGGGCCATGTTTTCACATGGCCCTTCAAAATTCTGGCTCCCCGACCTGGACTCGAACCAGGGACCTGCGGATTAACAGTCCGTCGCTCTACCGACTGAGCTATCAGGGAAAAGAGGCCGCATTATATACGGCCAATTTCTAGCTGTCTAGGCTAGCTGGCAAATTTCCAAAAATCAGAAGCTGCCCTTGAACTGCACACCGAACTGACGTGGCTCGTTGACGAAGCCGGTCAGGTTGTTGAAGTCGATCGCGCCGATGATACGCTCGGTGTTGGTGATGTTGCGAGCGAAGGCCGCCACTTCATACTTGCCGCCCTGCCAGTTGTAACCCACGCGCAGGCCGCCTTCAACCATCGACTTGCCGGTGAATTCCTTGGCTTCGTACAGGAAGAAGTTGATCTTGCTGCGATACGACCAGTCGGTCAGCACGAACAGGTTGCCGTCGGCCAGCGCCCAGTTGTAGCGCGCGGTGGCGTTCAGGATGACCTTGGGCGCTTGCGGCAGCGGGTTGCCGTCGATGACCACGCGGCCAGCCGCGTTCAGCGGATCGGTCACGGTGCACGAACCGCACTTGGCCACGGACAGCGACGGATCTTCGATCTTCGTGAAGTTGTACGAACCGCCGGCGGTGACTTTGAAGTCAGGCGTGACGAAGGCTTCGAAGTCCGCTTCCAGGCCACGGCCCACGGTCTTGGCTGCATTGATCAGCTTGGTCACGTTGGAGGTGCCGCCGACCACGGTCAGCTGCTGGTTCTTCACGTCGTAGTTGTAGATGCTGACCGATGCGCGCGCGCGGCGGTTGAACAGGTCGGCCTTGATGCCGGCTTCATACGACACGATGGTTTCCGCATCGGCCACGGTGATCGGTACCGATGCCGAAGCGGCGGCGATACTCGGCGCGCGGAAGCCGGTCGCCACGCGGGCGTAGGCGTTGACGTCCGGGTTGATCTTGTAGGTCGCGCTCATGTCCCAGTTGGCTTTGTTCTTGCTCTCGTCAACCGAATCAGGACCGACTTGCTTCACGTTGACGCGCGACGTGGTGGCGAAGTCCTTCTTGTCGTGGGTGTAGCGCAGGCCGCCGCGCAGCACCAGCTGGTCCGACACGTCATAGGTCAGCGAGCCGAACACTGCGGCAGCGGTGTTGTTCTGGTGGCTGGCCAGGTGCGAGGTCTGCTCCTGGGTGTTGCTGTCGAAGTTGTCGCTGTAACCGCTGGCGCTTTCCTTGAAGTAGTAGACGCCGCTCTGCCAGTTCAACGGGCCTGCGTTCTTCGACTCGACGCGGAATTCCTGGGTGTACTGATGCAGGCCGCTCAGGCCCCCACCGGTCTGCACCTGGAACGGAATGAAGCCAGGACCGGCCGGGCTGCCGCCGTCGATGTCGCCGCGGCTGTAGTAGTTGTCCACGGCTTCGTAGCCGGTGATCGAGAACAGCTTGACCGAACCCAGGTCCCAGGTCAGGCGGGCGTTGGCGCCGTTGGTGCTCAGGCTCTGCATGTTCAGGCCGTTGGTGGCGATCTTGGTGAAGTCGTAACCGTCGGCGAAGTCGTTGGTGCCCTTCTTGATCAGGTTGGCGCGGAACAGACGGGCGCTGCCGTCGGTGGTGCGCGAGTGCACGTTGAACAAGGCGCTGAAGGTGGTGCTTGGCGTGTACAGGAACTGCACGCGCTCGGCGTGTTCGTTGTAGCCTTCCAGCGCGTCGTTCTGCTTGGTGAAGGTGTTGTCGACGAAGTTGTCGCGGTGCTGGCGCAGCGTCGAAACGCGCATCGCCCATTCGCTCGACAGCGGCACGTTGACGGCGCCTTCGGCATTGATGGTGTTGTGGGTCGCCCACGACAGGTTGTAGTAACCCTCGATTTTCTTGGTGTTCGGTTTTTCCGATTCAAACTTGACCACGCCAGCCGGGGTGTTGCGGCCGAACAGCGTGCCCTGCGGGCCGCGCAGCACTTCCACACCGGCCACGTCGAAGATAGGGTAGCCCTTCAGGATGCCGTTTTCCTGCACCACGTCGTCATACACCAGCGAGACCGGCTGCGAGGCGAAGGTGCTGAAGTCGGTGTTGCCGTAGCCGCGGATGTAGAAGCGCGGGAAGGTACGGCCGTTCGACGATTCCACGTTCAGCGATGGCACTTTGCCGGCCAGCAGGCGGATGTCCTGGCCGCCGGACAGCAGCACGTCCAGCTTCTCGTCCTTGAGCAGCGTGACCGAAACCGGCACGTCCTTGATGTTCTCGGCGCGGCGCTGGGCCGTGACGGTGACGGTTTCCAGTTGCGGTTCCGCGGCGGTTTGCGCAAGGGCGGTACCGATAGGCATAACGGCGCTCAGCGCCAGCAGGCGCTTGTGCATCTTCGACAGTTTGATCATTCAATATCCCGAGTTGAGGTAATGCAAAGAGTTAAAAACAGTGTCTCCTGTTCTCTCTTTCTGTTGATGTCGCCCGGTCATCTACTGTGTCCGTGGCGGCGCAAGCGGAGGTGAGGCCGTTTTTCGATGTCTAGAATGCACCGTCTTGCAGAAAGGCGGTATTTTCTTTCATTGATACCGTGTATTGCAAGCGCAATATAAGCAAATGGAAATTTACTGATAGAAATTTGGCGCCTCAGGAGGAGCGGCTGAATAATAAAAGGTCAGCCAGCCCCTTGCGAGGTCATGAATGAGCGAACGCTCAAGTTTGCGATTCAGGCATGCCGGATCGCCAAACGTTGTTGCTTTACCACACTTCGTGTCGCCGGCCGAGGCGCCGGCCCGCCTGATACCGCCTCTTCATTGCCCAACACGAAGCGGTCCATCGCGCCCACCAGCGCCTGGGTCTGCTCCTCCAGGCTGGCGGAAGCCGCCGCGGTCTGCTCCACCAGCGCCGCGTTCTGCTGGGTCATATCGTCCATCTGCGTCACCGCGTGGTTGACCTGCTCGATGCCGGCCCCCTGCTCGGCCGAGGCGGTCGCGATGTCCGACATGATCAGCGTGATGCGTTGCACGCTGCCGACGATCTCGCCCATCGCGTCGCCGGCCTGGTCCACCAGGCGGTTGCCGAGTTCGACTTTCTCGACGCTGTGGGAGATCAGCTCCTTGATTTCCTTGGCGGCCGCGGCCGAGCGCTGCGCCAGGTTGCGCACCTCGCTGGCCACCACGGCGAAGCCACGGCCCTGTTCACCCGCGCGCGCCGCCTCGACCGCCGCGTTCAACGCCAGGATATTGGTCTGGAACGCAATGCCGTCGATCACGCTGATAATGTCCACGATCTTGTGCGAACTCTCATTGATCTCGCCCATCGTCTGCACCACCTGCGACACCACCGCCCCGCCCCGCCCCGCGTGGCGACGTCGGCCGCGCTGATCACCAGCTGGTTGGCCTGGCGCGCGTTGTCGGCGTTCTGCTTGACGGTGGAGGTGAGCTGTTCCATCGACGACGCGGTCTCCTCCAGGTTGGATGCCTGCGACTCCAGCCGCGCCGAGACGTCGGCGTTGCCGCTGGCGATATCGCGCGTGGCTGCGCTGATGTGCTCGATGCTGCCGCGCACATCGCCCACCAGATGGCGCAGGCTGCCGCTCATATCCTTCAGCGCGCGCAGCACCTGGCCGGCCTCGTTGGGGACGCCGACATCGAAATCGGTGGCCAGATTGCCGCTGGCGACGCTCTGCGCCACGGCGATCGCATTGCTCAAGGGCCGCGTCACCGACCGCGCAATCAGCATGGCCAAGTAGCCGGCCAGCGCCAGCAATACCAGCATGGCCCCCAGCATCAGCCAGCGGGTGGTGTAGAAGCCGCGGATCTTTTCGTCCAGCAGCGCGTTCAACTCCTTGCTGGCTGCCGCGTTGAGGGCGAACTGCAGATCGATGGCCTGGGTCGCCAGCGTCACATAGTTTTCCGCCGAATAAGTCAGGGCCTCCGGTTGCACGATCTCGTGCATGGCCAGTTCGGTGATCTGGCCGGCGGCCTTGGCGGCGTCGCGCATGGGCGGCCCCAGTTTGGCTTCAAAATCGGCGTTGTAACGGGCGGCCTTGTTGAACGCGGTCAGGGTCTGGTCCAGCCGGTCCGCCACGCGCGCGACGACGGACGACAGCAGCAAACGGTCGGCCTGGCTGGCCTCCTTCTTCGCCAGCAGGCCGGCGCCCTTGGCGCGGGTCTTGCCCAGCTCCTCGGACAAATACGGCAGCTGGTAGAACATGGCCTGGATCAGTTGATATGTGTCGCGGTCAGGGTCAAGGCTGAGGCCGTAGTAGTCGCCGATCAGGTCGTTCACCTTGAGCAGCTTGGGCACCAGCGCCGTGTGGGCTACATAGCTTTGCGGCGCCGTCAGGCTGCGGTTGGAGACCTGGGCACGCAAGGTTTCCCAATCGCCGCGCGCTTGCGACCACGCCGCATCCAGCGTGGAGTCATGCAGCTTCTTTACCAGCGCGTCCACCGCCGCGTAGGCGGTGTCGGCCTCCTTTTGCTTGGCCAGCCGCTTGTCGTCGGCGGTCGCGCCGCCCAGCGCCAGCGCCGCCAGCCCGCGATGCTGCTGGGTCAGCTGCACCATGCGCAAGCCCTCGACCACGGCGGGCAGGCCTTCGCGCTCGTCCACGTAGGCATCGAGCGCCTTGCCTGCTTCGCGCATGTACAACCAGGTTGGAATGCTCGCCAGAATGACGGCGATCAGACTGAGGATCAGGAATTTGTGCCCGAGCTTCAAGGCGCCAAGTGAAGTACGATTGTCCATATCGAGCCTCCATGATTGCCACTCAACGGATCGCCGAAAGTTGCCGTACAGATGCGATCCTCTTGCGTCCCATCATAGTCCCGTGCTGCAAGATTTTGGTGGCTTTAATAGCACAAGCCACCAGGAATGTCTTACATCCCCAACGACTTCAACAACTCATCGTTGGCTTCGTCCTCGGCCGAGGGCGATGGCGCGGTGGAAGTGCCACCTTGGTTGCCGCGCTCCATATCCAGCAGGGCGTCGGGGTCGGCTACTTCGCTGGAGTCGAAATCGTGTAAACGGATGAACTCGGTTCTATCGATAGCGAGCTCCAGATAAAAGATATTACTCTTTTCCGTATAAAACGTGACGCGCCGCATCTCAGGGCGATCAAGGGGGGTGTCCACGCTGAGCATGACCTGCTTGGTCAACACCAGCATCTTCGGCTGGTTCTGGGTGATGTTGGTCTGCAGTTCGCGCCGCACCTTGCCGGTGAAGTCGCCGACGATCTGGTTCATCAGCTCGCCCATGATGTTGGACACCTCGTCCGAGGTATGCGAACTGGCCAGCTCCGACTTCGGCATGCCCATGTGCAGCATGTAGCGTTCGTAGATTTCCATGGCCGTGTCGGCCGCGAAGTTCAGCACTACCAGGCCGGTGAAGCCGCCGTCGAACAGCACGAAGCAGCCGATATCGGGCTTCAGGCCGGTCTTGGTAATCCGCTGCACCATGCCCGAATAGTTGACCTTGCTTTGGGTGGCGACGTTCAAGACCCGGGTCACCGAGTTGCACAGACTCATCAATAAGTCTTCGGTCCCGTACACCACGTCCTTGTTTTCCTCGCTCATGATCTACCTCTATTTATTTTTAAAAGATGAAAGCACAGTTTCCTGGTCCAGCGAGAGACGGAACAAGACCACTTCGCTCAGCAAGCGGACGACCTCATCTTTCCATTCCTGGTTCCTGCCGGCGGCCGGCATGGCGGCCAGGGTGCTGCGCAACAGCGCCACTTCGCGCTCCAGTTCCCGCACCCGCTGCACCTGATCCACCGCCTCGGCTGAGATGACCATCGATTTCCCTTCTGGCCAGAAATAAGATTCAGAATACCGAGGTGCAAGATTCCCGTCCACCGGAATCACGTTTTTTGGTGACATTTGGGCGCCAAAATGCAAAAGCCCAACGCTGGGCAGGCAAGGCGGTGCAGCGCGGCCAAGGCAGCCGAGAGGGGCATGCGGTCAAGACTAGACGGGGACAGGGCAACTTCAGCAAAGGGGCGGATGTGTACTTTCCAGATGTCCCTTGAGGACAGATCTAATGCCGAAGTGGGCCAGCTTCTGCAATTTATCAACACCCTCCTACCCTCACCTCGGATATTATTGCAAGAATTGCAAACTAGCAATGATCGGAGAGCCAGGATGAAGAGCAAAGTCATCGATCAGGTCAGCACTGCGGTACAGGAAACCGGCAACTTGCTGAAACAGGATGGCCCCCTGCCGAAAGGAACGGGACTGGCCAGCGGCGTACTGGCATTAACCCTGGCGGTCTTGTCTTTGTTGGGCGTGGCGGCGTTCCATTACCCGCAATATCTGACCACGCCTGAGCTAAGGCACGCCTATTCTCCCGACCTGATCCGGCATATCATGTTTGCCGCACTGGTGCTGTCGGGCTCGATTAGCCTGCTCAATCTGCTGTTCAAACGCAAGCGCAGCCTGAATACCGTCGCCGCTGCGCTGGTGCTAATCAGCGTAGCCGCCGGCGGTTCACACGTGCCGGTTGCCGATTTCCCCGACCATACACCGTATATCGGCCTCGATTGGTTCATCCTCGACCTCCTGGGATCCACCATTATTTTCGCCGCGCTGGAGAAAATCTTCCCGCTGTACAACGGCCAGCTCCTGTTCCGCAAAGAATGGCAGACTGACATTGTGCACTTCGCGGTTAATCACTTCATTGTGGGCCTAGCGCTCCTGACGGTAAACTTCGCTGTCCACCGCCTGTTTGGCTGGATGCTGAACGATAGGGTGCATGATTTGGTACATGCCATTCCCTTCCTGCCTCAGCTACTGCTGTGCATTCTGGTGGCCGATCTGGCGCAATACTGGCTTCACCGCAGCTATCATGAAGTGCCTTTCCTGTGGCGATTCCATGCAGTGCATCACTCGGCCAAGACCATGGACTGGCTGGCCGGTTCGCGCCAGCACATGCTGGAGCTGATCTGTACCCGTGTCGGCGTGCTGGGTGCGCTGTACGTGCTTGGCTTTGAAAAGAGCGTGATGGATGCCTACATCATCATCGTCGGCTTCCAGGCGGTGTTCAATCATGCCAATGTCCATCTGCCGTGGGGACCGTTGAAGTACCTGGTCGTCACCCCGGACTTCCATCATTGGCACCATGCCTCCGACGATGTGGCGATCGACCGCAACTACGCAGCGCATTACGCCTTCCTGGATCACCTGTTCGGCACGGCCATCAAGGATCAGCAGGGCTTTCCGGAAAAATATGGTGTGCAGGGCGCACTATATGCCGGATGGCTTCCTGAACCAGCTGCGGTTCCCGTTCCGCTCGCAAAAGTAAGCGCTGCACAAGCGGGAAAGCAAAAAGCCCAACCGTAAGGCTGGGCTTTTTTAATTCTGGCTCCCCGACCTGGACTCGAACCAGGGACCTGCGGATTAACAGTCCGTCGCTCTACCGACTGAGCTATCAGGGAAATGAGGCCCGAATTATAGCCGCTCAAAACGGATTTGGCGACCCCATGGCGAATATTTTTTACGCCACCGCCCGAATGGCCGGCGCCGGCGCCCTAGTGCGACGGTGGATCCAGCGGCGCGATCCGTGGCACCCGCAGCGTGAAACGCGCGCCGCGACCCGGTTCGCTCTCCACCTGCACGTCACCGCGCAGGGCGGAGGTGACCTGGTTGTAGACCACATGCAGCCCCAGCCCGCTGCCGCCCTGGCCCAGACGGGTGGTGAAGAACGGGTCAAACACGCGGGCGATATTGGCCTCCGGAATACCCACTCCGTCATCGGCAACGGACACTTCGATCCTGTCATCAGCCAGCCTGCGCGCCGTGATAGTGACATGGCCCTGCCCGCCCTCCGGAAACGCATGCACCAGCGCGTTATTGACCAGGTTCACCAAGACCTGCTCCAGCGGGCCGGGGTAGCTGTCCATGACGAGGCCCTCCTCCACGTCACACACCACCTGGTGCCCGCTCTTGCGGATAGCCGGCCCCAGCGTGGCGAGGATGTCCTTGAATGTCTTCCTCACGTCGAATTCACGCCGGCGCATGCTGGACTGGTCCACCGCGACCTGCTTGAAGCTGGCCACCAGGTCGGCAGCTCTTCCCAGGCTGTGCAGCAGGATATCGGCGCCCTGGTCGACGCCGCTGATGAAATCCTGCATGTGTTTGCGCGTCACGCCCGTCTCCAGCTCCTTGGCGATGGTCACCGCGTTACTTTTGAGCGTGCTGGCCAGCATCAAGCCATTGCCGATCGGCGTGTTGAGCTCGTGCGATATCCCCGCCACCAGGCTGCCCAGCGCCGACATCTTTTCCGCCCGCAGCAGCTCGCCCTGCATGGCGACGATTTTATCGAGCGCGGCCTTCAAGTCCGCGTTGCTGCGCAACAGAGCCTGATTGGCGTCGAGCAGGCTGGCATTGCTGATCATTAATTTCTGCTGTTGCTCGATCACCTGGAAGTCGGCCTCGATCGCCCTTTTGATCTCCCACAATAAATCGACGTAGCGCTGCTGATAGTTGCGCTTTTTGCTGTCGAGCACACAGATGGTGCCGAATACCTCGTCGTTCGGCCATACCAACGGCACACCCAGATAGGAAATCATGTTCAGCGCGACGTCGGGATTGTCCTTCCAGTGCTCGTCCTCCAGCGCGTCGGCCACATGAAGCATGGAGCGCGTGGCCATTACCGTCTCGCAGTACAGGCCGGTGTTCAGATTGGCTTTCTCGTGCGCCTCGTAGGGATTGCCCGGCGTGTGGCTAGACACCAGCACCTCGATCTGCTGCGGCCTGACGCGCATGATCAGGCCAGCAGGCACGTCGAAGACGTCCGCCATGACGTTCGTGGTTTGTTGCCACTTACCGAGGAAATCATCAGACACGACACGTTGTTCAACCATTGCGGCGGGCTCCTTGTTCAGTCGACACGGCCCTTACGGCTGACCGGTAGGCAAGCACGCAGGCATGTAAATGGTAGGCCCATTTGAGGCATCTTTGTGAAAATATCGCTGCAGCAAAGCAAAAATACCAACTTGCGGTGCGCGCCGATGGGAAGCGGGCACTATCGGATTGACATTGCCGTCTGTTGAGGCAGAGAATACTTTTCATGGTTTCTCAGCCATCGAAGGCAATGATGCCTGACTATTAAATGTTCAATAAAGACAGGGGAACAGCATGAAACGCTTTTTCAGGATTGTCGCCATCATCGCCGCCTTTGCGCTGTCCAACGCGGTTTCCGCAGCCGACGCCGAGCGAGGAACGCCCGAGCAGGCGGTCGCCCTGGTCAAGCGGGTCATCGGGGACATCAAGAAATACGGTAAGGACAAGGTTGTCCAGGACGTCCAGAATCAGCTTCCGATATACCGGGAGCGCGACCTCTACGTGACGATCGGCACGATGGAGGGCTACACCCTGGCGAACGGAAACACCCCTAAACTCGCCGGCAAGAACGTCCTCGACATCAAGGACGTGAACGGGAAATTCATCATGCGCGAGCGCATCGAAATCGCCAAGACCAAGAATTCGGGATGGCAGGAATACTCATGGCCCGATCCGGTGACCAAGGAAGTGCAAAAGAAATCGATGTATGTCGAACGCGCCGGGGATTTGGTTGTCGCCTGCGGGGTGTACAAGCTCTGAACCTGGATCGGAGGGCCGCAAGACAGAGCATCCCTTCTTAATTGGTCGGGTCGATCGACTTGAGCACCTTGCCCTGCTCGTCCAGCATCTGGATCTGGGCCTTGCCGTCGGCAGCTACCATCAGCATCAGGCGCGCGCGGCCTTTGGCATCATTCAGTTGCAACACCGAACCTTTATCGCGGGTATTGCCAAGCCAAATGCGATTCTCGCTCAGGCGGCCTTCTTCCGACAATTTTTTCCAGTAGGCCTCCTGTTCGGCGGCAGGCAGCTTGCGGGCTTCCGCACCGAAGCGTGTCATATCCTCCATCGAAGTGATCTTGAAGCTGGGCACATCGTTGATTTTGATCGAGGTCATCTGGTGCGTGCCGCCATCATTGCTCAGGAGCTGAAGGGCCTGGTCCTGGCGGAAACGGTCAAAGGTCAGCGACAGGCCGGCCAATATCTTGCCGTCGGCTGTCATGCCGCCCCGCTGGATCAGGCCACCGTTTTCCGTGCCTTCCTCGTTGATGAATAACATGCCAGCGACGTCGCGGCGGTCAGGCCGGGCTCCCTCCTTGCCTTGCTGGAAATCGCCCGGGAATTGTGCCTTGTTCGAGATAGTGATGCGCTTCGTTCCATCCGGCTCGACGATATTAATCCGTCCCACAGTGATTTCATCAAAAGTTTCCTTCTTCTGGGTCTTGGCGGCGGTCAACGTGCGGTTGCCAGTCGACTGGGCACGCTCGGATTGAACCAAGGCGTAGCGGCGCTCGCCCTGCCCGTCTTTCTCCGTAAAGAAGCTGCCGCGGTTTTCAGGCGTTTCCACTGACACGGGGCTGACACGCTTGGACTTGAATTCAGCCCGCGCCAAGGCAAACTGCTCGTCCGTCATGAGCTTGGCCTGCCGCCGCAGAGACAGGATTTCTTCCTGCGTTTCAAAAATGTTCTGCGGCTCGCCGGCCAGGATCACGCCAGGCGACGAATACTTGTAAATTCTGTTTGAGAAGAAAATGCCGTCGTTCGCCGCCAGCATCAAGGCAAAGCCGACGATCCAGGCCAGCGCCGAGCCGTACAGCCAGCGCTTGAAGCTGTGCTCCTGCACTACCACGGTCCGGGTATTGAACTGGCCGACCGCCGGAATGTGGCTCAGCGTGGTGTCCAGGAGTTCCTGGTCAATATCCCGCAGCATGGCCGCCGCGTCGATTCCCAGGCCGGCCACGATCGTGTTGAACATGTCGGCCGACGGCAATGACTTGTCGTTC
Organism: Duganella caerulea; assembly: GCF_040362985.1. Classification (NCBI taxonomy): domain Bacteria; kingdom Pseudomonadati; phylum Pseudomonadota; class Betaproteobacteria; order Burkholderiales; family Oxalobacteraceae; genus Duganella; species Duganella caerulea. The sequence continues at coordinate 400,563 of NZ_BPWJ01000002.1, read as the reverse complement.
TCGAGTTTGGAGAGATACGATTGCTCGATCCCCAGCGCCGCCGCAAACTGTGGCTGAGTTTGGGCACGCTCGGTCCTGATCTGCTTGAGCTTTTCGCCGAAATTCATAACAACCTTTCCAAGAAGTAAATCGAATGACCGTATTCTTAGTCATTCATGCAAGACTTGGAAGGTGAATATTGATGAATTCCCATGAATTTGGGGAATTGCGGCGCTGAAATGCAAAAAAGCCCAACCTTTGCAGGCTGGGCTTTTTTGCCTTACTGAATTCTGGCTCCCCGACCTGGACTCGAACCAGGGACCTGCGGATTAACAGTCCGTCGCTCTACCGACTGAGCTATCAGGGATTAGAGGCAACATTTTATACTGTTTAGATCATTCCATCAAGATTTCTGACAGAACAAGTATTTCATGTCGCCTTACGAGTTAAGCTTAGTCGCTCAACCCGAAGAAGCAAGATTTTAAAGGACTTTCGCGATGGCGTCAATAACGATGTCGATATTGCGGGAATTGAGCGCGGCGACGCAGATGCGGCCGGTATCGACGGCGTAGATCGACTGCGCGCGCAGCTGGTCCACCTGGGCCTTGGTCAGGCCGGAGTACGAGAACATGCCGACCTGGTCGCGCACAAAGGCGAAATCGTGGGCCGGAGCCTTGGCCTTGAGCTTGGCCACGAAGGCTTCGCGCATTTCCTTGATGCGCACGCGCATGCCGGCCAGCTCGTCTTCCCACATCTGACGCAGTTCCGGCGTGGTCAGCACGGTGGCCACCACTTTGCCGCCGTGGACCGGAGGATTCGAGTAGTTGGTGCGCACCACGCGCTTGAGCTGCGACATCAGGCGGCTCGCCTCTTCGCCGCTGGCCGCGACCACGCTCAACGCGCCCACGCGTTCGCCGTACAGCGAGAACGACTTCGAGAACGAATTCGACACCAGCAGCGGACCGCCGGCGGCCGCGAAGCGGCGCACCACGGCGCCGTCTTCGGCGATGCCGGCGCCGAAGCCCTGGTAAGCCATGTCCAGGAACGGCACCAGGCCGCCGTTGGTCACCACGGCGATGATCTCATCCCACTGGGCCGAGGTCAGGTCGGCGCCGGTCGGGTTGTGGCAGCAGGCGTGCAGCAGCACGATGGAGCCGCGCGGCATGGCCTTCAGGTCGGCCAGCATGCCGGCGAAGTTCACGCCGTGGGTAGCCGCATCGTAGTAGGTGTAGTTGTTGACGGTGAAGCCGGCGCTTTCGAACAGCGCGCGGTGGTTCTCCCAGCTAGGATCGCTGATGTAGACCTGCGAATCCGGCGAGAAGCGCTTCAGGAAGTCGGCGCCGATCTTCAGGGCGCCAGTGCCGCCGATGGCCTGCACGGTCACGGCGCGCTTCTCTTGAATAACAGCGCTGTCGGCGCCAAATACCAGTTCCTGCACCGCCTTGTCGTAGGCAGCCAGGCCTTCGATCGGCAGGTAGGTGCGCGGAGCCGGCGCGGCGATCAGGATTTCCTCCGCTTTCTGCACGCACGACAGCAGCGGCACTTTGCCATTGTCGTCATAATAGACGCCCACGCCCAGATTGATTTTGGCCGGATTCTGGTCGGCGTTAAAAGCTTCGGTAATGCCCAGGATAGGGTCGCGTGGTGCCATGTCGATGGCGCTGAACAAGCTAGGATTCGTCATGATAAGATTGGATTCGATTGGAAGCGGTACGCAGCGGTTGAAGGTAGACAGCGCCCCATAAATAACTGCTTCAGGCCGCTGGCAGGCCATTATTTTAACAAAGGTCGGACAAGATGGCTGATTTACCCGTAGTAGACACCCCAAACGCAACGGTTGTGACCTTCCCGGACTCGCCGTTCAAGCTGCACCAACCCTTCCCGCCGGCCGGCGACCAGCCCACCGCGATCGACCAGCTGTGCGAGGGCATCAACGACGGCCTGTTCTTCCAGACCCTGCTCGGCGTGACCGGCTCCGGCAAGACCTACACGATGGCCAACGTGATCGCCCGCCAGGGCCGCCCCGCCATCGTCTTCGCGCCGAACAAGACGCTGGCCGCGCAGCTGTACTCGGAGTTCCGCGAGTTCTTCCCGGAGAACGCGGTCGAGTACTTCGTCTCCTACTACGATTACTATCAGCCGGAAGCCTACGTGCCGCAGCGCGACCTGTTCATCGAAAAGGATTCGTCCATCAATGAGCACATCGAGCAGATGCGCCTGTCCTGCACCAAGTCGCTGATGGAGCGGCGCGACGTCATCATCGTCGCCACCGTGTCGGCGATCTACGGTATCGGTAACCCGACCGAATACCACCAGATGATCCTGACGCTGCGCGCCAAGGACCGCGTCTCGCAGCGCGACATCATCGCGCGCCTGATCCAGATGCAGTACACCCGCAACGAAGTGGATTTCGGCCGCGGCACCTTCCGCGTGCGCGGCGACACGCTCGACATCTTCCCGGCGGAGAATGCGGAGCTGGCGGTGCGCCTGGACCTGTTCGACGACGAGCTGGAATCGATCCAGCTGTTCGACCCGCTGACCGGCCGCGTCAAGCAGAAGATCCCGCGCTTCACCGTCTATCCCGGTTCGCACTACGTCACGCCGCGTTCGACCGTGCTGCGCGCGATCGAGACCATCAAGCTGGAACTGCGCGAGCGCCTGGAGTTCTTCCGCAAGGAGAGCAAGCTGGTGGAAGAACAGCGCCTGGAGCAGCGCACCCGCTTCGACCTGGAGATGATGGCCGAAATCGGCTTCACCAAGGGCATCGAGAACTACTCGCGCCACCTGAGCGGCGCCCTGCCCGGCGAGCCGCCGCCAACGCTGGTCGACTACCTGCCCAAGGACGCGCTGATGTTCCTCGACGAGTCGCATGTGCTGATCGGCCAGTTGAGCGCCATGTACAACGGCGACCGTTCGCGCAAGACCAACCTGGTGGACTACGGCTTCCGCCTGCCGTCCGCGCTGGACAACCGCCCGCTGAAGTTCGAGGAGTTCGAACAGAAGATGCGGCAGACGGTGTTCGTCTCCGCCACGCCGGCCGAATACGAAAAAACCCACGCCGACCAGGTGGTCGAACAGGTGGTGCGCCCCACCGGCCTGGTGGACCCGCAGATCATCGTGCGTCCGGCCAGCTCGCAGGTGGACGACCTGATGTCCGAGATCACGCTGCGCGTCGCCAAGAACGAGCGCGTGCTGGTGACCACGCTGACCAAGCGCATGTCCGAGCAGCTGACCGAATACCTGAGCGACCATGGCATCAAGGTGCGCTACCTGCACAGCGATATCGAGACGGTGGAACGGGTCGAGCTGCTGCGCGACCTGCGCATCGGCACCTTCGACGTGCTGGTGGGGATCAACCTGTTGCGCGAGGGCCTGGACTTGCCGGAGGTGTCGCTGGTGGCTATCCTGGACGCGGACAAGGAAGGCTTCTTGCGTTCGGAACGCTCGCTGATCCAGACCATCGGCCGCGCCGCGCGTAACCTGAACGGCGTGGCGCTGCTGTACGCGGACCGCATGACCGATTCGATGGAACGCGCCATCGGCGAGACGGAGCGCCGCCGCGCCAAGCAGATCGCCTTCAACACCGCCAATGGCATCGTGCCGCGCGGTGTGCACAAGCAGATCCGCGACATGATCGACGGCGTCTACAGCCCGCAGGATGCGAAGGAAGAGCTGCAGGTGGCGCAGGAGACGGCCAAGTACGAATCCATGAGCGAGAAGCAGATCAGCAAGGAGATCAAGCGCCTGGAGAAGGCCATGCTCGATCACGCCAAGAACCTGGAGTTCGAAAAAGCCGCGCAGGTGCGCGACCAGCTGCATCACCTCAAGCAGCAGCTGTTTGGCGCGCCGGGCGCGGACAATATCGCCTGAGCGCTTACGGCGCCTTGACGAAGCTGCTCAAGGCGTCGATCAACTGCGGCGCCACCGGCAGATCGGGGCTGCCGTAGGACTTCATCTGCAAAGCCTCATCGCTGCCGACAATCTTCAGCACGTGGTTCATCCCTTCGACCATCACCAGCCTGGCGCGCGGCGCAGCCGCGGCCAGCGCCTTCGCTTCCGACGTCTGCACCTGGATATCCGACGTGCCTTGCAGGATCAGCACCGGCATCGCCAGCGCCGCAATCGCCGTGCGCGGATCGTGCTTCAGCGACGAGATCAGGTAAGGCTGCACCGACGGGTGGTACAGCATCATCAAGCCCTGCGGCACATCGTCAACCAGCTTGCCCTGCTTCAGCGCAGCCAAGATGCGTTCGTTCTGGTCATTCAGGGCCGGCGGCAGCTTGGACTTCAACTGGTCGCGCAGGATCTCGTCCAGCGGGTGGCCGGCGCCGGCGATCAGCACGCAGGCATCGATGGCCGCTTGCTTGCACGCCTCGGCGGCGATCTGCGCGCCTTCGCTATGCCCAGCCATTACCACGCGCGAGAAACGCGGATCGGCGCGCAGCTTGCGCAGCCATGCGGTGGCGTCGCCGATGTAATCGTCCAGGCGCAGGTCCTGCTCCCTCCACACCGGCAGCGCGCTGGCGCCGATGCCGCGTTTGTCGTAGCGCACCGACGCGATGCCGCGCTTGGCCAGCTCCTCGGCAACCATGCGCAGCGAGTCGTTAGGCCCTGGCAGCAACCTATTATTGCCATCGCGGTCCGTGGGGCCGGAGCCGGCGTGCAGCAGCACCACCGGCACCTTGCCGCCGCCATCCGGCAGCAGTTCCGTTCCATACAGGGTTCCGCCGCCGACATCGAGCGATACCGGCCGTTGGGCCGCGTGAGCCTGGGCAGACACCGATAAAATCAACAACGACAGCAAAAGCTTGAAGCGCATAGCTATTCTCCGATCTGGTGAGGAAGACGTTTATAAAGCAGCAGCGAGTAGGCCACCGCCAGCGGCGCCCATGCCAGCAGCAACGCCAGCAAGGCCCATTTCGGGGCGCCAAGCCAGACAGCGAAAAGGCCCAATACCCCGCTGGCCACCATCAAGCGTGCCGCCAGCCTGTGCGTGGCGTACCAAACGCGCTCGCTCGCCAGCGTCCACGGCGTGCGGATGCCCATGAAGAAGTTGCGGCGCACCTTGCCCAGCGGGTTGCCGGCGAGGATAAGCAACAAGAAGACGCCAACAAAGGATGCGGGCACGATTGGCACGTGTGCGTGCAGCGTGGCGGCCAGCGTCAATGCATAGACGTAGGCGAGCAGGCAGACAACGACGCCGCTCACGTAGTAGTAAGTCGACTCAAAGCCGTTGATTTCGAAGCGGCGTGGCGACATGCCCGGCAGGACCGCGCACAGCAAGGCCACCATCGCCATCATGCCGGGGCCCAGCAGCCACAAGGCCGCGCGGGGACCATAGCCGTTGACATGGCCGGACGCATCCCAGTGTATCGGCACGCTTTCGGGCAGCTGCGGCCAGAAGTACGCGGTGGCCGCGCAGGCGGCGGCGATCAGCGCAAAACAAAACAGCAGATAACGTGTTTTCATTTTTTCCTCGCTTTGGTTTCGGGGCCGGCCAGGTCCATCATCCACGACAGCACGTCCTGGAGCACCGTGGTGTTCAAGCCGTACCAGATGGTCTGTCCTTCGCGCCGGCGGGTGATCAGGTCGGCGTCGGCCAGCACCGCGAAGTGGTGCGACATGGTGGGCTTGCTCATGTCGAAATGCGCCGCCAGGTCGCCGGCCGTCATCTCGCCAGGACGCAGCAGGCGCAGTATCTCGCGCCGGGCCGGGTCGGCGATGGCCTTGAAGGCGTTGTTGGAAGCATTCATAGTGAGACAGACATCTAATTAGACAGTCATCTAACTATAGGCCGATAAAAAACGGCGGTCAAGCGATATCCGCTCCGCCGCCTTGCCAGGCTAGATCGCCAGGCCGTCCCGGTCGAACACGTGCCAGCGCGCCGGTTCCACCCGCACTGTGGCCACTTGCCCGTTCTGCCAGCGCACTTCCGGATCGATGCGCGCGATGAACTGCGTCGTGCCACCGTCCGGCGTCAGGTAGACGTAACTGGTGTCGCCCAACAGCTCGGCCGCCAGTACCGTGACGGCGATGCCCTCGCCGCCGGCACTCTCCAGCGCCATGTGCTCCGCGCGCACGCCCAGCGTGACGCTATCGCCCACACCCAGGCCGGCACGCGGCGCGACCTGCGCCAGCGCGCCGCCGGCCAGGCGCACGGCCATCGTCTGCGGCGCCAACTGCTCCACCGTGCCACTGATGAAGTTCATCGCGGGAGAGCCAAGGAAGCCGGCCACGAACAGGTTGGCGGGACGCTGGTACAAATCCAGCGGCGCCCCCACCTGCTCCACCACGCCGCCGCGCAGCACCACGATGCGGTCGGCCAGCGTCATCGCTTCCACCTGGTCGTGTGTCACGTAGATCATCGTGCTGCGCAGCGTGCGGTGCAGGTTCTTCAACTCGATGCGCATCTGCACCCGCAGCGCCGCGTCCAGGTTGGACAAGGGCTCGTCGAACAGGAACACCTGCGGCTGGCGGACGATGGCGCGGCCGATCGCCACCCGCTGCCGCTGCCCGCCGGAGAGCTCCTTCGGCTTGCGCTGCAACAGCGGTTCGATACGCAGGATGGCCGCCGCCTGCTCCACCTTGGCGCGAATGTCATCCTGCGGCAGGCCCGCCAGCTTCAGCGCGAAAGCCATGTTGTCGTACACCGTCATGTGCGGGTACAGCGCATAGCTCTGGAACACCATCGCGATGCCGCGCGCCGCCGGCGCCACCGTGGTCATGTCCTTACCGCCGATGAGCACCGCGCCTTCGTCGCTGTCTTCCAGTCCGCAGATGGTGCGCAACAGCGTCGATTTGCCGCAGCCGGATGGGCCGACGAACACCACGAACTCGCCGTCGGCGATGCTCAGGTCTATGCCGCGCAGTATCTGCTGCTGGCCAAACCCTTTTTTGATGCCTTGTATTTCCAGTCCAGCCATTCCATTCCCCTGTTAGCCCAGCACCAGTTCGACGCGATGCGCCGCACCGTCGCGCAGCATCGGTATGCGCGCGACACCGCCGTGCACCGCCAGCGACACGCCATCCAGCGCGGCGTGCAGCACGGAGCCCGCGCGGCGCTGCGGATTGCGCACGACGATCTCGTAGCTGCCGCCAGCATCCGGCAGCTGATGGCGGATGGTGAACTCGGGCCACTCGTCCGGAATACGGGGCGCCAGCACGATGGTGTCGCCGCCCTCGATGCGGAAGCCAAGCACCGACTCCAGTCCCACGCGATACATCCATCCCGAAGAGCCGGTGTACCACGTCCAGCCGCCGCGTCCGACGTGCGGCGCTTCGCCGTAGATGTCGGCAGCGATCACGTAGGGCTCGACCTGATACACCGCCACCGCGGCGGGGTCCAGCGCGTGGCTGACGGGGCTGAGCATCTCCAGCAGTGTCGCAGCGCGGTCGCGGCGCCCCGCCTCGGCCATCGCCCGCACGGCCCAGCAGGCAGCGTGCGTGTACTGGCCGCCGTTCTCGCGCACGCCCGCCACGTAGCCCTTGATGTAACCGGGATCGTTCGGCGTGTTGACGAAAGCTGGCGTCAGCAGGCGTATCAGCTTGTCCGGTTCGGACACCAGGCGCTGCTCCATCGCATCGAGCGCCTGGTTGGCGCGCTGCGGCGGCGCCACCTCAGAGATGATGGCCCAGGCCTGGGCCAGCGCATCGATCTGGCATTCGTCGCTCTCCCTGGAGCCGATCACCGCGCCGTTATCGTAAAAGGCGCGGCGGTACCATTCGCCATCCCAGCCATCGGCGTTCAACGCGTGATCCAGATGGTCGTGGTAGGCGCGGTAGAACTTCACGCGCGTGCTGTCGCCACGCTTCTCGCAAATCGGCAGGAAGTCCTTGATGATGCGGGACAGGAAAAAGCCCATCCACACGCTTTCGCCGCGCCCTTCCCGGCCGACGCGATTCATGCCATCGTTCCAGTCGCCCGTGCCCATCAGCGGCAGGCCATGCGCGCCCTGTGTCAGCGAGCGGTCCAACGCACGGCAGCAATGCTCGTAGACGTCGCCGCTGATTCCGGACAGTTCAGGCTTCAGGTACACCTCGTCCTCGCCATCCTTCAGCAGCGGCGCGGTCAGGAACGGCTCCACTTCATCGAGCACGCTCCAATCGCCGGTGGTGTTGATGTAGAAAGCCGTGATGTAGGGCAGCCATAGCAGATCGTCCGAGAAGCGCGTGCGCAGGCCCTGCTCCATCGGCGCAGTGTGCCACCAGTGCAGCACATCGCCTTCCACAAACTGGTGCGCGGCGTGTATGCGGATCTGCTGGCGCGTCAGGTCCGGGCGGGCGTAGATCATCGCGCTGGAATCCTGCAGTTGGTCGCGGTAGCCCAGCGCTCCACCGGATTGGTAGAACGCCGAGCGGCCCCAGATGCGGCAGCTCAGGTTTTGATAGGCCAGCCAGCCGTTCTGCATCAGGTCCACGGCGGGAGCCGGCGTGGTCACCTGCACCGCGCCGACGGTATGGCGCCAGAATGCCGTGATCTCATCGAACGCCTTTTGCACCGCGCCCGGTTCGCGGTAGCGCCGCACCAGATCCAGCGCGGCCTTGCGTTCCACCGTTTCGCCCAGCAGGAATACGCATTCCAGCGTGGCGCCTGGCGCCAGTTCATGCACCGTCTGGAGCGCAGCGCAGGGATCAAGGCCGGCGCCGGTGGCGCCGTCTAGCCGGGGTGCCGCCAGCGCGGCCGGATTCGCCGGGCTGCCGTGACGGCCGATGAAGGCGGCGCGGTCGGCGCTGTGATAGACGGCGGCGCCAGCGCCAGCCAGGGCGGCGGCGAACGTCACGCCGTCGGCGAACTGGCCGGCCAGCGGATTATGAGCCAGCAGCACGCCGCTGGCGTCATGCTCGGTGACGACGAAACGGCTGCTGTCGGCCGGTGTGCCGCCCAGCACCAGGCGCTGGTAGGAGAACAACGACAGCCTGCGGGCAGCACCACCGCGATTGGTCACGCACACGCGCACGATCTTCACCGGATCATGGCGCGGCACGAACATGACGGTTTCCTGCTCGAGCTGGTGGCTGGCGTGACGGAAGCGCGAATAACCAAATCCATGTGCGGCCTCGTAGCCGGCGCCGGCGGGCACCGGGCCGGGAAGCGGCGACCAGAATGCTCCGCTGTCCTCGTCGCGCAGATAGAGCGCTTCGCCGTGAGGATCGCGGATCGGGTCGTTGTACCACGGGGTCAGGCGATGCACACGGCTGTTGCGGCTCCATGTATAGCCTGCGCCGCTCTCGCTGACCAGGAAGCCGAAGCCTTCGTTGGAGATGGCGTTGGTCCACGCCAGCGGTGGCCGGTGCAGGCCGCGCTCCGCATCCCAGTTCATGCGAATCACATACTCGTCGCCCGCCTCGGAGAAGCCGCCATTACCGTTGAAGAAGCGCAGCAGCGGCCTGCCCGGCAGCGCGGAGGGTCCATCGGCCAGCGTCGCCGGCATCCGGGGCGGAGTGTGGGCCGCGCCGTCGACGTCACCCAGCGCGGGCAAGCCTCCGCGTACGATCAGCAAGGCGTTCAGTTCGATGTGCGCCATCTCGGCCGGTGGAATCTCGTCCGGCCTGCGTTGATAGACGCCCTCCTGCTGCGGCACGCGGCCATCGGCCACCAGCAGCACGTTCAGCGGCACGCCCAACGCGGCCCAGTAGCGGCGCGCGCGCAGCATCAGATCGACGCTCGCGTCAACGCGGCCCACACTGCGCAGCAGTATCATCGGGCCAGCCGGCAAATCGGAGCTCCTCGTGCCGGTCGCCTCGGTGGAGCCGCTGACCACCGCGCTGGCGATGGCCGCCGTCGATGCCGGCACGCGCACAGCCGACTGACCGTACAACATGGCGGCCACCAGGCGCTGGCAATACTCGGCCTGTGTATCTGTGAGCCCGATCCGCTGCTGCAACGCGCTGCCTGCGGCGCGCGCGGCGTCGAACAGCGGCTGGCCGCCGGCGTCCATCGCCGATGTCAGCGCCAATGCCTGATCGCGGCCCGGCGCCGCGCCCAGCATGAAGACCAGCCGTACCTGTTCTCCCGGCCGGAGCACAACGCGGCGGCGCAGGCTGAAGGCGGGATCGAGCACATTGCCGACGCTGTCGGACAGCTCGCTGTCCAAGCCCGCCGGCGCGCGCAGATCGCGTCCACGGCCGATAAAGCGGGTGCGGTCCGTCTCGTATCCGGCCGCGGCGCCACCGGCCGCGGCGTGCACCATCCACAGGCCGGCCGCCCCTTCGCCACGGGGTCGGCGCCGCGCCAGCAAGGCGCCGGTGGCGGCGTCGAACTCCGTCTGTACAAACAGTTTGGAGAACGCAGGGTGCGAGGCCTCATCGGACTGGCGATTGAGCACGACCTCCAGGTAGCTGGTCACCTCGATCGTGCGCTCGATGTCCGACAAATTATTCAGCAAGACGCTGCGCAGCTCCACGTTCCGCTGCGGATCGACGGCGATTCCCATGCGCGCCTCGATGCCATGGGCGACCACGCCGATCCAGCAGCTGCCCGCATCGCCGCCTGCCCAACGCCGCACGCCGGCGGCATCCGCCGCGCCGGGCTGCGCGGCCAGCGACCAAAGCTGGCCGCTCGCGGCGTCGCGCAGATAGAAGAAATAGCCCTCCGCATCCTCGATGCGGTCGCCGCTCCAGCGCGACAGCATGGTATCGCCAACGCGACTGAAGCCGGTGCCGGCGCCGGTGATCAATGTAGTAAAGCTGCCGTTGGACAGCAGTTGCGCGTGACGCGACAGTTCAGGAGTAGGCATGGTGTTAACCCGGTTGGTTCAGGCAGGCGCCATTGCTGGCGACGATGTCGGCATACAGCAGCGCGCTGTCCTTCAAGGTACGCTGCTGGGTTTCGAAGTTGACATGGATGATGCCGAAGCGCTTGGAAAATCCCAGCGACCATTCGAGGTTGTCCAGCAGCGACCACACCATGTAGCCGCGCAGGTCCACGCCCAGCTCCAGCGCCGCGTGCAGCGCGCCCATGTTCTTGCGCAGGCAACTCACGCGCAGCGGATCGTGCACCCGCCCATCCTCGGCCTGCGGCGGGTCGTAGAAGGCGGAGCCGTTCTCCATCACATACAGCGGCGTGTCGCCGTAGCGCTGCTTGAAGTTGACCAGTGTGTCGGTCAGGCCTTGCGGGAACACCTCCCAGCCGGTTTCCGTATAGGTGGCCTGCGTCTGGCGAACCGGCGCAACACGCAGCGGCCAGTGCGCCGCCTCGTGGCGCACCACGCTGCGGGTGTAGTAGTTGATGCCGACGAAGTCCAGCTTCTGGCCGATCAGGTCGAAATCGGCGGCGGGCCAGTCAGGCCATGCCTCGCCGAAGATCTCCTTCATCTCCGGCGGATAAGCGCCGAGGAAGATCGGGTCCAGGTATTGGCGGTTCATGTAGGCGTCGGCGCGGCGGGTCGCATCCAGGTCGGCCTGCGACTGGCTGGCCGGATATTTTGGTTCGATGTTGACGACGATGCCGATCTGGTACTTGCCCTCTTCGCGGTAAGCCTTGACGGCGCTGCCGTGCGCGCGCATCAGGTTATGGCTGGCCAGCGCCGCCTCGTGCAGGTTGCGATGGCCGGGAGCGAGCGTGCCATGCAGGTAGCCGCCGTCCGTCACCACCCACGGCTCGTTCAGCGTGGCCCAGGATTTGACGCGCCCATCGAAGGCACGGAACAGCACGCGCGCGTAGTCGGTGAACCAGTCGGCGATATCAGGATTGAGCCAGCCGCCGCGATCATCCAGTGCCGCCGGCAGATCCCAGTGGTACAGCGTCACCATCGGCTCGATGCCGTTGGCGAGGAGCTCGTCGATCAGGCGGCTGTAGAAATCCAGGCCGGCCTGGTTCACCGCGCCGCGGCCTTGAGGCAGGATGCGGCTCCACGATACGCTGAAACGATAGGCCTTCAATCCCAGCTTGACCATCAGCGCCACGTCTTCCTTGTAGCGGTTGTAGTGGTCGCAAGCGATATCGCCGTGGTGGCCGTCGCGCACATTCCCGGGCACCGCGCAGAAACGCTGCCAGATGCTGGCTCCCGCGCCATCGGCCAGCGGCGATCCTTCGATCTGATAGGCCGACGTGGCGCTGCCCCACAGGAAGTTGGCTGGAAATTGAATGGCTTTGTTCATGTAAAAATCCCTTTGAGGCGGAAGTTAAAACGGTGCGGCGTCAATCTGCAAAACCGCTGGAAGACTGTTGATCGTGATCTGCTTGCCCTGCAAGGCCGCAGGCTGCCCGTTCAGGCGCACGGCGCCCGGCGTGCCGGCCCAGGGCCAGTTGTAAATCACGCCGCCGGGCGGCATACGTCGCATGGCTTCTATGCGCAGCGTGAGCTGGCCGCCCTGCGCCGCCAGCGTGTAGCTGAGCGGGCCGTACGGCGTGCGCAGGCCGTGCAGCCCTATGCCGTCGCCTTGCAACCAGGCGTTGGGGATGCCCTCGCCCAGCAGCAGCGCGTGGTCGGATTCACGTTCGTAGGCGAACGAGTCGAGTGCGGCGCGGATGTAATCGGAAGAGATCCATCCGTGCGGCATATCGCCAAGGAAGCGCGGCTGGCGCGCATCGCGGCCGACCACTTCGGCCCACTGGTTCCATGCGGCCGGGCGTTGATCGGCGTAGAAGTAGTCCAACAGCTCGGCGGCGCGCTCGCGCCAGCCCAGGCGGATGAAGGCGCTGACGTTGCGCAGTTCATAGGGCGTGTAGTCGTCCCATGCTTTGCTGCCGTCGCGGCGGGCGCGGAAGAAGTCCCAGTATTTTTCGTAGGTCGCCCGCAGCATCGCCGGCGGCAGTTGCTGCTGTTCGCCGCCTGGCGTCAATGCGATGGTGGACGAGGTGGGATCGAAGTCGCCCAGCTCCGCAGCGCCGGGCATGTAGTTCACTTTGTGCGCGGCGGTGCTGGCGGCCAGCGATGCATACAGGTCGCGGCGGAATTCGTCTCGCTGGGCCGAGAGCCGTTGTGCGGCGGCGCTGTCGCCCAATATCGCCGCCATGTCGGCCGCGTCCTTGTAGCCGCGCAGTGCCCAAAAGTCGTCCCAGTAGGAGTGCATCGGCTTTTCGGAGTAGCCTTCATGGCTGATCGAGGCCGGCATCAGGCCAAAGAGCGAGCGGCGTTCCGCTGTCCGGTTGGCGTCCGTGCGTTCGGACTGGCGCAAAGATTCCATGTAGCGCGCGGCGGCGTCCATGCGCGGCCAGGCTGTTGCCAGCGCGGCTTTGTCCTGCGTGTAGCGATACAGTTCGGCGGCGAGGAAGACCAGTTGGCCGTGGCTGTCGTTTTCCGGTACAGGATCGGCGCCACGGCGGTCGACGCAGCATGGCACTTTGCCGCTGTCGAACTGGTACGGCGCGTACCAGCGCAGGTAGTCGGCGGCGATTTCCGGCTGACCAAGCCGCAGCAGCGCTTCGGACATCATGGCGCCGTCGCGTATCCAGGAGCGGCGGTAGGAGCGTGTGCCCGGCTGCAGCGCCGCGCCTTCGCGGGTCATCAGGATGTGGGCCAGCGATGAACGCAGCGTGTCGGCCATGTGCTGGCCGGCAGGTGGCATGCGGAGCGTGACCTGATTCAGCCTGGTGCGCCATTCGTTCGCCACTCTTTCCTGCTCACTCGACAGCCAGGCGGCGCGCGCGCCTTCCGGTGCGAGGGCATTGGCGCCGCCGGCCATCGGCAGGACGGCTCCCAGCACCACGCTACCGTGCGGCGGCAACGTGATCTCATAGGTCAGCGCGGCCGAGGCCATGCCCGTGTCGTCGTGCGCGGTTCGTGCGATGGCGGTTCGCGCGACGCTGGTTCGCTCGACGGCAGTTGGCCCGATGCTGGTTGACGCGAGGGGCCGGGACTCGAGCGACGCGGCAGCGCCAGCATCGCCCGGCAGCAGGCCGGCATCGAACGAGGCCAGCGCCACGCTGGCAGGACGCTCCAGCGGATAGACCTTGGCGTCGCCGTTGACGGTCAACGCTTTGCCATCCCACGCCAGGTCGTTGATCGCGCTGAAGCCGCCCGGCGTGTTGAGGAACTGGCGTGGCGCGTTCACCTGGAAGGGCCGCACGGCTAGCACCAGTTTCAATTTCCTGCGTGTGCCAGAGCGGTTTTTCAGTTCGTAGCGAGCCAGCAGTTGCGACAATGCCGGCGTGCCTGCCGCCGCTGCGGTCACGTCCAGCGTCCATGAGGGATGCAGCCACCGTACCGTGGGTACGGGCAGATAGCCGTCGCGCAGGCTCTGGGTGACTTTGACGTCGGCCCAGCTCACCAGCTTTCCGCCGTCCTCGACGAAAGGCTCGACCGAGAAGCCGCCCTGGCGCGCCTCGATGGCGCCGTCCTCGGAAATGAGCGCGCTATGATCGCCGCCGCCGTCCACGCCCACCAGCGTCCAGTAAGGCTGCTGGCCCGAGAAGCCGCGCGGATACGTGCCGCGCTGCGCGCTTTGCGCGACTGCGGAAATGAAATCGTTGGGCGTGGCGCCGTAGGCCAGGTCTTTCAGCTCCACTTCAGCCAACGCATAGTTGGCTGCCGGGCCGTCGTGCAGGACGAGGCGGATGTAACGCGCTTCCGATTCCGGCAACCGCAGCGGATCGTCGCCGCCGTTGCCGTCGATGACGCGGCGCACCATGCGCCAACTGGCACCATCGCTGGACAGTTCAATATCGTAGCGGCGCGCATAACGGCGGCCCTGCCAATGCAGCACCAGCCCGCCGAATTCGCGCTCGGCACCAAGGTCGATCACCAGCTGCTGCCGTTTGCCCGCTGCGCTGATCCAGGCTGTCGACGGATTGCCGTCCAATGCCAGCGCCGCCCCGCCCTGCGAAGCCGCCGATGAGGCCTGCGCTGTCGCTTGCGGCCAAGCCTTCGGCGTGGGCGGCAGCTCGCGGATCGCCAACTGGCGGATGTAGACCGAACCGCTACCTCCACCGCTACCCGCGCTGACCACGAATTCAATGCGGTCGGCATGCGTCAATGTGTGGTCCTTGGCCGGCCCCCATGCGAACAGAATCTGGCGCTTCTTGACGCGCACCAGTTGCCACTGTTTTGGAAAAGCGTAGTTCTGCTGCTGGAACCACCAGACGTTGTCGCCACTGGCGTCGGTCAGCTTGAACTCGAAGTGATTGACCGGCGCATCGGCGCGGATGTAGAACGATATCTCGTAGTTCTCCGGCAGATCGAGCGGCAGGCTGCGACGCGCGAAGGCATAGCCGCCACGGCCCGCGAAGTCGAAATCCAGCCGCAGACCGCCGTCGGCGGCGCTGGCCCTGGACAGCACGCCATCCGAAGCCTGCGCCTGCCACAGGGCGATATTCGAAAAATCGTCGAGCACCCCGGCGTGCGCCGCCACCGTGATCCAGAACGCGGCCAATAGTGTGAAGAGACGCATCATCCCTTGACGCTCCCCACCAGCAAGCCCTGTATGTAGTACCGCTGCAGGCCAAGGAACAACAGCAGCACCGGCAGGATGGTCAGCACCGAGCCGGCCATCATCAACTCATTGTCCTGCACGTGCTCACGCGACAGCGACGCCAGCGCCACCGGCAGCGTGTACAAGTCCTTGTCGGTCAGGACGATCAACGGCCACATGAAATCGTTCCACGTGCCGAGGAATGTGAAGATCCCCAGCGTGACCAGGATGGGCGTCAGCAGCGGCAGCACGATGATGCGGAAGATCTGGAACTCGCTGGCGCCGTCCATGCGCGCCGCCTCCAGCAACGCGTCCGGTATCGTCAACGCATACTGCCGCACCAGGAAGATACCGAAGATGCCCGCCATCGCCGGCACCAGCACGGCGCCGTAGCTGTTCACCAGCCCCATATACTTCAGCAGCAAGAACAGCGGCAGCATCGCCACCTGGCTCGGTATCACCAGCGCGCCGAGCATCGCCTTGAAGATGCGGTCCCGCCCCTGGAAGCGCAGTTTGGCGAATGCATAGCCGGCGCTGACATTGAACAGCAATGACAGCAGCGTCGCCGCGCAAGAAAGCAGCACGCTGTTGAGCAGGTACTGGCCGATGCCCGCGTGGCTGAACAACTCGCGATAGTTATGCAAGGTGGCGGAGCGCGGCAGCATGGGCAACGGGAAATTGCTCGATTCGCCCGGCGCCATTAGCGATGTCGACACCATCCACCACAGCGGGAACAGCGTCAACGCGCCTGCACCCAGCATCAGGACGTTGAGCAGCAGCGCGCGCGGCTTATTTTGCAAGGCGCTCATGCATCCACTCCCTTGGCGACGCGCAGCTGCAGCAGCGTGACGCAGAACATGATCGCGAACAGGATGAAGGCCACGGCGGACGCCGCGCCCAGGTTCCACCACTTGAAGCCCTGCTCATACATGAAGTACAACACGCTGA
Source organism: Duganella caerulea (assembly GCF_040362985.1). Classification (NCBI taxonomy): domain Bacteria; kingdom Pseudomonadati; phylum Pseudomonadota; class Betaproteobacteria; order Burkholderiales; family Oxalobacteraceae; genus Duganella; species Duganella caerulea. Next base: position 384,285 of record NZ_BPWJ01000002.1, on the reverse strand, counting down.
CCGTGCTTTGCACCGGTCCGCCCTGCGTCATCACATATGGCTCGGCGAACAGCTGGAAGTAGGCGGACATGCTCAGGATGCTGACCATCAGCAGCGTTGGCCCGAGCATCGGCCAGGTGATGTAGCGGAACTGCTGCCACACGCCCGCGCCGTCCAGGCCCGCCGCCTCGTACAGATCGTCCGGGATGCTTTGCAGCCCGGCCAGGAAGATGATCATGTTGTAGCCGAAGTTCTTCCACAACGCGAACAGGATAATCGCCGGCATCGCCCAGTGCGGATCGTTGAGCCAGTCCACCGGCGAGATGCCCAGCAATTCCAGGCCGTGGTTGACCATGCCGTAGCGCGTGTGCAGCAGGTAGCGCCAGATCACCGCCACCGCCACCAGCGACGTCACTACCGGCGCAAAGAAGGCGGTGCGGAACAGGCCCTTGAAGCGCGTCAGCCGCGAGTGCAGCAGCAGCGCGGCGCCCAGCGAGGCGGCGATCGACAGCGGCACGCCCACCACGACGAAGTACAAGGTATTGCCCAAGGCCTGCCAGAACAGCGGCGTTTGCAGCAGCTCGATGTAATTGCGCAGGCCGACGAAGCGCAGGTTGCGCAGGTCGGCCAGTGCGTAGATATCGAAGTCGGTCAGGCTCATGACCAAGGCCGCCAGCACCGGCAGGAAGAAGAAAACGCCGATGACCAGCAGCGCCGGTCCGGCGAAACACCAGGCAGCGCGCTGCGAGTTCATTTGCCCTCCTTCCGCGCCAGCATCCAGCGGCGCTTTTCGAGGATATGGTCGGCCTTCGCATCCAGTTCGGCGGCGGCCTGGTCGACCGTCAGCTCGCCGTGCGTTACGCGCTCGGTCACCAGGCGCATCTCGGTCGCGATCTGCTCCCACTCCGGTACCTTGGGCGCCGGCTTGACGCGCTCCAGCTGCTCGCCGAATGCTTGGGCGTACTTGTCCTCGGCGAGGCGCGGATGCGACCAGTTGCTGCGGCGTGGCGGCAGGTCGCCGGTCAGCTCATGGAAGCGCGCCATGGTGTCGGTGCGCGACAGGTATTCGATCAGTTGCCAGCCCTCGCGCTGGTGTTTGGACGATGCGGCCAGCACCAGGCTGGAGCCGCCCGCCACCGATGCCGCAGGCCCCGAAGGACCTGGCAGGATGGCCGTCATCCAGCTGTCCTGCTGGTCCGCGGGCAGGCGGCGTTTGAACTCGCCCATATTCCACGGACCGGAAATGTAGAACGACACATAGCCCATGCCGAATTCGTGATACACATTGGTGATGCGGTTCAGCGGCGCCAGCTTCTGCGCATACATGTCCGCATACAGCTGCAGGCTGCGGCGGAATCCCGGCGTGCGGAAATTGCCATACCGGCCGCCGTCGCGCAGCAGCGGCTCGTCCTGCTGCAGGGCCAGCGCCAGCAGCGGTTCGAATTCGTCGCTGGGCAGCAGGATCGCATAGTTGTCCGGGCCGACGATGCGCTTGATCGCGGTCATCGCCTTCATCCAGTCCTCCCAGGTCTGCGGAGGCTTCGCGTAGCCGGCGCGGGCCAGCATGTCGCGGCGGTAGAACATCACGCGCGTGTCGACATACCAGGGCACGCCCCACAGCTTGCCGTCGACGATGTTGGTGTCCCAGATGCCGGGGAAGTAGTCGGCCCGCGTGACATGCTGCGATGTCGCCACCTCGCCGTCCAGCGCGCGCAAGGCGCCGATGGCTTTGAACTCGGGCACCCACGTATTCCCGAGCTGGAAAATGTCCGGCATGACTTCGCCGGCGAACGCGGTCAGCAGCTTTTCATGCGCGGCGGTCCACGGCAGTTGCTGCACTTCGACGCGCACGCCGGGATGGGTGCGTTCGAACTCCGGCATCAGGGCGGTGACCACCTCGCCCTCGCGGCCCATGGCCCAGAACTTCAGCACCACGCCTTCCTCCCGGCGCGGGGCGCAGGAGGACAGCAGCGCGGCAAAGGCCAGCACCAGCAGGACCAGAGAAAAACGCATCTTCATTTCGACAGCCAGCCACCGGTGAAGCCTGCGCGTTCAAGCCCGCGACGGATGGCGGGGTTGCCGCGCATGACGCGCCAAACCAGATCGCTGCGGTAGTTCTCGGTCATGGCGATGATCGGGCCCTGGTCGATGCCGAGGTAGTCGTTGTCCACCCAGCCTTTGCCGGCCACCACGCGGCCCTGCTGCAGCGGCACCTTGTAGTCGAAGCTCGGATTGAACGCGTCCAGGAAGCCATAGCGGTCGTAGATGAAGTCTCCATAGCGCTGCTTCATTTCCAGCACGGCGGGGATGACGATCTCCGGCGCGAACGGCAGCGACGCGGCGGCGGCGGTTGGCGCCAGCGTGCAGTCGTCGTAGGTTTTCAGGCCGCCGATGCCACGCGCCGCGTAGGTGCGGAACGGCAGCTTCTGGCCTTCGTAGTCCAGCGTCTTGTCGACCGGGCCATCGCTGGCGGTGATGCCCCAGACATTGGCGCCGTAGCCTTTGCAGCGCAGCGGATTGCTGATCGCGTAGTCGCGCTGCGCATAGGTGGCGCGGCGGCTGTTTTCGAAGTAGTCGTAGCCGCGTTCGCGCATGTAGTCGTCGCGGATGTTGCGGAAGTCGATCCACACATGGCTGTACTGGTGGATGAACATGGACGGGAAGCCCAGGTGTTCCTTGTCGCCCTTGCCCTCCAGGCTTTTGGCGTAGTTGCTGGTCCATGCCTTCCACGCCTCCGGCTGCACCGGATGCGATGGCGATCCCAGTGCCAGCACGTAGATCAGCATCGCTTCGTTGTAGCCCTTCCAGTCGTAGCCGATGAAGCCCGACTCGGGATGCCAGCCCAGCGCGATGGAAGGCTTGCGCGCCTGCGCCCAAGTCCAGTCCACACGCTCGTAGATTTCCGTCGCCAGCTTGCGGATCTCCTTCTCAGCGGCGTCGTCGCCGTCGAAGTAGGATTGGGAGAACAGGGCACCGGCCAGGAACAGCGCCGTGTCCACGGTGGAGAGTTCCACGTTGTCGTTGTAGCGCAGCCCCGTCTTCATGTCGAGGAAGTGATAGAAGAAACCCTTGTAGCCGCTGGTGCTCGTGCCTTTGGCCGGGCCTTGCGGTGCATTGCGGAAGAAGCGCAGCGTGGCCAGCACACGGTCGCGCGCCTGCTGGCGCGTGATGTAGCCGCGTTCCACGCCGATCGGATACGCGGTCAAACCGAAGCCCACCGCCGCTACACTGGAGAACGACGGCGTCGGATAACGGTCCGGCACCAGGCCGTTGGCGGGGTTGGCGGTGTCCCAGAAAAAGTTGAAGGTCCGCTGTTCCAGTTGATCGAACAGCGGTGGCAGCTGGTTGTCGCGGGCGGCAACGGCGCCTGAGTACAGCGCGGAGAACACCAGGGCCAGACAGGCAAGGACTTGCGGCGTACGGCGTAAAGCAAGGGGCAATGACATGGATCGTTTTCTTCCAATGGCGAGCGCACGTGGCGCGTCAGGAAACCGCCGCTCCCATCTCACAGGGAGCGGCACCACACAACGGAACTACGGCCGGAATCAGAAGGCGTAGCGGGCGCTGAACTTCACAGTGCGCATCGGACCACCGACCGAGTTCGGCGTGCCCAGGTTCTTGTTATCGCCGCCAAACCGGTTCTGCGGGTTACCGGGGCCACCGCCCCAACCATCGTAGCCGCCGTAATTGACGCTGTTGAACAGATTGAGCACGTCGGCACGCAGCGACACTTTGCCGTAGCGGAAACCGACTTCCTTCGACACGCCGACATCGACCTGGTGGAACGCGCTGCCATTGCCCTTGGCCGACACGCAGTGATCGAAGCCGGTCGAACAATCCGTGATACGGTAAGGGAGACCGGAACCCAGCGTCAGCTTCCCGGACAACATCAACCCGAACGGCAGCACGCCGTCGCTCACGCCGGCCACCACCAGTCGATGGCGTTCGACGTCCGTCGACGGATGCCAGCCCGCGGTATTGCGGCCGTAGGTCCAGTTGAAGATATCGTTGGTCCATTCCTTGTTGGTAGTCTCGCCACGGCTGTAGGTGTAGGTCGCGCCCAGGCTCCAGGTGGAGGCCTTGGTGTATGGCTTGTCCATCTTCAGGTAGGCCGAATCGGTCTTCGCCTCGGTGATGAAGTCGCCCAGGATCAGCGTGCTGAATCCAGGCACGGAACCCCACAGCGGATCGATCGGCGACGCCGTGCCCCAGCCGCCCTGGGGATCGCGATTGCCGCCGAACCAGTTGAACTGGTTATGGCTGCGCGAATTGGTGTATCCCGCCTCGCCGTTCCACATGCCCAGCGCCTGGCGCAGGCCAAAGCTGAACTGGTCGGTGTAGGCCATCTTGTGATCGCTCTTGATCATCCAGATTTCGCCGCCGGGCTGCGCGTTCTTCTGCGATTCGTCCAGCGCGTGGTTGGCGATGGTGCGGTCGTACGCCCTGCCCCAACCCGCGAACAGCACCGAGGCGCGGTCGCCCTTGATGTCGTAGGACAGGCCCAGTCGCGGCGCCCACGCGCCCTTGAACGCCTTGCGGTTGCTGCCGGTGCTGATGTAGTCCCTGATGTTGATGCCGCCCTTGGCCAGCGACTGCGCATAGGTCTGGCCTGCGGGCGCGCCATCGCGCGGGTCCTGCTTGTCGAAGATGGCGACACGGTCGGCCGGCGTGACATAGCTGTTGTTCAGCATATTGTCTTCGTAGTCGTAGCGCAGGCCGAGATTGAGCAGCAGCTTGTTGGTGGCCTGCCAGTCGTCCTGGAAGTACAGGCCATACTGGTTGTTGGAGAAGTCCACGCCGCTGGGGGCGATGGCCTTGTCGGTGCGGATGATGCTGGCCAGGCCGGTCACGGTGTCGATGCGTTCATAGATCTGGTCCACCGCGCGGGCCGTGCCGGACAGGTCGTAGCTGATGTGCTTGACCTTGACGCCGCCCTTCATCGTATGGCCGGCCATGCCGTTGTAGGTCAGGTCGTCCTGCAGCAGCGTGCCGCTTTGCTCGCGGAACTGGTTGTTGGGCGAGCCGCCCACGATGATCACGTCGACCACGTTGTTATCGGTATTGCTGGGCGAGACCTGGTAGCGGATATACGGCGTGTTGGCGTTCGAATGCGGATTCCAGGTGTATTTTTCGTAGCCCAGGCGCGCCTCGTTGAGCCAGCGGTCGTTGCTCCACTCATGCTTGAAATCGAAGCGGTCCTCGTCGTTGCTGCGGTTGAGGACATTCTCGGCCACGCTCAATTTGGCGTCTTCCGGAATCAGGTCGGTCTCGCGGCGGATGCGGGCGGTGGCCTCGACGCGCTGGTCGCGGTCGATCTGCGCGTCCACCTTCAACAGGAACAGGTTCTCCTTGAACGACGACACCGACGAACCCTGTTGCGCCAGCAGTCCAGGCACCACGCCGGCGTTGGGCAGCAGGTCGGTGCGTTGCGCCACCACTTGGCGCGGACTGTCGATTTTCTTGCCTTCATACGCGAAGAAGAAGTGCGCCACGTCCTGCTTGATCGGACCGCCCAGCGTCACGCCGTACTGGTCCTGCGACGATGCCGGACGCGATATGCCCTGCCGCTCGGCGGCCTTCTGGAACGGATCGAGCGCGGTCAGGTTGGTGCCGGTGTGGTCCCAGAACACGTCGCCGTGAAGCTGATTGCCGCCGGACTTGGTGACGGCGGTGATCGCCGCGCTGGATACCTGGTCATACTCCGCCTTGTAGTTCTGCGAAATGACCTTGTACTCGGCCACCGCCGATTGCGGGAACGGATTGCCACGGCTGGAATCGAGGCCGGAGACGCCGCCGCGCAGGATGTTGTTCTTCTGGCTGACGCCATCGATGAAGACGTTGACGTTGTCCTGGTTCTGCGCGCCGCTCTGCACCTTGACGTTGCCGCTGTTGTCGACGTTGAAGCGCACGCCCGGCGCCAGGTCGGCGAAGGACAGGAAATTGCGCGTCACCTGCGGCAGCTTCTCGATCTGCTCACGCGAGACCGCGGTGCCGATCTCGGAACCGGCGACATCGCGCCGCGTGGCCGAACCGGTGATCACCACCTGCTGCACGCCGCCCTGCAAGGCCAGGTTGACCTGGCTGGTCTGGCCGACGCTGACGGTGACCAGTTCCGCCTTCTGCTCACCGACCCTGATCTCGTAGGTGCCGGGGGCGACCCCGCTCAACACATAGCTGCCGTCGGCGCGCGTGACGGTGCGGTAGACATAGCCATTGAGCTGGTTGGTGGCGCTGACCGCCGCACCGGCCGACGGCGCCGCGTTGGCGGCCGTGACCTGGCCCTGGATGGTGGCGCTGCTCAGTTGTGCGCCGGCGTAGGGTGCGGCCAGCAAGGCGGCGGCCAGCGAGGCCGCCATGACGGACAGGCGTAAAGCGGGTAGATGTCGTGTGCTTGTTTTCATGTTTGTCTCCTGATTTTTGTTGTGTGAATCTAGGCATGAAGCGGAACTGCGATTTATGTGGGTGTGCTCTCCCCTGTCGACGCGCGGGCCACCAGCTCTGCGCCCAGCGTCTGCGCGCTTGCGGGCACGCTGCCCGGCTGGCCGATCTTGGCGACCAGGCTTTCCAGCGCCCGCACACCCAGATCGGCAATCGGAACTCGAACGGTTGTCAGCGCCGGGCTGACATACCGCGCAATCGGAATATCGTCGAAGCCCGCAAGGGCCATGTCTTGCGGCAGCCGCAGGCCGCCCTGCTTGAGCGTCAGCAGCGCGCCGATGGCCATCATGTCGTTGGCGGCGAACAGCGCGTCGGGGCGCTGGCCAGCGTCCATCTCCAGCAGCGCCTGGCCGACGGCCTGGCCGGACTGCTCGGAGAAGTCGCCTTCGAAGACGTGTTCGGCGGCGCCCGGCGCCAGCTCGGACAGCGCGGCGCGGTAGCCGCGCAAACGCTCCTGCGCCTCGAAGTTCCCGGACGGCCCGGCAAGGAAGGCGATGCGGCGATATCCGCCCTCGATGAGGTGCGCGACCATGGCGTGCGCGCCGCTGTAGTTGTCGACCGAGATGGACGGATACTGGGTGCCGCCGGCGGCGGTGTTCATCAATACGATGGGCAGGTCTTCCGGCAGGTTATCGGACAGGAAGGCGGCGTCGACGTGGGGCGACATCACCAGCAGGCCGTCAACCCGGCCGCGCATGGCGCGGATCGCCAGCGCCGCTTCGTCGGCGTCGCCGTGCAGGCTGGAGACCATCAGATGCAAGCCGCGGCGGCGCGCCGCGCCGTCTATGCCGCGTATCATCTCCGAGAAGAATTCGCCGTACAGGTCCGGCAGCAGCACGCCGATGGTGTTGGTGAAGCTGGTGGTCAGGCTGCGCGCGCCCACGTGCGGCATGTAGCGCATGCGCTTGACCACCGCCAGAATGTGCTTGCGGGTGTCGTCGGTGATGCTGGCATGGCCGTTCAGCGCGCGCGAAACGGATGCGACGGAAACGCCCGCCTCTTGTGCCACATCCTTGATGGTGATCGCCATTGATACCCTTTTGAATTGAATGTAACCGGTTACATTACGATCAAAAAGAAAACCGGCTACGCTTTGAGGAGATGTAACCGGTTACATTTGATGTCGCAAAGTCTACGCGCCTTTTGACGAGCCTGTAAAGAGATTTTTGCAATATTGCTCAAAGCTGCTACGATTAGCTTTTTTGCAAGCACCTCGCCCGATGAAAACTTTTCTGGCCGCAACCCTGTTATTGACCACCGCCACCACCGCTTGCGCCTTCGAGCGCAAGGACTGGCTGGACGACTACGCGGCGCTGAAGACGGCGCTGGAGCAGCGCTACGCCAACCTGGCGTGGTTTGCCTCGCCGCAGGGCGGCGTGGACCTGCCGGCGCTCGACAAGCGCACCCGCCGCCTGCTGGAAACCGCCGAGGACGAGTCCATGACCAAGGCCGCGCTGTCGGCTTTCGTCAGTGGCTTCCATGATGGCCACTTCTCCACCGCCGGTGCCGTGCTGCAGCCGAAGATCGCACAGCCATTGGCGCTGCCCAAGGTCGACTATTCCCGCCTGAACGCCACGCAGGCCTGCGCCGCGCTGGGTTACGGGCCGGCGCGCGGCGCGGCGTTCTCGCTGCCGTTCGAGAGCCTGCCGGGCACCGTGCTGGAGGCCGACGGCCTGACGCGCGCCTTCCGCTCAGGCGTGGTCGCGGCGTCGGATGGGACGCGGTTCGGCGTGGTGCGCATCGCCCGCTTCCGCCAGCAGGACGCTTCCCCCGCCGCCTGCGAGCAGGCATGGTCGGAGCGGCAGGCCAAGGGGACGATGAGCGAGGCCGATGTCAAGCCGGTCAAGGAGGCCGCCAACGCGGCCTGGCTGCGCACGCTGGCGGCGCAGCTGCGCCACTTCCAGGAGCAGAAGGTGGCGGCGGTGATCGTCGATGTCGGCAACAACCCTGGCGGCAACGATACCGGCGACTGGGCGGTGCGCCTGTTCACCGGACGCGATGTGCATTCGGCCCGCATGATGATGAGCGCCGCGCCGCTGGCGGCCATGTATTTCGACGAGCAGCTGGACGGCCTGCGCCAGGCGCAGAAGGAACAGGGCGTGACGCCCGACGCGCAGGCCATGCTGGAGCAGTCGATCGCCGCGTTCGAGGCGCGCAAGGCCGGCATCGCGGCGCGCGGCTGCGACCTGTCGTGGGCGTGGAGCGAGCAGCGGCCATGGCAGCCCAGCGGCTGCAGCCGCCTGATCGACGCCGGCTACGCCAGCGGCCAGGCCAGCTATCTGCCGCCCAAGGCCTTCGGCAACCTGAAGATCGCCTCCAGCATTTACTGGGCGGCCGAGGTGGATGATCTGCGCGGCGCCTGGAACGGGCCGGTGTACGTGCTGACGGACGGCGGCACGGGATCGTCGGCGGAGATGTTTTCCGCGCTGATGCAGGACGCAGCCGGCGCGCGCATCGTCGGCCGTGCCAGCGCTGGCGACGGCTGCGGCTTCATGGCCGACGCGCCGCCGGTGGTGCTGCCGCATTCGCGCCTGCGCTACCGCGTCCCGAACTGCGTGCGCCTGCGGGCCGATGGCAGCGACGAGGTGGCCGGCGTCAAGCCCGACCTGCCCGTCCTGCCGGCCGAAAGCGAAAGCGACCGCGAACGCGCCTGGCGCCTGCTGGACACGGTGGCGGCCGACCTGCGCGCACGAAGCGCCAAGCCTTAGGGCGCCGTGGCGAACTCGCTGGCCGCCGACTTGCGCGCGTGCGGCATCCAGCCTTAGAGGGTCTTCACGAACTCGCGTATGCCGCCCAGCAGCATCTCGATCGACATCGCGGTCAGGATCAGGCCCATCAGGCGCTCGAAGGCGGTCATCACCTGAGGGCCCAGCACTTTCTGCAGGCGCTCGGCGCTGAGGAACACCGCCAGCCACACCACGCCCACGGCCGCCAGCGCGGCCACGTGGACCAGCACCTCGCCGGTGCTCTCGCGCGAGAACAGCAGCACCGTGGCCAGCGCCGACGGTCCGGCCAGCGCGGGGATCGCCAGCGGCACGATGAAGGGCTCACCGCCTTCGGTGCGGCCCAGCACGCCGTCCGGGTGCGGGAAGATCATGCGGATCGAGATCAGCAGCAGGATCACGCTGCCGCCGATGCGCAGCGACACTTCCGACAATTGCAGCGCGGTGAGGAAGTGGCGGCCGAAGAACATGAACACCAGCAGCAGCACGAAGGCGATCGCGCACTCGCGGATGACGATGCGCGAGCGGCGCGCCACCGGCACCGGGTTGAGCACGCTCGCGAACAGCGGCACGTTGCCGAACGGGTCGGTCACCAGCAGCAGCAGGATGAAGGTCTGGAAAAAATTCTGGGTCATGGTGTCTCGGGATTAAAAACAAAAAACGGGAGCCGAAGCTCCCGTTTGCAGTGTACCACCAGATTCAGCTTAAACCGACTTGCGGCGGCGTGCCACCACACCCATCAGGCCCAGGCCAGCCAGCAGCATGGCGTAGGTTTCCGGTTCCGGTACTGGCGCGGCTGTGTAGGTATAGGTCACCTTGGCGTAGCCGTCCATCAGAATGTCGGTACCATACTTGGCATTGCCGCCCGATGTCAGTGCCTGTCCCGAAACACCATCCAGGGTTGCCGAGAAAGTGCCGCTGCCGATGAAGGAGCCCAGGCTCGCAGGCAGGTTGAACGTCAGCGTTTTGCTCGTGCTCACTGGAGCCACGTCGGTGTGCTGGCTGGCGCCCGCGGCCAGCGTAAAGCTCGGGTCGATCCAGTTGGAGGTGGTGATGCTCTGGCCAGCCAGGGTAGCAGTCAGGTCGCCGCCGGTATGGATGACGAAGGTCGAACCGGTCGAAGCCTTGTTCTTGATGTCGATGTCACCGTGGATGGTGTTGAACAGTTCGAACTGCACCGAAGTCAGCGTACCCAGGCTGGCGTTGAACTGTGCGAAGCTCAACGAACCAGGATTGGATTCAACGTCCAGAATGGTGTCGATAACCGGGGTGGCTAGTACGGTGGCAGCCTGCGCGCCAAAAGCGACCGTCATGGCGGCGGCCGCGAACAGGGTTTTCGTGAATTTTTTCATGTTATATCCGCAATCGTTGTCGTGAGAGTCTAGTCTTAAGCCTGGGCCGAGCGCGATTTACGCTTGGCTGCGAAGGCTACAACGCCCATACCCAACAGCAGCATGCCGTAGGTTTCTGGCTCCGGTACCGGGGCCGCATTGAAGGTGTAGGTGACATGACCCTCGCCAATCGCCGAAGTGGTGTAGTCGGCGGTGATGCCGCTCGGGCTGACGGCGCTGCTGACGGCGGTGACGGACAACATGCCGGTAACGTCGCTGGTACCGGTGAACATCGAGAAGTAGTTGCTGCTCAGATCACCGGAAGCCAGCAACACGACGCTGTTATGGCCTGCGGGGACATCGGAGGTTTTCTTGACCGAGGTGACCGTGCTCGAGAACAGGGATTTGGTGTCAGTGCCAACTACCGAGTTGTCCGGCAGTTTCAGGGTCATCGTCGATGACAGGTCGATATCGACGAGCTTGTTGGTGCTCTTGACATTGGTCAGCAGCACATCGCCAGTGACGGTGGTGGAGTACGAAATGCTCACACCGGTCAGTACACCCTTGCTTGGGTCGAACTGCTTGACAGCCAGGGACGTCAGCAGGTCGGTGTAGCTTGGGCCGAAGGCGGCGATGTCGTAGGTGATCGTGTCGGCCATCGCAGGAGCCGCGAACACGCCAGCGGCTACGCAAATTGCTGCGGCGGCAAAGTTTTTCAATTTCATGCAAATTCCTTAAAAATGGTGGCCCAGGTGCGGCGCTGCCGCCACTTGCTAGATGATAGGGATCATAACACAAAATGTCCTATTTGCATTTCTTTTTGCACATGTAAGAGGACATATTTGCAACTTTAATTGCCCAGAAGTATTTATTCGTTGTCCATGGGAGACAAATAAAAAAAGCGGCCGGCGGCCGCTTTTCTGTAGAGCAATACAACGGCTTAGTTGCCGCTCTCGCCCTTCTTGATCCAGGCCGCCAGCTGGTGCGGGCGGATGCCGTCGTAGTCTTCGAACGGCTGGTGGATCCATGGGTTGTGCGGCAGTTCTTCCATCTGGTAGTCCGGCTTGAACACCGAGCTGCCCTTGGTCCAGATCACCGCCGAACGCACTTCGGTCACGCCTTCGAAGTTTTCCTTCAGGTGCTTCATCACCTTGACCAGCGTGACGCCCGAATCGGCCAGGTCGTCGACCAGCAGGATGCGGCCGCTCAGCGGGCCCTTGGTCATCGTCATGTATTTGGCGATGTCCAGGTCGCCGCGCACGGTGCCGGCTTCCTCGCGGTACGAGCTGGTCGACAGGATCGCCAGCGGCACGTCGAAGATGCGCGAGAACACGTCGCCCGGACGCACGCCGCCGCGCGCCAGGCACAGCACCTGGTCGAACTTCCAGCCGGACTCGTGCACCTTGAGCGCCAGGCGCTCGATCAGGCGGTGGTATTCATCCCAGGTGACCCAGAGGTGTTTTTCGTTGCTTTGTGGGGTCGTCGTCATGACTGATTCCTATTTGTTACTCGAATGGATGACGCAGCACGATCGTTTCTTCACGATCCGGACCGGTCGAAACCATGTCGACCGGCACGCCGACCAACTCTTCGATACGTTTGATGTAAGCGCGGGCGGTGGCCGGCAGCGCCGCCAGCGACTTGGCGCCCACGGTGCTTTCGGTCCAACCCGGCATTTCTTCGTACACCGGCACGCAACGGGCGGCTTCTTCAGCGCCGGACGGGAAGATGTCCACGGCCACGCCGTCGATGGTGTAGCCGGTGCACAGCTTCAGCGATTCCAGGCCGTCCAGGACGTCCAGCTTGGTCAGGCACATGCCCGTCACGCCGTTGATCTGCACCGAACGGCGCAGCAGCGCCGCGTCGAACCAGCCGCAGCGGCGGGCGCGGCCCGTCACGGTGCCGAATTCGTGGCCCACTTGCGCCAGGTGATGGCCGACGCCTGCATCGGTAGGCAGTTCCGAAGGGAACGGGCCGGAGCCGACGCGGGTGGTGTAGGCCTTGGTGATGCCCATGATGTAGTGCAGCATGTTCGGACCGACGCCGGCGCCGGCGGCGGCATTGCCGGCCACGCAGTTCGACGAGGTGACGAACGGATAGGTGCCGTGGTCGACGTCCAGCAGCGAGCCCTGCGCGCCTTCGAACAACAGGTTGGCGCCGGCCTTGTGCGCGGCGTACAGCGCGCTCGACACGTCGGTCACCATCGGACGCAGGCGCGGCACGTAGGCCAGCGCGTCTTCCAGCGTCTTCTGATAGTCGACCTTAGGAGCCTTCAGGTAGTTTTCCAGCACGAAGTTGTGGTAGTCCAGGTTCTCGGCCAGTTTCTCGGCGAAGCGCTTTTCGTTCAGCAGGTCGGCGACGCGGATCGCGCGGCGCGCGACCTTGTCTTCGTAGGCCGGGCCGATGCCCTTGCCGGTGGTGCCGATCTTGGCTTCGCCGCGCTTGGCTTCACGGGCCAGGTCCAGCGCCGAGTGGTAAGGCAGGATCACCGGAGCGGCGTCCGACACCTTCAGGCGCGAGGCGACTTCGACGCCGACTTTTTCCAGCTTGTCGATTTCGCGCAGCACGTCCGGCACCGACACCACCACACCGTTGCCGATGTAGCAGGCCACGCCAGGGCGCATGATGCCCGAAGGGATCAGCTGCAGCGCGGTCTTGACGCCGCCGATGACCAGCGTGTGGCCGGCGTTGTGGCCGCCCTGGAAGCGGACCACACCTTGTGCATGATCGGTCAACCAGTCGACGATCTTGCCTTTACCTTCATCGCCCCATTGGGTACCGATGACGACGACGTTTTTTGCGTTTTTCTTTGACATCACACTAACCTAAGTTTTTAAGAATCCAGTTGCTACCATTATCGTCGAGTACCAGAGCGCGGTCGCACTCGAACTCGTCCAGCTCGTTGCTGTGACCCGGCAAACTTTGGATCACGACTTCGCCGGACTTGCGCAGTTCGGCGATTTTTTCCTTCAACTCCGGCGCATTGCCCCACGGCGCGCGGATCGAATGCTTGCGCTCCGCGGTCGGCAACAGGCGCGCCAGTTCGCGCAGGTCGAGCGAGAAGCCGGTGGCGGGACGTGCCCGGCCGAAGGCCTCGCCTACGTGATCGTAACGGCCGCCGCGCGCCACCGCGTTCGGCAAGCCCGGCACATACAGCGCGAACATCGCGCCGCTTTCGTACTGGTAGCCGCGCAGGTCGGCCAGGTCGATCGCGACTTCGGCGCGGTCGATGGCGGATGCCGCCAGCGCGGCCAGCTCGGCCAGCGCCTTGGCGATGCCCGGCAGGTCCGGCAGCACTTCGCGGGCGCGCTTCAAAACTTCAACGTCGCCGTACAGGTTCGGCAGCGCCAGCAGCGCGTCGCGCACGGCCGGCGAATAATCTTGCGTCAGCGCCTGCAGGCCCGGCACGTCTTTGGCGCGCAGCAGCAGGTAGAGCTGGGCTTCGTCCCTCTTGGCGGCGGCGTCGCACTCCAGGATGGCGCGCAGCACGCCGACATGCGTCAGGTCCAGCCGCACTTCGGTGAAGCCGGCCAGGGCCAGCGAGGCCAATGCCAATTCCTGGATCTCGGCGTCCGCTTCCAGGCCGGCGTGACCGTAGATCTCGGCGCCGATCTGCAGCGGCTCGCGGGTGGCGTGCAGGCCCGACGGACGGGTATGCAGCACGCTGCCGGCGTAGCACAGGCGCGTGACCGAGGCGCGGTTCAACAGGTGGGCGTCGATGCGCGCCACCTGGATCGTCATGTCGGCGCGCAGGCCGAGCATGCGGCCCGACAGCTGGTCCACCAGTTTGAAGGTGCGCAGATCGGTGTCCTGGCCGGCGCCGGTCAACAGCGACTCCAGGTACTCCAGCAGCGGCGGCATCACCAGTTCATATCCGTACAGACGGAAATTATCCAGCATCAGACGACGCAACTCTTCGATCTTGCGTGCTTCCGACGGCAAAACGTCGGCGATATTCTCAGGCAAAAGCCAATTCGGCATGGGGAGGCAGTTTAAAAATGAACAATGTGGCGCACGCGCCGAGGCCCGTGAAGCGGAAGGCCGAACCTGATATTTTACGCGAAAATGCGTTGCGGGAGGGGAAAAAGATACGGGAGTAGCCATTCCCGCCCGAGGCGGAAATGGCTATACAACTTATTTTTTGGCGGGAGCCGCGGCAGGACCGGCGGCGCCGGAGCTCTTGAAGTACTTGAAGAAGTCCGAGCTCGAATCCATCACCATCACGTCGCCGTGGTTCTTGAAGGTTTCGCGGTAGGCCTGCAGGCTGCGGTAGAACTTGTAGAACTCCGGGTTCTTGCCGAACGCTTCGGCGTAGATCGCCGACGCCTTGGCATCGCCCTCGCCGCGGATCTGCTCGGCGTCGCGGTAGGCCTCGGCCAGGATCACGGCGCGCTGGCGGTCGGCGTCGGCGCGGATCTTCTCGGATTCGGCGTTACCGGTCGAACGCAGCTCGTTGGCCACGCGGGTGCGCTCGGCCTTCATGCGCTCGTACACCGAGTTGTTGATCTGCTCGACATACTCCACGCGCTTGAGGCGCACGTCGATGATCTCGACGCCGATCTGGGCCGACTCCGCCACCACCTTGGAGCGGATCGCCTCCATCACCTTGCCGCGCTGGCCGGAGATCACCTCGCCCACGGTGCGCTTGGTGATTTCCTCGTTCAGCGCAGCCTTGACGATCTGCGACATGCGGTCGCGGGCACGGCCCTCGTCGCCGCCGAAGGTCACGTAGTACAGCTTGGGCTGGTTCTCGGCACGGCCGATGCGCCACTTGACGAAGCTGTCGACCAGGATGTTCATCTTCTCGGCCGTGATGAAGCGTTCGGCGTCCGGAGGCTCGATGGTCATGATGCGGTTATCGAGGTAGACCACGTTCTGGAACGGCGGCGGCAGCTTGAAATGCAGGCCCGGCTCGCGTATCACTTCCTTGATCTGGCCCAGCGCGAACACGATGGCGTACTTGCGCTGGTCGACCACGAACATGGTCGACGACAGCAGCAGGAACGCGACGAAGGCCGCAATGAGGGTACTGGCTATGCGGTTCATTAACGACCCTCCCGTTCACGTAAGGCATCGCGGGCGCGTGAATCGCGCTGGCGACTGACTTCCACCTGCGGCATCACCTCGGCCGGCAGCGCGGACGACGACGGCGAGGCGGCAGCCTGCGCGGCGGCGCGGGCCGCGGCGGCGGCGCTGTCGGTGGCCGCGGCCTGGGCGATCAATTTATCCAGCGGCAGGTACAGCAGGTTGCTGCCGGACTTGGCGTCCACCATCACCTTGCTGGCGCTGGAGAAGATCTGCTGCATCGTCTCCAGGTACAT
The DNA here is from genome assembly GCF_040362985.1 of Duganella caerulea. Taxonomy (NCBI): domain Bacteria; kingdom Pseudomonadati; phylum Pseudomonadota; class Betaproteobacteria; order Burkholderiales; family Oxalobacteraceae; genus Duganella; species Duganella caerulea. The sequence continues at coordinate 368,493 of NZ_BPWJ01000002.1, read as the reverse complement.
GCGGTCGCGCGTGACGCCCGGCGCCTTCTGGTACTCGGCCAGCACCTGCTTGAAGCGCGAGGCGTTGCCGGTGGCGTTCTCGGTGATCATGGAGCGATAGCCTTCGGCCTCCTCCAGCAGGCGCGAGGCGCTGCCGCGCGCGCGCGGGATCACGTCGTTGGCGTAGGCCTGGCCTTCGTTCTTCTGGCGCTCGCGGTCCTGCCCTGCCCTGACGGCGTCGTCGAAGGCGATCTGCACCTGCTCCGGCGGCTGCACCGCCTGCAGGGTCACGTTCGAGACCAGCACGCCGGAGGCGTAGCGGTCGAGGATGTGCTGCATCAGCTGCTGGGTTTCGAGGGCGACCTTGTCGCGGCCCTCGTACAGCACGAAGTCCATCTTGTTCTTGCCGACGATTTCGCGGATCGAGGTCTCGGCCACCTGGCGCACGGTTTCCTCTTCGTCGCGGTTGTTCATCAGCCAGGCCACGGGGTCCTTGAGCTTGAACTGCACGGCGAACTGGATGTCGATGATGTTCTCGTCATCGGTGAGCATCAGCGATTCGCGCGGCTGCTTGTTCTTCAGGTCCTTGCGGTAGCCGATTTCCACCATGCGCATCTGCGAGACCCTGACGGTTTCGTCGCTCTGGAACGGATACGGCCAGCGCCAGTTGAAACCGGAACCGGTGGTGTGGCTGACCTTGCCGAAGGTGTAGACCACGCCGGTCTGGCCTTCCTGCACGATGAACGAGCCGCTGGCGAGCCAGATCAGCGCGATCACCGCGCCGATCGCGCCGGCGGTGGCGCGCATGCCGGCCAGGTCGGGACGGCCGCCGCCACTGCCACCGCCGCCACTGCCGTCGGGACGGTTCTTCTGGCCGAAGAAGCTGTTCAGGCGCTGGTTGAAATCGCGCCACAGCTGCTCCATGTCGGGCGGCCCTTCGCCGGGCTTCTTGCCTTCATTGGCTTGCGGCTTGCGGTCCTGCTTGTCCGAGCCCCAGCGGGGATCGTTCAGCGACAGCTTCAAGCCGAGACGTTTCATAAGTGACGAGACACGCATTAGTGTGATCCGACATGAGTAAGGGTGGGACTGCTATCCGGCTCCGCTGCTTCTTCGCCTGCTTCTTGGTCGGTTTCCTCGCCGGTGTCATAGGCCTGGTTGAGCCGGGCACCCGGCGCGCTCTTGGCCCATTCGACGATGGCGCCGCGCAGAAGGTCCAGTCCTTGACCGGTGCGCGCGCTGAGGAAAACGCGGGAAATCTTATCATATTCATCCCGCTCGACCGAGGGCTCCAGCCCCGCGGCGTCGATCTTGTTCCACACCAGGATCTGCGGGATATGATCGGCGCCGATCTCCTTGAGCACCAGGTTGACCTGCTCGATCTGCTCCATGCGCACCGGCGACGAGGCGTCGACGACGTGCAGCAGCAGGTCGGCGTGGATGGTCTCCTCCAGCGTGGCGCGGAACGCCGCCACCAGCTGGTGCGGCAGCTCGCGCACGAAACCGACCGTGTCCGAGATCACCACGTTGCCCACTTCCTGGCCCATGTAGACGCGGCGCGAGGTGGTGTCCAGCGTGGCGAACAATTGATCGGCGACATAAACCCCGGCCTTGGTGACGGCGTTGAACAGCGTCGACTTGCCGGCATTGGTATAGCCGACCAGCGACACCGAGAACGTCTGGCTGCGGCCGCGCGAACGGCGCTGGGTTTCATGCTGCTTGCGCAGCTTGTCCAGGCGCGCGCGCAGGGCCTTGACCCGCTCGCCGATCAGCCGGCGGTCGGTCTCCAGCTGCGTCTCGCCCGGGCCGCGCAAACCGATACCGCCCTTCTGACGCTCAAGGTGGGTCCAGCCGCGGATCAGGCGCGTGGCCAGATGCTGCAGCTGGGCCAACTCCACCTGCAGCTTGCCCTCGTGGGAGGCGGCGCGCTGGGCGAAGATGTCGAGAATCAGGCTGGTGCGGTCCAGCACCCGGATGTTCAGGCGCTTTTCCAGGTTGCGCTGCTGGGCAGGCGACAAGGCGTGGTTGAAGATGACGATTTCGATGCGGTGATCCAGCACGGCAAGACCGATCTCGTCGGCCTTGCCGCTGCCGACGAAATAGGCGGCGTCCGGTGAGGAACGCTTGGCCGTGATCGTCGTCACCGGTTCCGCACCTGCCGAACGGGCCAGCAGGTTCAGTTCCTCGACGCTGGCGGCAAAGTCGCCTTGACCGAAATCGATACCGACTAGGGCTGCGCGCATACGACGGTCAAGGCTGGGTGAGTTGAAAAGAAGCGGTGTTGCAAGCGCTTATTCCGCGTCGGATTCAATGTTGAGGTTGACGGCGCGTGCCGGTACCACGGTGGAGATGGCGTGCTTATAAACCATCTGGGTCACGGTGTTACGCAGCAGTACGACGTATTGGTCGAACGATTCGATATGGCCCTGCAGCTTGATGCCGTTGACCAGGTAGATCGAGACAGGAACATGCTCTTTGCGCAAGGCATTGAGGAATGGGTCTTGTAACAGTTGCCCTTTGTTGCTCATAACAGCTCCATTTTATGTTGTTGTGTTGGAATTGGAGGCGAAACGCTTAATTTCAAGTACGTGGCCCAGCGAAAGTCAAACAATTTTCGCTGAAACACCGTTCGCCAAGCCGGGAATGGTGCTTCTAAGCCACTGTAACCTGTTTTTGCCTTTTTTGCAGGGCGCACCCGCAAAAAAAACCGCTTATTTCGACTGTGTTTTTGCGAATGGATTTTTACCGGTGCGCAGTTCGATGCGCAGCGGCGTGCCCACCAGCTGGAAGGTGTCGCGGAAATGCTTTTCCAGATAGCGCTTGTACGGCTCGCCGACCGCGTCCAGGGCATTGCCGTGGATGACGATCACCGGCGGATTCATGCCGCCCTGGTGCGCATAGCGCAGCTTCGGACGGATCGACCCCTTGCGGCGCGGCTCCTGCTTTTCCACGGCCTCGATCAGGGCGCGGGTCAGCTTCGGCGTCGACAGATTGCACATGGCGGCGGCGTAGGCCGCGTCCACCGATTTCATCAGCGGGCCGATACCCTGCGACTTCAGCGCCGAGATGAAGTGCATCTTGGCGAAGGACAGGAAGTCCAGCTTGCGGTCGATGTCGATCTTGATTTCATCGCGCTCGTCGCTGCGCAGGCCGTCCCACTTGTTGACGGCGATGACCAGCGCGCGGCCGGTCTCCAGCACGAAGCCGGCGATGTGGGCGTCCTGCTCGGAGATGTCCTGCTGCGCGTCGAGCATCAGCACGACCACGTTCGCTTCCGAGATCGATTGCAGCGTCTTGACGACCGAGAATTTCTCGATCGCTTCGAACACCTTGCCGCGGCGGCGGATGCCGGCGGTGTCGATCAGCGTGTACTGCTTGCCTTCGCGCTCGAACGGAATCTCGATCGAGTCGCGGGTGGTGCCCGGCATGTCGAAGGCGATCACGCGCTCTTCGCCCACCAGGGTGTTGATCAGCGTGGACTTGCCGACGTTCGGACGGCCGACCAGCGCGATCTTGATGCCGTGGTCGGTCTTTTCCAGTTCTTCCGGATCTTCCGGACGCTGGGCGAAGGCCAGGTCCAGCGCCTCCTCCACCAGATCGGCGACGCCGTCGCCGTGCGCCGAGGAGATCGAGTATGGCTCGCCCAGTCCCAGCTCGTAGAAGTCGGCGACGACGGCGGTGTAGCGCATGCCTTCCGACTTGTTCACGACCAGCATGACCGGACGGCCGCTTTTACGCAGGAAGTCGGTAATGGTTTTGTCATGCGGCGTCAGGCCCTGGCGGCCGTCGACCAGGAACACGACGATGTCGGCTTCGGCCACGGCCTGCTTGGTCTGCAGCGCCATCTGATGCATGATGCCTTCCTTGGCGACCGGCTCGAAGCCGCCCGTGTCGATGACGAGGAAGGGACGTTCGCCGACACGGCCCTCGCCATAGTGACGATCTCGCGTCAACCCAGGCAAGTCCGCCACCAGCGCATCGCGCGAGCGGGTCAGACGATTGAACAAGGTCGATTTCCCTACATTGGGTCGACCCACTAGTGCGATTACCGGCTTCATTTTTTACTCGACCGCGAGAGCGGTCACTGTCCCTGATTGGGTTTGGAAAATCAAATTCGTGCCGGCGATGACAGGGTCCGATTGAATCGGGCTGCCATCGGTCGCGGCGCGACCTATAAGTGCGCCATCTTCCCGCGAGAGCAGATGGACGTAACCCTGGTAGTCGCCGACGGCCACTGCGCGGCCGTAGGAGACTGGCGTCGACAGGCGGCGGTAGGCCAGCTTGTCGTTCTTCCAGGCGTTGCTGCCGTTTTCACGGCTGTAGGCTGCAACTTCGCCTTTGTCGTCGGAGACGAATACAAAACGCTGGTCCACCGCCACGCCGACGTCGGACGAAGCAGGCTTGCTCCAGTGCGGCGCGCCGGTGATGGCGTCGAAGCAGGCCACGCGGCCCTGGTAGGACACGGCGCAGACATCTTTTTCCATGATCACCGGCGTGCCGGCGATGTCGGTGACGCGTTCCAGCTCGGTGGCGCCGCGCGGTTCGCCGACCACCACTTCAAAGCGCGCCAGGCCGGTGGCCAGGGTCAGCGACAGCAGCTTGCCGCCCGGCTGGGCCACGTACACGTTAGGACCGTTGATGACCATGCCCGGCGCGTTGCGCAGGGTCAGGGCCGGCGTCACGCGGGGCACGGTCCAGCGCTTGACGCCGGTCTTGGCTTCGTACGCGGTGATCTGGTTGTCGACACTGCGCACCACCACCACGCCGCCGCCCACCACCGGCGACGACAGCACTTCGCTGGTCGCCTGGGCTTTCCACAGCGGCTTGCCGTTGGCGTCGAACGCCAGGATGGTGCCCTTGACGCCACCGACCACGGTCACTTCGCCGTCGCTGCCGACACCGGCCGTGAGGTCGGAGCCGGTCTTGACGCGCCATTGCTCCTTGCCGGTGGCGGCATTCAGGCGCGCCAGCGCGCCGTCGGCGTCGGCCACGTACAGGCTGTCGCCCACCAGCGCCGGCGTGAAGACGGCGGTGCCGGCCTTGCCGATCGAGTATTTCCAGACCGTCTTGGGCGTGACGCCGCCCTTCAGTTCAACCAGCGGCGCCGGCTGGTTCTTGGTATCTTTGGACGAGAACAAGGAACAACCGGCCAACATCGCAAACACGCTTGCAGCAATAACTTTTTCGGTAATACGCATTTTTTAACCTTGATCTGGAGGCGCCGGCAGCGGCCGGCGCCGATGAATTACGCTGCGTCCTTGGCGGCCGGCACGGAGCCGCCGATGGCTTCAAGCTTCAGCTGGATCAGCTGGCGGCCCGGGTTCTTCTTGTCAGTCGCTTCCAGCGCGGCCTGGTAGGCGGCGCGGGCTTCGGTCAGCTTGTTCTGCGCGGCCAGCACGTCGCCCTTGCGGTCGGCCACCGAACCGGCGAACTGCGGCGCCACATCGCCGGACAGCACCTTCAGCGCTTCATCGTAGGCTTTCTCGTCCAGCAGCAGGCCGGCCAGGCGCACCTTGGCCACCGCCTTGAATTCGTCGCCGCCGTGTTCCACCGCCCATTGCAACTGGGCCTTGGCCGATTTCACGTCGTTCGCTTCGAAGCTGCTCTTGGCCGCCGTCAGTGCGCTCATCGAGGCATAGGCGGTGCCGCCGAATTTGGTCTCCATGTCGCCGGCGGCGCGCAGCACCTTGGCGTTGTCCTTCGCTTCCACCGCCGATTGCAGCTCGTCGTACAGCGCCGATGCTTGCGCGGCCTGGTTGCGCTGGTAGTAGTTCCAGCCGGTGAAGCCCGAATACGCGGCCAGGCCGGCGATCAGCACCCACGAGGTCAGGTTGCCGTATTTGTCCCACCACGCCTTGAGGGTCGCGATTTGTTCTTGTTCTTCGAGATCGTATGCCATGTCAGTTCGTCTACTCGTTATAGGTTATAAAAAACGGCTTAGTGATTGCAATGCTCGTCGTGCACGTGGTGGTGATGGTCGCCGCTGTCGGTGATCTGGTCGACCACGAAATCGACGACGTCGTCGAACGGCACCGTCGACTGCTGCTGGGCGCCCTCTTCCGCGCGCATCGACTTGACGCTGGCGGTGTGGTTGGCCACTTCGTCCTCGCCGATGATGACGGCGAAGGTCGCGCCGCTGCCGTCGGCTTTCTTCATCTGCGTCTTGAAGCTGCCAGGGCCGTTCGCGGTCGAGGCGTGCATGACCACATCCAGGCCGGCGTCGCGCAGGCGCTCGCCCAGCACGAAGGCTTGCAGCTGCGCGGCCTCGCCCTGGTGCACCAGGTAGACGTCGCACTGGTCGGGCGCGTCCGGCTCGCCGGCTTCCTTCATCAGCTCCAGCAGGCGCTCGATGCCCATCGCGAAACCGACGGCGGGCGTCGGCTTGCCGCCGAAGGAGGCGATCAGCGGATCGTAACGGCCGCCGGCGCACACGGTGCCTTGCGAGCCCAGTGCGTCCGTCACCCACTCGAAGACGGTGCGGTTGTAGTAATCGAGGCCGCGCACCAGGCGCGGGTTGATCACGTACGGGATGTTGTTGTGGTCGAGGATCTTGCGCACGCCGTTGAAGTGGGCCAGCGATTCCTCGCCCAGGTACTCCAGCAGTTTCGGTGCGGCGTTAACCATCTCCTGCATCGCAGGGTTCTTGGTGTCCAGGATGCGCAGCGGGTTGCTGTGCAGGCGGCGCTTGGCTTCGGCGTCGAGGAGGTCCTCGTGCTTTTCCAGGTAGGCGATCAGGTCGACGCGGTGGCGCGCGCGCTCTTCGGCGTCGCCGATCGAGTTCAGTTCGAGGCGGATGTTTTCCAGGCCCAGGTCATCCCACAGGCGGCGGCACATCATGATCATTTCGGCGTCGACGTCCGGGCCGTTGAAGCCGACGGCTTCGCAGCCGAACTGGTAGAACTGGCGATAGCGGCCGCGCTGCGGACGCTCGTGGCGGAACATCGGGCCGGTGTACCACAGGCGCTTCGGACCTTCGTAGACCAGGTTATGCTCGATCACCGCGCGCACCACGCCGGCCGTGCCTTCAGGGCGCAGGGTCAGCTTGTCGCCGTTCATCGAGTCCTCGAACGAATACATTTCCTTTTCCACGATGTCGGTCACGGCGCCGATGGCGCGCGAGAACAGCGCGGTGTTTTCCACGATCGGCGTGCGGACTTGCTGGAAGCCATAGCTCTGCACCACCGATTGCGCGGTGTTCTCGAACAGCTGCCACAGATGGGAGTCGGCCGGCAGGATGTCGTTCATGCCTTTGACGGCGGTGATTTTTTCAGTTTTAGACATATTCTTTACTGTAGTTCTTCTTAACGTAATTCAGCACGATTTCCTGGAACTCCTCGACGATGCGCTCACCGCGCAGCGTGGCGAACTTGGCGCCGTCGACAAACACCGGCGCGGCCGGCGATTCGCCGGTGCCCGGCAGGCTGATGCCGATGTTGGCGTGCTTCGATTCGCCGGGGCCGTTGACGATGCAGCCCATCACGGCCACGTTCATCGCCTCCACGCCCGGATAGGTCTTTTTCCATTCCGGCATCTGGTCGCGCAGATAGGTCTGGATGTTGTCGGCCAGTTCCTGGAAGGTGGTCGAGGTGGTGCGGCCGCAACCCGGGCACGCGATCACCATCGGTGTGAATTTGCGCAGGCCCATGGTCTGCAGGATCTCCTGGCCGACCACCACTTCCTTGGTGCGGTCGCCGCCCGGTTCCGGCGTCAGCGAGATGCGGATGGTGTCGCCGATGCCCTCTTGCAGCAGCACCGACAGCGCGGCCGTCGAGGCGACGATGCCCTTGCTGCCCATGCCGGCCTCGGTCAGGCCCAGGTGCAGCGGATAGTCGCAGCGCCTGGCCAGTTCGCGGTACACGGCGATCAGGTCCTGCACGCCCGAGACTTTGCACGACAGGATGATCTTGTCGCGGCCCAGGCCCAGCTCCTCGGCGCGCACGGCGTTCTCGATGGCGGAGGTGATCAGCGCCTCGTACATCACCGCCTGCGCGGACCACGGCTCGGCGCGGCCGGCGTTTTCGTCCATGATGCGGGCCAGCAGCGCCTGATCCAGGCTGCCCCAGTTGACGCCGATGCGCACCGGCTTGTCGTAGCGCGCGGCCACTTCGATCATCTGAGCGAATTGCGTATCGCGCTTGGCGCCCTTGCCGACGTTGCCCGGATTGATGCGGTACTTCGACAGCGCTTTCGCGCAGTCGGGATACTCGTTGAGCAGCGTGTGGCCGTTGTAGTGGAAGTCGCCGACCAGCGGCACGTCGATGTCCATCTTGTCCAGCTGCTCGCGGATGTACGGCACGGCGGCGGCGGCTTCGGGACGGTCCACCGTCAGGCGCACCAGCTCCGAACCGGCACGCGCCAGTTCCTTGATCTGGATGGCGGTCTCGATCACGTTGGCGGTGTCGGTATTGGTCATCGACTGCACCACCACGGGGGCGTCGCCGCCCACCCAGATCTTGCGCTGGCCGTGCGAAACCAGCACGCTGCGGCTGGCGCGGCGATTCGATGGTCCCGAAGGAATAGCTGTTTGCGTTGAAGACATGATCGTTCTATTCGTACTCGTTTAACTTATTTGATGTTCACGCGCGAGATCGTGCCGCCGGCCACCGGTGGCAGCGCCAGCGGCGCACCGCCCAGCGTCGCTTCCACGCCGGCCGGTTTGCCGACGATCAGCAGCGCCGGGTCCTTGATGTCGAAGGTCTCGGTACTGCCGGCCTTCACCAGGCGCGAAATCAGCGGCGTCGTGCCTGGACGGCGGATCTCAACCCACGAATCCTGCGTCACCTTCAGCACCAGCTGGCTGCCGCTGGCGGCGACCGGCGCGGCGGCCGGCGGCGATACCTGTGCCACCGGCGCGGCCGGAGCAGGTGCCGCTGGTGCCGGCGCTGGCGGCGTCGCTTGAGCGGCGGCTGGCGCGGCGTCGTTGCTGGTCCCGCCAGGCGGCGGCACGGAAATCAGCGGCACGCTTGGCGACTGCAACGGCGCGGTTTCCTGGCCCGGCTTGACCAGCGTGGTCTCGATCGGCGCGACGGCGGCATCGGCCGGCTTGGAGGCCTCGGCGGCCGCGCTGGCCGGCGCTTCCTTGTCGGCGCGCTGGAACAGCGTGGCCGGAATCAGGCCGGCCTGGTAGGCGTACGCGCCGGCGGCGGCAACCACCACCACGGCGGCGGCGCCCACCAGCCATGCGGTAGGCGTGGACGAACGGCCGGTCATCGACGGGAAGCGCGACTCGGTGAAGGTGGCCGCGATTTCCTTGCGCGGCGGCGCCGCTTCATGGCTGGTCGGCGAGATCACTTCGATCATCGCCACCAGCGGCGTGGCGTCGATCTTCACGACCTTGGCGTAGGCGCGCACGAAACCGCGCACCACGGCCATGTTGGGCAGCGCGGCGTAGTCGCCCGCTTCAAGCGCCTTGACCTGGCGCGGCGCCAGTTTCAGCTGGTCGGCAATCTGTTCGACCGTCAGTCCCATCGCTTCGCGCTGGGCCGCCAGTTGTGCTCCGGGCGTGGCCAGGCTGCTGCCCTGGTCCTTTGGCGGTTCTGCCCACTCTGAATTCATTGGTATCCCTGTTTCACTCATCAAACGCCCCACGTTGATAAGCAGCATACTCGGCCGAACCGGGGTGGTGGCGGCGCAATTGCGTCGCCCAGCCAGCTTCCGCACCGGTGTCGCCCAGCTTATGCTGCACCTTAATCCCGAGCCACAGCACATCGGCCGTCAGGCTCTCCATCTTTGCCACCTTGTTCAGACGGGTAATGAAGAAATTGGCGCGGATATAATCGCGCTTTTCAAAATAAACCCGCGCCAGATTGGCGTTGGTGGCCGGCAGGTCGGGCGTCAACTGCAAGGCTTGCAGCAGATAACGCTCCGCGCTGGCGTAATCCTTGATCTTCAATGCGCAGGAACCGGCGTTGTTCGCGGCGTTGGCCGGCGAACGGTAGGCGTGGTTGGCGAGGGCCGCGTCGAACAGCGGCAGCGCCTCGGCCACCCGGCCGGTCTGGCACAGGAAGGACCCGTAATTGTTGGCCAAATCCGGATTGCCCGGCGCCAGTTTGCGGGCCCGCACGAAGTTGTCCTCGGCCAGCGCGTTCTCGCCCATGGCCTGGTAAATCAGGCCACGCATGCCGTAGCCGTCGGCGTAATTCGGATCGGCGGCCAGCGCCAGCTTGACTTCGTCCAGCGCGAACGGGTACTGCCCCTGTTCGTAGTAGCCCACCGCCAGCTGCATGCGGATGTCGACCTTGCGCTGGGCCGCGGTCTGGTCCGACACCGTCGCCAACTCGGCCTGGCCGCTCTTGCCGCGCTCAGGTCCCGGCGACGCGCAGCCAGCCAGCGCCCCTGCCGCGCACAAGGCGGCGAGACTGAGCCGGCTCCGCTGCGCCAGGAAGGTCATCAGGAACGGATCTCCACGATCTTGCCGAAGTTGGCGCCGAATTTTTGCTGGTACTCGGCCATCTTCTCCATGCGCTGGGCCACCTTGGTGCGGTCCTGGACTTCGCCGGCCAGCTGGCCGCAGGCGGCGTCGATGTCGTCGCCGCGCGTCTTGCGGATGGTGGTGACGATGCCGCCGTCGACCAGGATCTGGGCGAAGGCCTTGATGCGCGGGTTCTTGGAGCGCAGCAGGCCCGATTCCGGGAAGGGATTGAACGGAATCAGGTTGAATTTGCAGTTGACGCCGAACTCGCGGTCCTGCACCAGGGCCAGCAGTTCACGGGCGTTCTCGTCGGAGTCGTTGACGCCGTCGAGCATGCAGTACTCGAAGGTGATGAAGTCGCGCGGCGCGAATTCCAGGTAGCGCTTGCAGGCGGCCATCAGCTCCTTGAGCGGATATTTTTTGTTCAGCGGGATCAGGCTGTCGCGCAGCGGGTCGTTCGACGCGTGCAGCGAGACGGCCAATGCCACCGGCACTTCCTGCGACAGCTTGTCCATCATCGGCACCACGCCGGAGGTCGACAGCGTGACGCGGCGGCGCGACAGGCCGTAGGCGTTATCGTCCAACATCAGCTTGAGCGCGGTGGCGGTCGGCTCGAAGTTCAGCAGCGGCTCGCCCATGCCCATCATGACCACGTTGGTGATCTGGCGTTCGCCCTTCGGGCCGGGATCGATGCCCTTGGTGCGGCGCAGTTCGAACTCCGCCATCCACAGCTGGCCGATGATCTCGCCCACCGTGAGGTTGCGCGAGAAGCCCTGCTTGCCGGTCGAGCAGAAGCGGCAGTTGACGGCGCAGCCGGCCTGGGTGGAGATGCACAGCGTGCCGCGGTTCTCTTCCGGGATGTACACGGTTTCGACCGCGTTGCCGTTGCCGACGTCGACCAGCCATTTGCGGGTGCCGTCGGTGGACGTGTGGTCGCTGATGATGGCCGGCGCCGTGACGTGGGCGCGGGTTTTCAGTTTGTCGCGCAGCGACTTGGCCAGATCGGTCATGCTGTCGAAATCCGACGCACCGAATTGGTGGATCCAGCGTTGCAGTTGCTTGGCGCGGAACGGCTTCTCTCCCAACTCGGCGCAATAAGCGATGAGCTGCGCGGGATCGAAGTCCAGCAAGTTGGTCGAAGTAGCGTTCATATTCAGGTTCAAAACAGTTCTAAAAAATTCCGCTTCCGCGCGCTGCGTCGAAACCCGGCGGCGGAAACGGTGGTCTTACAAAAAATTACTTACCGAAGAAGTAAGCGATTTCAACAGCAGCAGCTTCGACAGCGTCGGAACCGTGGACAGCGTTGGCATCGATCGAGTCAGCGAAGTCGGCGCGGATGGTGCCTTTTTCTGCTTTCTTAGGATCGGTGGCGCCCATCAGTTCGCGGTTCTTCAGAACTGCGTTCTCGCCTTCCAGGGCCTGGATCATGACTGGGCCGGAGACCATGAAGTCAACCAGGTCCTTGAAGAAACCGCGCTCTTTGTGAGCGGCGTAGAAGCCTTCGGCCTCTTCACGCGACAGCTGCTTCATCTGAGCGGCAACGATCTTCAGGCCAGCGCCTTCGAAACGGCTGTAGATTTGGCCGATTACGTTTTTAGCGACTGCGTCTGGTTTGATGATCGACAGGGTGCGTTCGATTGCCATTTAAAAAACTCCAATAAAAAGAAAGGTTTAAAACAAAATTGATAACTCAATCAACCTTTGATTTTACCATAGAACACCCCATATACCGAGAATCAGGCATAGATAAGCTTGCAAGACCGGCCATATTTGCCGCCCAGGCGGGTAAATATTGGGAGGATGGCCAGATTAAGCCATCTCTAAGCGGGTATTTGGGGCAATTTTGCGCATTTTTACCCCGGCGTGCTATGCTTTTGGCAAGCGGTATTCGAATCACTCTGAAGGAGGTTCTTTATGAACAACATGCAAAACACCTACGACCTGGCGGGAAGCCGCTCGGTCCAGCACGCTGTGCTGCGCAACACCTACTGGCTGCTCGCGCTGTCCATGGTGCCGACCATCTTTGGCGCGGTGCTGGGCGTAGGCCTGCAGCTGCCGCTGGGCGGCGGGCTGATGACCCTGCTGTTCCTGGCGGTCGCCTTCGGTTTCATCTGGGGCATCGAGAAGAACAAGGATTCCGGCGTGGGCGTGGCCCTGCTGCTGGGCTTCACGTTCTTCATGGGACTGATGCTGACGCCCATCCTGTCGTTCACGCTGCGCGCCTACACCAACGGCGCCTTCCTGATCATGACGGCGTTCGGCGGCACGGCCACTGTGTTCGCGGTGCTGGCCACCGTGGCCACCGTCTCCAAGCGTGACTTCTCGGGCATGGGCACGTGGCTGTTCGCCGGCGTCATCGTCCTGTTGCTGGCGTCGCTGGCCAACATCTTCCTGCACATCCCGGCGATGTCGCTGGTGATTTCGGTGATCGCCGTGGCAATCTTCTCGGCCTACATCCTGTACGACGTGCAGCAGATCATCAACGGCGGCGAGACCAACTACATCCGCGCCACGCTGAACATCTACCTGGACGTGTACAACATCTTCGTCAACCTGTTGCGCCTGCTGGGCATCTTCGGCGGCAGCCGCGACTAAGCGTAGCAGCCTCACCATCGAAAGCCGGCCCAGCGCCGGCTTTTTTTATTGCGCAATCATTGGGATCAAGCGAGGTTGAACACGCCCATCGATTCGACGTGCGAGGTGTGCGGGAACATGTTGACCACGCCAGCCTTGTCGAGCACGTAGCCAGCGTTGACCAGGATGCCGGCGTCGCGCGCCAGCGTGGACGGGCTGCACGAGACGTACACGATGCGCTTGGGCAGCAGGTCGGCGCGGGTCTGGCTCAGGGCCACCAGCGCTTCGCTCAGCGCCATGGCGCCGTCGCGCGGCGGATCGATCAGCATGCGGTCGAACTTGCCCAGCGCAATCAGGTCGTCGGCCGTCACTTCGAACAGGTTGCGGGTGTAGAAGGTGGTCTTGTCGGACAGGCCGTTGGCCTTGGCGTTGTCCAGCGCGCGCTCGGTCAGCGAGGTCGCGCCTTCGATGCCGACCACTTCGCGCGCCTGCGTCGCCAGCGGCAGCGTGAAGTTGCCCAGGCCGCAGAACAGGTCGGCCACGCGGTCTTCCGGCTGCACTTCCAGCAGGCGCAGGGCCTTGGCCACCAGCACGCGGTTGATGTAGTGGTTCACCTGCGTGAAGTCGACCGGCTTGAACGGCATCTTGATGCCGAATTCCGGCAGCAGGTAGTACAGCTCCGGACCCAGCGGGTAATACGGCGCCGCCGTTTCAGGGCCCTTGGTCTGCAGCCAGAACTGCACCTGGTGCTGGTCGGCGAAGGCCTTCAGCTTGGCGTCGTCGCCCGCGCCCAGCGGCGACATGATGCGCAGCACCAGCGCGGTCACGCCTTCGCCGATCGCCACCTCGATTTGCGGGACCTGGTCGAACAGGGTCAGTGAGCCGATCAGCGCGCGCAGCGGCAGCAGCAGGTCCGACACGTGCTTCGGCAGGATCTGGCAGCTCTGGATGTCGGCCACGAAGATCGAGCGCTTTTCCTTGAAGCCGACCAGCACGGTGTTTTTCTTGGCCACGTGGCGCACCGACAGGCGGGCGCGGTAGCGGTAGCCCCAGGTCGGGCCGTACATCGGGCGCATCACCGTCAGCGGGCGCACCTTGCCGATGTGCTGCAGGTTGTCTTCCAGCACGCGCTGCTTGATCGCCACCTGCGCGGTCGGCTCCAGGTGCTGCATGGAGCAGCCGCCGCACATGTCGAAGTGCGGGCACTTGGGCTGCACGCGCATCGGCGATTCGCGCAGCAACTCATCCATGCGCGCCATTTCCCAGTTTTTCTTCTTCTTGAACGTGGTGAAGCGGACCGTCTCTCCCGGCAAGGCGCCTTCGACGAACACTACTTTACCTTGGGAGCCGTCTTCATTTTCCAGATGGCCGACGCCGCGGGCGTCCATGTCGAGCGACTTGATGAAGATAGTATTTTCTTGCATAACGTTCAATTCAAAAAGGGAATGGCTAGCGCCGGCAAGCATGTGCCGGGGCCGACATGATAGCAGAATGGGAAGGGACTACAGCAGGGAATCGCGCACCACGCCGCGCGCGGCCATGGCCCGTTTCAGCTTGACCAGCGCTTCCTGCTGGATCTGGCGCACGCGCTCGCGGGTGACGCCCATTTCCTCGGCCAGCGTTTCCAGCGTGGCAGGATCGTCGTTGTCGAGGCCGAAGCGGCGCATGATGACGATGCGCTGCTTGTCCGGCAGCTTGGTCAGCCAGTCGCGCACCAGCAGCGTCATTTCGTGGTGCTCGGCGCGCGCGTCCGGGCTGTCCTCGGCGTCGCCGGGCAGCATGTCCATCAGCGACGATTGCGGATCGTTGTCCAGCGGCGCATCGAGCGAGGTGGCGTGCTCGGACAGCGCCAAGATGTCCTGCACCTCCTCCACCGGGCGGCCGACCAGCTCGGCGATGTCCTCGGCGGTGGCGTCCTTGCCATTGTGGTGCTGGGCTTCGAGATGGTATTTGCCGCGCAGGATCTGGTTCAGCTCGCGCACCATGTGCACCGGCAGGCGCACCGTGCGGGCCTGGTTCATGATGGCGCGTTCGATGCTCTGGCGTATCCACCAGGTGGCGTAGGTGGAGAAGCGGAAGCCGCGCTCCGGCTCGAACTTGTCGATGGCGCGCATCAGGCCGATGTTGCCCTCCTCGATCATGTCGAGCAGGACCACGCCGCGGTTGATGTAGTGCTTGGCGATGGAGACCACGAGCCGCAGATTGTGCTCGATCATGGTCTGGCGGGCGGAGAAGTCGCCGGCCTTGGCCAGCGTGGCGTAGTGCACCTCCTGCGGCGCCGTCAGCAGCGGACGGGTGCCGATCTGGTTCAGGTAGTGCTGGGTGGTGTCGGTCGACAGCTCGGCCGCCAGCACTTTTTTCAGTTCGTCGACGCTTTCCAGCACCGCGCCCGGCTCGGCGGTTTCGGCCTCGCCATCCGCCGATTCGATGGCGACATCATCATTGCTCTCGTCCGGGAATTCGTCCGGGGCCGAGTCGTCATCCATCGAATCGTGCGGCGTCTGTGTCATGGCTCAGCTACCGGTTAGGCAGGAATCTGGACGGGTCGACCGGTTTGCCCTGCTGCCTGATTTCAAAGTGCAGCTTGACGGAATCGGCATCGGAATCGCCCATCTCGGCAATCATTTGTCCCTTGTTCACGCTCTGGCCTTCCTTGACCACAATGGTGCGATTGTGGGCGTAGGCCGACAACAAGTTATTACTGTGCTTCACAATAACGAGATTACCATAACCACGGATGCCGCTGCCGGCATACATCACTTTTCCGGCGCCGGCAGCCACGACTTGCTGGCCCGCCTTGCCGGCGATGTCCACGCCCTTGTTCTTGCCTTCGTCGAAAGTGGCGACCACGCGGCCTTCGGACGGCCACATCCAGCTCAATTTTTCATCCTCGGCGCTGGCGGCGACCGCGGCCGCGGCAGGTGGCGCGGTGGTCACGGCGGGCGACGGTGCCGGCGCAGGCTTGACGCTGGCTTCAGCCTTGCCGTTGCCATTGCCGTCGGCGCGCTGCAACTCGGCCAGCGCGCTCTCCGAATACGGTTTTTTCTCACCCTTCGGCTCGGTCTTCTTGATCACGGGCGGTGGCGGCGGCGTTTTGTCCACCGGTGGCATGACGATGGCGCCGGTCTGCACGCCGTTGGGCGCGCTGTCCGGCGGCAACACGCGCAGCACCTGGTCGACCTTGATGTCGTTCGGATTGGACAGGTTGTTCCAGGTCACCAGGTCGCGGTAGTTCTGGCCATATTCCAGCGCGATGCGGATCAGCGTGTCGCCTTTTTTTACCGTGTACAGGCCGCGCTCGTCGCGGGCGATCTGCGCCGTTTCGCTGGGGGTGGCGGGCTTGACTGGCGGCGGAGGGCTGCGGTCGACAACCGGCGCCTGATTCGGAGTGGTGGTGCAAGCGCTCAATAAAGCGAGCGCAAAGCTCAATGCGAGCAAGTTACTTTTGTTTGTCATTCTCATCTTAGTCTAAGGGTACGGGCACGTCATATCGTGCCCGGACGCAGCGGGACGAAGTGGCAATCCTCCAGCGTAACGCTGGCCCACTCCGCCTTGCCGGTGCGTGTAATTAATTCCAGGTGCTGCGCGCGGGCGCCCACTGGCGCCACCAGACGGCCGCCTATGGTCAGCTGTTCCAGCAGTGCTTGTGGCACCTCCAGGCCGGCCGCGGCCAGGATGATACCGTCAAACGGCGCCGCTTGCGGCAGGCCAAGCATACCATCTCCGTAATGCAAGCGCAGGTTCGGCACGCGCAGCGGGCGCAGGTTGGCCTTGGCCAGCTCGTGCAACGGCTTGATCCGCTCGATCGAATACACCTCCTGCGCCACGCAGGACAGCACCGCCGCCTGGTAGCCGCAGCCGGTGCCGATCTCCAGCACCCGGTGCAGCTGGCCGCCGTTGCGCATCACCTCGATCATGCGCGCGACGATGTAGGGCTGGGAGATGGTCTGGTGGTGGCCGATCGGCAGCGAGGCGTCGATATAGGCCTGCGAGGCCAGCGCCTCGTCCATGAACATATGGCGCGGCACGCTTTCCATCGCGCCCAGCACCACCGGGTCCTTGACGCCCTGCCTGGCGATGCGCTGCACCATGGCGCGGCGCACCGCGTCCGACACCAGCGGATTGCCGCGCGGCGCCTGGACCGGCACCGGCTGCGCCCGCTCCATGGCGTAGCTGTGCGACTTGGACGGCGCCGCCACCGGGCGCGCAGTGGAATAACCGTGCTGGGGCGGCACATGGCGGGCCGCGTTCTGGGTGGCGGTCTGCGGCGTGGCCACCGGCGCGAACACCGTCGCCTTCTTGGCCCCCTTGTCGACTACCGAGGATAGCGGGAGGGGAAAGCTACGGTTCTTGTCGGTCATGCCAGGGCCTTTGCCAGTGCATCGAGTTGAGTTTTGTGGGTCAGATCGATCTGCAGCGGCGTGATCGAGGTCCGTCCCTGGGCGCAGGCATGGAAATCCGTGCCCTCCCCCGCATCCCTGGTCGCGCCCGGCGGGCCGATCCAGAAGATTTCCTTGCCGCGCGGATCCTTGGCCCGTATCACCGGCTCGGCCTGGTGGCGCCGGCCCAGCCGGGTGGCGACCGGCGCGGTCAGCTGATCATAGGGCCGGTTCGGGATATTGACGTTCAACAGATACGGCGCCGGCAAGGAATCATAATAGCGCTGGATGATGTCGCGCGCATGACGGGCCGCGTCGTCGATGTGCTCCCAGCCGTAGGCGCCCTGCGAGAAGGCGATGGCCGGGATGCCGAACAGATAGCCCTCGGTGGCGGCGGCGACGGTGCCGGAATACAGCGTGTCGTCGCCCATGTTGGGGCCGTTGTTGATGCCGGACACGACCAAGTCCGGCTTGTAGTCCAGCATGCCGGTCAGCGCGACGTGCACGCAGTCGGTCGGTGTGCCGTTGACGAAATAGAAACCATTGGCCGCCTGCTGCACCGACAACGGCCGGTCCAGCGACAGGGAATTGGAGGCACCGGAGCGGTTGCTGTCCGGCGCCACGACCACGATGTCGGCGATGGGTGCAAGGGCCTGCGCCAGCGCGTTGATGCCCGGCGCCAGGTAGCCGTCGTCATTACTGATCAGGATTCTCATACGGAGATTTTACCTGAAGCAATGGCCTCGCTGCGCGTGCCGGCGGCCTCCGAACCAGATAAATTTGCGCTAGCGCGACGGCGGCCTCCCGACGGACAAATGACCGTCCAGCGCCATCAATTCCTCGGTGGCGCGGGTCCACAGATCGCTCGGGTGGCGGCCGCTGCGCGGGCGGGGTTGCCGGGACAAGGCGTCGCCGTAGTCGGCCATGGCGACATCCTGATGCAGCTCGGGCACCAGCACCGGCTCGCCGATCCGGCCGACCACCGGGCCGCCGAGCTGCGCCCGCACATCGGCCAGCTGCGCGCGCGCCTTGCGGGTTTCCGCGTGGTCCGGCCCGAGGCGCCGGAGATGGGCCTGATAGACGGCGTCGAACAGGCTGCTAGCGGCGTCCAGCTCCTGCATCCGCAACAAGGTGCACGCCAGCGCGGTCTTGCTGCGCAAGGTGTCGACGTGCTCCGCACCCAGCAGCCGCTTGCGCGCGGCCAGCACCTGCTCCTGCGCCGCGCGGGCCGGTTCGCTGTCGCCGCGCCGGAACAGGATGTCTGCCCGGTCGGCTTTGCAGGCCAGCGTCAGCAGGTGCTCGGGGCCCAACAGGCGCAGGTAGGCCTCCAGTACCGCGTCCATGATGGTCAATGCCTCGGCCGGACGTCCCTGCTGGGCCAGCGTGGCGGCCAGGTTGGCGCGCGCCGCCAGGGTGTCGAGATGTTCCGGCCCGAGCAGCCGCGTGCGGGCCTCGACGATGCACTCCTCGAGGAATTGCGCTTCGTCCAGCTGCCCTTGCAGGCGCAGCACGCCGGCCAGGTTGCTCTTGCTCGCCAGCGTGTCCGGATGGTCTTCGCTCAGTCCTCGCTGGCGCAAGGTCAGGCTTTCCTCGAAACAAGTCAGCGCCTGACGCAGCCGGCCATCGCGACGATACAGCTCGCCCAGCAGATTGAGGTCGCGCGCCAGCGGTTGCGACAGCGCGCGCACGCCGCCCTCTTCCAGCGCCCGGCGGGCGTCGCCGATGGAGGCCAGCAGGTGGATCTCGCGGCTCGATTGCCACGGGAAGTAGCCGCCGGCCAGCCAGTCGAGCAAGGCTTCGAAGGTGCGCGTCAGCGAGAAGCGGTCGCCGCCCTGGTCGATACGCACCGCCAACTGCTCGCCGTAGGCGAAGGTGCGGGTCTGTTGCAGCTGGACTTCGTCGAAATAGCTGTCCAGCGACATCTGCGGCATGCCGTAGCACGAACTGAGCAACTGTTCGAAGATCGGCTGGTAGCCCTGTATGCGCTGTTGCTGGTCGCCGCGCCGCCACTGGGCGCGCTGCACGCTGTCGCTCATTTCGATGCGTGATGGCAGAGGATAGACCATCAAAGGCCGCTGTTCGTCCTCGTGGCTGCGGCGGTAGGCGGTCGCGCGGGTGACCAGCGCCTGCACGCCCTCCAGGCTCTGCCGGTTTGGCGTGAAGACCACCACCAGCTTGCGCGGCAGCAGGGTTGTGCAGATGCCGGCGCTGTCGGTGCGGCCGGTGCGGGAATCGACCAGCACATAACGAAAATGCCGGGCCAGATTGTCGGCAAAGCAGCGGAACAAGGCCGGGCAACTGTTGAACAGCTCGTCCCAGTGCATCGCGGCCAGCCGCTCGCCGTAGCTGTCGTCGAAGCGGCCGGCACGCATCAGGTACAACTGGCTGCCCTGGTCGACCCGGCTGACATACTGCTCCCAGCCGACGGCGGCCAGCACTTCCCGCGCCAGCTCGTCGCCGTCCAGCGCGGCCGCGCCCTTGCGGCGGCGCGCCAGTTGCTCACGGCAAGCCTCGAACAGCTCCAGCACGCCCGGCTTGTCCTCGTGGTGGTCGAAGTAATGGTGCAAACCCGGCGCCTCCAGGTCCCAATCGATCATCAATACCGGGGTGGTGGCGTTTTGTTGACGCGCCAGCAACACCGCGATATTGGACAGGGCCATGGTGCGCCCGGTCCCGCCCTTGTAGGAATAAAAAGTGATAACTTCGCCGGTTCCAGTCAACGGCGGCAGCGACAAGGCAGTGATGTCCATGGCAAACCTTTAGCGTGGGAAGTGTGGAGGAGGAATGGCACGCCATTCCGGCGGAATGTCCGGCATGACAAAACGTCCACAGTCATGCTCCGGCGGCGTGCATCGTTTTAAGTGGTGGTAATGCTGGGCAATGCGCAACACGATTTTTTCTATGTCTGGAAGAAACTCCGGGTTGGTTTTGAGGTCGCCACTGGCCAGCGTGTAGCGGGAGAAGTCCACGTACATGCCCGGCCCGGCGATTTGCGGCGGCAAGCCGTCCGGGTGGCGGGTCATGACGACCGGGATGATCAGGTGGCTGGGCAGCGCGTACCACTGCTTGCGCTCGCTTTCAATTAGTTGCATTGCTGCAAACTCGCGGCGGGTGTAGGGGTGCGCTTCGTACTTGGGTGTATAAATGACAATCATGCAAGCGCTCTCACACATCGCGCGCGCGATCTTCTGGTCGAGGTCGTCTCCGCCGCCGAGTTGCTCACTATCAACAAAGAGCTCGTTCTCGTTGTCGAAGTGGGGCTCAAGGTAACATTTGAGCGCTTCGATCAAATCGTTCTTGAACTTGCTCATGTACGCGTGATGGCCGTGTGCATAACTGAAAAAGCAGCCGTGACGGATAGTCATGACATCCTCCGTTGCCGCCCTACAGAGGTACGGCCTTTAACCAACTCTAACAATCCCCTCGGCAGACACCTTGAGCGAACGCAAACGTGCGACAGCCCGAACTTTGCGCAAACTGGTGGCGCTTTCGGGTATCATAAAAATCTAACGATCGTTCTATTTATAACCAAGGAGACCACAATGAAAGCTGTCGTATGCCAGGCCTGGGGATTGCCGGACACCCTCGCCGTCCAGGAATTGCCCGACCCGCAAGCCGGTCCGGGACAGGTCGTGATCGATGTCAAAGCGGCCGGCGTCAACTTTCCGGACGTGCTCATCATTCAAGGCAAGTATCAATTCAAGCCGGAATTACCCTTTGTTCCGGGCAGCGAAGTGGCCGGCGTGGTGCGCTCGGTTGCTGACGATGTGACAACTTTCAGGCCGGGCGACAAGGTCATCGCCTTCACCTCGACCGGTGGTTTTGGGCAACAATTAGTGGCGCCCGTGCAAGCCTTGGCACCCATGCCGCCGGCCATGGATTTCGAGACGGCGGCGGCGATCACCCTCACCTACGGCACCTCGCATCACGCGGTGGTGGACCGTGCCGCGCTAAAAGCTGGCGAGACCATGCTAGTACTTGGCGCGGCCGGCGGTGTGGGGCTGGCCGCGATCGAGATAGGCAAAGCCCTTGGAGCCCGCATCATTGCTTGCGCTTCGACCGATGAGAAGCTGGAAGTGTGCAAAGCGCACGGCGCGGACGTGCTGATCAACTACAGCAAGGAAGATTTGCGCGAGGCGATCAAGGCGGCGACCGGCGGCAAGGGTCCGGACGTGATTTACGACCCGGTCGGCGGCGAATACGCGGAGCCGGCGTTCCGCTCGATCGCGTGGCGCGGACGTTACCTGGTGGTGGGGTTCGCCAACGGCGAGATTCCGAAATTGCCGCTCAACCTGACCTTGTTGAAAGGCGCGTCACTGGTCGGCGTTTTCTGGGGCGAGTTCGTCAAGCGCGAGCCGAAGGCCAACCTGGCCGGCATGCGCCAGTTGATGGGGTGGTTGCAGGAGGAAAAGATCAAGCCGCATATTTCGGGCCGGTACAAACTGGAGGAGACGGCGCGGGCGTTGAACGATATGGCGGCCCGGAAGGTCACGGGCAAGGTGGTGATACTGCCCTAGCATCTTGCCAGCCGCCGCTCTCCGAGAAGGTGGCGGCGGCAAGTTTTGATACTGAAAGTTACGAATCGGAATTCTTGTTTTTGAAGAATTCGATGACCTCGGCCTGCTCGCGGGTGCGTTTGAAGGACGGCAAACTCTGCCAAATCCGCTTGCCGTATGGCTTGGAAATCACGCGCGGATCGCACAACATCAGCACGCCGCGGTCGCCTTCATCGCGGATCAGGCGCCCTGCACCTTGCTTCAAGTTAATAATCGCCTCGGGCAAAGTGTGATGCATAAAGCCATTTTTGCCCTGCTTTTCCATCACCTCGATGCGCGCGGCCAGCACCGGATCGTCCGGCGGCGCGAACGGAAGCTTGTCGATAATCACTAAAGACAGCGCATCGCCGCGCACGTCGACGCCTTCCCAGAAGCTTTGCGAGCCGATCAGCACGCCATTTCCGGCCTTGCGGAACTGGTCCAGCAGCTCGGTACGGCCCTTGTCGCCCTGGACAAACAGCGGATACGGCAGGCCGCGCTTCTCGAATTCGTCGCGCAGGCGCTCGGCCGCGCGCTTCACGGCGCGTAAAGTCGTGCATAAAAGGAAGGTTTTTCCGCCCGCAGCCTCGACGATCGGCAGCGCATGGTCCAACACGGCGTCGGTGTACCCCATGGAATTCGGGTCCGGCAAGCCTTGCGGGACGTACAAAATGCCCTGCTGTTCGTAGTTGAACGGGCTCGGCCAAGTCTTCGACGGCTCGCCGTCCAGGCCCATTTGCTCGGAAAAATGGCTGAAATCATTCTTCACCGCCAAGGTCGCGGAGGTGAAAATCCAGCTGCGCGGCACGCCTTCGCGCTGGCCGTTGAAGATCGGCGCGATCGACAACGGCGTCTTGTGCAGCTGCAGGGACGACGCGTACGCCTCGACCCAGAACACCGCTTCGGCGCCCTTTTCCACCCGCGCCTTCGGATCGAATTTCCAATCCGCCAACTTTTGCGCCAGTTCCAGGCCGCGCTGGCGGCATTGTTCCAATGTTTCGGCGCGCGCGGCCTGGGTTTCCAGCACCGCCAGCATGCCGTCCAGCTCGTCTTTTAGCGTCTGCAAGGCAGGGAAAAAGTCGCTCGACGGCGCGATTTGCGGCAGCGACAGGCGGACGATATCTTGCGGGAACGTCAGGCGCAAATCGCGCGCGGCCTTCTCCACCACCATGACGACCTTGCCCCAGTCGGCGCCGTCGCGGGCGTTGGACAGGCCTTCGGCCAGCACATCGCGGCACAATTCCAGCACCTGCGAGGTCGAAAACGTGTCGCCGAAGAACAAGGTGGCGGTGTCGGGCAGCTGGTGCGCCTCATCGAAGATCACGGTATTGGCGGACGGTAGCAGCTCGGCGATGCCGGAATCCTTCAGCGCCACGTCGGCGAAGAACAGGTGGTGGTTCACCACCACCACATCGGCCTGCTGCGCTTCCTTGCGCGCCTTCATCACGAAGCAATCCTGGTAATACTGGCATTCGGCGCCCATGCAATTGTCGCGGGTCGAGGTCACCAGGTTCCAGATCAGCGCGTTTTCCGGCACGCGGGCCAGCTCGGCCTTGTCGCCGGAGCTGGTCATTTTCAAAAACCGCGAGATTTCGCGCAGGTGGCCGACGTCGTCGCGCGAGGTCATGCGGCCGTTCTGCAGCGTACGCTCCAGGTGATAGTGGCAGACGTAGTTCGAACGCCCCTTCAGCAAGGCCACCGACACCGGCGCCTGCAAGGCGGCGCGCACGGTCGGGATGTCGCGCAGGAACAACTGGTCCTGCAAGTTCTTGGTACCGGTGGAAACGATGGTCTTGCCGCCCCACAGCAGCGCCGGCACCAGGTAGGCGAAGGTCTTGCCCGTGCCCGTGCCGGCCTCGGCGATCAGCGTGGTCTGGTTGGCGATGGCATCCGCCACCGCCTTGGCCATCTCGGTCTGCGAGCGGCGCGGGCGGTAGTCGCCAACAGCCGGACCCAACGGCCCGCCCGCGCCAAACAGGCGCTCGACCTCGGCATCGTGTTTTCCGGGGGGCTGATCGGGTGTGGCGCCGACTACGGCGGGGATGGTGTCGACGGGCTTGGGAAGGTGTTCGGTCAAAATAAACTTAGTTGGGGCACTGAGCCGGACTCAGGCCGGAACGTCGGGCACTAATTGCATTTTCAGCAGAGTGATATGGTCTTTTAACTGCAGCTTGCGCTTTTTGAGGCGGCGCAATTGCAGTTGATCGTGATGGCCATCCAGCGTGAGCATGTCGATGACCGCGTCCAGATCGCGGTGTTCGACGTCGAGTTCTATCAGACGACGCTGGATATCTTGTACATCAGTCATAATTCTCGGTCTTTACTCACACAAAATAGTTTCACTGGAACAACAAATATCTTGCAAACAAACTGTGACACAGTGCATAGTTTAATCTACGGCGGCCCCGCCGCCAA
The DNA here is from genome assembly GCF_040362985.1 of Duganella caerulea. Taxonomy (NCBI): domain Bacteria; kingdom Pseudomonadati; phylum Pseudomonadota; class Betaproteobacteria; order Burkholderiales; family Oxalobacteraceae; genus Duganella; species Duganella caerulea. Next base: position 344,203 of record NZ_BPWJ01000002.1, on the reverse strand, counting down.
CATAATGATCGCGCACCCGCCGACTAGGATACAGTGTTGCTTATGAGCGCATACAAAATCGAAGCCGGCACCGCCCAGCACATCGGAAACCGATCCCAGCAAAACGACCGGGTGGGCTTGTACACGGCCGCCCAGGCGCCCGGCTATGTGATGGCTGTGCTGGCCGACGGCAACCACAGCGCCATCGGTTCGGACCAGGCGCTGCTGACCGCCAAGCACCTGTTCGACGAGTTGCGCGTCGGCGACACGCCCAGCATCCCGCGCCTGCAGGACTTGATGCGGGCCATCGCCGAGGAGGCGCACCAGGTCATCAAGATGAATCCGATCGCCAAGACCGTCGAGCCGCAAAGCGCGCTGGCGATGATGGTGCTGACGCCGGCCGGCCAGGTGGTGTGGGGCCATGTCGGCGACGCGCGGGTGTACCGCTTCGCCGGCGAGGCCTGCGCCATGCGCAGCAACGACGGCGCCTACATCGAGCATCTGGTCAACCAGGACAAGCTGCCGCTGGAGGCGGCAAAGAAGCACCGTGGCTCCAAGCTGCTCAACAACGCGCTGGGCAACAGCTTCAAGTCGCCCTTCGTCACGGTCGGCTATCACGAGGGCTTGCAGGCCGGCGATTCGCTCCTGCTGTGCTCGGACGGCCTGTGGCAATTGTTCAAGGATACGGAACTGGCGGCGGCGGTCGCGCGCAACACGCCGCGCCAGGCCGCTGAACGCCTGATCGGCAAGGCCGGCGAACGCGCCCAGGGCAAGGGCGACAACTGCTCGATGGCCATCATCAAGCTGGTCGAGCAGCCCAAGGACATACCGAACTACACCATACAGAAAATGCGCCGCGCGGTCTGACGCGCGGTTCCGCTTACTGCTTCTTGGCGGCCGCGGCAGCGGCGGCCGCGGCTTCGGCGTCGGCCTTCTTCTTCTCCGACGCTTCGTGCGCTGCGCGCTTGGCGTCGCTGTCGGCCTTCTTCTTGGCCACTTGCGCCTTGCGTTTTTCCGACTCGGCCTGCTTCTTCTCGAACGCCGCGACATTGGCCGCGCGATTGCCGGCGTCGGCCGCATCCTGCGCCGCCTGGCGCTGGACCTTGGCCGCGTGTTCGGCCTCGCGGTCCACCACCGGCTTGCCGGCGTTCGGCGCCGGACGCGGCGTGTCGTCCACGACCTTGGCTTCCTTCGGCGGCATGGCGGCGCGCTGCGCTTCCTCTTCCGCGTCCTTGCGGGCGCGCACGGCCAGGTCGGCATCACGCTTCTCGACCGAGTCGGCGCGCTTGAAATGCTCGGCCTCCACCTCGGTGGCTCGCAGCTTGGCCAGCTCGGCGCGGCGTTTTTCCTTGGCCTTGTCCAGGCAGTAGTTGACGAAGAACTTGTCGTAGCACACGCGCTCGCTGGCGGCGAATTCCTCGTGGACCGCCGCGCGGTCCTTGGCCACCTGCTGCAGCGTGGCGTTGGCCTGCTCGACCGAACGGGTCGGCTGCGGCGCGGCGGCCGGCTCGGCGTTCTGCGCCTGCACCGGCGCGGCCAACGCCGCCAGGGCCGCCAAGGCGGCAGCCGCGATCATCTCGCCCAGCGGTTTCAAACTTGGTCTCATATTTTTATCCTGTTGCAGCTCACTTAGGCCAGCGCACCGGCCGCGGCGCGCTGCTCTTTATCCATGTACTCGCGCGATTGCATCTCGACGATGCGCGATACCGTGCGGTGAAATTCGTTGGCCAATGTGCCGTTGGTGTAGAGCTCTTCCGGCTCCACCTCGGCCGACATCAGCAGCTTGACGCCCTGGTCGTAGAACACGTCGATCAGCCAGGTAAAGCGCCGCGCCTCCGAGGACATCGCGGCCGACATCATCGGAATCCCGGACAATATCACGGTATGGAAGCGGCTGGCGATTTCCAGGTAATCGTTCTGCGAGCGGGGACCGCCGCACAGCGTGTTGAAATCGAACCAGATGATGGTGCCGGCGCGGCGCAGCGCGCGGATCTCGCGCGCCTCGATGCGCACCACCGGATCCTCGTCGGCGCTCTCGGCTATGCTGGCATAGGCCTCGCGCAGCAGGCGGTCGGTGTGGGCGTTGAGCGGCGTCAGGTAGGAATCGACCTGCTCCAGCGCGCGCCCGCGGTAGTCGATGCCGGCGTCGATGTTCATCACGTCCAGCTTGTCGTACAGCAGCTGGATGGTCGGCAGGATGCGGTCGCGGTGCAGGCCGTCCGGGTACAGCAGTTTCGGATCGTAGTTCGAGGTCATGATGAAGGACACGCCGTTGTCGAACAGCGCCTTCAGCAGGTTGTACATGATCATGGCGTCGGCCACGTCCGAGATGTGGAACTCGTCGAAGCAGATTAAGCGGTATTTCTTGGCGATGCGCTTGGCCACCTCGTCCAGCGGATTGGCCACGCCGGTCAGCTCGTCGAGCTGGCGGTGCACGCCGCGCATGAACTCGTGGAAGTGCAGGCGCGTCTTGCGCACCAGCGGCACCACGGAATAGAAGGAATCCATCAGGAAGGACTTGCCGCGCCCCACCCCGCCCCACATGTAGACGCCTTTCGGCACGTCGGGACGATTGATCAGCCGCTTGAAGGTGGACGAACGCTGGCCCTTGTAGGCCACCCACTCGTCGTAGCACTGTTGCAGGCGGTCGACCGCGCGGCGCTGGGCTGCATCGGCCTTGAAATTGCGCTCTTGCAGCGCGTGCTGATAAAACTCTTCGACGTTCATGGGGTTCGGTTCTGTGCTGCGCAAATAAAAAGGGCGGACCGCAGTCCGCCCGCAGTCCGCTTACTGGTGCTGCTTAGAAGTTCAGCGTGCGCTTGTCGATCGCCAGCGCGGCTTCCTTGGTCGCTTCCGACAGCGATGGGTGGGCGTGGCAGATGCGCGCGATGTCTTCAGCCGAAGCCTTGAACTCCATCGCCACCACGGCTTCGGAGATCAGCTCGGAAGCCATCGGTCCGATGATGTGGACGCCCAGGATTTCGTCGGTGTTCGCATCGGCCAGGAACTTGACCATGCCCGAGGTATCGCCCAGCGCGCGTGCGCGGCCGTTGGCCAGGAACGGGAAGGTGCCTGCCTTGTAGGCGACGCCGTCGGCCTTCAGTTGCTGCTCGGTGCGGCCGACCCACGCGATTTCCGGCGAGGTGTAGATGACCCAAGGGATGGTGTTGAAGTTGGTGTGGCCGTGCTGGCCAGCCATGCGCTCCGCAACGGCAACGCCTTCTTCTTCCGCCTTGTGCGCCAGCATCGGGCCGCGTACCACGTCGCCCACTGCCCATACGCCTGGCAGGTTGGTCTTGCAGTCGTCGTCGACGGCCACGAAGCCACGCTCGTCCAGCTTCAGGCCGACCTTGTCGGCGGCCAGGCCGTCGGTGTTCGGGGTGCGACCGATCGAGACGATCAGCTTGTCGAACACGGCGGTCTGCGCTTCGCCCTTGGCGTTTTCGTAGGCCACGGTGACGTTGTCGGCACCCTTGGTGATACTGCCGATCTTGCAGCCCAGGTTGATGCTCAGGCCCTGCTTGGCGAACAGCTTGCCGGCCTCCTTGGCGATCTGCTCGTCGACCGCGCCCAGGAACACAGGCAGGCCTTCCAGCACGGTCACTTCGGCACCCAGGCGGCGCCATACGGAACCCATTTCCAGGCCGATCACGCCGGCGCCGATCACGCCCAGCTTCTTCGGCACGTCGCCGATGGTCAGCGCGCCGGTGTTCGACAGGATCAGTTTCTCATCGAACTCGGCGCCTGGCAGCGCGCGTGCGTTGGAGCCGGTGGCGATGATGACTTGCTTGGCGTTGATGGTCTCGTTGGCTGGCGCGGAGATGGTCAGCGGGTAGCCGTCTGCGGTTGCGGCGCCGGCGAACGCAGCGCGGCCGTGGAAGAAGGTGACCTTGTTTTTCTTGAACAGGAACAGGATGCCGTCGTTGTTCTGCTTCACGACGGTGTCTTTACGCTTGATCATTTGCGGCAGGTTCAGCGACAGGCCGGCGACATCGATGCCGTGGTCCTTGAACGCGTGGCCGGCGTGCTCGAAGTGCTCGGACGATTGCAGCAGCGCTTTCGACGGGATGCAACCGACGTTGGTGCAGGTGCCGCCAGGAGCGGGACCGCCCTTTTCATTGACCCATGCGTCAACGCAGGCGACCGAGAAACCCAGTTGTGCCGCGCGGATGGCCGCGATGTAACCGCCAGGACCGGCGCCGATGACTACTACGTCAAATTGTTTACTCATTTTTTATTTTCCAATCAGTTCTCTTCTGGTACGAAAATCCATAGCAGAATGTAGATGGCGAGTCCGAAGCCAAAGGTGATCACGAACAAGACGAACAGCAAGCGCCAGATCCAGGAGTCGACTCCGGTGATCTGGCCCAGCCCGCCACACACGCCACCCAGCCAGCGGTCGGTGTTCGAGCGGCGCAATCGGGTGATGTCGTTGGAGATGCCTGGAGATGCTTCCTTGTCCAGCAGCTTGGCCTTGGCGGAGGCGAACTCTTCGTCCGACAGCGCGCCAGCCTGGTGCAGTTCGTGCAACCGTTTGATTTCTTCAGATACGCTCATTGATGACCCTCTGAAAATTCCCCCGGCCCGGACGGGCCAGGGGATGTGGCGGTATTACAGGTCCAGCAGCAGGCGGGCTGGATCTTCCAGCGCCTCCTTCATGGCGACCAGGCCCAGCACGGCTTCGCGGCCGTCGATGATGCGGTGGTCGTAGGACATCGCCAGGTAGTTCATCGGACGGATCACGATCTGACCGTTTTCAACCACGGCGCGGTCCTTGGTCGCGTGCACGCCCAGGATGGCCGATTGTGGCGGGTTGATGATCGGGGTCGACAGCATGGAGCCGAAGGTGCCGCCGTTCGAGATCGAGAAGGTGCCGCCGGTCAGGTCGTCCAGGGTCAGCTTGCCTTCCTTGGCTTTGGCGCCGAATTCGCCGATTTTCTTCTCGATGTCGGCGATCGACATCTGGTCGGCGTTGCGCAGGATAGGCACGACCAGGCCGCGTGGCGAACCGACCGCGATACCGATGTCGAAGTAGCCGTGGTAGACGATGTCGTTGCCGTCGACCGATGCGTTGATGATCGGGTATTTCTTCAGCGCGGCAACGGCGGCCTTGACGAAGAAGGACATGAAGCCCAGCTTGACGCCGTGCTCTTTCTCGAACTTGTCCTTGTACTTGTTGCGCAGTTCCATGACCGGCGCCATGTTCACTTCATTGAACGTGGTCAGGATGGCGTTGGTCGATTGCGATTGCAGCAGGCGCTCGGCGATACGTGCGCGCAGGCGGCTCATCGGCACGCGCTCTTCCGGACGCTCGCCCAGGCTGGCGATCGCAGGAGCGGCAACTTGCTGCAGCGCTGGCTTGGCAGCTGCTGGCGCCAGAGGCGCAACGGCTGGAGCCTTGGCGCCGGCGGCCAGGGCGTCGCCCTTGGTCACGCGGCCGTCTTTGCCCGAACCGGCGACATCGCCAGCGCTCAGGCCTTTTTCCGACAGGATCTTGGCGGCGGCTGGCATGGCCACGTCGCCTTTCGAACCGCCGGTGGCGGCAGCTGCGGCTGCTGGTGCGGCGGCTGGTGCGGCTGCCGCTGGAGCTGCAGCTGCAGCTGCTGCAGGAGCGGCAACGGCGGCGGCGCCGTCGGTGTCGATGATAGCGATCAGTTCGTCAGCAACCACGGTGCTGCCGTCGCCCTTGATGATCTTGACCAGCACGCCAGCGGCTGGTGCCGGCAGTTCCAGAACAACTTTATCGGTTTCGATGTCAATCAGGTTCTCGTCGCGAGCGACTGCGTCGCCGACTTTTTTATGCCAGGTCAGCATGGTTGCTTCTGCTACCGATTCCGACAGCTGGGGGACTTTGACTTCGATTTGTGCCATGTAAAACTCCGTATATTTTGTTATTGCGGCGCCGCCCCGCGTAGCAAGGCGGCGCTCCGTCAGTAAGTGATGCTTATTTGGTCAGGATAAAACCTTTGAGCTTCGAGAACGCCGTCTCCAGCAGGTCTTTTTGCTGGGCGTAGTGCTTGTCGTAGTAGCCGACAGCCGGCGATGCCGACGCTGGGCGGCCGGCGTATGCCAGGCGCTGACCTGCGTCCATGCTCTCGAAGATGTTGTGCTGAATCTGGAACCATGGACCCTGATTCTGCGGCTCGTCCTGCGCCCACACCACTTCCGCCAGGTTCGGGAACTTCTTCAGTTCGGCGGCGAACGATTTGTGCGGGAACGGATACAGTTGCTCGACGCGGATGATGGCGGTGTCGGTCTGGCCACGGGTCTTGCGTGCGTTGACCAGGTCGTAGTAGACCTTGCCCGAGCAGGCGACCACGCGCTTGACTTTCTTGGCGTCGATTTTCTCGTCGACTTCGCCGATCACGGTCTGGAACGCGCCTTTGGCCAGCTCGTTCAGCGAGGAACCCGCGTCCTTGTTGCGCAGCAGCGACTTAGGAGTCAGGATCACCAGTGGCTTACGGAACTGGCGCACCATCTGACGGCGCAGCACGTGGAAGATCTGCGACGCGGTGGTCGGCTGGACCACTTGCATGTTGTTGTCTGCGCACAGCTGCAGGAAACGTTCCGGACGTGCGGACGAGTGCTCAGGACCCTGGCCTTCGTAACCGTGCGGCAGCATCATGACCAGGCCCGAAGCGCGGCCCCACTTCACTTCGCCGGAGCTGATGAACTGGTCGATGACCACTTGCGCGCCGTTGACGAAGTCGCCGAACTGGGCTTCCCAGATCGTCAGCGTGTTTGGCTCGGCGGTCGAGTAGCCGTATTCGAAGCCCAGTACCGCCTCTTCGGACAGCACGGAGTCGATCACGGTGAACGGCGCCTGGCCTTCGGCGATGTTCTGCAGCGGCACGTAGGTGCCCGCGTCCCAACGCTCGCGGTTCTGGTCGTGCAGCACGGCGTGGCGGTGCACGAAGGTGCCGCGGCCGGCGTCCTGGCCGGTCAGGCGCACTGCGTAGCCCGAAGCGACCAGCGATGCGTAGGCCAGGTGTTCGCCCATGCCCCAGTCCAGATTCAGTTCGCCCTTGCCCATGTTGGCGCGGTCAGCCAGGACCTTCTCGACCAGCGAGTGCACTTTGAAGCCTTCAGGCACGGTGGTGATGCGGCCGGCCAGGCGTTTCAGTTCGGTCATCGGCACGGCGGTGTCGGCCGAGTCGGTCCACTTGCGGTTCAGGAACGGCAGCCAGTCGACCGCGTACTTGTTCTTGAAGTTGGAGATCACTGGATCGATGGTGTGCTTGCCGGCGTCCATCGCGTCGCGATACGCAGCCTGCATCTGCTCGCCGCCATCGGCCGGGATCACGGTCTGCGTCACCAGCTTGTCCGCGTACAGCTTGCGGGTGCCTGGGTGCTGGCCGATTTTCTTGTACATCAGCGGCTGGGTCAGCGCTGGCGTGTCTTGCTCGTTGTGGCCCAGTTTGCGGTAGCAGATGATGTCGACAACGATATCCTTCTGGAACTGCAGACGGTAGTCCATGGCGATCTGCGAAGCCAGTACCACGGCTTCAGGATCGTCGGCGTTCACGTGCAGCACCGGTGCTTCGATCATCTTGACGACGTCCGAGCAGTAGATGGTGGAACGCGCGTCGCGCGGATCCGACGTGGTGAAGCCGATCTGGTTGTTGATGACGATGTGCACCGTGCCGCCCGTGCCGTAGCCGCGGGTCTGCGCCAGGTTCAGGGTTTCCATCACAACGCCCTGGCCTGCGAACGCGGCGTCGCCGTGCACCAGGATAGGCAGCACTTGCTTGCCCAGGTGGTCGCCGCGACGATCCATGCGCGCCTTGACCGAACCTTCAACCACAGGGTTGACGATCTCCAGGTGCGACGGGTTGAACGCCAGCGACAGGTGGACAGGACCGCCGGCGGTCGAGATGTCCGACGAGAAGCCTTGGTGGTATTTGACGTCGCCGGCTGGCAGGTCGTCGCCGTGCTTGCCTTCGAATTCTTCGAACAGTTCCTTCGGTGCCTTGCCCAGGGTGTTGACCAGCACGTTCAGGCGGCCGCGGTGGGCCATGCCGATAACGATCTCCTGCACGCCTTTTTCGCCGGCGCGCTGGATGATTTCATCGATCGAGGCGATGAAGGTTTCGCCGCCCTCCAGCGAGAAGCGCTTCTGGCCGACGTATTTGGTGTGGAGGTAGCGTTCCAGGCCTTCGGCCGCGGTCAGGCGCTCCAGGATGTGCTTTTTCTTCTCTGGCGTGAAGTTCGGGGTCGAGCGGATCGATTCCAGGCGTTCCTGCAGCCAGCGCTTTTCAGCCGGGTCGGAGATGTACATGTACTCCGCGCCGATCGAGCGGGTGTAGGTGTCGCGCAGGAAGTTCAGCAGATCGCGCAGGGTCGCGGTCTCAGGGCCGAAGTAGGTGTTGCTGATGTTGAACACGGTGTCCATGTCCGCATCGGTGAAGCCGTAGAAGGTCGGGTCCAGCTCAGGGATGGTCGGACGTTCCTGACGCTGCAGCGGATCCAGGTTGGCCCAACGGGAACCCAGGTAGCGGTATGCGGCGATCAGCTGGGTAGCGGCGACGCGCTTGCGGCCCATTTCAGCGTCGGCGGAGGCAACCACGGTGCGGATCGGGCCGGCTTTCGCGCGTTCGGCGAAGGAGGCGATGACCGAAGCGTGAGCGACGTCTGGTTTATTGGAACCGTCGACGGCCGGCACGTGTTGCATGGCGTCGAAGTAGGCGCGCCAGTTGTCTGGCACGGAACCTGGGTTGTTGAGGTACGCCTCGTACAGTTCTTCGACGTACGGTGCGTTCCCACCAAACAGGTAGGAATTGGACGTAGATTGTTGCATCATCTTGCTCACCTTTCTTCGCGCTTCGCGAGGAATTAGCGGGTTAATCTAACCTTCCGCGACACGGCCTGACCGGTTAGCGGATTGCACATCAAGTTGTGGGGAAGGGCTATAGTTCTTCAGGTACTACAAAATCGGGTCATTCAGGATAGCACCGGTATTGTATCCCAACAACCATTTATTCGACAGAAACCGTAACAAATCTTACGATATTAATCTTCGCTTAAGCCGCATGACTGCTCGGCTTGCCGGGAATGTTTTCATATTTTTAACGGCTTTTGGCGCCAGCCGCCGAGGCTGTAGAATGGCGCTTTGCCATCCCGCCCCACCTTCATGCACACCCTAGAGCAGCTACGCGCCGGAGCGCTGGCCGGCATCGTCCGCCTGCAATTGTCCTGCGGCCTGACCGAGTTTCCCGACGAGATATTTACGCTGGCCGATACGCTGGAAATCCTCGACCTGTCCAACAACGCCCTGTCCTCGCTGCCGGACGATTTGCCGCGCCTGCACAAGCTGCGGGTGATCTTTTGCTCGGCCAACCGGTTCACGACGCTGCCTTCCGTGCTGGGCGAGTGTCCGGCGTTGACGATGGTAGGCTTCAAAAGCAATCAGATACGCGAGGTTCCCGGCTCCGCGCTGCCGCCGGGGCTGCGCTGGCTGATCCTGACCGACAACCGCGTCGAGGTCCTGCCCGCCGCCATCGGCCGCTGCGGGCAGCTGCAAAAGCTGATGCTGGCAGGGAACCGGCTGAGCGCCCTGCCGCAGGAACTGGCCGCCTGCACGCGGCTGGAACTGCTGCGCATCGCCGCCAACCGGCTGACCGAACTGCCGGTCTGGCTGCTCGACATGCCGCGTCTGTCGTGGCTGGCTTATGCGGGCAATCCATTCTGCGAGGCTGATGAACAGGCGGCCTCCGACGCGTCGGGCATCGCCGGCATCGGCTGGGATCAACTGCAGCTTCAGCAGAAACTGGGCGAAGGCGCTTCGGGTGTGATCCATCAGGCGGTGCTGCGGCAGGCTGGCGGCGAGCAGGCTGTGGCGGTCAAGATGTTCAAGGGCGCCGTCACCAGCGACGGCCTGCCACGCTGCGAGATGACGGCCTGCGTCAGCTCGGGCGACCACCCCAACCTGATTCCGGTGCTGGGCGAGGTGCTGGACCACCCGGACGGCGCCAGCGGCTGCGTCATGCCGCTGATCGATCCCGGCTTCGGCAACCTGGCCGGCCCGCCCAGCCTGGAGAGCTGCACCCGCGACATCTATCAGGAAGGCAAGCGCTTCAGCCCGGCGGAATTGTTCGGCATCGCGGGCGGCATCGCCTCGGCGGCGCGGCACCTGCACGCGCGCGGCGTCATGCACGGCGACCTGTACGGCCACAACATCCTGCATTGCGGCCGGGGCCGCAGCCTGCTGGGCGACTTCGGCGCGGCCTCGCTGTTCGCGCCGGACGCGCCGCACGCTGCAGGGCTGCAGCGGCTGGAAGCGCGCGCCTTCGGCCTGCTGCTGGACGAGCTGATGGAACGTTGCGAACTGCCGGCCGCGCAGCAGGTGGCGCTTGCCGTGCTGCAGACAGCCTGCGTTGCGGAAGATCCCGCCGCCCGGCCATCGCTGGCGGACGTGGAGCGCCGGATCGCCTCGCTCCAGGCCTGATAACGCCACGTGCGCCAGCTGGGCTGGATCGCTTCGCTCCAGGCTAGACGCCGTTCCGCGCGCCACCGCGTGCGCCAGCCGGGCTTGATCTCCTCGCGTCTGGGCTTGACGCCATTTAGCGCGGCGCGGTGTGCGCCAGCCAGGCGGGGTCGCCGGCGAACCAGTCCAGCAAGAAATCCAGCATGGCCCGCAACGCCGGCGACATGTGCTGGCGCGACGTGTAGATGCCGTAGATGCCCATCTGCTGCGGCACAAAGTCCGGCAGCAGCGCCACCAGCCGGCCATCGGCGATCAGCGGCGCCGCGCTGTACAGCGGCTGCAGAGCGATGCCGGCGCCCTCTTCCGCGGCCTTCAGCAAAATCAAATCCTCGTTGGCTGACAGATTGCCGCTGACCGGCACCGAGACCGCCTCGCCGTCGCGGTCCGTGAACTGCCACAGGCTCTTGCCGAAATACGTATAGGTCAGGCAGTTGTGCGCCGCCAGGTCTTCGGCCCGCAACGGCGTGCCTCGCTCGGCCAGGTAAGACGGCGCCGCGCACACCACCGAATCGCACTGCCCCAGCTGGCGCGCGATCAGGTTGGGCTCCAGCGCGTTGGTGATGCGCAGCGCCAGGTCGATGCGCTGCTCGACCAGGTTGACGGCGCGGTTATTCATCTGCAGGTCGACCGACGTGCGCGGATAGCGCTTCAGGAAAGCGGTGACGGCGATCGCCAGCGCCGCCTGCGCCAGCGATTGCGACGAAGTGATGCGCAAAAGACCCTGCGGCGTGTCGGCGTCGGCGCCGCTGGCCACCTCCATCGCCTCGGCCAGTTCCAGCATGCGGCGGCAGCGCGCCAGCGTGACGTCGCCGGCATCGGTCAGGCTCAGCCGGCGCGTGCTCCGGTGCAACAGCCGGGCGCCGGCCCACTCCTCCATCTCAGCCAGATAGCGCGTCACCATGGCGCGCGACATGTCCAGCGCCTCGGCCGCCGCGATCATGCTGCCGCGCTCGGCGATGCTGACGAAAACCTGTGCCGCTGTAATCCTGTCCATCGATTCATCCGTTTTATGCAATTAACAGGTGCAGATTACCCTATTTTTCTATCGGATAAAGAAATTTAAGATGACGTCATTCCAACTCCACACGAAAGACCATCATGATCAAGCAAAGCCTGTTGTCCGCCGCCCTCGCCGCCACCGTTGCCGGCGCCAGCGCCGCCCCGCTGAAACTGGACGTGTTCAATCCGGGCGAGGCCGCCATCTTCCCGGTCGCCTCGGTGATCGTCAGCGGCGCCAAGGATGCCGTGCTGATCGATGCACAGTTCTCGCGCGGCGAAGCGCTCAAGCTGGTCGAGCAGATCCGCGCCACCGGCAAGCACCTGACCACCGTGTACGTCAGCCACAGCGACCCGGACTTCTACTTCGGCCTGGACGTGATCCACGCCGCCTTCCCGGACGCCAAGATCGTCGCCACGCCGCAAACCATCGCCGGCATCGAGAAGAAGAAGGATGCCAAGGTCGCGTTCTGGGGCCCGATCCTGAAGGACAACGCGCCGCAAAGCATCATCGTGCCGCAGCCGCTGCAAGGCGACACCATCAAGCTGGAAGGCCAGACGCTGAAGATCGAAGGCCTGAAGGGCCCGACGCCTGACCGCAGCTATGTGTGGATTCCGTCGATCAAGGCGGTGGTGGGCGGCGTGGTGCTGTTCAACGACCTGCATGTGTGGACCGCCGATACCCAGACCGCCGAATCGCGCAAGCAATGGCTGGCGACGCTGGACGGCGTCGCCGCGCTGAAGCCGGCCACCGTCGTGCCGGGGCACTTCAAGGTCGGCGCCGCGCTGACACCGGACAGCATCGCCTACACCCGCGACTACCTGGTGCGCTTCGAAGCCGAAACCGCCAAGGCCGCCAACTCGGCCGCGCTAATCGCCCGCATGAAGGAGCTGTATCCCAGTGCCGGCCTGAACGCCGCGCTGGACACCAGCGCCAAGGTCGCCAAGGGCGAAATGAAGTGGTAAGACGGTAGAACTAGACAAATGCATCTAGATATTTTATTCTAGATGCATTGTCCCGAAGTCGATCGTCATCATGAGCACAGTCCCACCGAAACCCACTCCGTCCGAACTGGAAATGCTGCGCCTGCTTTGGCAAAGCGGGCCGGCGACCGCCCGGCAGGTGCACGAGGCGGCGGTGGCAACGCGGCCCGACATGAACTACGCCACGGTGCTGCGGCTGCTGCAGGTGATGCACACCAAAGGCCTGCTGACCCGCGACGAAAGCCAGCGCGCGCATGTGTATGCGCCGGCGCAGGAGCAGGATTCGCTACAAACCAATCTGCTGAAAGAGCTGATCCAGAAAGCCTTCTCCGGTTCCGGCAAGGCGCTGGTACTGGCCGCGCTGCGCGGCGGCCACGTCAGCAAAAAAGAGCGGGAAGAAATCCAGGCGCTGCTGGATCAGGAAAAATAAAACCTATCGCTGCCCAATATCGCCTGCTCGCCGACCATGCCGTTTGTCTTGGGCTATAACCTGCTGAGTTCGCCGCTCTGCGGAGCGCGTCGGCAGCTTAAAGTTTAGTATCTGCACCTCAGCGTCTCCATCGGAAAGCATACTTTTGCGTGTGCGCGCCACAACCATTTCGCGCATGAATAGCTTAACCTCAGCTGACGAAGCGCCAGATGTTTTCATCAATTTCAACACGCTCTCACATACCGACACATGTGCAAGCAAGACTTCCGCACGCAACTTCTCGTTGCGCAAGCGCTCAGCATCGCGCCGTTCATCCAAGAACACGATAGAAGAAATACAGCGATGGAAATAGCGACCAATCGGTCGTAGTCCAGCTATCGAGCTGACTACTTTACGGCCAAAAACCAGCCAGGACGCTTCCATAATTAGAGGCTTTCCTGCAGTTCCCTATCGTTTGGAGTGGACTTCAGAAACTCATCTCGAAGCAGACTCGCGACTTCTTGGTTCGTCACCTTCCCCAAAAGCTCCCCGCTCGTCGCTACGCCGTCAAGGCAATCTAGTTCAATACCAAGCCGGATGGCGACTTGCTCCAATAAGCGAATAAAGAGCATGTCGGTTTCAACCGCAGTCAGGCCAACGATGGGTGGCAGCTTGCTGACAGAGACGTCGTCGGGCAACCATTCAGCTGACCTTCTCGCTCTTTCAAGGAATTCTTCCAATTTGGCTATCGACGAGGTATCCATGATGCCAACTTCCTCAGTGAGATCAAAACTAATTAGACTGACGGCACCAAAACAAGTTCAACTACAATGAGGCCCCAGTTATCAGAATCCAGCCCATGATCAGCCGCTTCAACCACTGGCCCGAACGCCCTCACCCCGTCATCGCCGTCATGCTCGCGCTGGCGGTTTGCGCGGTGCCTATCCTGCTGCCGCATTTCCGGCTTCAGGATACGATGGCCAATCTGTTTGCCTATTTCGCCTGCTGCATCGTGGTGTATCCGGTCGCGGCGCTGCTGCGGCGCCGGGTCACCAGCTTGCCGTCGATCTGGGGCATCGCCATGGTGCTCCTGTTCGGCGCGTGCCTGTATCACACCAACATCGTCGCGGAAACCGCCACGCTGCCCTGGCCGCAGCGCCAGCCTGTCGTCATCGACAAATTCCTGTTCAACCTGCCGCAGGCGACGCTGGGCGTGATCGCCTGGTGGCTGCTGGTGGTGCGGCCCGACCGCCGCAGTCCGCATTCCGGAACCGACGCATAAAAAAACGGGCCGAAGCCCGTTTTTTTTGTATGCTGCAACGACCGGCGATTAACGCTGGTCCAGCGGCTTGACTTCGCGCGTGGTCGAACCGACGAACAGCTGGCGTGGACGGCCGATTTTCTGTTCTGGATCGGCGATCATTTCGTTCCACTGGGCGATCCAGCCGATGGTGCGGGCCATGGCGAAGATACCGGTGAACAGCGACACTGGAATGCCCAGCGCCGATTGCACGATGCCCGAGTAGAAGTCGACGTTCGGGTACAGCTTGCGCGAAACGAAGTATTCGTCGTTCAGTGCAATCTTTTCCAGTTCCATCGCCAGCTTGAACAGTGGGTCGTCTTGCAGGCCCAGTTCGTTCAGCACTTCGTAGCAGGTTTCGCGCATCAGTTTTGCACGTGGGTCGAAGTTCTTGTACACGCGGTGACCGAAGCCCATCAGCTTGACGCCGGAGTTCTTGTCTTTCACTTGCGCGATGAAGGCAGGAATGTTCTCGACGGTGCCGATTTCCTTCAGCATGTTCAGTGCGGCTTCGTTGGCGCCGCCGTGGGCAGGGCCCCACAGGCAGGCGATACCGGCAGCGATACAGGCGAACGGGTTGGCGCCCGACGAACCGGCCAGACGCACGGTCGAGGTCGATGCGTTCTGCTCGTGGTCCGCGTGCAGGATCAGGATACGGTCCAGCGCGCGCACCAGCACGTCGTTGACCTTGTATTCTTCGCATGGATTGCCGAACATCATGCGCATGAAGTTGGCGCTGTACGACAGGTCGTTGCGTGGGTACACGAACGGCTGGCCGATCGAGTATTTGTAAGCCATCGCCACCAGGGTAGGCATCTTGGCGATCAGGCGGATGGCCGACACTTCACGGTGCTTGGCATCGTTGATGTCCAGCGAGTCGTGGTAGAACGAGGCCAGCGCGCCGACGGTGCCGACCAGCACCGACATCGGGTGCGCGTCGCGACGGAAACCGCGGAAGAAGAATTGCATCTGCTCGTGGACCATGGTGTGCTTGGTCACGGTTTCGACGAACTGGGCCTTCTCGACCTTGTTCGGCAGTTCGCCGTTCAGCAGCAGGTAGCACGATTCCATGAAATCGGCGTTCACGGCCAGCTGTTCGATCGGGTAGCCGCGGTACAGCAGCTCGCCCTTGTCGCCGTCGATGTAGGTGATCGACGAGTTGCATGCCGCGGTCGACATGAAGCCTGGATCGTAGGTGAACTTGCCGGTGCCGGCGTACAGTTTGCGGATGTCGATCACGTCAGGACCGACGGTGCCTTTGTAGATCGGGAATTCTACCGACGGGCTGCCATCGGAAAACGACAGGGTGGCTTTGTTATCAGAGGTGTTCATGGACTCTTCCTTCTTGGAGAGATGCGACAAATAAAAAAAACGAAACTTTTCTGGGTGTCTCTTTATGCCAGGCGCAGTCGTTGCAGCAGTGCGCGCACGTGCGGCAGATCAACTTCGCCCTCCGGCTCCTTGCGGGCCAGTACCAGATCCATCAGGGCATTGTCCGACAAATCGAGGAGCCGCGTGAACGCGTCCACTTCCTCGTCGGTCAATTCGGTTTCATGCGCATCGAGAAAACGGGTCAGGATAATGTCGTTTTCCAGCAGGCCCCGGCGGGAACGCCACCGCAGGCGCGCTCGGTTGGCGGGGTCGGCCTGATGCGCTGAGCTGTTCGGTTCAGTCATATGGATGTGCTACTTTATATGAAAACGGGCGACGAGGCCGCCGCCCGTGCGGTGCCGCTTAGATCGCGCGGCGGACCATCAATTCCTTGATCTTGCCGATCGCCTTGTTCGGGTTCAGACCTTTAGGGCAAACGTCGACGCAGTTCATGATCGAGTGGCAACGGAACAGGCGGTACGGATCTTCCAGGTTGTCCAGGCGCGCGCCGGTGGCTTCGTCGCGCGAGTCGGCGATGAAGCGGTAGGCTTGCAGCAGGCCGGCAGGACCGACGAACTTGTCCGGATTCCACCAGAACGATGGGCACGACGTCGAGCAGCAGGCGCACAGGATGCACTCGTACAGGCCGTCGAGCTCTTCGCGCTCGGTCGGCGATTGCAGGCGTTCTTTTTCAGGACGGATCGAATCGTTGATCAGGTAAGGCTTGATCGAATCGTACTGCTTGAAGAACTGGGTCATGTCGACGATCAGGTCGCGGATCACCGGCAGGCCTGGCAGCGGACGCAGCACGATAGGCTCGGTCAGCTCGTTCAGGTTGGTGGTGCAGGCCAGGCCGTTCTTGCCGTTGATGTTCATCGCGTCCGAACCGCACACGCCTTCGCGGCACGAGCGGCGCAGGGCCAGCGAGTCGTCGACGTCGGACTTGATGCGCTGCAGTGCGTCGAGCAGCATCTTGTCGGTGTCCTTCAGCTCGACCGTCACGTCCTGCATGTACGGCTTGGCGTCCTGGTCGGGATCGTAACGGTAAATTTTCAGTTTGAGAGTGCGTGCCATGTTCTAGCCCTTAGAAAGTACGTGGTTTCGGTTTGAAGGTATCAACCGTCAATGGCTTGGTAACGACCGCTTTGTAATCGAGTCGGTTGCCTTCCGAGTACCACAGGGTGTGCTTCATCCAGTTGTCGTCGTCGCGGTGCGGATAATCGTTGTGGGCGTGGGCGCCGCGCGATTCCTTGCGGGCCACGGCCGACGTGATCGTCGCTTTCGCGGTTTCGATCAGGTTGTCCAGCTCCAGCGCTTCGACGCGCGCGGTGTTGAACACCTTGGACTTGTCCTTGAACGAGACGTGCTTGCGGCGCTCGTCGAGCACCATGATTTCCTTGGCGCCCTGGGTCATCATCTCTTCGGTACGGAACACGCCGCAGTACTTCTGCATCGTGGCGCGGATGTCGTTGGCGACGCCCTGCACTTTTTCCGAACCGGTCGAGGTTTCCAGCTTGTTCAGGC
The DNA here is from genome assembly GCF_040362985.1 of Duganella caerulea. Classification (NCBI taxonomy): domain Bacteria; kingdom Pseudomonadati; phylum Pseudomonadota; class Betaproteobacteria; order Burkholderiales; family Oxalobacteraceae; genus Duganella; species Duganella caerulea. The sequence continues at coordinate 327,157 of NZ_BPWJ01000002.1, read as the reverse complement.
GGTCCATGGCGAAATCGGCGGCGTCCTTCGGCAGCGGCTTGTTCTCTTTCTGCTTCAGGTTCGAGGCCACCACGTGGTTGCCGGCCGCGCGGCCGAACACCACCAGGTCCAGCAGCGAGTTGGTGCCCAGGCGGTTGGCGCCGTGCACCGAGACGCAGGCGCATTCGCCGATCGCGTACAGGCCGTTGACGACCTTCTGCGTGCCGTCGCCGTTAGGCGTGACGACCTGGCCGTGGATGTTGGTTGGGATACCGCCCATCTGGTAGTGGATGGTCGGCACGACAGGGATCGGTTCCTTGGTGGCGTCGACGTTGGCGAACTTGTGGCCGATTTCCAGGATCGACGGCAGGCGCTTCTGGATGGTGTCGGCGCCGATGTGGCGCAGGTCCAACATCACGTGGTCCTTGTTCGGACCGCAGCCGCGGCCTTCCTTGATCTCCTGGTCCATCGAGCGGGACACGAAGTCGCGCGGCGCCAGATCCTTCAGCGTCGGCGCGTAGCGTTCCATGAAGCGCTCGCCTTCGGAGTTGATCAGGATACCGCCCTCGCCGCGCACACCCTCGGTGATCAGCACGCCCGCGCCGGCGACGCCGGTCGGGTGGAACTGCCAGAATTCCATGTCCTGCAGCGGCAGGCCGGCGCGTGCCGCCATGCCCATGCCGTCGCCGGTGTTGATGAAGGCGTTGGTGGAAGCTGCGAAGATGCGGCCTGCGCCGCCGGTGGCGAAGATGGTGGTCTTCGCTTCCAGGATCATCGTTTCGCCGGTTTCCATTTCCAGGGCCACCACGCCAACCACGTCGCCTTCGGCGTCGCGGATGATGTCGAGGGCCATCCACTCGACGAAGAAGTGGGTGCGGGCGCGGACGTTGCGCTGGTACAGGGTGTGCAGCAGGGCGTGGCCGGTACGGTCGGCCGCGGCGCAGGCGCGCTGCACGGCTTTCTCGCCGAAGTTGGCGGTGTGGCCGCCGAACGGACGCTGGTAGATGGTGCCGTCAGGATTGCGGTCGAACGGCATGCCGAAGTGTTCCAGCTCGTAGACGACCTTCGGTGCTTCGCGGCACATGAATTCGATGGCGTCCTGGTCGCCCAGGTAGTCGCCGCCCTTGACGGTGTCGAACATGTGCCAGAACCAGTTGTCCTCGGCCATGTTGCCCAGCGAGGCGCCGATGCCGCCCTGCGCCGCCACGGTGTGCGAGCGGGTCGGGAAAACTTTCGACAGCACCGCCACGTTCAGACCGGCTTCAGCCAGTTGCAGGGATGCGCGCATGCCGGAGCCGCCGGCGCCGACGATTACCGCGTCAAAGCGGCGGGTAGGGATTGCAGATTTGATAGCTGCCACGATTACACACTCCAGAGTATCTGTACCGACCAAACGGCACAAGCGACCAACCACAGGATGGTGGCGATTTGCAGGGTCAGGCGAAGGCCGACGGCTTTGACGTAGTCCATCCAGATGTCACGCACGCCAACCCAGGCGTGGTAGAACAGGCCGAACAGGGTGACAGCGCTGATCAGCTTGAACCATTGTTGCGCGAACAGGCCGGCCCAGCCTTCATACGTGAAGTTCTGGCCGGTCAGGAAGGAAATCAGCAGGATGGCGGTGTACAGCACCATCATGATGGCGGTCACGCGTTGTGCCAGCCAGTCGCGCATGCCGTAGCCGGCGCCGACGACCAGGCGTTTAGGTCCGATGTTATTGTTTGCCATCTCAGAAAACTCCAAACAGTTTGAGGGCGACGACCGCGGTCAGCACCAGGCTGATGGTCAGCACGGCGGCCGACGATTTGCGGGCCGAATCCTTGTCCAGGCCGATGTGGGCATCCATCACCAGGTGGCGTACGCCAGCGCAGAAGTGATGCATATAGCCCCAGACCAGGGCCAGGATGATCAGTTTGACCAGTGGATAGGACACAATCCCTTGGTAGTAGGCGAAGGAGATCTCGGAGCGCAAGCTCTGCTCCAGCAGATAAAGCACGAAAGGCAGCAACGCAAACATCATGAAGCCGCTGATGCGGTGCAGGATGGAGACGAGGGCAGCCAAAGGCATGCGGTAGTTGGACAATTCGGTAACATGAATGTTACGGAACTCCGGCCGTTCTTTTTTTGGGGCTTCCCTTACGGCTTCTGACATAACAAGACCTCCTAAGCTTAAACAAAAATATCGAGACTGCGATTTTCGCCGATTTTCGCACTCATAACCAATATCTATTGTTACATATAACCAAAATAGTGTTTGGCAACACTATGCGACGGCTACTTTCCGTAGCTCAACGTATTATCAGCGCAACAATGCTACCGGGGTGTGACGGCGCCCTGTTTTCGCTGCCTGAAGCGGTTTTTTATACGCTCCAGGGTCTCCCTAATTCAATTCATTGTGATAGTGATGGCGCTCCGTGGAGTACAGGCCGCGGCGCAGTTCCACCGCCTTGTCGCCATACGTGAATGACACACGCTCGGACGCCAGCAACGGCGTATCGGCGGGAATATGCAGCAATTGGGCGTCTTCGGCGCCAGCGCAGACGGCGCGGATCTTTTCCGTCGCGCGTATCATGCGGGTGCCGAATTCGGACTCGAACAGGCCGTACATCGGCCCCTTGTACTCGACCAGGCGCTCGGCGGTCAGGCCCTTGAAGGTCACGCCGGGCAGCCACAGCTCCTCGACGATGGTCGGCACGCCGTCGAACGATTGCACGCGCTTGATGAAGATGACGGCGTCGCCGGACTTCAGGTCCAGCAGGCGCGCCACGTCGGCCGGCGCGCGCATGCGCTTGACTTCGATGAATTTGCTTTCGGGGTAATGCGGCACGCCCTCGTCGGGCATCAGGCGCAGGAAGCGGAAGTGGGCGCGCGCCTCGTGGTGGGTGGACACGAAGGTGCCCTTGCCCTGCTTGCGCATCACCAGGTTCTCGGCCGCCAGTTCGTCGATCGCCTTGCGCACCGTGCCCTGGCTGACCTTGAAGCGATTGGCCAGCTCGACCTCGCTGGGGATCAACTCGCCCGGCTTCCACTCGCCCGATTGCAGGCTTTGCGTGATGAGCGCCTTGATTTGCTGGTACAGTGGGGAGAAAGTCGGCGACGGCGCGGCCGCAGCGCCCGCGGACGCCCCGGCAACCCCGCCGGTGCTGGCGGCAGTGGAATTACTGTTCAGATTGGGCGGGACGGAATTCATAGACCAAGATTTCACCACAAATGCCCGGTGCCGTCCAGCAAAAACAAGCAATAACTTATCTGTCTTATATAAGACATAAGATAGGATTGACAGATACCTGCCACACGCCTACACTCCCCGGCGAGACGCTTGCGCTGACGCATATAAGCACTCAATTTGCAGTATGATTACGATTTTCCCGGACCGGCACCGGTCCAGCTTAGAGAACGTTTTACTTCCCACTTTGGAGATTCATCATGGCTAAAACCCCAATGCGTGTTGCTGTCACCGGCGCCGCCGGTCAAATCGGTTACGCTCTGCTGTTCCGCATCGCCAATGGCGACATGCTGGGCAAGGACCAACCAGTCATTCTGCAACTGCTGGAAATCGCCGACGAAAAAGCCCAGAAAGCCCTGAAGGGCGTCATGATGGAAATCGACGACTGCGCGTTCCCACTGCTGACCGAGATGACCGCCCACTCCGATCCGATGACCGCCTTCAAGGATGTCGACGTCGCCGTGCTGGTTGGCGCCCGTCCACGCGGCCCAGGCATGGAACGCAAGGACCTGCTGGAAGCGAACGCCCAGATCTTCACCGTGCAAGGCAAGGCGCTGGACGCCGTCGCATCGCGCAACGTCAAGGTCCTGGTGGTCGGCAACCCAGCCAACACCAACGCCTACATCGCCATGAAATCGGCGCCATCGCTGCCGGCCAAGAACTTCACCGCCATGCTGCGCCTGGACCACAACCGCGCGCTGTCGCAAGTGGCCGCCAAGACCGGCACCGCCGTCAAGGACATCGAGAAGCTGTGCGTATGGGGCAACCACTCGCCAACCATGTACGCCGACTACCGTTTCGCCACCGTGAACGGCAAGGCTGTCAAGGAGCTGATCAACGACCAGGAATGGAACGCCAACGTGTTCCTGCCTACCGTCGGCAAGCGCGGCGCGGCGATCATCGAAGCGCGCGGCCTGTCGTCGGCAGCTTCGGCAGCCAACGCGGCGATCGACCACGTGCATGACTGGGTACTGGGCACCGCCGGCAAGTGGACCACCATGGGCGTTCCTTCGGATGGTTCGTACGGCATCCCTGAAGGCACCATGTTCGGCTTCCCAGTCACCACCGAAAACGGCGAATACAAAATCGTCCAGGGCCTGGAAATCGACGCCTTCTCGCAAGAGCGCATCAACATCACCCTGAAAGAACTGACCGAAGAGCGCGAAGGCGTCAAGCACCTGCTGCCTGCCTAAGTTCTGACACCACCGCACGTGGAACCGGTTAATCCACCGATCCGCCGCACCCGCCGCGCTGCCGAGAGCAGCGCGGCGTCCGTTCCTACTGACCTATCCCGCATGCACCCATCCGAGGTTTTATTCCAGGGCAATCGCCAGCCGCTGCTGCTGCCGGCCTGCGACCATTACGCCGGCTCCGAAAAGCTGATGCGCAAATCGATCGCCCTGCAACAAGAGCTTGGCCCCCTGTTCGACATCACCCTCGATTGCGAAGACGGCGCCAGCGCCGGCAACGAGGAAGCCCACGCCCGCCTGGTGGCGGAGCTGCTGCTGTCGGACGAGAACAAATTCAACCGCATCGGCGCCCGCGTGCACGATGTCGCCAGCCCGTACTTCGCGCAGGACGTGGCCATCATCTGCGCCGCCGCGCCGCGCCTGGCCTACCTGGTGCTGCCCAAGGTGCACAGCGCCAAGGAGGTGGCGGCCGCCATCAAGCTGATCAACACCCACGCCGCCAAGGCCGGCCGCAAGGACCTGCCGGTGCACGTGCTGATCGAGACCCACGGCGCGCTGCGCGAGGCCTATGACATCGCCGCCCTGCCCCAGGTGCAGTGCCTGTCGTTCGGGATCATGGATTTCGTCTCGTCGCACTACGGCGCCATTCCGGCCAGCGCGATGCGCACGCCGGGCCAGTTCACGCACCCGCTGGTGGTGCGCGCCAAGCTGGAGATCGCCGCCGCCTGCCACGCGCACGGCAAGGTGCCATCGCATAACGTGACCACCGAGATCAAGGACACGGCGGTCGCCGCCAACGATGCCCAGCGCGCCGCCGCCGAATTCGGCTACACGCGCATGTGGAGCATCCACCCGAACCAGATCAAACCTATTATCAAGACCTTCACGCCGCGCCTGTCCGAGGTCAGCGAGGCGGCCGCCATCCTGCTCGAGGCTGAGGCGGCTCAATGGGGGCCAATTTCCCAAAACGGGCGCTTGCATGACCGTGCAAGCTACAGATACTATTGGACCGTTTTACAGCGCGCCAAGCTGGCCGGGCTGAGCTTGCCCGAGTCCGCCGTCGCGCTGATCAACGGCAGCCCCACCGACCCCACACTGGAAACACCATGATGTCCATCTCCAAACTCCTTATGGCATGCAGCTTCGCGCTGGCTTCCCTGACCCTGGCCGCCGGCGCGCAAGCGCAGAACGCCGCACCCGCCAAGAAATCCGTCAAGAAGGCGGGCAAATCCAAAGCCGCCGCCAAGCCGGCCGCGCCCAAGGCGCCGGACGAAGACGCCGACGAGCCGGCCGTGGCCGATGCCGCGGCGACCGACTTCGACTGCGAGCTGGGCAACAAGATCACGATCTACGCCAACGCCAACGACGAGTCGCACATCGCGCTGCGCTGGAAGAAGCGCCTGCACCGCCTGACCCGTGTGGGCACCACCACCGGCGCGCAGCGCTTTGAAAACAAATTGTACGGCCTGGTCTGGATCGGCATTCCCGCCAAGGCCATGCTGCTGGACTCCAAGCAGAACCGCCAGCTGGCCAATGAGTGCCGCAACGCCGAACAGCTGAAGCCGGTCTCCACCAGCGCGACGGAGCCGACCAGCACCAAGGTCACGATTCAATAACAGGTTTCGATAACACGTTCCAAAAGGGGCGCGCCGGCACGGGCGCCAGCACCACGGTTTTAACTTCAATAATAGACGATACCCACGAAGGAGAGGTCATGTCCCGCAACACTCTGAACACGCTTAAGGATTTCAACATTTCCGGCAAAAAGGGCAAGTTCTACTCGCTGCCTGCCCTGGAAAAGAGCCTGGGCGCCAAAATCTCCCGCCTGCCGGTATCGATCCGCGTTGTGCTGGAATCCGTGCTGCGTAACTGCGACGGCAAAAAAGTCACCGAAGAACACGTCAAGCAGCTGGCCAACTGGGGCGCGACCGCCGACCGTACCGACGAGATCCCGTTCGTGGTCGCCCGCGTGGTGCTGCAGGACTTCACCGGTGTGCCGCTGCTGGCCGACCTGGCCGCGATGCGCAACGTCGCCTACAAGATGGGTGTGAACGCCAAGAAGATCGAACCGCTGGTGCCGGTCGACCTGGTGGTCGACCACTCGGTCACCATCGACCACTTCCGCGAAAAGGGCGCGCTGGACCTGAACATGAAGCTGGAATTCTCGCGCAACAACGAGCGCTACCAGTTCATGAAGTGGGGCATGCAAGCCTTCGACACCTTCGGCGTCGTGCCTCCTGGCTTCGGCATCGTCCACCAGGTCAACCTGGAATACCTGGCGCGCGGCGTGCACAAGACCGCCGACGGCGTGTACTACCCTGACACCCTGGTGGGTACCGACTCGCACACCACCATGATCAACGGCATCGGCGTGGTCGGCTGGGGCGTGGGCGGCATCGAGGCGGAAGCCGGCATGCTGGGCCAGCCAGTCTACTTCCTGACCCCGGACGTGATCGGCGTGAACCTGACCGGCGTGCTGCGCGAAGGCTGCACCGCGACCGACCTGGTGCTGACCATCACCGAACTGCTGCGCAAAGAGAAAGTCGTCGGCAAGTTCGTCGAGTTCTTCGGCGAAGGCACCGAGACGCTGTCGCTGACCGACCGCGCCACCATCGCCAACATGGCGCCTGAATACGGCGCGACCATGGGCTTCTTCCCGGTTGACGACGCCACCGTCGAATACTTCGAAGGCACCGGCCGCACCAAGGATGAAATCGCTGCGTTCGCTTCGTACTTCAAGGCCCAGGGCCTGTACGGCGTGCCGAAAGCCGGCGACATCGACTACACCCGCGTGGTGGAACTGAACCTGACCTCGGTCACGCCTTCGCTGGCTGGTCCTAAGCGTCCACAGGACCGTATCGAAATCGGCAACGTGAAGAACAACTTCACCGAACTGTTCTCGAAACCGACCACCGACAACGGCTTCAACAAAAAAGCCGACGACCTGAACAAGACCTACACCACCACCAACGGCGTGAACGTGAAGAACGGCGACGTGCTGATCGCCGCGATCACCTCGTGCACCAACACCTCGAACCCGAGCGTGCTGCTGGCCGCCGGCCTGCTGGCCAAGAAGGCTGTCGAAGCCGGCCTGACCGTCGCTCCGCACATCAAGACCTCGCTGGCGCCTGGCTCCCGCGTGGTGACCGAGTACCTGACCGCCGCCGGCCTGCTGCCATACCTGGAGCAACTGGGCTTCGGCGTGACCGCCTACGGCTGCACCACCTGCATCGGTAACGCCGGCGACCTGACCCCGGAACTGAACGCCGCCATCTCCGCCAACGACATCGTCGCTTCGGCTGTGCTGTCCGGTAACCGTAACTTCGAAGCGCGTATTCACCCGAACATCCGCTCGAACTTCCTGGCATCGCCACCGCTGGTCGTGGCCTACGCCATCGCCGGCAACATGACCGTCGACCTGATGACCCAGCCGGTTGGCAAGGGCAAGAACGGCAAGGACGTGTACCTGGGCGACATCTGGCCGACCTCGAAAGAGATCGCCAAGCTGATGAAGTTCGCGATGAACTCGAAAGTGTTCAAGTCGAACTACGCCGACGTCAAGGGCAACCCAGGCAAGCTGTGGGAACACGTGTCGTCGACCGAAGGCAATGTCTACAACTGGCCTGCGTCGACCTACATCGCAGAGCCACCGTTCTTCGACGGCTTCGAGATGACCCCGAAAGCGGCCGCCACCGGCATCACCGGCGCGCGCGCACTGGGCGTGTTCGGCGACTCGATCACCACCGACCACATCTCCCCTGCCGGCTCCATCAAGGAAGACGGTCCAGCGGGCAAATGGCTGCTGGCCAACGGCGTACAGAAGGCGGACTTCAACTCCTACGGCTCGCGCCGCGGCAACCACGAGATCATGATGCGCGGCACCTTCGCCAACGTGCGTATCAAGAACAAGATGATCCCTGCCAAGGCGGACGGTTCGGCGGTTGAAGGCGGCATCACGATTCACCAGCCATCGGGCGAACAGCTGTCGATCTACGACGCGGCAATGAAGTATGTGGCCGAAGGCACGCCAACCATGGTGTTCGGCGGCGAAGAGTACGGCACCGGCTCGTCGCGCGACTGGGCAGCCAAGGGCACCCAGCTGCTGGGCGTGAAGGCTGTGATCGTGCGTTCGTTCGAACGTATCCACCGCTCGAACCTGGTCGGCATGGGCGTGCTGCCGCTGCAATTCATCGGCAACGACAGCGTTGAATCGCTGGGCATCACCGGCAAGGAAGTCTACGACCTGAAGGGTCTGGAAGGCGAGATCAAGCCACAACAACTGGCTACCCTGGTCATCCACCGCGAAGGCAAGCCGGCACAGGAAGTGAAAGTGCTGCTGCGTATCGATACCCCGATCGAAGTCGACTACTACAAGCATGGCGGTATCCTGCCGTTCGTGCTGCGCCAGCTGCTGGCCGCGTAATTAGCTGATTCAAGCACGTAAAAACGCCCTGTGGCGATGCGATGGCCTTGGCCATTGCATGCGCACAGGGCGTTTTTTTATGCACGTTTGCCGAATCAACTACAATACGGTTCATAAGGGTTATCATCTGCATGACTGATCCGCTTTATCCACTTTTATGAGACTCTTATTGCGCTATGCGTCGTCCAAACAAAGATTCATCCCATAAGTTGTCTGCCGAGAGCCAACGCCTCGTCACCTATGCCCTCGCAGTCGGGCAGGCGGCCAGCCGTATCGAAGAGCGGGCCTGGGAACACAGCCTCGATGCGCAGCTCCAGAAACTCCTCAAGTCCGGCCACCAGGACACCATCGATTCGACCTTGAACAGCCTGTTCAAGGAAGACCTGAACGCGTACGACGTGTTGATGGATGGCGTGGAAGCGGCCAGCGAATCGGGCACCATCACGGTCGAGACCGACGGCGTCGCCAAGCAGTACGATGTGCTGCTGGTGGCCGCGCCGATCCTGGCCTGGACCCGCTTCGCCATCGCCTCGGGCGCGATCCCGCCGGACCTGCTGACCACGCTGTCGGCGCACTTCTCCGCCCACCTGCTCGCCGACGGCACGCGCATGGCGATGTCGCCGACCTTGTTCTCGATCGACCAGCTGCCGCGCAGCCATGTCGAGACCTACGGCAAGGTGCACAAGCTGGCCCAGGCCGCGCTCAAGGGCACGGTGCTCAAGGCCGACACCAAGGTGCCGGAGACCGCGCCCTTCCTGGCCGATACCCGCTACCTGATGGTGGCCGTGGTGGCGCCGGCCGGCGGCCCGCTGTTCCGCTGGCAGATGCCGGCCAACCAGGCCAACTTCGTGGCCGAGCGCACCAACGCGCTGGAGCAGTGGCGCACGCAGGTCACGCCGACCATCAACCGCCTGCTGCCGGGCTGCGGCGTCGAACTGCTGCTGCCGGAGGCCTACTACATGGCCTGCCGCGAGGCGGACAAGCTGATCCGCCCGGTGTCGATCCGCGCGGCCGTGCACTACCTGACGCACACGCTGGCGGTCGAACCGTCCGAGCTGCGCGCGGTGATCGCCGGCTTCGGCGAGGAAAACTCCGACGGCCAGATCGACGAGTACCGCGTGGCCTTCACGCAGCGTTCGTCGCCGGACGTGATCTACGGCGTGGTGTGGCCGCTGTACGGGCAGGAGGACGAGGAAGGCACGCCGCCGGAAGGTCCGCTGCAAGGCGGTCCGGGCGGCATCCTGCAGAAGCCGGTGACGCCGGTGGAAGAGATCGTCAGCCACCTGAACGCGGCCGGCATCACGCAGATCAAGAAGCATAACGAACGCTATGTGGCCGAGTTCTGCGACGACTGCGGCGCGCCGCTGTTCGCCGACCCGGTCGGCGAGCTGGCCCACGCGGAAATGCCCGAGGACGCGCCCACCGGCACCGAGCACTTCCACTAAGCACAACGCCCTCGATGAGGGCGTTGTTATTTGGGGGATGGCGGCGACAGGTAGATGACGATGGGCTGCGCTGGCGGCGTGGCCGCCTGCACTGTCGCAGGCTGGACTTGCGGCTTCAATATCTGGCTCAGTGTAATACCCAGTCCGCCAAAGCCGATAAACAGACCAATCAAACTGGCAACCATCCATTTGTGCGTATCGGCCGACATCTTGTGCATTTCGGCACGCAAAGCCTCGATGTCCGCCTTCGTCGCTAACGTCGGCAGGATGGCATTGTAGTGCGCCTCAAGCGCGGCAAATCGCTCGTTGTCCATCCGACTAGCTTAGTACAAATCCGGGCGCCTACCAAGCCGAATACGGGCGCTTGATCAGGCTTGAATTGAGATAGCGCAGATCGTCGGTGACTTCCTCGCCCACCCAGTCCGGCTTGTCGAAGGCCTGGTCTTCCGAGGCCAGCTCGATCTCGGCCACGACCAGCCCGGCGTTCGCGCCGAGGAACTCATCCACTTCCCACACATTGCCTGCGTAGGGGATGCGGCGGCGGTATTTTTCGATCAGCGGCTGCTCGCACAAGCGGTCCAGCAGCTCGGCCGCGTCGGCCATCGGGATCGGATACTCCCACTCGCCGCGCGTGGCGCCGACGTTGCGGCCCTTGATCGTCATCACCGCCCGGTCGCCCTCGATGCGCACCCGCACCACGCGGTCCTTGTGCGAGGACAGATAGCCCTGGCGAAAAAACACCGGTTCGCCAAGGCTCTTCCACGCATCGCCGCGCAAGAGGAACTTGCGCTCGATTTCAACGCCCATATCAGGCGTCCAGCGACAGCAGGATCGGTTGCAGGATCGCCGCGCCCAGCGCCGCGCTGCGGGCGCCGTTCCAGCCCACATGCGGGTCCGGCAGGTCGGCGTTGTCCTTGAACGGCATCTCCAGCGTCAGCGCCAGGCAGCCGAAGTGATGGCCGACGTACTTGGAGGCCAGCGTCAGCATGTCTTCCTTGTACTTGCTGGCGGCGTAGCCCACCTTGTCCTGGAAGTCCGGGCTGGCGTCCTTGTAGCGGTTGATGAAGTCCTGCTGCTTGACGCGGCGCTCTTCGCTGAAGTTCTCCAGCATCTCGTTACCGGCCACGAAGTTGTACGGCAGCGCCTCGTCGCCGTGGATATCGAAGAACATGTCGATGCCGGTTTCGTGCATCTTCTGCTTCACGTACAGCACTTCCGGGCTACGCTCGACCGATGGCGTCATCCACTCGCGATTGAGGTTGGCGCCCGAGGCGTTGGTGCGCAGGTTGCCGCGCACCGAGCCGTCCGGGTTCATGTTCGGCACGATGTAGAACACGCAGCGCTGCAGCAGCTTGCGGGCGATAGGATTGGCGTCGTCCAGCAGCGAATCGATCAGGCCTTCGATGAACCATTCGGCCATCGATTCGCCCGGATGCTGGCGCGCGATGAACCAGATCTTCTTTTCCGCTTCCGGCTTGCCGATGACAACCAGGTTCATGTCGCGGCCATCGACGGTATTGCCCAGGTCATGCACGCGGGCCAGCGGATGCTCGGCCACTTCGCCCAGCAGGCGCAGATGGCGCTCGAACGAATACGGCTCGAAGTAGGCGTAGTAGACGCTGTCCGTTTCCGGCGTGTGCTTGATCGTCATGACCTGGCCGTCGAAGGCGGTCGGCACGCGGAACCAGTTTTCGGTGTCGTAGCTGGCCACGGCCTGGTAATCCTCGTAGCCCTTGGCGTAGGTGGCCTGGCCGGCGTTCAGGAAGCGCATGCGCACCTGCTGGCCGCGCGCGCCCTGCAGGCGGAAATGGAACCACTGGTGGATATCGGCATGCGAGTCCTTGCGCAGATTCAGTTCGATGTCCGCCGCGCTGTCCGCGCGCAGCACTTCGATGGCGCCCGAGTCGAAGTTTTGGCTGATTTTGATGGTCATGTTGATCCAGTTTAAATGAATTCCGATGACCCTATTTTACCAGCATGCTCCCTTCGCGTTTGTAGCGGGCATGCCAGGACAAGGCCTGCTCCAGCACATGCGGCGTCTGGCCGCCGCCCTTGAGCGCCTCGGCGTAGTAGGCGCGCAGCTGCGGGCGGTAATCGGGATGGGCGCAGTTCTCGATGATCAGCGGCGCGCGCTCGCGCGGGGCCAGGCCGCGCAGGTCGGCCAGGCCCCATTCGGTCACCAGCACGTCGGCGTCATGCTCGGTGTGGTCGACGTGGGCGGCGAACGGCACCACGCTCGATATCGCGCCGTCCTTGGCCACCGACTTGGTGACGAACATCGAGATCTGGGCGTTGCGCGCGAAGTCGCCCGAGCCGCCGATGCCGTTCATCATATGCGTGCCGCCGACGTGGGTGGAGTTGACGTTGCCGTAGATGTCGAACTCCAGCGCCGTGTTCAGCGCGATGAGGCCCAGACGCCGCACCACCTCGGGATGGTTGCTGATCTCCTGCGGGCGCAGCACGATGCGCTCGCGGTACTGCTCGATATTGCGGATGAACTTCTCGTGCATCGCCGCCGACAGCGTGATCGACGACGCCGACGCCATCGACAGCTGGCCCGAATCAAGCAGCTCGATGGCGCTGTCCTGCAGCACTTCGGAATACATGGTCATGTCGCGGAACGGCGAATCGATCAGGCCATGCAGCACGGCGTTGGCGATGGTGCCGATGCCCGCCTGCAGCGGCCGCAGCTCCGGTCCCATGCGGCCCGCCTTCACCTCCCCCTGGAAGAAGGCGATCACGTGGCGCGCGATGGCGTCGGTCTCGTCGTCCGGCGGCAGCGCGTTGGAGGGGCTGTCCGGACTGTCGGTGATGACGATGGCGGCGATGCGGTCCGGATGCACCGGGATCGAGGTCCAGCCCATGCGCTGCCACGGCGCCAGCAGCGGAATGGCGCCACGGTGCGGACGCGCACCCGGGATGTAGACGTCATGGAAGCCCTCCAGCGCCAGCGGCGCGCTCAGGTTGATCTCGACGATGATCTTGCCCGCCTGCTGGGCGAAGTTGGCCGAGTTCCCGAGCGACATGGTGGGGATGATGCCGCCGTCCGGCGTGATCGCCACCGCTTCGATGACGGCGATATCGACCGGCTTCAGGTCGCCGGAGCGCAGCTGCTCCGCGGTCTCCGACAGGTGCTGGTCGATGAACATCACCTCGCCCGAGTTGATCTTGCGGCGCAGCGCGGCGTCGGCCTGGAAAGGCATGCGGCGCGCGACCACGCCGGCGTTGGCCATCAAGCCATCGCTGTCGTTGCCCAGCGAGGCGCCGGTCAACAGCGTCAGGTTCAGCGGCTCCTGGCGGGCGCGCTCCACCAATGCCAGCGGCAGCGCCTTGGCGTCGCCGGCGCGGGTGAAGCCGCTCATGCCGACGGTCATGCCGTTCTTGAACAGCTGCGCGGCCTGCGCGGCGGTCATTACTTTATCCATCAGCGCCGGGCGGCGGATGCGGTCTTCATGCATTGCGATCTCCTGATTATTCGAATTTGATTTAGTATAGAATTCGGATATCAGTCGCTGCATGACTTAAATTCTCATCTTCCAGTCGTTTTATTCATGGATCTCAGATCGCTGCGCTACTTCGTCGAGACCGTTCGCCTGAACAGCTTCACGCAGGCGGCGGAGTCGCTGCACGTCACGCAATCGACCATCAGCAAGATGGTGCGCCAGCTGGAGCACGAAGTCCGCGCCCAGCTGCTGGTACGCGAGGGCCGCAAGCTGACGCTGACCGACACCGGCAGCGTGGTCTACGCGCGCGGCGAGGAGATGCTGGCCACCATGCGCCAGCTGACCGAGGAAGTGCGCGACACGCAGGCCGCCCAAAGCGGCCACCTGACGATCGGCATCCCGCCGATGATCAACCTGCTGTTCACGCCTGTGCTCAAGGCCTTCCGCCAGCGCCATCCCGACATCGCGCTGACCTTGCGGGAGGATGCCGGCCAGGCGCTGGAGCGCCAAGTGGCGATGGGAGAACTGGAAATCGGCATGACGGTGCTGCCGGCGGATCCGCAACTGGCGCTGCAGACGGCGCCCATCGCCAGCTACCCGATCTGGGCGCTGGCCGCGCGCGGCACCTTCCAGAAGCACCGCACCACGCTCAAGCTGAAGGCGCTGGCGAACATGCCGCTAGTGCTGCTGCAGGACGATTTCGCGCTGACCCGCAGCCTGCGGCACGCCTTCAGCGCGGCCGGATTCGAGCCGCAGATCGCCGCGCAGAGCGGCCAGTGGGACTGGCTGGTGGCGATGGCGTCGGCCGGCATGGGGGTGGCGCTGCTGCCGGAACCGTTCATCCACCGGCTGGCGATCGGCCGGCTGGACGCGGTGCGGCTGGTGGAGCCGGAGCTACAATGGCAGGCCGCGCATGTGTGGCGCGGCCCCTACCTGTCGCACGCGGCGCGCGCCTGGCTGGATGTGTGCCGGGACGTGCTGCGCGCCTGAACGAAGCTGTACCTTATTTGGCGCGCTGCTTCATCAAGGCGTCCAGGTCGAAGGTCGAGTACTCCTGCCGCCAGGTCTTGCCGCTGTCCGCCGAGCTGCGGATGGTGACGAGGCCATTGTAGCCCTCGACGTCCAGCATCAGGCCGGACGGCAGCATCACCGGCGCGCTGGAGAAATCATAATCGGCGTAAGGCGCCCAGGTCTGGCCGCCGTCGCTGCTCATCTGCAGCTCGTGCTTGCCGTACACCTGGCCGGTCATCAGCAGACGGCCATCGTTCAGCGGAATCATCGGCGACACCAGGACCTTGAGCGGCGACACCATCAGCGTCCAGCTCTGTCCCAGGTTCCGCGAGAAATAAGCGTCCGGGAACTTGCCCAGCAATCCGGCCGGCACCAGGATGGTCTCCGTGCCGTCATGCGCATGCAGGAAGCCGAACAGCTTGCCCTTGCCCGGCGGCTTACGTTCGGTCCATTTCCCCGAGCCGTAATCCAGCTGGCCCATGCGGCCGTTCGGCATCGCGAAGCCCATGCCGCGCGCGTCGTGCCAGTCCCAGATGCCGGCATCTTCACGCGACCAGGTGCCAGGCAGGAGTTCCTTGTGCACCGGTTGCCAATCGCCGCCTTCCAGCTGGCGCGCGCGGAAAATGGTCAGGTCGCGGCCCTTCCGGTGCATCACGTACCAGCCGTCCTGGGGATTGCCGCCGATGCGCAGCAGGTTACCCGGCGGCAGATTGCCCACGTCGACCGGCACCAGGCTGTCGCTGCCCGGCGCTTTGCGCAGTATGGTGCTGAACTCGCCCACCGCGACCAGCTCGGTGTCCGGCAGCGCCACAGGCAGCACGCACGACAGCGTTTCGATCTTCGGTGAATTCAGCGTGCTCCACCGCCCTTGCTTCGAACGCATCAGGACCGCGCCCATGCGGCTGGCGGCCGCCACGCGGCCATCGGGCAATTCGGCGGCGCAGTAGGCCCCGAACGGATGGGCGCGCGCAAATTCTTCGACCTTGTCCCGCTCGCTGTGCGGCCGGGTCCAGCCCGCCGCGGCGCCAGCGCCGAACATCTTGCTGTACTCGGGCGCGAAGCGGTTGATCATGTCGGCATTGGAGACGTCATGGGCGCTGCGGCCGAAATCCACACTGAGATTGGCGCGCGTCACGATCAGGCGCCCCAGATCCGTCGGCTTGCCCGATTCGACCTTGAAGGTGCCCACGATGCCGGCCGAATACACCCGCAACAATTTGTTCGAGCTCGTGTCGATGAGTTCGACGAACTCGTATTCGCCAGGCGGCAGCGCGCCGATGAAGAGCGACGTGTCATGCGCCATGCCGGGCGCGACCCGCTTCATGACCAGGTTCTGGGCCACCAGCTTAATGCCCCCAGGCTTCTCGCCCTCCTCCAGGCGCCGGAGCTTGATGGTATTAAAGCCGGAAATTTCGTTGGTATTGGCCGTGATGCTGACGGCGACCGGCACGTCGGTCGATTGCGCGGTCTGCTTCAACGGATCGGACACCGCGGTATTGACGGCGCAGCCGCAGAGCTGCAACACGGCGGCGCCAATGGCCGCCGCGGCCAGCCGACGGGCCGTCAAACAAAGGGATGAGGAGTTCATGAGCTTATAAATGTTTTCCAAGAGGAAATAATTATAAGCTATTTAATTGCCTTAAAGAATTATTTTACCGGCCATGCTGTTGGTGTTATGGCAGCTCGTGGATGGCGATGCCTTCGATCGGATCGATCTCGCGGTCCCACGGGCGCAGGGCGATCATGCGCTGGGTGTCCTCGTAGCCGGCGTGCCAGCGGGCGCGGATGCCGGCGGCGCTGAAGTCGATGTCCTTGGTGTGGTCCTCGCCGCCAATGCGCGGCGCCTTCAGCGACACCACATGCATGGTGGTGCCGCAGCCCCACGAGGCCAGCTCGCGCACCTCGGGCGACATCGCCGCTTCGTCCGACAGGTGCAGCGTCAGTTGGCGAATCACATGGCGCAGCCGGTGCAGCTTGCGCTGCTGCTCGATATTGCTGGCGCGGCTGGCGTATTGGATTTCCTTGTACTTGTCGAGCACCTGCAGCATGCTTTGCGGCTCGCTGCCGTCCGGGTTCCACACCTGCACCGAGAAGATCACCGAGCTGCGGCGCGGCTCGTCGTCCAGCACCGCCTCGATCGGCGTGTTGGAGAAGATGCCGCCATCCCAGTAAGGCTGGCCGTCGATGCGCACGGCGGGAAAGGCCGGCGGCAAGGCGCCGGACGCCATCACGTGCGATGCGCCCAGCGCTTCCCTGCGGCTGTCGAAGTAGCGCATGGCGCCGTTGCGCGCGTTGACCGCGCCGACGGTCAACCGCGTGTGGCGGTCGTTGATGTAGTCGAAATCGACCAGCGTATCGAGCGTGGTGCGCAGCGGCGCGGTTTGATAGAAGGACGCGTGCTCGACGCCGACCTTGGCGTCGGGATTCCACCACGAGGTTGGATTGGGTTCGAAGAAGGCCGGTATGCCCTGCCCCATCGTCACCGCGTTGGCCAGCGCGCGCGGCATGAAGGAAAAGCCCAGCGCGTTCTGCTCCATGCGGTGCCAGAACTGGCGCAGCCGGTCCATGCGGTAGCGCGGCTCGTTACCGGCGATGATGGCGCCGTTGATGGCGCCGATGGAAGTGCCGATCACCCAGTCCGGCTCGACGCCGGCTTCGTGCATCGCCTGGTAGACGCCCACCTGGTAGGCGCCCAACGCGCCGCCTCCCTGCAGCGCCAGCACGACTTGTCCCGGCATCGAAGGCGACGAGAGTTGGGCGGGTTTGCGATTCAAGTGTGACCTCCGGAAGAATACGGGCTGCGCTGCACTGCACCATCCGATTGTAGTGCAATTCAGCGCGGCCCGCAGCTTCCTTTATGCCACTGTCACACCCTTGGCCGCCAGCGCCGCGCGCACGCCGGCGCCGTAGGCCGGGTCGGCCTGGTCGAAGTGGGCCAGCTGGCGGGCGATGATCTCGGCGCTCACCTGGCTCAACGGACCGGCGATGTTGTCGAACAGGTTTTGCTTCTCCTGCGCCGGCATCAGGCGGAACAGATTACCGGCTTGCGTGTAATCGTCTTCCTTGCCGCGGCCGTCGAAGCGCGCCGCGCCGCCTTGCAGCGCCAGCGCCGGTTCGCCGTTGCCCAGGCCCTGCGGATTGCTGCCGTTGGCCTCGGTGGCCGCGTAGTTCTGCGCCGCGCCGCCGTTGGCGATGGCCATCGCGCCGTCGCGTTGCTGGTTGTGGAACGGGCAGCGCGGCGCGTTCACCGGCAGGTGCTGGTGGTTGGTGCCGACGCGGTACAGCTGCGCGTCGTGGTAGGCGAACAGGCGCGCCTGCAGCATCTTGTCCGGCGAGTAGCCCAGGCCCGGAACCACGTTGGCCGGCGACAGCGCGGCCTGTTCCACTTCGGCGTGGTAGTTCAGCGGGTTGCGGTTCAACTCGAACACGCCGACCGGGATCAGCGGGAAATCCTTGTGCGGCCAGACCTTGGTCAAGTCGAACGGATTCCAGCCGGTGCGCGCTTCCCATGCGGCCAGCTCGGCCTCGGTGGCCACCTGCAGCTTGACGTCCCACTGCGGGAAGTCGCCGGCGGCGATGGCGCCGAACAGGTCGCGCTGGGCGTAGTCCGGGTCGGTGCCGGCGATGCGGGTGGCTTCGGCGGCAGGCAGGTTCTTGATGCCTTGTCTGGTTTTCAGGTGCCACTTGACGTAGACGCGTTCACCGGCGGCGTTGATCATGCTGAAGGTGTGGCTGCCGAAACCGTCCATGTGGCGGTAGCCGTCCGGCGTGCCGCGGTCGGAGAACAGCATCGTGACCTGGTGCAGGCTTTCCGGCGTCTTGCTCCAGAAGTCGAACATCATGGTCGGCGATTTCAGGTTGGTCTGCGGATCGCGCTTCTGGGTGTGGATGAAGTCGGGGAACTTGATGCCGTCCTTGATGAAGAACATCGGCGTGTTGTTGCCGACCAGGTCCCAGTTGCCTTCCTCGGTGTAGAAGCGCATGGCGAAGCCGCGCGGATCGCGTTCGGTGTCGGCGCTGCCCTTCTCGCCGCCGACGGTGGAGAAGCGCACGAAGGTGTCGGTCTTCTTGCCGATCTCGGAGAACAGCTTGGCCTTGGTGTATTTGGTGATGTCGTGGGTGACGGTGAAGGTGCCGTAGGCGCCCGAACCTTTGGCGTGCACGACGCGCTCTGGAATGCGCTCGCGGTTGAAGTGCTGGAGCTTCTCGATCAGGTGGAAGTCCTGCAGCAGCAGCGGGCCGCGCGGGCCGGCGCTGGCGGAGTTCTGGTTGTCGGCGACCGGGATGCCCGAGGCGGTGGTGATAGGTGGCTGGCTCATTACTGGTTCCTCATTGGGTGATCAATGGAACCATTGTACGCAGGGAAAGATGTTAGGCAAAGATAATTAAACTCATTAATTCAATAGCCAATTTCTATTGCACATCCAGCGCTCAAGCCAGCCACAGGCAGGAAGAGGTTTGTTATCTGCCACCCTCACGCGTTTTGGTCGGCGACGTGCGCATCCGCTCTGGTGACAGCAGAATTGTTGGTCGCCGGCTTGGCCTGCGCATAGACCGCGCCTTCTGGCTTGAATCGATCCCCGCCCATATAGATTTTTCGATAGCGCAAAAATCCGCCACTCAAGCCCACGCCCTCGCGGCCTTTCGAGACAAAGCCAGCCGCCTCGCATGCCTGAGGAGTATTGCGAGCGGGTTTGTATTTAGTGACGGCATCAAATTCGGCCTTACTCAACGGCGCCGGTTTAGGCCCCACGGGGTTGCGCTGCCACTCGAGAATTTTCTCTTCGCGCATCGCCAGCTGTTCCATCCCTTCCAGCACATCCTCCGAGTTCTTACCGAACGGCTTGAACCAGGCGCGAGAATCATGGACGTAGTTGTCGAACAAGTCGGTGATGGCGGCAGGCGGCGCGGGCTGGTCCCAATAGGTTTCGATAGTGGACCACTCGGAATAGCTGAATGGGGTTTGCGCTTGGCTGTCGGTCGTCATGTCACGCTTCCAGGCGCGCCACGCATTGAACTT
This sequence comes from Duganella caerulea, assembly GCF_040362985.1. NCBI lineage: Bacteria > Pseudomonadati > Pseudomonadota > Betaproteobacteria > Burkholderiales > Oxalobacteraceae > Duganella > Duganella caerulea. The sequence goes on along the minus strand of NZ_BPWJ01000002.1, from coordinate 307,420 downwards.
CTCCACTTCCTCGGCCAGTTCCTTATCGGCGGCCAGGATGTCCTCGCGGTCGCAGCTGTCGCTGTCGATCACGCTCTGCAAGGCCTTCATATTGCCGATCATTTTCTTACGCCACTGGATGTACAGTTGGTGCTGCTTCGCCATGATCTCGTGCAGCGGCTGGGGGGGAGCTTTGGCGGTGCTCCCGCTGGCAATCACGAAAGCATTAAAGGTTTCGATCAATTTTGGGCTGACGCGGAATCCGCGCTTGACCGTTTCCGGCGCGTCTTCCAGCCTCAACGGCACACCGGCCAAACGTGCTTCGCGATACATCATCGACAAGGGGATCCGCGACAGCATGTCCTCTCCTTGCGCATCCTTGCCACGGCCCTGCTCTTTGGGAAAATAGCCGCCGCCCACATCCGAGTGCACGCCCGGCATCACGATCTCGGTGCAGTTCGCCGGCGACGTGTTCTCACTCATGAGGGAGTCGAGCGGGAACGAGCGGCGAATCTCGTGCGCAGAAACCAGATGCAGGCACTTCGTGGGAGGAACCTCAGGCATCTTCAGCGAATCCGTGGCGTCCGCCCAGCCATAGTGGCCGTGGGCGCCGAGCACCGGTGCGGACGATGCAAGGCCGACCGAGGCAACCGTGTCGAACAGCCCCATGAAGTCGAACGTGACCGGGATAGAACCCAGAGTCGGCCCTGGCTTTTTCGTCAGCGTAGCATCGAGCCTGCATAGCCAAAGAAACCAGTTGGCGAACACGCGCGCTTCCGCCGCGCCACGCGAGAAGCCGAAAATCGAATAGTAGAGATGCTCGACCACCCCCTTGTCCTTCTTCTGGCCTTCGCCGATCGGCAGATAGACCGCGAGTTTTTTATGCAGCTCAGTCAAGGTCTTGGTGAAAGCGGCCGTCAATTTGTCCACCTCGCCGCGACTGAAATTAAACCAGCCGCCTTTGGTGGCGCCGAAGCTGGGGAGGTCCAGAGAATTATATTCTGCTAAAAATGTGCTTGCGTCGACCAGCTCACCATCAAGGTAATATTTATGAACGTTATTGATGGCAGCCACCAGCGCCCAGATAATCCGGTTTTGCCCGCGCTTGGCAAACGCAAGTCCATCCTTCTTCATATCGCCTTCGCCGGTATCGGCCACCGGTTTAAACTTTGTCCCAACGCCCGGGACATAGATGCGGAAGTAATGAGGAGAAGTCTTATCTTTGGGCCATGGTTCGACATCATCACCACCAGGGAAAGCCAAGTAGAGCCTGGCGATGTTACTCTGGTTAAACGTCGGGAAATCTCTCTGGAGATTGTTATTTGTTCCGTCAAAAAAGAAACCAAAGACCATATTAACGTTGCATGGCGGCGGCATGGTGCCGGTCTCCGGGCACTCCCGCGCATTGTGAATTTTGTTGATTTTCACTAATTCTTCAGGCAAGAAGAATTCCCTGGACTTCGACGGATCGGCAGCAGTCAACGGTATTGGGGGCGACAGCATGGAGGTCATGGTTGCTCTTTCTCCAGTTGACGAATTCTATTTTTGGTATTCTCAATGGCCGATTTAAAATCATCGATCTGCTCTTTACTCATGCTCGCCATATCTTTTTTCAAGCCCTGCTCCATAGCCTCCAAAATACCTCGTTGATACTCGAGCCGATCAGCCCTTAGCTTGGTCACATAGGCTTTCGAAGCGATCGGCAGCCCCTTCACCCTTCCCGGCCATTCCGGCCGCGTTGGGCCGAATTGCGACACGACGGCCTCGGCGCGTCCATCCTCGTGCATGGCGAGCCAGATCTCGCCGGCGATCCCCTCTGGATATGGCGGTATATCGACCAATTGTTCATGCCATGCCGGGTCGGGATAGAGGTTGTACTTGACGATTACCTGCAAGCCCGGATGCCATTCCGCCGGAATGGAAAAGCAACAAATTGTTCCACCAGCGCTGTATGGGTTCAACGCGTCCCCGCCGCCGCCATTTTTCTTATCCTTCGGATCGATCACCATCAGCACGACCTCCTTGCCGGAGTAATTGATCGAGCGGACCGCGACACCCAGATTTTTTGGCGGCGCAGCTTCTGCATGCGCGCAGCCTGCGAGCAGCGCAGACACGCCTGCGAGCAGGAGAACAAGCCGGAAGGTAGTTTTCAGATTCATGATTATGTGTGTGACTCCATCTGTTATGACAGCAAGGCGCGGGTTTCATCCAGCGTGCGCGGACCGCCGCCATGTTCCAGCAACGCCAGATAGCGCTTATCCTGCAACAGCCCGGGCCGCTCAATGCCAAACTCGCACAGCGCGAAACGGTCCCGGTTGCCTTCGATCTGGACGCGATCCGCCACCCGCAACCATTGTTCGATCAGCGCATGCGCATCATAGGCCGCGTAGGCGGCCAGTGGTTTGCTGATGTACTGTGCGAACTGGTAGGCGATGCTGTCAGCCTCCGACGCGGCCATCAGCGCCGCCACCTGTTGCGCCGACAGTTGCACCTTATCCGCTGGCGGCGCGGCCTGCTCAGACGGCATCGGTGCAGGCAACGACAGCTCCAGCCAGCTGGCGTCGCGGCCCGTACAACGCCACTGCAGCGCAGGGCCGACGAACTGGCCCCGCTGCTCCGGCGTCAACGCGTCCGCCAACGCCGGCAGGATGCGCGTGTCGGCGAAGGACAGCGCCAGCGTGTAGCCATCCGCATCGACCACGCACCACGGGATCAGCCGTGCCGCCAGCTGTTCGATCGATTCCGGCGTGACGATGATGCTGAGCGCGGGCCTGCCGTCAGTCAGCTCGAGCAACGCGTCCCACTGCTTGCGATGCTCACCGCTGTATTGCACCAGTATCGGCGCCAGACCCAATGTCTCCTCGTCGGCGGCTGGCGCAGTGGCGTACAGCGACAGATAGCGGAAGCCCACGGACTTCTTCAATGTTGGATAGAACAATTCGTTGTGCACACCGTCCACCAGCAGGCAGACATTCCCTTCGCGGTCTTGCAGGCTGGCGTGCAGCGCGTCTTTCCAGCCGGAGGGATGACGGTTGATCAGCATGGCGTCCTCAACCTTCCACCAGCGAGAACGGCGCGCCGGATTTGGCCGCGTTGCGCTTGCATTTCTTGCAGATCGAACGCGGCAGCGGTGGCAGCGCATAGCCGAGCTTATCCGGCCCTGCAAAATTCTTGGCGCCGGCGTGGATCGTGATTTTACCCCGGCACTGCACCGTGATATTGCCGCCTTCGATGGTGATATTGGCCCCGCCCGCCGTCGACAGGCTGATGCGCTTGGCCGCGGCCCAGTCGACATAGGCGTTGGCGCTGACCAGATTGATGTCGTCGCGCGCCTGCACTTTCAACTCATCGGCATGCGCCTGGATATCGACGGCGTCCTTGGCCGCGATCAGCTGCACGCCCACGCCCTGCTCGCCCGCCTTGACGGCGCCGCCCAGCACGCCGATGGCCTGGCCGCTGTGCAGCCGGAACTGGCCGCCGGCCGCGAACTGGGTGTCGTCGCCGCTCATCAGCGTCAGCGTCTCTCCGTTCGCCAATTGCAGGTCCTGCCCGGCCGTCACGCCCAGACCGCCCCTGGCGGAGATGGCGATGATCGGCGAACTGCTGTGCGGCAGCTTGCCGTCGCCGGGGCTGCTGTCCTTGCTCGCGGCGTCGGCCTGCGCCGCATCCAGGCTGGCGTCGCCGACCATGCCGGACACCGCCGCCAGCATCGCCTTCAGCGGCGCCGACTGCCCATCGAGCACGCTGGCATCGGCCTTGGCGCCGCCAAGGTGGCTGGCGTAGGCCACGGTCTCATGCGTCCTGGCCGCCTCGCTGAACGTCTGGCCCAGCTTGACGGCCTGCTTCATCAGCGCGATGCCGGACGTGTTGTCGCCCATTGGTTCGCGCTCGGCGGCATTGTGGCTGACCTGGTAGCTCGTGACGAGCAGGCCCGCGCCGCCGCGCACCACGCCGTAGGCATCGGTGCGCAGTTCGGCCCCCTGCCCGCGCAGGCTGCCGCGATAGTTGTCGGCGCTGTGGATCAGGTGGCCCAGCGTCAGTTCGCTGGCGGCGTGCGTGGAGCGCAGCTGCACGCGTCCCTGCGCGTCGGTGTCGTCGAACAGCAGCTGGTTGTAGCCGGCGCCGCCGAACTCCTTGCTGCGCATGCCCCACTGGGCCGCGCCGTTGCGGTGGCCGGCACTGTCGCCCGAGGCGCCATGCCATGGCGGGCTGTTGCCGCCTGCCAGATTGCCCTGGGCCGATACGCCGTGGTCGTGCGCCGGATCGAACACGCCGGCGCTGTCTCCGCCTGCTTCGCCGCCCGGCGTGCATGGCACGCCGCCCTCGCCCTGGCCGTTGTACAGGGCACCGATGATGATGGGGCGGTCGATGTCGTTCTCGATAAACTGCACCAGCACTTCCTGGCCGATGCGCGGCAGGAACTGGCTGCCCATGCCGCCGCCGGCCGTGCGCTGCGCCACCCTCACCCAGCAGGTGGCGTTGGCGTCGTCCTGCCAGTGGTAGCGGATGCGCACGCGGCCGAACGCATCGCAATACAGTTCGTCGGCCCCGCTGGGCTGGTCGCCGCCATCGGCGCCGACCACGATGGCGCTCTGGCTGCCGTACGCGGTCGGTTTGGCGTGGTGGCGTACGCCGCGTCCATCGACCATCGGCCGCCATGGCAACTCGGCCGGCAGCGCTTCGAAGCAGTTGGCGTAGCCGCTGTCGCGTGCTTGCTGCAACGCCAGCGCGAACTCAGCCGGTAACTGCGCACCCGGCAACTGCGCAGTGCGTTCGACGGCGATTTCCTCCAGCAGCTCGGGGATCGGACCGAACAGCTCGGCCAGGCCGTGCCGCGCCGGCGCGGGCAGGTTGTTGACGCCGACGCTGAGCACGCGCAGCACCACATAAGCGGGACTCTCGCCACCTGCCAGCGGGCCTTGCGTCAGCGTGAAGCGGGTGCCGGCGCGCAGCGTACGCACGGTCGAGCGGGCCTGCCACAAGCGGCCGCCCGCCTCGTGCGCCTCCATTTGCAGGCTGGCGTAGCGTTCCGCCTGCGCAGCGTCGGCGTAGAAATACTGGCCGGGATGGTCGTAACTCTCGACCATCGGCGCCTTGGCGCCTCCGGCCGGCAAAAGCGCCGGCACGCTGGCGGCGGTCGATTTCTTGGCTTTGTAGTCGTAACTCAGCACCGTCATCAGGCTGGCGTGCAGGCGGCGGTTGGCGCGCAGCGCCTGGATGGTGTCCTGGCTTTCGCCGACCCGCGCGGCATGGTAGCGCAAGCCGCCGCCAGCGGCGCTGCTGGCGTCCTCCGGCACGGCGCTGTCCTGCGTGCTGTCGGCAAACAGCACCATGCATGCGCCGTCCGGCGTGTCCTCGAAGCGCCAGCCCAGGCCTTCCTCGCTGAGCAGGCGCAGGATGAAGTCGTAATCGGATTCGCGGTACTGGCAGCAGTAGCTGCGCGGCGCCACCTGCTCCATGAAGGCGGCGACGTCGCCGCTCCAGCGCCACAGCGCGTCCGGGGCGTAGCCGCCCAGTACGGTATCGACAATGTCGGTGACGCTGCTATCCTGCCATACGCGGCTATTGCGCACGTGCCGCAGGCGCCACAGCCATGGCGTCAGGCGCAGGCGATAGCGCGCCAACCCGCCTTCGCTGCCCAGCATGCCCGCCTGGCTGACATGGCCGCTGAAGCGCGCGCGGCTGCCGTCGGCCAGGCTCACTTCCAGCACGGCGCGCTTGCCCAGCAGGCTGGACAGGTCGAGGTAGGCGCTGGGCGAGAGCGCGATGATGTCGCGCTCGCCAACGCCCTGCAGCGGGTCGTCGGCAAAAAAGGCTTCCACCATCAGGGTGTCGGCGGCGGCGCCGTCCACGGTCAGCGCGTACAGGCGACGTTCGCTTGAGAAGCCCGCCAGCAACGCACGCAGCTGCTCCGGCACTAGGGTCATTTGCATCAATCGGTAAGAAGAAAATTGCTGATTAGGCATTATCTCATTGCCTGCGGGAATCCCGCGCCCAATTGCAATGTCACGAAATATCACAGCCGCGGGACGAAAAAAAACCGGCCAGCAGGCCGGTTTTCACGTGGGCGCCGCGCCTCAGGCTTCGGCGATGCGCTTGGCGATGTGCGCCAGCGCTTCTTCCACCTGGTCGACCAGGATCAGGCACAGGTCGCCCTCTTTCAGGCGCGCCAGGGCGGTGTCGATGGCGAGGAATTCGCCGTAGATCTCCTGGATGTGCGTGGTGCGCGGGGCGCCGTTCAGGCCCGAACGCAACAGGCCCACCACTTCGCCGTCCACGCGGCCGCGCTGGCAGGCGTCCTCGTACAGGATCACGTCGTCGAAGGCGCGGCCCAGGATCTGCGTCTGCTGCGTGATGTCCTGGTCGCGGCGGTCGCCGGCGCCGCTGATCACCACCGCGCGGCGCTTGGCCGGCATGGTCTCCACCGCCTGCACCAGCGCCAGGATGGCGTCCGGATTGTGGCCGTAGTCGGCGATCAGCGTGGCGCCCTTGTAGTCGAACACGTTGAAGCGGCCGGGCGCGTTGTCGGAATCGTTGGCGAAGGTTTTCAGGCCGAGGCGGATCGCGTCCCAGCTGATGCCCACGCCCCACGCGGCGGCGACCGATGCCATCACGTTCTCCACCTGGAAGCCGATGGCGCCGTTGCGGGTGATCGGCACTTCCGACAGCGGAATGCGCTGCAGGTTCTTGCCTTCGGCGGCGACGATATGGCCGTCTTCCACGTACACGGTGCGGCTGCCCTGCGCCAGGTGGGTGGCGATCACCGGATGGCCGCGTTCCGCGCCGAAGAAGATCACCTTGCCGCGGCAGGTCGCGGCCATGCCGGCGACGATGGGATCAATCGCGTTCAGCACAGCGAAGCCGCTCTCGGAGACGTTCTGCACGATCACGCGCTTCAGCACGGCCAGGTCTTCCACCGTGGTGATGTAGTTCAGGCCGAGGTGGTCGCCGCTGCCGATGTTGGTGACGACAGCTACCTGGCAACGGTCGAAGGCCAGGCCTTCACGCAGCACGCCGCCGCGCGCGGTCTCGAACACGGCCGCGTCGACGTCGGGGTGCAGCAGCACGTTGCGCGCGCTGCGCGGGCCGCTGCAGTCGCCGCTGTCGGTCTGGCGGCCTTCGATGTAGACGCCGTCGGTGTTGGTCATGCCGGTGCGCAGGCCGCTGGCCGTGAGCAGATGGGCGATCAGGCGCACGGTGGTGGTCTTGCCGTTGGTGCCGGTGACGGCGACCACCGGAATGCGGCCGTTGTCGCCCGGGGCGAACATGGTGTTGACGATGGCTTCACCCACCGCGCGGCCCTTGCCGAACGATGGCGCGATGTGCATGCGCAGGCCGGGCGCGGCGTTCACTTCCACCACGCCGCCGCGCTGGTTCTCGATCGGCTGCAGCACGCCGTCGCAGACCACGTCGACGCCGCAGATATCGAGGCCGATCATCTGCGCCGCTTCCACCGCGCGCGCCGCCACTTCAGGGTGCACGTCGTCGGTGACGTCGGTGGCGGTGCCGCCGGTCGACAGGTTGGCGTTGTTGCGCAGGATGACGCGCTGGCCCTTGGCCGGGATCGAATCGGCGTCCAGGTCCTGCAGCGCCAGGCGCGCCAGCGCGATGTCGTCGAAGCGGATCTTGGTCAGCGAGGTCGAATGGCCGCTGCCTCGGCGCGGGTCGGCATTGACGATGCTGACCAGTTCACGCACGGTATGCGTGCCGTCGCCCACCACTTGCGGCGGGTCGCGGCGCGCGGCGGCCACCAGCTTGTTGCCGATGACGAGCAGGCGGTAATCGTGGCCCGGCAGGTAGCGCTCGACCATGATGTTGTCGCGGAATTCACGCGCGGTGTGGAAGGCTTTGGCCAGGTGCTCCTTGGTCATCACGTTGACGGTGACGCCCTTGCCCTGGTTGCCGTCCTTCGGCTTGACCACCACCGGCAGGCCGATTTCCTGCGCGGCGGCCCAGGCGTCTTCGACGTCTTCCACCGAGCGGCCGTTGGGCACGGGCACGCCGGCCGCGTGCAGCAGCTTCTTGGTCAGTTCCTTGTCCTGCGCGATCGATTCGCCGATGGCGCTGGTGCTGTCCATCTCGGCGGCCTGGATGCGGCGCTGGCGCGAGCCCCAGCCGAACATCACCATGCTGCCTTCGGTCAGGCGGCGGATCGGGATGTCGCGCGCGACGGCGGCGCTGACGATGGCGCCGGTGCTCGGGCCAAGGCGCACGTCTTCATCGAGGTCGCGCAGTTCGTTCAGCGCGCCGGTCAAGTCGAACGGCGTGTCGGCCAGGGCGGCGTTGATCAGGTTGTGCGCCAGCGTGATCGCCAGGCGGCCCACCGCTTCCTCGCTGTACTCGACGACGGTCTGGTAGATGCCCTCTTCCAGCGTGGCGGTGGTGCGGCTGAAGGTGACCGGGCAGCCGGCCTGCGCCTGCAGGCTCAGGGCCGCCACTTCCAGCACGCGCGCCAGCGGCACGGCGTCGGTGTAACCGGCGGTTTGCAGGGCGCCGATGGCGGGGAAGCGGGCGTGCAGGCGCTGCTCGAAGCCGGGCAGCGTGGCGATCGAGCGCTCCTCGGACGGGCACGATACGATCACTTCCACCGCCGTGTGGTGGCTCCAAAGATTCGGTCCGCGCAGCGCGCGGGTGCGGATGACTTCCATAACTCTGCTTGTTCTTTCGTGATGTATCAGTGATGAGTTCGCTTCGGGTTGGCGTCGAAGGTGCGCAGGCCGGCGCCGATCAATTCAGGCGTCAGGCCCAGCGCCCAGCCGGCGGCGATCGCGGCCAGCACGGCTTCCGGCGGCACCAGCGGCGACAGCGGCAGGCTGGCGATGTCCTCGTGGCCCTGCGCCAGCACGATGCGTTCGGCGCGCTGGAACACCACGCGCTTGCCGTCCTGGCGGTGCGCGGCGATGGCGGCCAGGTGTTCGTCGACGCCGTAGAACATCACGTCGCCGTCGCACAGGTCGGCCATGTCGACCACCTGCGGATCGGCGGCGTTGAGCACCGCCACGCCGCTCGGCAGGACCACGTCGACCTGGGTCCGCAGCACGCCGTACAGCTTGTCCAGGCTGGCGATATGGAACTCGGCCACGTCCTCGAAGTCGCTGACGTCGGTCACCACGCCGACCGCGCATTTGTCGTAGGCCAGGCCTTCGGTCAGGATCATATGGGCGCTGGCTTCGAACACGCCGGCTTCGACGTTCTTGTTGAGCAGCAGGCGTTCGCCGCTTTCCCAGTCGCTGAAGCCGTCGCGCGGCAGCAGGCGGCCGTTGACGAACAGCCCGTCCGCGCACGACAGGCCGACCTTCTTGCCGCTGATCTGCAGCAGCCAGGCGATCAGGCGCGAGGCCATGGTGGCGCCGTGCTTGCCGGTGATGCCGACGATGGGCATGCGTCCGTCCTCGTCCGGCGCGAACAGGTGGTCGACAATCGCTTCGCCGACGTTGCGCGGTTCGCCGGCGGCGGGCTTGAGGTGGGCCAGCAGGCCGGGGCTGGCGTTGACTTCGATGACGGCGCCGCCCTGCTCTTCCAGCGGACGCGAGATGTCGGCGGCCACCACGTCGATGCCGGCGATGTCCAGCCCGACCACGCGCGCGGCCAGCGTGGCCATCGCGGCCACTTGCGGGTGCACCTTGTCGGTGACGTCGGTGGCGACGTTGCCGTTGGTCTGGATCAGCACCTTCTGGCCGTCCAGCGGAATCGAGTAGGCGGTCATGCCCTGGCGCTGCAGCTCCAGGATGATCTCGGCGCCGTGCTGCGGCGCGATGACGTTCAGCGGCGCGTCCTCGGTGGTGCCGCGGCGCGGGTCGGTGTTGATCTGGGCGTCGCACAATTCGATGATGTTGGACTTGCCGTCGCCGGTGACCCACAGCGCTTCGCCGGCGGCCGCCGCCACCAGGCGCTTGCCGACCACCAGCAGGCGGTGCTCGTTGCCGGCGATGTAGCGCTCGACGATCACGCTCTTGCTGCCGCCCTTGCGCGCGGCCAGCACGTAGGCTGCGGTGACGTCGGCTTCGGTCATCAGGTTGAGCGAGACGCCGCGGCCATGGTTGCCGTCGTACGGCTTGACCACGACCGGCAGGCCGATGTCCTGCGCCGCTTCCCACGCCGCTTCGGCGCTGGTGACCAGCTCACCTTCCGGCACCGGCACGCCGCACGAGGCCAACAGCGACTTGGTCAAGTCCTTGTCGCTGGCGATGCCTTCGGCGATGGCGCTGGTCTGTTCGGTTTCGGCGGTCCAGATGCGGCGCTGGCGGGCGCCATGGCCCAGCTGCACCAGGTTGCCATCGGTCAGGCGGATCGACGGGATCTTGCGCACGGTGGCGGCATCGACGATGTTGGCGGTGCTCGGGCCGAGGCACAGCGACTCGACCAGGTCGGTCAGCTCGGCCACGGTGGCGGCCAGGTCGTATGGTTGATCGTTGATCATCGCCATCAGCAGGTCGCGGCCGGCGGCCAGCGCGGCGCGTCCCACCTGCTCCTGGCGGGTGCGGAAGGCCATCTTGTACAAGCCGGTGTTCTCGCCGATCTGGCGCGTCTTGCCGAAGCCGGTCTTCATGCCGGCCAGGTTTTGCAGTTCCAGCACAACGTGTTCGAGGATGTGGCCGGCGTAGGTGCCGTCGCGCAGGCGCTCGAGGAAGCCGCCATGCTCGCCCACGCCGCAGCGATGGATGATCAGGCCCGGCAGGATCGCGGTCAGGCGCTCGTACAAGCCAGGCAACAAATTCGAGGGGAAATTCTCCAGTTCGCCGATATCCAGCCACGCCTCGATCACCGGGCGATAGGTCCAGATATTGGGTCCGCGCAAATGGGTGACGCGGAGAACTTCTATGTCTTTCTTCTTGGTCATGTTTCTATTCTTGTATCTTTGTTATCAGCCGTGGCCAGCCCGCGCCGTATTTTAACCTCTGTACCACCGCCGGCGGCCAAATTGCATTTGGCCCACCCTGCGCGTGCGTTATACTTGCCGCCAACAAAACACTGGTTTTCCTTGATATCAGTCAAGGATGTGACCATTGACAGAATACCGTAAATAAAGCGCTTGCATCAGTCGCAACGCCTAACTAGTTCCACCTTTGTTCCACCTTTTCGCCACCGGAGTACGCTGCACGATGACAACAGAACAACTTTCCTCCAACACCAGCCAGAGCGAGCTTCCCGAGCGCTGGCGTTCCGAGGTGCAGGCACAACTTTCCCATGGGGAAAACGCGGTAAGTGCCCTGGAGGTTGACCTGGATGAACAACTTCGTTTTTCCAAGGGCGTGATTGTCGTCACCGAACGCGGCGTGCTGGCGCGCGCGCCGGGCCGCGCGGACTGGCAACATTGGCCTTTCGCTAAGGACCTGGAGCTCAAACACCACGACCACGCGGGCGTCGGCCACCTGGAGCTGGTGAACCACGGCGGCCGGCTTGGCGCCTGGCGCTTCACGCTGGGCCAGAACCTGCAGGCGATCCGCCTGGTCGAACAATTCAACGCGCACCGCGACAGCCATGCGCTGGGCGTGCCGGTGGTGCGCGAGGAAAAGAACGTCTGCCCGAGCTGCAAGGCGCCGCTGGAGCCGGAGCAGGAGGAATGCCCGATCTGCACCAAGGTGGTGTACACGCCGCCGTCCACGTGGACCTTGTTCCGCCTGTGGCGCTTCGCCGGCCCGTACAAGCTGCAGCTGGGCTTTGGCTTCGCGCTGATGCTGCTGTCGACCGGCGCCCACATGATCCCGCCCTACCTGACCATCCCGCTGATGGACAAGGTGCTGATCCCGTACCAGAACGGCGCGCCGGTCGATACCTCGCTGGTGGCGCTGTACATGTCCGGCCTGGTGGGGTCGGCGGTGCTGGCGTGGATACTTGGCTGGGGCAAGACCTATGTGCTGGCGCTGGTGTCGGAGCGCATCGGCGCCGACCTGCGCACCGAGACGTATGACCACTTGCTGCGGCTGTCGCTGGAATACTTCGGTGGCAAGCGCACCGGCGACTTGATGTCGCGCATCGGCAGCGAGAGTGACCGCATCTGCGTGTTCCTGTCGCTGCACCTGCTGGACTTCGCGTCGGACTGCCTGATGATCATCATGACCGGCGTGATCCTGTTCTCGATCGATCCGTGGCTGGCGATCTTCACGCTGCTGCCGCTGCCGTTCATCGCGTGGCTGATCCACGTGGTGCGCGACCGCCTGCGCACCGGCTTCGAGAAGATCGACCGCGTGTGGGGCGAGGTGACCAACGTGCTGGCCGATACCATCCCCGGCATCCGCGTGGTGAAGGCGTTCGCGCAGGAGTCGCGCGAAGCGGCGCGCTTCCGCACCGCCAACAAGCACAATCTGGCGGTCAACGACAAGCTCAATAAAATCTGGTCGCTGTTCTCGCCGACCGTGTCGTTCCTGACGGAGCTTGGGCTGCTGGTGATCTGGGTGTTCGGCATCTACCAGGTGTCCAAGGGCCACATCACGGTCGGCGTGCTGTCGGCCTTCATCGCCTACTCCAGCCGCTTCTACGGCCGCCTGGATTCGATGAGCCGCATCGTCTCGGTGACGCAGAAATCTGCGTCGGCCGCCAAGCGCATCTTCGACATCCTCGACCACGTGTCGTCGGTGCCGGAGCCTGCGAACCCGGTCAAGCCGGCCAAGGTCGATGGCAACATCACCTTGCGCGAAGTGGGCTTCCGTTACGGGAACCGTGCAGTCAACCGCGGCATCTCGCTCGACATCAAGGCCGGCGAGATGATCGGCCTGGTGGGCCATTCGGGTTCGGGCAAGTCGACGCTGGTCAATCTGATCTGCCGCTTCTACGATGTGTCGGAAGGCGCGATCATGCTGGACGGCGTGGACATCCGCTCGTTCGCGGTGTCCGACTACCGCCGCAACATCGGCCTGGTGCTGCAGGAGCCGTTCCTGTTCTTCGGCACCATCGCCGAGAATCTGGCCTACGGCAAACCGGGCGCCACGCGCGCCGAGATCATCGCCGCCGCGCGCGCCGCGCACGCGCACGAGTTCATCCTGCGCCTGCCGCAGGGTTACGATTCGATGGTGGGCGAGCGTGGACAGGGCTTGTCCGGCGGCGAGCGCCAGCGCATCTCGATCGCGCGCGCGCTGCTGATCGATCCGAAGATCCTGATCCTCGACGAGGCCACGTCCTCGGTCGATTCCGAGACCGAGAAGGAGATCCAGCGCGCGCTGGAGAACCTGGTGCAAGGCCGCACCACGATCGCCATCGCGCACCGGCTGTCCACGCTGCAGAAGGCGGACCGCCTGGTGGTGCTGGACCGAGGCGTGGTGGTGGAGGAAGGCGCGCACGACGACCTGATGGCGCGCGAAGGCGCCTACTACCGCCTGTACCAGGCGCAGGCCCGCAACGTCGACACGGATCTCGACGACAGCGGCAGCAAAGATTAAGAGAACAAGAACATGACGACGAATTTTGAATTGACACGCAATCCCTTCGGCCGCCTGGTGCTGACCACGGCCGAGGGTGAAGTGCACGAGAGCGTGGCGCCGGTGCGCGCCTTCCCGGTGCAGGCGCCGGACGACGGCATCGCACTGGTGAGCACCGACGGCAAGGAAGTGGGCTGGATCGACCGCATCGAGGATCTGCCGGCGGCCGTTGGGCAGCTGGTGCGCGAGGAGCTGGCGGGACGCGAGTTCATGCCGGAGATCGCGCGCATCAACAGCGTGACCAGTTTCGCCACGCCGTGCACATGGTCGGTGGCGACCGATCGCGGCGACACCGAGTTCGTGCTGCGCGGCGAGGAAGACATCCGCCGCCTGACGGTGGACACGCTCTTGATCTCGGACATCCACGGCATCCACTACCTGATCCGCGACGTGCGCGAGCTGGACAAGCACAGCAAGAAAATCCTCGACCGGTTCCTGTAAGCGAGCCTTTCGCGGCCGGCAGCGCATGCAGCCTGCCAGCCGCCTCTACACCTTTGACATACCGCAGCGTGTGCTTTCAAGAGCACCGCATGATTGATGTCGTGCGCCCGCCATCGTGGCGCCGCAAGGCATACAATGAAACTGTCCGGCGCATGGACCTTTGAAGAAAAGGAACAGTCATGGATGAGATCAAGGAAGAATTGCAGTTCAATTTGCGCTATGCCCAGCGTCTGTGCCAACGTACCTCGCGCTTTTATCGCCGGATACAGACCATGCTCACCTTCATCAGCCTGCTGGCAGGCAGCAGCGCGGTTGCGGCACTGGCCGCCCAGATGTTGATTCCATCCGCCTGGCTGCTGGGCGTGTTTGCGGTGTTCGGCTGCCTTAATCTGGCGATACGGCCAGCCGATAAAATCGCGGCCAATGATGCGGATGTCCGCAAGTACGGCGCTCTGCTGGCGAAACTCAACGTGCTGGACGCGCCGGTGCTCCAGCAGATGCTGGACGAGGCGCGCCTTTCCGACACCATCGAAGTGGAACCTTTGCGCGCGGTGGCCTATAACGACGTCGTCATGGAAATCGACGAGCCGGACTCGCTGATCGAACTGAGCCCGATGCAGAAGCTGATGGGCGTTCTAGCCTGATGCCGCCAGCCGGCCGCGCCCGGCGTCGTCGCACTTCGTCTTATTGGAAAGCCTTCATGAGGGCTTCCAGTTTCACCTTCATCGACTTGTCGTGATGGCTGACCGGCGGCACCGCGCGCTTGACGTCGAGCAGCTGGTAGACCGCCATCTGCGCCGCGCGCACCGAGTATTCGACGGTGAACACCACGTCCTCCGGCACTTCGACGAACTGGCTGACGAAGGCCAGGTTGCGCGAGTTGGGCGGCACCGGCAGCGGACGGTCGCTCTTAAAGCGCGGCATGAACATGCTGGTGATGTAGGGAATGCGGCATGGGATGCAGTTGGCCTTGGCCATGATCTCCATGTCGAAATTCAGGTGGCCGCACAGCTCGCGCAGGATCTCCTCGCCGGTGCAATCGGCCATGGGCTTGGCGACGAAATTGCCGACGCGGTCCGGATGCAGCGAGTAGCCCCAGAATACCTGCACGCCTTCCGGCTGGCCGGCGAAGTGCGGCTGGTGCGCCAGCACGATGGACATCAGCCAGTTCGAATCCTTGAACGTCACCAGGCCGCCGGTGCCGGCCGCGTTGCCGCTGAACTGTTCCATCTTGTCGAAGAACGCGGGGTCCTTCAGCGTGACGGTGAACGACTCCCACCACGATTCCGGGATGCTGGAATTGAAGACGGCCGGGTTGCCCAACTGCGGACGGTCCACCGCCAGCTTTTCCCACAAGGCCCAGCCCTGGCTGTCGCGCTTGTCCAGCTTGGCCGGTGCGCTGTGCATGCTGCCGAAGCTGGAGGCGTCGGTCATCGAGCCGTTCTGGAAGAACACCAGGTCGTGCGGGGCGACGGCGATGGTGGTGGCCTCGCCGTTGCGGGTGCAGCGCAGCGCCGACGCGGTCAGCACGCCGCCCTCCTCCTGCAGCTCGATGTCGTCGACCTTGCAGTCGCGGATAACCTGCACGCCCTGCTGTTGCAGCCAGTGCTGCAGTGGACGCACGAAGGAGTCGTACTGGTTGTAGACGGTGCGCTTGACGCCGGCCAGCGTTTCAATGCGCGAGAACTCCATCATGAAGCGATGCAGGTAGCGCTTGAATTCCACGGCGCTGTGCCACGGCTGGAAGGCGAAGGTGGTGGCCCACATGTACCAGAATTTGGTGTCGAAGAATTCCGGCGACAGCCAGTCGGTGATGGCGCTGTCGCCCAGTTTGTCCTCGTCGGCTTCGGCCAGCGCCAGCAGCTCGGCGCGGTCCTGCATGCTGAAGCCCATCGAGGTCACGTTGACGCGGAAGCGGTTGCGGTCGACCAGGCGGGCCTGCGAGTGCGATTTGTGCATTTTGTTGAAGGCCACCGTTTCGTCGTAGACGCTCTGGCCTTCGTGTTCCAGCGAGGGGATGCTCTTGAACAGATCCCAGGTGCATTCGTAGTTGTCGGTGGTGAGCATGCGGCCGCCGCGCAGTGTGTAGCCGGTGTCCGCGTTGCCGCCGCCATCGAGGCTGCCGCCGGCCAGCGGCAGCGCTTCGAAGATGGTGATGTTGCGGCCGTCGATGCCGGCGTCGCGGATCATGAAGGCCGCGGCGGACAGCGAGCCGATACCGCCGCCGACCAGATATGCTTTGATGGTGTTGCTCATGGCTCTGTCCTTTGTCTATGTCAGTGCCATGATAGTGCGGATCTTGAGGCGCGATATCCATGCGCCAGATCAAAAAAATCAACAGAGCGGCAGCGCTCAGTCGAAGGCGACGTCCTCAAGACGGAGCCGGAATTTTCTGCGTTCTGGCTCGGTCCAGCCTTGGCCGGGGGCTACGTCGCGGTGCGCCGAAGCGGGGGCCGGCGCGGGCGGCATGGCAGCAGGCGCGTTTGCGGCAGCGGGCGCGGTTGGTGAAGTCGCAACAACGGCAGCTAGCGTGGATGGCGAGGTCGCCGCAGCGGCAACGGTGGCGCGGCCGCCGTGGACGCGAGCCAATGGCGAATCGCGGCATTGACGGCTTCCGCAGGATCGATGGACATGCCGGAATCGCGCAGCCGTTCCATCAGCGCGAACAGGGTGGAGGGGGAGACGTTCACACTCATTGTAGCAACCATGCTGCTCTCCTTACTGAAACCTACTGATTTCTGCTTCCCGTTACTGAGTTAGACAGCGAGAGTACGGTGAAGTTCAATTCAGTAGATTTCAGCAAAGAGTTCAGCAGGTTTGCTAGAAGGAGAATGCGGCTATACCCATGGTGTGTATAGCCGCGGCAAGTTATTTGTCCGAGTACATGTCGGCGTATTTCAGGCCAAAGTACAGGATGAAGGTGTAGCAGGCCGCCGGCACCAGGAAGGACATCTGCAGGCTCATGGTGTCTGCCAGCAGGCCCTGACCGAACGGCACCAGCGCGCCGCCGACAATGGCCATGCACAGCACGCCCGAGCCCTGCCCGGTCAGTGGTCCCAGCTTGTTCAGCGCCATCGAGAAGATGGTCGGGAACATGATGGAGTTGAACAGGCCGACCGCCAGCATCGCCCACATCGCCAGGTGGCCGCCGCTGAAGATCGCGGTGAGCACCAGCGCGATCACCGCCGCCGAGTTGAAGGCCAGCGCCTTGCCCGGACTGACGTAGCGCATCACGGCGAAGCCGATGAAGCGGCCCACCATCGCGCCGCCCCAGTAGTAGCTGACGAAAGGCGCGGCGTCGGCGGCCGACAGGTTCGCCACTTTGGCGTCGCCCATGAAGTTGATCAGGAAGCTGCCGATACTGACTTCGCCGCCCACGTACAGGAAGATCGCCACCGCGCCCAGCACCAGATGGCGGTGCTGCAGCACGGCCGACCAGCCGGCGCTTTCGCCGCCCGCCTGTTCGGCGTCGACGATCTTGGGCAGGCGCGCCAATGCGAACAACACCGCCAGCGCCAGCAGGGCCGCGGCCAGCACCAGGTAAGGGCCTTGCACGCTGGCCGCCTGGGTGGCGTGGTAGGCCGCCAGTTGTTCGGTGGTGAGCTTGGCCATGTCGGCGGAGCTCATCACGCCGCCGGCCAGGATCAACATGCCGCCCAGCGTTGGCGCCACGGTGGTGCCCAGCGAGTTGAAGGCCTGGGTCAGCGTCAGGCGGCTGGAGGCGGTCTGCGGATCGCCCAGCACCGTCACGTAGGGATTGGCCGCCACCTGCAGCACGGTGATGCCGCCCGCCAGCACGAAGAAGGCGATCAGGAACAGCGTGTAGCCGCTGGTGGCCGCCGGGTAGAACAGCGCGCAGCCGGCTGCCGCGATGGTCAGGCCGGCGACGGCGCCGTTCTGGTAGCCGATCTTCTTGATCAGCATACCGGCCGGCAGCGAGACGATGAAGTACGCACCGAAGAAGCAGAACTGCACCAGCATGGCCTGCACGTAGGTCAGCGTGTAGACCGCCTTCAGGTGCGGGATCAGCACGTCGTTCATGGAGGTCAGCAGGCCCCACATGAAGAACAGGATGGTGACGATGATCAGCGGACCGGTGTTGCCGCCGGTCTGGCTCTGGCCACCCGGCACGGGGACGGCTTGGGAATAGGTTTCCATGCTTTGAGAATCTCCTGGGTTTATTTAAAGTCGCCGCACGCCAGCGCATCCTTGTCCCTGGCGGCGCCGCCAACGATCTGGATGTTGGCGAACGTCGCCGCGAACGGCGCGTCGGCGGACACGCTGAACGGCGTGCTCAATGCCGCCAGCGACAGGCCTTTGGCGCTGAAGCAGGCCAGCGGAATCTTCACCGTCTGCTTGCCCTTGCCGGCGAGGCGCTGGAACACGGCGCTGGCGTCCAGCTCCACGGTTTCGATGCCGATGCTGGCCTTGCCCTGCGGCGCAGCCGACACGATAGCATCAAACTGCAGTGCGCCGTCGGCCGAAGCGAACGCCGGCAGCTTCTGCGCGTGCGCGGCTTGCGCTTCCAGCCTGGCCGCGCCGGTCCAGGTGAGGCGCTTGGCGTCCTGCTGGGTGTTGACCTGCGCGGTTTCGACCTTCACGGTGGGCAGGTTGAACACAGCGTTCAGGTCCGCGCCCAGTGCCACGCGCTGGCCGCCGCTGCTGACGTACAGCGCGTAGGTCGAGCGGTCGGCGGGCGCGTACACCGGCACCGAGGTGGCCTTGCCGCAGCCGCCGGCCGGATAGCTTGCGTCCAGCAGCGGCAAGGCGTGCTTGCCGGCCGCCCCCGCGTAGGTCAGGCCGTAGCCGTATTTGAACAGCGGATCGTACGCGGCGTCGCCGACGTTGACCGGCGACTGGCAGGCCGACTTCGGCCACGAGAACGACAGCTTGCCGTGGAAGTCCGCGTTGACCTTGCCGTCCGCTTTGCGGAACAGCACATCGGACACGCCCTTGCCTTCGGTACCCGGCAGCCAGGCCGCGACGAAGCTGTCCGACAGGTTGAGCACATCGTTGACGAACAGCGGACGGCCCGACATCAGCACCGTCACCACCGGCTTGCCCTTGCCCGCCACGGCCTGCAGCACCGCCAGGTCCTCGGGATGGCGGCCGGACAGGCGCAGCGTGCCCGATGGGCCGATGTCGCCGTCGCCTTCCGCGTACGGCGTCTCGCCGATGACGGCGATGACGGCGTCGAACTTGCTGACGTCGACGCCGGCGGCGTTCTCGCTGAAGGTGACGTTGTCCTTGCCGGCGGCGTCCTGGATGCCGGCCAGGATGGTGTCGCTGACGGGGTAGTCGCTGTTCTTGTTGTCGGTGCCCTGCCACGTCAGCGACCAGCCGCCCGACTGGTTGGCCATGTTGTCCGCGCTCTTGCCGACGACGAGGATCTTTTTACCGCGCGCCAGCGGCAGCACGCCGCCATTGTTCTTCAACAGCACCAGCGATTCACGCACCGCCTGGCGCGCCAGCGCGCGCGCCTGCAGCAGCTCCTGCTTTCCGGCGTAGGCGTTCTGCGACGGCTTCTTGCCGTCGAACAGACCGGCGCGCAGCTTCACGCGCAGGATGCGGGTGACCGCGTCGTCGATGCGCGACATCGGGATCTCGCCCTTCTCCACCTGGGCGATGGTGTTGGCGATGAAGGTCTTCCAGTGTTCCGGCACCATCACCATGTCGACGCCGGCGTTGATGGAGGCGGCGCAGCTGTCGTTGGCGCAGCCGGGCACTTCGGCGATGGCGTTCCAGTCGCTGACCACCAGGCCGTCGAAGCCCATTTTGGTTTTCAGCGCGTCGGTCAGCAGCTCTTTACTGCCGTGCATCTTGCCGTGGTCGGAGCCGCCCTTGACGTCGTTCCAGCTGTTGAAGGACGCCATCACCGTCTGCACGCCGGCCTGCAGCGCCGGGTAGTAGCCCTGCGCGTGGATGTTGATCATGTCCGCCATGGTGGACTGGTTCTCGCCGCGGTCCTTGCCTTCGGCCGTGCCGCCGTCGCCGATGAAGTGCTTGGCGGTGGCGACCACCGTGCCATCCGATTTCAAATCGCCCTGCAGGCCCTTGACGTAGGCGCCGGCGTAGTCCCTGACGATGGCCGGGTCTTCCGAGAAGGATTCGTAGGTGCGCCCCCAACGGTCGTCGCGCACCACGGCCAGCGTCGGCGCGAACACCCAGTCGATGCCGGTGGCGCGCACCGCCTTGGCGACCGATTTGGCCATCTCGCCAACCAGCTTGGCGTCGCGCGCGGCGCCCAGGCCTATGTTGTGCGGGAACAGCGTGGCGCCGTACATATTGCTGTTGCCGTGCATGGCGTCGATGCCCCAGATGACCGGCACCTTGACCTTCATGTCGGTGCTCATCGAGGCGTCGTAGTAGGCGTCGGCCAGCTTGACCCAGTCGGCCGCCGTGGCGTACTTGTTCCCCTGCGGCCAGCTGCCGCCGCCGTTCAGCACCGAGCCGACGTAGTATTCGCGCACCTGCTCGGGCGTGATGAATTTGATTTCGGGCTGCGTCATCTGCCCGACCTTCTGCGCCAGCGTCATGCCGGCCACGATCTGCGCGATGCGCGCTTCCATGGCCTTGTCCTGCTTGACGGCGCTGGTGATGTGCGGCCAGTCGGCCAATGGCTTGGCGGTTGGCGCAGCGGTGGTGATGCCGGCGGCGCAGGCGGCGCCCAGCGCCAGCGTGGCGGCCAGCACGGCGCGGCGCAGGATGTGGTTATTGGTCTTCATTCGGTGCTTGTCTCCGTGGTTGATATTGTTATCTCGTCGCTCCCGCGAAGGCGGGAACGACAATCATGCGCCGCGCACGAAGGCGCTGTACCACTGGCCGCTTTGCTTGAGGATGCGGCGCTGTGTCGGGTAGTCGATGTAGGTCAGGCCGAAGCGGCGCAGATAGCCTTCCGCCCATTCGAAGTTGTCCAGCAGGCTCCAGGCGAAATAGCCTTTGATGTCGCCGCCCGCGCCGATGGCGTCGCGCATGGCGGCCAGGTGGCGGATCAGGTAGTCGCGGCGCGCGGTGTCGTTGACGGCGCCGTCGGCGGTCAGCACATCGTCGTAGGACGAGCCGTTCTCGGTCACGTACAAATCGCCGGTCGGATAGTCGCGCGCCACGCGCTCCAGCAGGTCGACCAGTCCTTGCGGCGACACCTCCCAGCCGAAGTCCGTGCGCTGGCGATCCTGCGGATAGACGATGGCCGTGCGCAGCGGGTACTGCTCCGGCGCGTCCCGCACCACCTCGGGGAAGTAGTAGTTCACGCCGAGGAAGTCCATCGGCACGGCGATCGCCTCCATATCGCCCGGCAGCACCCACGGCGCGTCCTGCCCGACCAGTTGCAGCGCCAGTTCCGGATAGCCGCGGCCATACAGCGCGTCGAGGAACCAGCGGTTGCGCAGCGCGTCGTGGCGCACCACGGCCTCGCGGTCGGCGGCGCTGTCGCTGGCCGCCTTGACCGGATGCAGGCTCAATGCGATGCCCACCTTCGCCCCCGGCACGTTGGCGCGGATCAGCGGCACCGCCAGGCCGTGCGACACCAGCACGTTGTGGCACACCTGCAGCGCCAGCGGCAAGCTCTTGTTGCCCGGCGCGTGCATGCCGTCCCAGTTGCCGTGCATGGCCGTGCACCACGGCTCGTTGTGCGTGATCCAGTGCCGCACGCGGTCGCCCAGGTGCTTGCTGATCACGTCCGCGTAGCGCAGGAAGGCGTCCACCGTGGCGCGGTTGGCCCAGCCGCCCTGGTCCTCCAGGTACTGCGGCAGGTCCCAGTGATACAGCGTGCACCACGGCTGCAGGCCGCGCGCCAGCATGCCGTCCACCAGCTTCGAATAGAAGGCCAGCCCCAGCGGGTTCGGCTCCGCGTCCACGCCGTTGAAGATGCGCGGCCAGGCGATCGAGAAGCGGTAGGCGTTCAGGCCCATGGACTGCGCCAGGTCCAGGTCCTCCTCCCAGCGGTGGTAGTGGTCGCAGGCCACCGCGCCGGTCGAGCCGTCGCGCACCTTGCCCGGCGTGGCGCTGAAGGTGTCCCAGATCGACGGCACGCGGCCGTCCACCGCGGCGGCGCCCTCGATCTGGTAGGCCGACGTCGAGACGCCCCACAGGAAGTCGCTGGCAAAGTCGCTACGCTGGATCGCGGTGGGCAGGTCGGTAAGTATCATGGTCATGTTTTTAGGTGGAACTTTTTTAGTGGAATCGTTTCCATTGCACTGCAAAAAAAGAGCATGCGGCCAGCGCATACTCCTCGTTCTTCTTTACTGCCTGGGCGCCGCCAGCGACGCGCGCCGGGTGACGTGCAGGCGGTAGTCCCGCTCCACCGGCCGCTGCAACTCGTAGCAGCGGTTCAGCAGATAATTCAAACCGTTCAGCGTCATCTCGCTCCACGGGATGTGCACGCTCGTCAGGCGCGGCGCGGTGAATTCCGCGCTGTGCGTGTCGTCGTAGCCCAGCACCGAGACCTGCTCCGGCACCGCCACCCCGGCCTGCTGGAAGCAGGACAAGGCCCCCACCGCCATCTCATCGTTGGCGCAGAACACCGCCGTGAATTCGTAACCCGACGCCATCAGCCGCTCGGCGCAGGCCCAGCCGCCCTCCGGCGAGAACTGGCCGTCCTCCATCCACACCGAGGCCGGATCGATGCCGGCCGCCGCCAGCTCGGCCAGGAAACCGGCGATGCGCTGCTGGTTGTCCGGCGCGCTGGCGCGGCCCGCGATCACGGCGATCCGGCGGTGGCCCTGCTCCAGCAGCGTGCGCGCCGCCAACCGGCCGCCGGCCTCGTGGTCGACGGTGAAGCACTGCTCGGCGATGCTGGCGAAGCCGTGGTTGATCACCACCACCCGCGGCTGGAACGGCCCCAGCGCCACAAAATCCTCGTCCTCCAGCGCGTTGCTCATCACGACCAGGCCGTCGCTGCCGCGCTCGATCAGGAAGTTGATGCCCTCGATCGCCTGCTGCCGCGCGTCGCCCTCGCCCACGCCGAACGCCACCACCATGTTCAGGCCGGCCGCCCGCAGCGCGGTGTAGATCGACTGCAGGATGGGCGTGTAGAACGTCCCGCTCAGGTAGGGGATGTACACGCCTATCATCTGCGAGCTGCCCGACAGCAGCGAGCGCGCCGCGTGCGAGGGCCGGAACTCCAGCTCCTCGATCGCCTTGCGCACCTTTTCCAGCGTTGCCTGCGACACCGAGCCCTTGCCGCTGATCACACGCGACGCAGTGCCCAGCCCTACTCCCGCCAGGCGGGCTACGTCCTTGATAGTTGCCACTGGTTCCCTTATCCGTTCAGTCCATGCGGCGGCAAGCATACCGCATGGCGCCCGGCGGTGACAAGCGCGCCGCAGCCCGGCCCTGCCCGTCAGTCGCGCAGCGCGGCGGCGACGCTCTTCTGCGCCTTCTCCACCGGCATGCGGGTGTTCCAGAAGGCCGTCAGCACGTCCTGCAGCGCGCCGTTCTGGTCCGGCGTCAGGTAGACCTCGATCATGCCGACCTGGCGCGACTTGTCCTTCATGATGGCCATGCCGGCCTGGGCGCAGGCGTCCATCGACGACACGTCGATGTCGCTGCGCACCGGCAGCGAGCCTTTGAGCTTGCTGAACTCCAGCTGCGCGGCCGGCGCCAGCATGGTGGTGGCCAGCAGCTTCTGCGCTTTGACCGCGTCGGGGTTGGCGGTTTTCGGGAACACGAAGGCGTCGCCCTGGATCAGGTAGGGCACGGCGGGGCCCAGGCCGGCGATGCAGCCGTAGTCCTTGCCGGCGCTCTGTTTGGCGGCGGCGAATTCGCCCTTGGCCCAGTCGCCCATGATCTGCACCCCGGCCTTGCCGCTGATGAGCATGGCGGTGGCGTCGTTCCAGTTGCGGTTGGGGGAGCCGGCGTCCACATAGCTTTGCAGGCGCTTGAAGGCCGCCAGCACCTTCTTGAACGCCTCGGAGTTGAGCGCCTTGGGGTCGCGGTCGCGCAGCACCTGCAGGTACAGCTGCTTGCCGCCGACGTTGGCCAGCATGGCCTGGAACAGGATGTTCTCCTGCCACGGCTGGCCGCCGTGCGCCAGGCCGACCAGGCCGGCCGCCTTGAGCTTGTCCAGCGCGGCGAACAGCTCGTCCGGCGTGGTGGGCTCGGCGGCGATGCCGGCCTTCTTGAAGGCGGCCTTGGAGTACCAGATCCAGGTCGACATGTGGATGTCCACCGGCAGCGCGTAGTAGTGGCCCTTGACGCGGATGACGTCGAGCATCGGGCCTGGCATCAGCTGGTCCCAGTGGTCGCGCGCGGCGATGTCGTCGACGTTGTTGAGCGAGCCCTGGTCGATCAGGTCGCGGAACTGCTTGGTGGTGTTGAACTGGGCGGCGGTGGGCGGATTGCCGCCGACGATGCGGTTGATCGCCACCGCCTTGGCCTGGTCGGCCCCGGCCACGGCGGTGTCGGCCCAGACGCCGCCGGCGGCGCGGTAGGCGTCGGCGAACTTGCGCACGGCGGCCGACTCGCTGCTGGAGGTCCACCAGTGCATCACTTCGGCGCGCGGCCCGGCCGGCGCGGCCGCGTGGCTGGCGCCGGTGGCGGCCACGGCGCCGAGCGCGAGCGCCAGCGCGGCCAGCGACGGAACGGCCCGGCCGCCCCTGTGGTGCTTGTCCATCCTGTCTCCTTGCGCGCCGATGTGCCCCGGCGCTGTGTTGGTCACGGATTGGAAACGTTCCCAATCGATGCGGACGAATATAGCACCCCTTGATTTTGGGTGTCAACCGGGAATTGGGGCGGCCGGCGCCGGGCCGGCCGCCGCCAGGTTTAATCCCCTTCGCGCACGAACACGCGCAGGCGGTGGCCGTCGCGGTCGATGGCCATGAAAGTGTAGCCGAAGTCCATCGCCACCGGACGCTGGGCGATGGTCACGCCGCGCGCCGACCAGTCGGCATACATGTCGTTGACCACGCTGCGGTCGTCGACGCGGATGCACAGCTCGGCGCCGCCGCCCGAGGCCAGCGCCTTCGGCTCGACCGTGTGGCGCGACCACAGACCCAGCATCAGGCCCGAGGCCAGCGCGAACAGCGAGAAGGTCGGCGACACGTCCACCGGCTGCTGGCCCAGCAGGTCGGCGTAGTAGGCGGCGCTGGCGACCGGATCGTCGACATACAACAGCACATAGTTAGGATTGATCATGGTGTTCTCCTAGTGGGTTGGCGCGGCGCTCTGTGTCGGCACCGCATGACCCTTATGCTAATGGCAAGCTGCGACAGTTTCTGTCAGGAGCGTGCGCCGGCCACGCACCTTTGCGCGTGGACGGAATCCAACGGCCCGGGCGCGCGGCGCGGCGTGGTAGCCGCCGGCTATTGGCGGATCGGCGCGCCAGCGTATATGCTGAGGACATGGCTCTCTGCTGAGCCACGCAGAAAGCCCACGAACATGAAGCGCCGCACCCTCCTCCAGCTTGCCCTGCTGCCCTGGCTGCCCGCCGTGGCGGCGCCGGCCAGGCCCGTCATCAACGTCTCCACGCTGCTGGGCGAGGACCCGGCCACCGATGTCGCCGAGCAGGTGCTGCGCGAGGCCTACAGCCGCCTCGGCTACAAGCTGGAGGTGCACCGCCTGCCGGGCGAGCGCACGCTGCTTTACGCCAACGAGGGACGCATGGATGGCGAGCTGTATCGCAAGCTCGGCATGGACCGCCAATATCCCAACCTGATCATCGTGCCGGTGCCGCTGCTGACCTATGAAATCGTGGTCTTCACGCATGGCACCGATTTCGTGCTCAACGGCTGGGACAGCCTCAAGCCCTACACCATCGGCCATGTGCGCGGGATCAAGATCGTGCAGGAAAACACGGCCGGCATGCGCACCGAGGCCGTACCAACCATGACACAGGCGTTCCAGAAAATGATGGTGGGCCGCACCGACCTGGTGGTCGGCAACCGCCTGTCCGGCATGGCGGTGATCAAGAACCTCAAGCTCGACGAGGTGCGCGTGCTCAACCCGCCGCTGGCCTCCTTCCCGGTGTACCACTACCTGAACAAGCAGCACGAAGCGCTGGTCGTGCAGCTGGCGGCCGTGCTGCGCCAGATGCGCGCAGAAAAGGTGATCGAGGCGATCCAGCAGCGGGTCGCCAACGGCGGCTGACGCGCGCGTCACATGCCGTGCAGGCGCTTGAACAGGCCGACCAGGTCGAGCGAGCGCGCGGCGGCATACAGGCCGATGCCCACGACGATCAAGGCGGCATACACTGCGGATTTTTTCATGGCGTGTCCTTTCAAAGAGTGGCAAGCGATTGATGAATGCTGAGGCGCGAGGCCGACCACGCCGGCACGCCGCTCGCCAGCAAGGCGCCCAGCAAGACCATGGCCAGCCAGGCCAGCGCGCCGGCGGCCGACACGGTCAGCGGAAAGGCCAGCCCGAACAGCAGCTCGCCGAGATAGGCGCCGATGGCGGCCGACAGCGGCAACGACAGGGCCAGCGCCAGCGGGACGCTCATCAGCGCCACCAGCAAGCCCTCGCACAGCACATTGCGCAGCACCACGCCGGAACTGGCGCCGATGCTGCGCATGATGCCGAACTCGCGCCCGCGCTCGGCCACGTTGCTGCCCATCGCCGAGCCCAGGCCGAACAGGCCGACCGCCGCCATCAGCAGCGCGATGAACAGCATGGCCGCGATCAGCAGGTCGAAGTGGCCGTCGACCTCCTTGCGCAGCATGGTCTCCGTCATGCTCATGCGGACCTCGATGCCGGCGCCGGCCAGGGTGCGGCCGATGTCCCGCGCCGCCTGCGCGATGGCCGCCTCGTCGTGCGCGCGCAGCACCACGCGGTAGCTGGACGCCTGCCCCGCGCGGCCGGCCATGCGCGCGTAAGTCGGCGCCGAGACGAACACCGTGGCCGCCGTCATGTCCTGGCGCGCGATGCCGGCCACCCGCAAGGTCAGCGTGCGGCCATGGCCGGCGATGCCGATGCTGCCGCCGACCCGCGCCTGCGGGAAGAACTCCAGCGCGGCGCTGTTCAACACCACCTCGCCGGACTGGCCGTCGGCCAGCCAGCGGCCGGCCAGCATCTCCAGGTGGAGCGTGGCGTTGTGCTCCGGTACCGCCTGCACCGCCAGCGTGCCGTGCGCGCCGTCCGGATAGACCCGCTCGATCTCCAGGTCGTCGGCGCGCTCGCGGGCCACGCTGCTGCGCTCCCACGCCTCAACCCGCGCCACAACGGGCAGCGCGCCGAGCAGCCGCGTGACTTGTTCGACCGGCGCCGGACGGGCCAGCGTGGTCTCGATGTCGTAGTGACGCTCCGACGCCGCCACCACCAGATGCCGCGCCAACGCCGCCCGGATATTCAGGCTGCTCATGTACATGGCGCCGGCCAGCGCCAGCAGGGACAATGTCAGCAGCAGGCGGCCGCGCCGGCGCAGGCTGTTGCGCAGCGCTAGCAGCAGGCTGCGGTCAACCAGCGGCAGGCGGTCCAGCCACGCGGCTGGCGCCGTCGTGGCATAGCGCCGGCCAGAGGTGCCGGTGTCGCTGATGGCCGCCTGCACCGTCGCCGCGCTGGCCTGCATGATCGGCACCGCGGCGATCGCCAGCGGCAGCAGCACGCCGGCCGCGATCAGCAGCAGATACCACCAGTGGGGAATCGCGCCGCTGTGCAGGGTGAAGTTGAGGATCTGGTTGAGCACCACGCGCGAGAACGCGCGGCCGGCCGCGAGTCCGGCCGTCATGCCCAATGCGGTGGCGATGCCGGCCAGCGCCAGCACCAGTGTCAGATACAGGCCGGCGATCTGGCCGCGCCGCGCGCCGATGGTCTTCATCACGCCGATCTGGCGCCGCTGCTGTTGCAGCATGCCGCCCACCACCGTGGCCGTCAGCACCGCCGACAGCAGCAGCGCCACGCCGCTGAACACCAGCAGCATCGCCAGGATCGAGGTCATGACTTTTTGATGCGGATGTTCGCCGGGCGGCGGTATGCGGATGCGCTCCACCGCGTGGCCGTTCTGCCGCAGCCAGAGCGCCAGCCGCGCCACCGTCGCCTCGATGGCATCGACGTTCATCGCTTGCTCGCTGACGGTCAGTTTCAACTGGCGCAGGCCGCCGTCCAGCCCCAGCGCGGCCACGGTGGCCGGCGTGGCGTAGGCGTACACGGTCTGGCCCCGGCTGGCCGGCGGCAGCGCCGGATCGTGCACGGTGCCGGAGATCAGCAGCGATTGCGGCGCGCCGTGGCCGGTGTTGACGGCGATGCGCTGGCCGATGCGTTGGCCGATCAGGCGCAGCGCGTCGCGTTCCAGCAGCAGCGAACCGTCCGGCGGCGGCCACGCGCCCTGCTCGCGATACACGGTATTGATACGCAGCGCATTGAAATCGTCAACCAAGAAAATGGTCAGCGGCAGCGCATCGCCCTGACCCTGGGCCGCCAGCGTGACGCCGACCGTGCCGCTGGCCTGCGCCTGCGCGATGCCGGGGAAGGCGCGGATCGCGGCCAGCAGTGGCGCATCGATGCGTTCCAGCTGCAGCGTGGCCGAGGGCGGATTGGTGTCGAGGTAATTGCGCGTGGTCTCGCGGCTGAGGATCGTGTAGCTGCTCAACATGGTGGCCAGTGCGCACACGCCGGCCGCCATCGCCAGCACCATCAAGGCCACGCGGCCCGGCGTGAGCGCCACATCGCGCAACAGCTTGCGCCAGCGCGGGCTAAGCATGACGCACCCGGTTGGCGGTGTGGTCGACGCGGTCGATGTGGTCGTTGTCGCCGATGCGGTCGTTGCGGTCGTTGTGGTCGTTGTGGCCGATGCCGGCCGCGCCATCGTCCGGCGCGCGGATACGGCCGTCGGCCAGCGTGACCACGCGCGTGAAGTATGGGCCGAAGTCCCGTTCGTGGGTCACCATCAGCACCGTCTTGCCCTGCCCGGCCAAGTCCGCGAACAGCCGCATGATCTGGCGCGTGGTGTCGCTATCGAGATTGCCGGTCGGCTCGTCGGCCACCAGGATGGGCGCATCGTTGGCCAGCGCGCGCGCGATCGCGGCGCGTTGCTGCTGGCCGCCGGACAGCGCCGACGGCAGCTTGTCCGCCTGCGCGGCGATATCGAGTTGCGCCAGCAAAGCCAGCGCGCGCGCACGCCGCTCGCGCGCCGGATAGGTGGCGCAAAAATCCATCGGCAGCATCACATTCTCGGCCACGGTCAGCGTCGGCAGCAGCTGGAAGAACTGGAACACGATGCCCAGATGGCGGCCCCGCCAGCGCGCCAGCTCCGACTGCCGCATGCCATGCACGGCGGCGCCGTCGATCCACACCTCCCCGGAGGACGGCGTATCGATGCCGCTGGCCAGGTTCAGCAAGGTCGACTTGCCGCTGCCGGACTTGCCGACCACCGCGACGAACTCGCCGGCCCGCACCTCCAGGTTGATGCCGTCCAGCGCCATCAGGCTGCCGGCGCTGCTTTCATAACGTTTGCTCAAATCGCGCAAGACCATCAAGGGTCGCGCCGCTGCAGATGCTGTCATGGTGGGTTCCCGTAGGTTTAATTGGTACAGCGACCATTAAACCGGCGGGGGATTGCCGCTTTATCTCCGTTGCGTGAAGATTTGTAAAGCAGCCAACTTTGACCATCGGCACGAAGCAACTGCGGCGCATCGCTTGCGATAGTCCAACTGAAGCCAAGTCCAGGCGCATGGGCTTACGCGGCACCAAGCAGAACAGCTAGCGAAGAAGTTCCACCATGCTCAACTGAGATTGGTACCTCTGCGACGCTGATCAAATCCACGTCAGGTTGGAATGGACCGGTCCCAACCCGCCTGCTACTCTCGAATATGAACGCTCAACATCATCTGCAACGACGGCATGCACGATTGAACCTGGCGAATCCGGCCAAGCATTCACGGTCACGAACCTTAACCCTCACAGAAGCAACACGAGGAGATCATCATGAGGTGCTCCTGCAGATACACATGGCATACATTGTTAGCCATCCTCCTGGCCTTGTGTTCGATCCCTGCGACGGCCGTTCCCAGCTTCGCCCGACAAACCCAACTGGATTGTTTCGCCTGCCACGTAAGCTGGCCTGAGCTGACTCCGACCGGCCGGCAATTCAAGTTGAACGGTTATACACTGGGGCCGCGCCTGAAGTTTCCCGTGGCCGGAATGGTCCAGCTGTCGTACTCGGAAACACGAACTACCGGACCAGATTTCGCGCAAAGTTTTCCGAAGGATCGGAACAAGGTGCTGCAAGCAGCGAGCTTATTTTTCAGCGGAAAGCTGAGCGACCACGTGGGGGTCTTCTCGCAGTTCACCTATGACGGCGTTGAGCACCGCACCAGCATCGATAACGTCGACCTGCGCTACGCAAACC
The DNA here is from genome assembly GCF_040362985.1 of Duganella caerulea. Classification (NCBI taxonomy): domain Bacteria; kingdom Pseudomonadati; phylum Pseudomonadota; class Betaproteobacteria; order Burkholderiales; family Oxalobacteraceae; genus Duganella; species Duganella caerulea. The sequence continues at coordinate 277,306 of NZ_BPWJ01000002.1, read as the reverse complement.
ACATCGACATTGGCAAACATGACCTGCTCTATGGTTTCACACTCCACAACAACCCACAGGTTCAAGACGTCTACAACACGGTGAGCACCTGGGGCTTTCCGTTCGCCTCATCGCCAGCCGCGAACGCACCTGCCGCCTCGCCCCTGGTGAGCAACCTGGGCCAGCAAGTGGCCGGCATGGGAGCGGACATTTTATGGCGCAACACGCTATATGCCGAATTGACGGCATACCGCACAAGCAATCACCTGTTCTCGCCATTGCGGCTTGGAGTCCAGCGTGATACGGCAGCGGCCCTCGATGGCTACAACCCCTACTGGCGGCTGGCGTTGCAACATGACTGGGACGGCGGCAAACATTCGGCCATGGTCGGTACCTATGGCTTGGTCGCTGATATCTTCCCGGACAACAAGGTGCTCACTGGCCCGACAGATCACTTCCGCGATATCGGCGTCGATGCGCAATACCAGTACATCACGGACCGACATCGCTTTTCCGGCCAGGTTAACTTTGTGCGTGAATCAGTGAACTGGAACGCCAGCGCCCAGGCCAGCAACACCAAGGACAAGCTATATGAAATCCAGACAAAAGCGACCTACTATTTTGAAAAAAAGTACGGCATAAACCTGTCACGCTTCGCCATCCACGGCAGCGCCGACAGCGGCCTGTACAACACGGGCGATTCGATCACCGGCAGCGCCAGCGGCAGTCCTGACAGTTCCGGCTACATCCTGGAGTTCAACTACCTCCCGCGCCGCGACATCCGCCTGATGCTCCAGTTCACGCACTACGACAAGTTCAACGGAGCGAAGCGAAACTACGACGGCTTCGGCCGCGCCTCAGCCGCGAACGACACCATATATTTGCTGGGCTGGTTCATGTTCTGACCATCCAGCACTTTTCAAGAAGAGATCATCATGAACGCACACGATACGGCCCGACGGCGCTTGCTCGGCGTGTCCGCGGCCACGCTGACAATCAGCGTGCTAGGCGGGTCAACCCTTGCCCGTGCTGGCGCGGCAACCAAGGATGCCTTCCACTACCAGGATCAACCAAAAGACGGCCAGCGCTGCGCAGACTGCGGGCAGTTTATCCCACCGGAGGCAGGCCGTCATTCCGGCAACTGTCGGATCGTCGCTGGCGAGATCAGCGCAAACGGCTGGTGCATGGCATTCACGGCCAAAACACCGGATTGACCACCATTCGGCAATACCCTGGCCGGGTGAAACGTGGCCGCTTGCAGGGTCATGCGTCTTTTAAGGAGCTGAGCCATGAATTTAATACTTACGATGTCAGTGGTGGGGACACTGGCAATGATCACATCCGCAGTCACTGCCGCGCCCACCCGACATGGCGGGGGCCCACTCGCCGCGCCACCAACGGGGGTGTCAACGTTCACGCCAAAAACGCCACTCCTTACTCCCCCGATATCAACTTCGGCACACCCTCAACCATCCCAGCAGACGGGGCAGCCGAACGCCAGCTGCGGTAGTCCGAGTGCACCTTACACACCGGGCAACGCCATGATGGCTCCCGGCTCGGCATTTAATCCAGACGGCAAGGCCGGAACGGTCTATGCGGGGCAGCAACCGCAAAACTCGCAAAATCCGGTCAGCGTTTCCCGATACGATGCCGCCTGCCTGCACCAGTCGCCGCACTAATTCATTGACTTCCAGGGCGTAAATAAAAACGGACGTTGCGATAGCGACGTCCGTTTTGTCCAATATAAAAACAACAAAGGCCAGTCCGAAGACTGGCCTAAGCTGTTGATTCTATTGGTCGGGGCGAGAAGATTCGAACTTCCGACCCCTTGCACCCCATGCAAGTACGCTACCAGGCTGCGCTACGCCCCGACGAATTTGAGATTATAGCAGCCCCTTTAAGTATTTGTCATGTTTGCTTTCGCGTGGCCGCAACACCCCTCCCGGCAGGAGTAAGATAGGAATTTCCGTCCTCCATAGAACCCGCATGCATTCCCCCGCCGACCTCGCCGCCCTCGAACAAGCCGCCGATCTCATCCGCCAGGCCGATGCCCTGATCGTCGCCGCCGGCGCCGGCATGGGCGTCGATTCCGGCCTGCCCGACTTCCGCGGCAACGAGGGCTTCTGGAAAGTCTACCCCGCCCTTGGCCGCGCCGGCATGGAATTCGCCAGCGTCGCCACGCCCTACACCTTCCGCTCCGATCCCGCGCTGGCCTGGGGCTTCTACGGCCACCGCCTGCAGCTCTACCGCGATACCGCGCCGCACGCCGGCTTCGCCCTGCTCAAGGCCTGGGGCGACAAGATGGATGCAGGCTACGGCGTCTTCACCAGCAATGTGGACGGCCATTTCCAGCGCGCCGGCTTCGACCCGCAGCGCATCTACGAATGCCACGGCTCCATCCATCACCTGCAATGCATGGAACCCTGCGGCCCCGATATCTGGAGCGCCGACGCCTTCGCGCCGCAAGTCGACACCGACGCCTGCCGCCTGCTGAACGCCGCGCCCACATGCCCGCACTGCGGCGGCATGGCGCGGCCGAACATCCTGATGTTCGGCGACTGGGGCTGGAACGAGCGCCGCGCGGTGATGCAGGAGGCGCGCCTGCAAGCCGCGCTGCAGGCGGCGCAACGTCCGCTGGTGATCGAACTGGGTGCGGGCGTCGCGATACCGTCGGTGCGCAATTTCAGCCAGCGCGTGGTCGTCAAGCACGGCGGCCGCATGATACGGATTAATCCACGCGAACCGGGCGTCGCCAGTCCGCGCGACGTCGGCCTGGCGATGGGCGCCCTGGCCGCCCTGACGGCCATCGCCGCCTTGCTATAAACGGTTTATACCAATTTGACGGCGATGCCGGACAAGCCGGCCACCTCGCCCACCAGCGTCTGTCCGCGCACCACCGCGCCCACACCCTCCGGCGTGCCGCTGAAGATCAAGTCTCCCGGCGCCAGCGCGAACAGCGTGGACAAATTGGCGATGGTCTCGCTGATCGACCAGATCAGGTGATCGATGGTGGCCGACTGTTTGGTCACTCCATCCACGTCCAGCCGGATCGCAGCGTGGTTGATGTCGCCCGCTTCGGCCGCGCGGTGGATCAGGCCCACCGGCGCCGAGTAGTCGAAGGCCTTGCCGATTTCCCACGGACGGCCGGCGTCGCGCATTTTGAATTGCAAATCGCGCCGCGTCATGTCCAGCCCCACCGCGTAGCCGAAGATATGCCCGGCCGCGTCCACCACGGCGATGTCGCTGCCGCCCTTGCCGATGGCGACCACCAGTTCGCACTCGTAGTGCAGGTTATTGGTCACTTGAGGATACGGCAGCTCCAAAACCGCGCCCGGCGCCACCGGGATGACCGCCTGCGCGTCATTCGGTTTGCAGAAGAAGAACGGCGGCTCGCGGTCAGGGTGGAAGCCCATCTCGCGCGCGTGCGCGGCGTAGTTGCGGCCGACGCAGTAGACGCGGCGTACGGGGAACAGGTCGGAAGTGCCGGCGACCGGCAGGCCGACGATGTCGTGGGCGGGAATAACGTAGGATGGCATGATGCTCCGATAGCTGGAATGGGAGATCAGGCATGGTACAACAGCCTCCGCCCGCGTGCAGCGGACGGAAACAATACGAGACAAATCAGGTCATCAGCAGCGCGCGCATGGCGACGCGGAAGGCGTCCGCCAAGCTGGCGCGGTCCATATTGGGCCGGTACAGCGCGCGTATCGTCAGTCCGTGGAAGTAGGAGATCAGCGTATCGAGGCGGCCGTCCAGCAGCACATCGTCCACCGGCAGGTTGCGCTGCTCGCGCCCGCGCTTGACCAGCCCGCGCAACTGCGCCCGCGAGACTTCCTCGTTCTCGCGCATCTTGGCGGCGATGACCGGATTGCGCGACGCTTCGGCAAACATCTCCAGCGGCACGCTCCACGGCTGCGGGTCGAGCGACTCGTCGATGTGGATGGGCGCATCTTCCAGTATCGCCTCCAGCGGATCCTCGCGCGAGGCCAGGTCGCGCAGCAGGCCCGATACATGCTCGGCCTCGCGCGCCACGAAGGCCATGATGATGGCGTCCTTGCCGTCGAAGTAGTTGTAGATATGGCCCGCGCTCATGCCGGCCTGCTTGGATATCTCGGCCATGCTCGCGCCATGGAAGCCGCTGCGCGCAAAGCAGACGGCGGCCGCTTCCAGCACCTGGTTGCGCCGGTTCTGCGCCCGTTCCGGGTCGGTACGTCGTTTTGCGATGGGTGCGGTCATGGGGTCTTCCTTGGGTAACGATCTTGCCTGAGGCGGTACTGTGGCGAAGGCTGCCACTTTTGTCAATTTATCAGCGACCGGAGGCGGCGGGCGCACAACACTTGATACTTGGCGCCCGCCGCCCCAACCGCCCTAGCCCCGCTGTGGCGCGGCTTCCGGCTGCCAGCCGCCGCCCAGCACCTTGTACAGGGTGACCGCGTTGCTGGACTTGCCCAGCCGTGCGGTGATCAGGCCTTGCTGCGCCGCGTACAGCGCGCGCTGCGACACCAGCGCGTTCAGGTACGAGTCCGCGCCCTTGCGGTAGCGCGCCTCGTGGATGCGGAAGCTCTTGTCAGCAGCGTCGACCAGCGCCTGCTGCGAGGCGATGCGCTCGTCCAGCGTGCCGCGCTGGGCCAGCGCGTCGGCCACCTCGCGGAACGCCACCTGGATCGCCTTCTCGTACTGCGCCACCGAGATGTCGCGATTGGCCTTGGCGATATTCAGGTTGGCGCGATTGACGCCGCCGTCGAAGATCGGCAAATTGATCTGCGGGACGAAGCTCCACGTCGACGATCCCGCCTTGAACAGGCCGGACAAATTGCTGCTCGCGCTGCCGCCCGACGCCGTCAGCGATATGCTGGGGAAGAAGGCGGCACGCGCCACGCCAATGTTGGCGTTGGCGGCGCGCAGCGCGCGTTCGGCCTCCTGCACGTCGGGCCGTGATTGCAGCAGGTCCGATGGCAGGCCGGCCGGAATCGCGGCCAGCTGCGTCACCGCATCCAGCTCGCCCGCTGGCAGCAGGTCCGCCGGCACGCCGCCGCCGACCAGCAGCGTCAGCGCGTTCTGGTCCAGCGCCACCTGCGCGGTGTAGACCGCCATGTCGCTGCGCGCCGATTCCACGCTGGTCTGCGCCTCGTACATGTCCACGCCGGAGGTGACGCCGGAATCGAAGCGCTTCCGACTCAGGTCATAGGAAGTCTGCTGGCTGCGCAGCGTTTCCGCCGCCAGCTTCAGGCGCTGCTGGTCGGCGATCAGCGTCAGGTAGGCGTTGGCCACCTCGGCCACCAGCGTGATCTGCTGCGCGCGGCGCGCCTCCTCGGTGCCGAGGTAGGTCTGCAGGCCAGCCTCCGACAGGTTGCGCACCTTGCCGAAGAAGTCCAGCTCATACGAGGCCATCGCCAACCCGCCGCTGTACTGGCGGTTGATGGCCGCCTCGCCGGTGCCGGTCATGGTTGACGGCGTGCGCGATGCGCTCTGGCTGACGTTGGCCGACAGCTTGGGCAGCAAGGCCGCGCTGTCGATGTTGTACTGCGCCTTGGCCTTCTCGATGTTGAGCACCGATACGCGCAGGTCGCGGTTGTTGGCCAGCGCCAGCTCGATCACCTTGCGCAGGCGCTCGTCGGCGAAATATTCGCGCCACTGGATTTCGGACACCGGCTTGGCGTCGGCCGCCGCTGCAGGCACGCCCTTGTAGGCATCGCCGGCCGGCCAGGCTTGCGCCACCGGCTGCGCCGGACGTTCATACACCGGAGCCAGGCTGCAACCGGCCAAGGTGGTGGCCAGTGCGGCCAGCACCGCCATTGTAAGTAAAGATTTTTTCATGATTAATGCGCCTCCACAGCGGCAACAGGAGCGGCGGCCTTCTTGCTGAAGAAACCGCGCACCAGTACAAAGAACACCGGCACAAAGAAGATGCCCAGGAAGGTGGCGGACAGCATCCCGCCCAACACGCCCACGCCGATCGCGTTCTGGCTGCCGGAACCGGCACCGCTGCTGATCGCCAGCGGCAGCACGCCGAGGCCGAACGCGATGGACGTCATCAGGATGGGACGCAGTCGCAGGCGCACTGCCTGCAGGGTCGCCTGCTTCAGTTCCACGCCCTGCTCCTGCAGCTCCTTCGCGAACTCCACGATCAGGATCGCGTTCTTCGCCGCCAGGCCCACCACGGTCAGCAAGCCGACCTGGAAGTACACGTCGTTCGACAGCTTGAACACGAACGTCGCCAGCACCGTGCCGATCACACCCAGCGGCACGATCAGCAGCACGGAGAATGGAATCGACCAGCTCTCATACAGCGCGGCCAGGCACAGGAACACGATCAGGATCGAGATCGCATACAGCTGCGTGGTTTGCGACCCGGAGTCGCGCTCCTCGGTCGACAGGCCGGTCCACTCGAAGCCTATCCCCGGCGGCAGCTTGGCCGCCATCTTTTCGATCTCCGCCATCGCGGCGCCCGAGCTCTGGCCCGGCGCCGGCATGCCGAGGATCTCGGTCGAAGGCAGGCCGTTGTAGCGCTCCAGTCGCGGCGACGCATAGATCCACTTGCCTGTCGAGAAGGCCGAGAAAGGCACCATCTCGCCGTCGGCATTACGGACAAACCATTTGCCCAAATCTTCCGGCGACATGCGCGAATCGGGCTGGCCCTGCATGTACACCTTCTTCACGCGGCCACGGTCGACGAAGTCGTTGACGTAGGCGCTGCCCCAGGCGGTGCTCAGCACCTTGTTCACATCGGCGATGGACAAGCCCAGCGCGGTGGCCTTTTGCTGGTCGACGGTGATCTTGTACTGCGGCGTATCTTCCTGTCCGTTCGGACGCACCGCCATCAGCACCGGATTCTTGGATGCCATGCCCAGCATCTGGTTACGCGCCGCCATCAGCGCCTCGTGGCCCACGCCACCCTGGTCCTGCAGCTGCAAATCGAAGCCGCTGGCGTTACCCAGTTCCAGCACCGCAGGCGGCGCGAAGGCGAACACCATCGCATCCTTGATCTGCGAGAAGCTGCCCATGGCACGGCCGACAATCGCGTTCACGCGCTGGCCGGCGCCCTTGCGCTCGGACCAGTCCTTCATGCGCACGAAGGCGATACCTGTGTTCTGGCCGTTGCCGCTGAAGCTGAAGCCAGCCACCGCGAACACCGACGCCACCGAATCCTTCTCCTCGTTCAGGAAATGCTGCTCGACTTTTTCGATCACCTTCAGCGTGCGCTGTTGAGTCGCGCCGGTCGGCAGCTGGATCTGCGAGAACAGCACGCCCTGGTCTTCCTCCGGCAGGAAGGAAGTCGGCAGGCGCACGAACACGAAGGCCAGCACCGCCAGAAGCAGCGCGTACATCACCAGCGAGCGTCCGCTGCGGTTCAGCAGCGCGCCCACCCAGCCCTGGTACTTGAAGCTGCCGCGGTCGAAGCTGCGGTTGAACCAGCCGAAGAAGCCGGTGTTGATCGCCGTATGCCCCTTGGCCACGGGCTTGAGCAGGGTCGCGCACAGCGCCGGCGTGAAGATCATCGCCACCAGCACCGACAGCACCATCGCCGACACGATCGTCACCGAGAACTGGCGGTAGATCACGCCGGTCGAGCCGCTGAAGAAGGCCATCGGCACAAACACCGCCGACAGCACCATGGCGATGCCGACCAGCGCGCCGCTGATCTGGCCCATCGATTTGCGCGTCGCCTCGATCGGCGACAAGCCCTCCTCCGTCATCACGCGCTCGACGTTCTCCACCACCACGATGGCGTCATCGACCAGCAGACCGATCGCCAGCACCACCGCGAACATGGTCAGCGTGTTGATCGAGTAGCCCAGCGCCGACAGGATCGCGAAAGTCCCCAGCAGCACCACCGGCACCGCCATCGTCGGGATCAGCGTGGCGCGGAAGTTTTGCAGGAACAGGTACATCACCAGGAACACCAGGATCACCGCCTCCACCAGCGTCTTGACCACTTCCTCGATCGACAGCTTGACGAACGGCGTGGTGTCGAAGGCGATCACCGCCTTCATCCCGGCCGGGAACTGCTTCTCCATGACCGCGATGCGCGCCTTGACGGCGTTGGCGGTATCGAGCGCGTTGGCGCCGGTGGCCAGCTTGATGGCGACACCGGTGGCCGGCTTGCCGTTGTAGCGCGCCAGTACGTTGTAGTTCTCGCTGCCCAGCTCCATGCGGGCCACGTCGCGCAAGTGCACGGTGGCGCCGCTGCTGGCGGTCTTCAGCAGGATCGCGCCGAACTGCTCGGCGGTCTGCAGGCGGCTCTGCGCCGACACGGTGGCGTTGAGCTGCTGGCCCGCGATAGCAGGCGCGCCGCCCAGCTCACCGGCCGAAACCTCGGTGTTCTGCGCGGTGATGGCCGCCGTCACGTCGGCCGGGGTCAGTTGATAGCTTTGCAGCTTGGCCGGATCGAGCCAGATGCGCATCGCGTACTGCGCGCCGAACAGCGTCACGTCGCCCACGCCTTCGATGCGGCTGAGCGGATCGATGACGTTGGCGGCCACGTAGTCGCCCAGGTCGGCCTGCTTCATGCTACCGTCCTCGGAGACGAAGCCCAGCACCATCATGAAGTTCTTGGTGGCCTTGGCCACCACCAGGCCTTGCTGCGTGACGATGGCAGGCAGCAGCGGCGTCGCCAGCTGCAGCTTGTTCTGCACCTGCACCTGGGCGATGTCCGGATTGGTGCCGCTCTTGAAGGTCAGCGTGATGCTGATGCCGCCGGTGCCGTCGCTCGACGAGGACATGTAGCGCAAGCCGTCGATGCCCTTCATCTTCTGTTCGATGACCTGGGTGACGGCGTCTTCCACCGTCTTGGCGGAGGCGCCCGGATACGAGCCGCTGATCGAAATCGACGGCGGGGCGATGCTTGGATACTGCGCGATCGGCAGGCCGAGGATCGCGATCACGCCCGAGAGCATGATGACGATGGCGACAACCCACGCGAAGATCGGGCGGTCAATAAAGAAACGTGACATGGCGATGCTCCTTTACTGGGCGCTCTTGGCGCTGGACGGCATGGCGCCGCCCGCGGCCACGGCGGCTGCGGGCTTGGCGGCGTTGGCCGGCGCGCCAGGCTTCACCTTCTGCACGCCCTCGACGATCAGCAGGTCGCCCGCGTTCAGGCCGGACTTGACCAGCCAGCGGTCGCCCATGGTGCCGCCGGTGACCAGCGTGCGCTGTTCGACCTTGCCTTCCTTGTTCAGCACCAGCGCGGTCGCCTCGCCTTTTGCGTTGCGGGTCACGCCCTGCTGCGGCACGGCGATGGCCTGCTCGTTGACGCCCGATTCCACCACCGCGCGCACGAACATCCCGGGCAGCAGATCGTGCTTAGGGTTGGGGAACAGCGCGCGCAGGGTGACGTTGCCGGTGCCGGTATCGACCGTCACGTCGGAGAACTGCAGCTTGCCGCTTTCGGCGTACTTGCTGCCGTCCGACAGCAGCAGCGTGACCTTGGCCTGGCCGCCGGACTGTTTCAGGCCGCCGCTTTCCAGCTCGCGCTTCAGGCGCAGCAGGTCTTCGCTCGATTGCGTGACGTCGACATAGATCGGATCCAGCTGCTGCACGGTGGTCAGCGCGGTGGACTGGTTGGCCGTCACCAGCGCGCCCGGCGTCACGGCCGAGCGGCTGATACGGCCGCTGATCGGCGCGTCCACGTGCGTGTATTTGAGGTTGATGGCCGCCTGCTCCAGCGCGGCGGCGGCCGACTCCACGTCGGCCTTGGCCTGCTCGTTGGCGGCGACGGCGTCGTCGTAATCCTGCCGGCTCACGCCCTCGATCGCCACCAGGTCCTTGTAGCGCGCCACTTTCGGGCCGCTGGTCATCAGGTTGGCCCTGGCCTTGGCCAGCGCCGCCTTGGCCGAGTTGTAGGCCGCCTGGTAGCTGGCCGCGTCGATCTGGTACAGCGCCACGCCGGCCTTGACGTCAGCGCCCTCGACGAACAGGCGTTTTTGTATCAGGCCGCTGACCTGCGGGCGCACTTCGGCCACCTGGAAGGCGGCGGTGCGGCCCGGCAGTTCGGTCGTGATGTGCAGCGCTTCCGGCGCCACCTTAAAAACGCCCACTTCCGCCACCGGTGCGCTGTGAGCGCCCGGTGCCTCGGTCGTGGATGGGGAGCAGCCGGCGGCGAGCGCGGCTGCGGTGATCAGGGCTGCGGTCCTGCAGAAAAGAGCTTCCATGGTGGGACTTTCTGTATAAAAATTGTGCATAGGTGCGTAGAATGAACGATCATTCTAATTAAGTCAAGCACGTTATTTGTCCATGACACGACAAATCGTGGCGCTGGAAGGGGAATTTCTCCCTCTGGCGGAGGCATGTGCCACGCCCGGTGCTACAATGAATTTAATTTCTTTCGGACATCATTTTTTGGCCCGAACCATGACCTCGCAGCCCACCCCACGCACGGCCCGGCCGCGCCTCACCACGCTGGTGACAGCGGGGGTGGCCGCGACGGTGCTGATGTCGGTGCTGTCGCTGCTGGTGCTGGTCGATCACTTCGCCATCGACTACGCCGAGCGCGAAGCGGGCCTGCGCCTGCAGCAGCTGTCGTGGCAGATGCGCGATGCGCTCAACCGCGTGGTGCAGAAGGCCACCGGCGACGTCCAGCTGCTCACCGAGCTGCCGCAGATCCGCGACGCCCAGTCCCCCGCCGAGATCCGCCAGGTGCTCGAAAGCCTGCAAAAAACCTTCCCCGACTACGCGTGGATCGGCCTGGCCAATCCCGACGGCAGCGTCTACGCCGCCACCCAGGGCCAGCTCGAAGGCCAGGATGTCAGCACGCGCGCCTGGTTCAAGGGCGGGCGCGAAAAACTGTACGCCGGCGACTTCCACCCCGCCACCCTGCTCGGCAAGAAGCTGCCGTACAACGCCGACCCGTGGCGCTTCGTCGACGCGGCCGGCCCGGTGCGGCGCAGCGACGGCGGCTACCGCGGCGTGCTGTGCGTGCATATGAGCTGGAACTGGGCGCGGCGCCTGGCGCTCACCATCCTCACCCCGGCCGACCAGCAGTATTCGGCCGACATCTACGTGGTGCGCGGCGACGGCACCGTGATGCTCGGCCCCAAGGGCACCGAGGAGACCACCATCGCCGCCACCAGCCTGGCGCTGTCGCAAACCGGCGCGCCGGGATCGCTGAAGGAGACCTGGTCCGATGGCCACAGCTACCTGACCGGCTTCTCGCGCACCGGCGACGCCAGCAATCCCGCCACGCTGACCTGGTCGGTGCTGGTGCGCCAGCGCGAGGACGTGGCGCTGGCCGGCGCCCGCGCGCTGGAGCGCCAGATCCTGCTGCTGGGCGCCATCCTCGGCGTGGCCATGGCGCTGGCCGCGTCGGCGGTGGCGCGGCGTCTCACGCGTCCGCTCAATGCGCTCAGCAAGAACATCGAGGAACGCTCGGCCGCGCCGGCCGACACCCCGTCCGACGCGCTGCCGCCCATCCCGCTGGTCGACAGTTTCCACGAGGCGCAGGTGCTGTCGCAGGCGCTGGCCGACCTGGTGCGCAACGAGCAAGGCCACCTGGCCACGCTGCGCCGCATGAACGAGCAGCTGGAAACCACGGTGGGCGAGCGCACCCGCGAGATCGCCCGCAAGGCGCTGCTGCTGGAGCGCGCGCTGTCGCAGGAGCAGAGCACGCAGTTGCTGCTGCAGGAACGCGCGGCCGAGCTGCGCGCCATCCTGGACAACGCGCACGACGCCTTCATCGCGCTCGATCCGGGCGGCGTGGTGCTGGACTGGAACCGCCAGGCCGAAAAGCTGATCGGCTGGAGCCGCGCCGAGGTGATCGGCCAGCCGCTGGCGGCCATGGTGCTGCCGCCGCTGCTGCGCCGCGCCTATGAACGCGACATGCGCCAGCTGGCCGAGTGCGGCGGCGACACGGTGCTCAACCGCCGCATCGAGCTCACGCTGCACAACCGCGCCGGCCAGGAACTGCCGGTGGAGGTGTCGCTGGCCTACGTGCCGCGCAGCAGCGGCCACCTGTTCATCGCCTTCCTGCACGACATCAGTGAGCGCAAGTCGCTGTTCGAATCGATGGAGGCCATGGCGCTGCGCGACACGCTGACCGGCCTGCCCAACCGGCGCGCGCTGATGACCGCGCTGACCGAGGCGATCCAGCGCGCCAACCGGCTGCGCCACAGCTGCGCCGTGTTCTTTCTCGACCTCGACCGCTTCAAGCAGGTCAACGACCAGTACGGCCACGAGGAAGGCGACGAGCTGCTGCGCCAGTTCGCGGCGCGGGTCCAGCACACCGTGCGCAAAACCGACACCGTGGGCCGGCTGGCGGGCGACGAGTTCGTCGTCATCCTGGAGAACCTGCACAGCGACACCGCCGCCCAGGAGACCGCCGACAAGCTGCGCCCGGCGCTGCGGCAGCCGTTCCACCTCAAGACCGCCACCGTCTCGCTGAGCGCGAGCATCGGCATCGCCATCCACCATCCCGACGATCCGCAGGACATCGAGATGCTGCTCAACCGCGCCGACCGCGCCATGTACGCCGACAAGCAGCGCCACGCCGCCCCGGCCCCGACCGTCGTGTAGCCTTCCGGAAATTATGTGCGCCAGCGTACGCACGCTTGCATATCGAAAATCCCGCGGCGCCTGTTTCAGGTAGTATCAGGCCAAAATACGCTGCGGGCGTGCTCCGCGGCGGCAACATTTCGGAGCAAGACCATGCAAGCCCAAAACAGCGTCACCACCCTCTTTCTATCCTCCGGCGTGCCGGGCCTGGACGAGATCCTGGCCGGCGGCCTGACCCGCGACCGCCTGTACCTGGTCGAAGGCGAACCGGGCACCGGCAAGACCACGCTGGCGCTGCAATTCCTCAACGAGGGCGCGCGCCACGGCGAGTCGGTGCTGTACATCACCCTGGCCGAGACCGCCGTCGAACTGCGCAGCGTGGCCGAGTCGCACGGCTGGAGCATGGAGGGCATCCACATCGAGGAGATCCTGCCCAACGAGGACGTGCTCGACCCGGACCAGCAGTACACCATCTTCCACCCGTCCGAGATCGAGCTGGGCACCACCACCCAGCGCATCGTCGCGGCGATCGACAAATACCATCCGCGCCGCGTGGTGCTCGACTCGCTGTCCGAGCTGCAGCTGCTGGCGGAAAGCCCGCTGCGCTACCGCCGCCAGGTGCTCGCGCTCAAGCAGTACCTCACCAGCCGCAACTGCACCACCATCTTCCTCGACGACCGCACCGCCCTCAGCACCGACCTGCAGGTGCGCAGCGTGGCGCACGCGGTGCTCACGCTCGAGCAGGTCGACCAGGCCTACGGCGCAGAGCGGCGCCGGCTGCGGGTGGTCAAGTACCGCGGCATCGCCTTCCACGGCGGCGCCCACGACTACAAGATCGTCAGCGGCGGGCTGAAGGTGTTCCCGCGCCTGGTGGCGGCCGCCACCCGCGCCACCAGCGAGCGGCGCCAGCTCTCCAGCGGCCTGCCGGAACTGGACCAGCTGATAGGCGGCGGCCTGGAGGAAGGCATGAGCACGCTGATCTCGGGCCCGCCCGGCACCGGCAAGTCCACGCTGGCGGCGCAGTTCGTGCACGCCGCCACCGCGCGCGGCGAGCCGTGCGCCATGTTCCTGTTCGAGGAGGCGCGCAACAACATGCTCAACCGCTCCACCGGGCTGGGCATGAAGCTGAACCAGGCCATGGAGCGCGGCCTGCTGACCATCCAGCAGATCGACCCGGCCGAGCTGGCGCCGGGCCAGTTCACGTACGCGGTCACGCAGGCGGTCGAGCGCGGCGCGCGGGTGGTCGTCATCGACAGCCTGAACGGCTACCTGAACGCCGTGCCGGACGAGCGCTTCCTGTCCATCTACCTGCACGAGCTGCTGACCTACCTGGGCCAGCGCGGCGTGGTCAGCATCGTGGTCGGGGTCCAGCAGGGCATGATCGGCAGCGGCATGAGCACCACCATCGACGCCAGCTACATCGCCGACAACGTCATCATGCTGCGCTACTTCGAGGCGCAGGGCGAGGTGCGGCAGGCGATCTCCGTGTTCAAGAAGCGCGGCAGCGCGCACGAGCGCACCATCCGCAGCTTCCAGATCAGCGGCGAGGGCATCCGGGTCGGCCCGGTGCTGCAGGACTTCCACGGCATCCTGACCGGCGTGCCGACCTATGACGGGCCAAAAACCCGCAAAGCCGACTGACCGCGATGGAGACGCGCATCCTGATCTACGCGCCAACCGGCCAGGACGCCCCGCTGGCGGCCAAGGTGCTGGCGATGGCCGACTTCCACAGCCACGTGTGCCGCTCGCTGGCCGAGCTGGCGTCGCAGCTGGAGCTGGGCGCGGGCGTGGTGCTGACGGTGGAGGAAGCACTGGCGCCGGGCGGCTACAAGCTGCTGCAGGAGTTCGTGGCGCGCCAGCCCGACTGGTCCGACCTGCCCATCATCCTGCTGACCCACCGCGGCGCCGATTCGCCGGCGGTGCGCCAGGCCGTCGCCGGTCTGGGCAACCTGAGCCTGATGGAGCGGCCGGTGCGCTCGCTGGCGCTGATCACCGCGCTGCAGGCGATGCTGCGCGCGCGCAAAAAGCAATACCAGGTGTGCGAGGCGGCGCGCCGCAAGGATGAATTCCTGGCCAGCCTCGGGCACGAGCTGCGCAATCCGCTGGCGCCGATCCGCACCTCGGTCTCGCTGCTGACCCACATGTATCCGGATGCGCCGCCGGTGGCGCGCATCCGCGACATGGTCGAGCGCCAGGTGCGGCTGCTGACCCGGCTGGTGGACGACCTGCTGGACGTGGCACGCATCACCAGCGGCAAGATCAAGCTGCAGCGCCAGCAGGTGGGCCTGAACGCGGTGATGAACCACGTCAGCGAACTGTGCCTGCAAGCGGCCGGCGCCAAGCGCATCCACGTGGCCTGGCAGCTGCCGCCCGAGGATATCGTGCTTGACGCCGACTACGCGCGGGTGGTGCAGATCTTCGCCAACATCCTGTCGAACGCGGTCAAGTTCACGCCGCAGGGCGGCAACGTGCTGGTGCGCGCGACGCGCCGCGGCAGCGAGCTGCTGGTGACGGTGCGCGACACCGGCATCGGCCTGGACGCCGACTCGATCACGCGCATCTTCCGCATGTTCGAGCAAAGCAATACGGTGGCCGGGCAGTTCTCCAGCGGGCTGGGGATCGGCTTGAGCCTGGCGCGCCAGTTCGCCGAGATGCATGGCGGCTCGGTCGAGGCGAGCAGCGACGGTCCCGGCCACGGCAGCGAATTCACGATCCGCCTGCCCGTGGTCAGCGGCGCCGCGCGCGACGCCGTGCCGCTGGCGGCGGCCACCAGCGCCGACGGCCGCAAGATGCAGGTGCTGGTGGTGGACGACAACCGCGACGCCGCCGACTCGCTGGCGGCGCTGCTGGAGATAGAAGGCTTCGACGTGCGCCCGGTGTACGACGGCGCCGCCGCCGTCGCCATGGCGGCCGAGCAGCAGCCGGACATGATCATCATGGACCTGGGCATGCCGGGCATGGACGGCTACGAGACCGCGCGGGCGATACGCCAGCGTGCCGGCGCCGAGCGCATTTTGATGATCGCGCTGACCGGCTGGGGCCAGAGCGACGCCCGCCGCCGCACCGGCGAGGCGGGCTTCGACCATCACCTGGTCAAGCCGGTGGAGCTGGAACAGATCCTGCGCCTGGCCGGCGCGCGGCAGAACCGCGAGCAGGTGCAGGCGGCGCGCTGACGCGACTTACTTCCAGTCGCCGCGCAGCTCCAGCACGCGCTCCTTCAAGCCTTCCGGCGTCACGTCCTGCGGCGCCACCGGCGCGCCGACCGCCAGCGCCAGGCGCGAACGCAGGCCGCTGCGGAAGGCGCGCCCGAACACGTTCTCGCCGCTGCGGCTCAGCAGATGGCCCCACAGCCCGCGCAGCGCCATCGGGATCACCGGCACCTTGGAGCGCTCGACGATCTTCGACACGCCGCCCTTGAATTCATTGATCTCGCCGGTGCTGGTCAGGCGGCCCTCCGGGAAGATGCACACCAGGTCGCCCTCGTGCAGCGCCTGCGCGATGTCGACATAGGCCTTCTCCATCAGCCACGGGTCTTCCTTGGCCGGCGCGATCGGGATCGCGCGCGCGGTGCGGAAGATCCAGCCCAGCAGCGGCAGCTTGAAGATGCGGTGGTCCATGACGAAGCGGATCGGCCGCGGACTGGCCGCGCCGATGACGATGGCGTCGACATAGCTGACGTGGTTACACACCAGCACCGCCGCGCCCTCGTCGGGAATGCGGTCGGCGTCGATCAGGCGCACGCGGTGCACGGTGTGGATCAGCATCCAGGCCAGGAAGCGCATCAGGAACTCCGGCACCAGCGAGAAGATGTACAGCGCCACCACGGCGTTGAGCAGCGCCGTCACCAGGAACAGCTGCGGAATGGTGAAGCCCTGCCCCAGCAGCACGATGGCCAGGCCGGCCGCCGCCACCATGAACAGCGCGTTGAGGATGTTCATGCCGGCGATGGTGCGCGACATGTGGGCCGGATCGCAGCGGGTCTGGATCAGCGCGAACAGCGGCACGATGAAGAAGCCGCCGAACATGCCGATCAACAGCACGTCGCACAGGATGCGCCACATCCCGTGCTGCGCCATCAGGGCGAAGGCGTCCAGGTGCGGGCCGGTGGCGGCGGTGATGCCGTGGCTGGCGAAATACAGGTCGGCGCCGAACACCGACAGGCCGATGGAGCCGAACGGCACCAGGCCGATCTCCACCTTGCGGCCGGACAGGCGCTCGCACAGCAGCGAGCCGCTGCCCACGCCCAGCGAGAACACCGTCAGCAGCAGCACGAACACGCTATGGTCGCCGTGCAGGTAGTCCTTGGCGTAGACCGGGAACTGCGCCAGCACCAGCGCGCCGTAGAACCAGAACCACGAGTTGCCCAGCATGGACAGGAACACCACACGGTTCTTGCGCGAGAAGCTCAGGTTGCGGAACGATTCGCCGATGAAGTTCCAGCTCACCTTGAGTTCCGGCGCCGGCGCGGGCGCCAGCGGGATGCGGTAGCTGGCCACCAGGCCAAGCAGCGCCACGGCGATGGTGGCGATGGCCTCGAAGGCGATGCCGTTGGGCTTTTGCACCACCAGCACCGCGCCCAGGATCTCGCCCAGCAGGATGCCGACGAAGGTGCCCATCTCGGTCACGCCGTTGCCGCCGATGAGTTCATCGGGCTTGAGCTGCTGCGGCAGGTAGGCGTATTTGACGGGGCCGAACAGCGTGGAGTGCACGCCCATGCCGACCACCGCGGTCACCAGCAGCCACAGGGTGTGCGTCATCCATCCGAGGCCGGCGATGCACATGATGGCCACCTCCAGCCATTTGACGAAGCGGGTCAGGCCGGACTTCTCGAACTTGTCGGCCAGCTGGCCGGCGGTGGCCGAGAACAGCACGTAGGGCAGGATGAACAGGCCGGGGATCAGGTTGGTGATCAGCGACGGCGACAGCGTGGTCCAGCTCATCGCGTCGAAGGTCAGCATGACCACCAGCGCGGTCTTGAACAGGTTGTCGTTGAAGGCGCCGAGGAACTGGGTCCAGAAAAACGGCGCGAAGCGGCGTTGCGTCAACAGGGAAAACTGATTGGGCTGGCTCATGTCTGCGGCATCCGTTCTGATGGGTGTTACGGAAAGGTTGAACGGATTATAACCTCATGCCGCCGCGCACAAACATGCCAACAAGCAACAACCTAGCGCCAGATCAATCCAGCCATGCGTTCAGGATGTCTTCGGCTCCGCTGCTGGCCAGCGCACCGGCGGCACGCACGGCCGGGCCGCGTATCGCCGTCGCGCGATCCAGTATCTGCTCGGCGTCGGGAATCAGCTGACGGCGCTCTAGGCCGTGCAGGAAGGTCGAAGTCGACAGGATCAAAACGTTATCGGGAATGCGCACCAGGAAGTTGGTCTTGCGGACATCCGAGTCCTCAAACAGCAGCAGGCCGGCATCGATGCCGGCCGCCAGCTCGCGGGCGAGGATTTCGGCCGCCGCCATCTCGCCGCGATTGCGCGTGCGCAGGGCCGGATTCAACGCCAGCAAGGCCGCGAACTCCGCATACTCTTCGGTGTCGCCGATCTCCACCGTATCCCGGTTCATGTCCAGCCAGTCCAGGAATTCCTGGGCGCCCGGCTTTTCGGCATGGCGGGTCACCTCGAAGCACACCATGTCCGGGATGACCACGCGCACGCCCAGCAGGGTCAGCGTATCGAGCGCCCCCGCCACGGCCAGCGTAATGAGCGGACTGGCATCCGTCACGATCAGGGCGATCTTCATCCGAACACCCGTTCGAACAGATCGCGCTGAGCCTGGTTGAAATGCGCCCGCGTGTCGACCCGCGGCAGCGGCAGGCCGCTGCGGGCCAGCCGGTTCAATATCTCGCCGAAACACAGTCCGGTGGATTGCTCCAGTTCTCGGCGCTCCAACTTGCCTTCCGAATACGCCGCCAGCAACTGCTGCAGTTGCTCATTGGCGCTATCGGCAACGACTGCGGTTTCCATGATGAATCTCGCGTTGTAGTCACGGTTTCACTATACACCGATTGGTCTCAGCCCTGCGGGATGAAGATGGCGATGCGGGTGCCGGCGCCGAGGGCGGTGGCGATGTCGATGCGGCCCTCGAACGCGGCCACCCGTTCGCGCATGCCGACGATGCCGATGCCAGCCGACGCCAGCGCCGCGTCGTAGCCGCTGCCGTTGTCGGCGATCTCCATGCGCAGCCCCGCGCCGTCCAGCGACAGCGCCACCGTCACCTGCGTGGCGCGCGCGTGTTTGGCGATGTTGGACAAGGCCTCCTGCACGATGCGGTAGGCCGAGATGCCGATGCCGCTGTCGAGCCGCGCGAAGTCGCCGTCGGCATGGAAGGCGTAGCGGCAGCCGGCGTGTGCGCGGTCGTAGTGGCGCACCATCTCCTCCACCGCGCCGTCCAGTCCCAGCATGTCCAGCACCTCGGGACGCAGGCGCCGCACCAGCGTGCGGCCGCTGTTGTAGAGCCCCAGCGCCAGCTTGATGATGGACTGCGCGCGCTCGCGCACCTCGCCCTCGCCGCTGACGTCGACGATGCGCTGCGCCTCCAGCCGCGCCGCGATCAGCGTCGCGTTCAATTCGTCGTGGATCTCCAGCGCGATGCTCTTGCGCTCATCCTCGACGGCGGTGTTGACCTTGCGGATCAGGCGGCGCTTCTCGGCGTCGGCCGCGCGCAGCGCCTGCATCGACGCCTGCAGCGAGGCGTTCAAGCCGTGCGACAGCTGCCACGCCAGCAGCGCGCACACCAGCAGGCCAAGGCTGGCCACCAGCAGCTCGACATAAAAGCGGCGCGTCTGTTTCACCAGCAGCGCCGACGGCGACATCGTCACCCGCACATAGCCCATGGTCTCGACCGCGCTGCTGCTGCCGGCCGGCTGGTCCTTCTGATACGGCTTGCCGTCGGCCGCCAGCATGGTCACGAACATCAGCCGCTTGAGGACGGGCGCCTCGTAGTAGCGGGCGTCCGGCCGGCCCGGCGCGGGCGCGGAGGCCTGCACCAGCGCATGCCGCTGCGCGTCCAGCACCTCGATGCGGTCGATGCTGGTGTCCGATTGCAGCAGGCCGTTGACGGTCAGCTTGAGGTCATCGTAGCGGTGCGTCAGCAGGCTGAATTCACTGCTCTGCGCCAGCACCTTGGCCACCAGCGGGCCGCGTTCGGCCATCTCCTCGCGCACCTCGGCCAGCCGCGAATGATAGGCGTACCAGACGAAGGTGCAGAACATGTACGCCAGCGGAATGAGCGTGACGCACAGCAGCCGCGCGCGCACGCTCCAGTGGCGCCAGAAGTCGAAGCGCATCCGCTACGGCTCGATCAGGCCGTGCTTGACGGCCAGCCGCGTGATGTAGGCCGGCCGGTGCACGCCCAACTTCTCCTTCACCGCCTGGCTGATATTGCTGATGGTCTTGGTGGAGACGTCGAGCTTCTCGGCGATCTCCGCGTTGGTCAGGCCCTCGGCCATCAACGTGAAGATCTCCAGCGCGCGCTCGTCCAGCTGCGACTGCGGCGACGCGTCGCCGCGCACCGACAAGTTGGCCAGCCGCTCGGCGATGTGCGGCAGGAAGTACAACTCGCCGTCGTGCGCGCGCCGCACCGCCGCCGCAAGGTCGGCCGGATCGCAATCCTTGGTCATGAAGGCGCGGCCGCCGAGGCGGTAGGTCTCCTTGATCAGGCTGTCCTGGTCGAACTGGCTGAGGAAGACGATGGCCGCGTCCGGCGCGTGGGCCAGGATTTGCCTGGCCACGTCCAGCCCGGTCAACTGATCGCCGAAGCGGATATCGAGCACCGCCACGTCCGGCTTGTGGCGCTGGTACTGTTCCAGCGCCTCCTCCGGCGTGCGCGCCTGCGCCACCACATGCAGCCCCTGCCCTTCCAGCGACATCGCGAAACCCGTCATCACGATCGGATGATCGTCCGCCAGCATGACCCGTATCTTTTTCACTTGCTACCTCCAGGAATATTTACTACTCGATGGTGGAAGCATACCACAGCAGTCCGGCGCAAAAATTTCCATAAATCGCCTTTTATTTTGCTAGAACATGGAATAGTATACTTCCAACACATAGCAATACTCACCACCACCAAGGAGCAGTTATGCATCAGAAAAAGAACCTCACCGGCCTGACCGTCGTGGCCGTGCTGCATGTGGCGCTGCTGGCCGCCTTCCTGCATGGCTCCAAATTGACTGTGTTCAGGGTGAAGGAAGCGGTGATCGACCTGACGCCAACCGCGCCCGAACCGCCGCCGAAAGTGTTGCCGCCCGAAGTGCCGCTGCCCAAGCTGGCGCCGCCGGACATCTTCGTGCCGCAAGTGGAAACCCCGGTGCTGCCATCGACTCCGCCGCCGGTGGCGGCGCGTCCGGCGAGCGAGGCGCAGCCGGCCCAGCCCACGCAGGCGGGCATCGCCGAGCCGGGAGCAAAGACCGTGGTGAAAGCCGCGCCGCAGCTGGTGCCGGCGGTGGTGGACGCCAAGGCGTGCACCAAGCCTGACTACCCGAAGTCCGCGCTGCGCAACGGCGACACCGGCACCGTCACGCTGGCACTGCTGATCGGCACCGACGGCCGGGTGGCCGATTCAAAAGTGGAGAAGTCGAGCGGCTTCCGTGAGCTGGACCGCGCCGCGCAAGTCGGGCTGGGACTGTGCCGCTTCAAGCCCGGCACCGTGGACGGCGTGCCGCAGCAATCGTGGACCAAAATGCAGTATGTCTGGAGCCTGGACGAATAAGCCGGGGATTAACTTGGTCGCGGCTTGACCGCGACCAGGTTAATCAGCGTCTCCTCCCGCACGGCGGGCGGCTTGATGCGCAGCGCCGTCTCCATCAGGCCCAGGTCCTCGCGGCTCCACCACAGGAAGGGATAGGACACCGCGCTGTCCGGCACCGAGAACCCGGCGTCGCGCACCATCGCCAGGTATTCCGGCGCGGTCTTCTGCACATCCATCGGATGGCGGAACAGCGCGCGGATGATCCACGAATGGATATAGCGCCTGGTCGACTCGGCGAACAGCAGCACGCCGCCCGGCTTGAGCACGCGATAAAACTCCGCGATCGCGCGTTCCTGGTCGATCAAGTGGTGGAAGGTCTGGTGGCAGAACAGCAGGTCCACCGAGCTGTCCTCCAATTTGATGTTGGAGCTGGAGCAGCAGATAAACTCCGCGTCGATCTTCAACGCCGCCACTTCCCTGGCCGACTCCCGCAGCATCTCGGGATCGATGTCCATGCCGATCAGGCGCCGTGGCGCGTAGCGCCGGTGCAGCTTGCCGAGCGAGCGGCCGAAGCCACAGCCCACGTCCGCCACCACCTCGAAACTGCGCGGCTGGTTCGCCGGCATCAGGCGCTGCAAATCCGCCAGCGCGCGCTCCAGCACATGCACGGTCCACGTCTCGGTGCGCAGAAACCACTTGCCGAACGCCGTCTCCGGCACATGCGGATCCGCTGGTGGCTGTAATAAATCCAGGTTGGCGCTCATAAAACCCTTTGTTGTTCCATAGTTTACAAATTCCCAATACTGCGACCCCGCCGGCAAAAAACCCGTACAATATTCGTCCCGTTCCGTACGCTATGCCGACTGCCCGTGTCCAACCATCTTTACCGCCTGCTGCTTGTACTCTGCTCGATGATGCTGAGCCCTTGCGCCATGGCCCAGGATGCGCCCCCCGCGCCGATACGCTTCCTGCTGACGTTCGACGACGGCCCGGCCGCCGCCGACAGCGGCAATCCCACCGTGCATATCCTCGAAACGCTGGCCAGCAATCCGCTGCAAGACCACATCAAGGCCGTCTTCTTCACCCAGACCCGCGCCTGGCATGGCGGCGGCACGGAGATCGGGCGCGGCCTGATACGCCGCGAATACGACGAAGGCCATGTGGTCGCGCTGCACAGCGCCACCACCTTCCATTCCAACCACCGCTTCATGAGCCGCGCCACGCTGGACGAATCGATGCAGCGCGGCGTCGACGACCTGACCGCCATCACCGGCGTCGCGCCCAAGCTGGTGCGCCCGCCGTTCTGGGCCTACGATGCCGGCACGCTGGAGTCCTACCACCAGCACGGCATGCGCATGCTGCTGACCGACCTGAATGCCAACGACGGCAAGATCTACGGCGTGAACTTCAGCTGGCACAAGCGCTCCAACATGCTCACCCACCTGGCCGAGACCCGCAAACGCTGGGCCGCCGGCACCATGCCCGTGGTCGACGGCAGCACGCCGGTGGTGGTCACCTTCCACGACGTGAACACCTACACCTCGCGCCACATCCAGGAATACCTGGAGATCCTGCTCGATGTCGCGCACGAACTGGACATGCCGCTGGCCGCCAAACCGTTTTACGACGACCGTGAGGAACTGGAGCGCGCCGCGCTGGCGAGCACCGTCGATAGCGTGAGCGTCAAACCGCACCTGCCAGGCCTGTGGAACTGGCTGTGGCAGTGATCACGGCAGCGTCACCAGTTTTATCCGCGGCAGCTCCGTCAGCGGCAAGGCGCTGCACAACACCACCGACAATTCCTCGTGCGGCAGGTCGACGCGATGCGCCCGCGCCGCCGCCCCCAGCTTGAAGCGCGCTTCCTTCCCGCTCCACAAACTGTAAAAGCCGACGACACGGCGCGCCTCGTCCAACGCCATCCACTGCGCCATCTCGTCCGCATCGAAAGCCTGCGCGGCCAAGGCCGCGAGATCGCGCTGCGGATCGCGCATTTCGATATCCAGTCCCAGCGCCGTCTGCGCGCTGACCGCGCACGCCACCCAGCGGCCGCTGTGCGCGATGCTGAAGCCAGGCGCCGGGCCACGCGGCACAGGCGCCTTCAGCAAAGGCGCCGCGCCGGGCCGGTCCTCCAGCTCGACATCGCGCGGCGCCACGCCCTGCAAGGCGCCCAGCGCCATGCGCAACAAGATCCGTCCAGCGACAAACTGGCGTTGCCGCTGGACGCGCACAAACCGCCCACAACGCGCCAGCTCGCTCGCTGACAACCACTCGCGCAGGCGCGGCAGATCCTCGTCCGCCATGCCGTCGATGTCGGCCATCCAGAGCGAGGCGGCGACTGTCATTACTGGGCCACCGCCTTGTCGTCGGCGCCGGTCGGGCCGCCGACAGGAGTGTCGTAGTTGGCCATCACATAACCGGCGGCGAGCTTGCCGACGCGCGTCAGCATCATGTTGTCATGCACGCCGAAGGTGAAGCCGGCACCCATCGCGCCGGCACGCTGGAAGAACTCCGGGTTGGCGATCATGGCGCCGCTGGCGTCGTGTATCGACACATGCATCAGCACACCCGAGCTGCCGGCCAAAGGCCCCAGCAGCACGCGCTTGGCGCCGTGCTTGAACGACAGCTCGTCGATCACCGGCTCGATCACCAGCGTGCGGCCGTTGGCGGGACGCTGGTTCCACCGCTCCAGCGATTCCGCCAGGTCGGCGCGGAAGTTCTCGTCGATCTTGGCCAGGCCGGAGGCGTCGCCGACGTAACCGGCCTTGAACACGACTGGTTTGATTTCGATGCGGCCATAGGTGGCGAAGGCTTCCTTCGGTGGAGGATTCTGGGCGCTGCTGGCCTTGATCCTGGTAGCGCAGCCGGTCGTCAACAGCGCGCCACCCATGGCGGCTACCAGCACGGCGTTACGGAAGTTCTTATTCATGGCTATCTTTCGATGGGTTGGTAAAACAGTGAGGTGCGTTGGCACCGGTTATTTGGCGAACTTGACGAAATCGCCCTTGAGCGCGACGCCGGCCATGATGGCGCCGTCCGCGCATTCGAACTCGGTCTGGCTGGCCATTTCCTTGTCGTTGAAATTGCTGACGATATTGACCACGGCATCGGCGCCCACTTCCTGCGCGCGCTTCTGCAGCGACAGCATCGCCGACAGGAACACCCAGTTGCAGGCCGTTTCGGTCGACTTGCCGAAGCCATTGGTGCGCAGGCTGGTCTTGTCGCTGGTGATCTTGGTTTGCACCTTCGGCGTAGGCTGGTCGGCGAAGTAGAACTTGACGCCAACGTCCAGGCGCTGTTGCGCGTTGTTGGCGGCCATGGCCGCGGCGATCGGCAGCTTGACCATCTTGTCGGCGGCCGAGGCGCACAGCGGCGCGGCGGCCAATACCAGCAGTGCCACCACAGAATGCAGTTTCTTCATTATCGGGTTCCTATTTGACGTACCGTTTGAAAATCAGCGACGTGTTAATGCCGCCGAAAGCGAAGTTATTCGACATCACGTACTCGCATTGCAGTTGCCGCCCTTCGCCGGCGATGTAGTCCAGCGCAGCGCACGCCGGATCGACCGCATCCAGGTTGATGGTCGGCGCAAACCAGCCCTCGCGCATCATCTCGATGCTGATCCAGGCTTCCAGCGCGCCGCACGCGCCCAGCGTGTGGCCCATGTAGCTCTTGAGGGAGCTGATGGGCGTCTTGTCGCCGAACACCGCCAGCGTCGCCTGCGACTCGGCGATGTCGCCCTGGTGGGTGCCGGTGCCGTGCGCGTTGATGTAGCCGATGTCCGACGCCTGCAAGCCGGCGTCCTCCAGGGCCAGCCGCATCGCCTTCTGCATGGTGGCCGCATTCGGCTGGGTGACATGGCAACCGTCGCTGTTGGTGCCAAAGCCCACCAGCTCCGCGTGGATCACGGCGCCGCGCGCCTGCGCGTGGTCCAGGTCTTCCAGGACCAGGCAGCCGGCGCCCTCGCCGATCACCAGGCCATCGCGGCCGCCATCGAACGGACGTGGCGTGGTGTGGCCGGCGTCGTTGCGGGTGCTGGTGGCGAACAGCGTGTCGAACACCGCCGCCTCGGTGGCGCACAACTCCTCGGCGCCGCCGGCCACCATCGCCAGCTGCTTGCCGCCGCGGATAGCCTCGTAGGCGTAGCCTATGCCCTGGCTGCCGGAGGTGCAGGCGCTGGACGTGGTGATCACGCGGCCGGTGATGCCGAAGAAGACCCCGATATTCACCGGCGCCGTATGCGCCATCATCTTGATGTAGGTGGTCGCGTTGATGCCCTTGGTGGTGCGCTCCTCCATCATGCGGCCGAAATCGCCGATGGCGCTCGGCGTGCCCGCCGAGGAACCGAAGGACACGCCCATGTC
This sequence comes from Duganella caerulea, assembly GCF_040362985.1. Lineage (NCBI taxonomy): Bacteria > Pseudomonadati > Pseudomonadota > Betaproteobacteria > Burkholderiales > Oxalobacteraceae > Duganella > Duganella caerulea. The sequence continues at coordinate 251,783 of NZ_BPWJ01000002.1, read as the reverse complement.
GCCGCTCTTGAGCAACGGGTGCTCCAACAATCCGGCATCGGCCAGCGCCAGTTCGCTGGCGCGCGTGGCCATCAGCGCGACCCGGCCCATGCTGCGGATCGCCTTGCGGTTATAGCGTTCGGTCAGCGAGAACGGCGCGGCCGGCGCGCCAAGGCGCGTGTTCAGGCCCTCGTAGTCCTCCCACTCCTCCATGCGCACGACGGCGTTGCGGTACTGGCCCAGGCGCTCGCGGATCGCGGCCCAGTCGTTGCCGATCGGGCTGATGCCGGCCATGCCGGTAACGGCGACGCGGCGGCTCATGCCAGCCCACCATTGACGGAAATGACCTGGCGGGTGATGTAGCCCGCCTCTTCGCCGATCAGGAAGCTGACGGCCGCCGCCACCTCCTCCGGCTTGCCGACGCGGCGCGCCGGTATCATCTTCAGCGCTTCCTCCATCGGTACCTCGCTGGTCATGTCGGTCTCGATCAATCCAGGCGCCACGCAGTTGACGGTGATGGCGCGCTTGGCCAGCTCCAGCGCCAGCGCCTTGGTGGCGCCGATGATGCCCGCCTTGGCCGCGCTGTAGTTGACCTGCCCGCGATTGCCGATCAATCCCGACACCGACGCCAGCGTGACGATGCGGCCCGGCTTGCGGCGCTGGACCAGCGGCATCACCAGCGGATTGAGCACGTTGTAGAAACCGTCCAGGTTCGTCTTCAGCACGATGTCCCAGTCCTCGCCGGACATCGCCGGGAAGGCGTTGTCGCGCGCGACGCCGGCGTTGCACACCACGCCGTAGTAGCAGCCATGCTGCTCGATGTCCGCCTCCAGCGCGGCTGCGGTGGCGGCGCGGTCGCCGATATCGAACTGCAGCACGCGTACCGCGCGGCCCATTTCCGCGATCTGTTGGGCGACCGCGTCGGCCTCGGCGCGCTGGCTGCGGCAATGCAGCACCACGTCGTAGCCGTCGCGCGCGAGGCGCAGCGCGATCGCCTTGCCGATGCCGCGCGACGATCCCGTCACCAGCACGCTCATGGACTTATTCTGATTCATACTGCGTTTCCATCTTTGAGAAATTGATTGACATTATCCGGCTGGAACACCGTCACCGTGGCCGTCGCCACCGCGCTTGCACCACCGGCGACGTCGATGCGGCAGTCGAACGCGCCCAAGCCGTTTTCACCTTGCAGCACGCGATGCACATGCACCAGCAGCACGCTGCCCGTGGCGAACAGCGGCACGCCGCACGCATACTTGCGCGCCCCAAGCAGGAAGCCCACCTTGACCGCCTCGCCGCGCCGCAAGGCCAGCCAGCCGGCATGCGCGGCGATTGCCTGCGCCATGTATTCGATGCCGACCCAGGCGCCGACGCCCTTCTCGCCAGCCAGCATGCTGCCGGCGTGGATGCGCACTTCCGCGCACAGGTTGTCGTCGTCCGCGCTCAGCACGCGGTCGAGCAGCACCATCTGGCCGGAATGCGGCACCAGTTCGCGCACGTCGGGCATCGTCATGCGGTCCTCCCCAGCAGCAGCACCGCGTTGGAGCCGCCGAAGGCGAATGAGCTGCTCAACACCCGGCGCAGCGGACGGCCCAGCGCCGCGCCGGGCGCCGCCAGGTTCAGCGCCGGCAGCGCAGGATCGGCCACACCGTCCCACAGGTGCGGCGGCAAGAGGCCTTGCGGGTTATCGTCCTGCATGGCGAGCCAGCACAACGCCGCCTCGATCGCAGCCGCCGCCCCCAGCGTATGACCGGTGAACGGCTTGGTGGAACTGACCGGCACTTCGAGGCCGAACAAGGCCGCGATCGCGCCGGACTCCATCGCGTCGTTCTGCCGCGTCGCCGTGCCGTGCATGTTGATGTAGTCGATCTGCGCCGCCGTGACGCCGGCGCGCTCCAGCGCCTGCGTCATCGCCAGGCGCGCGCCCACGCCTGCAGGGTCAGGCGCCGACATATGATGGCCGTCCGACGATTCGCCCCAGCCCAGTAAAGCCACAGTGGCGGGCTCGCCGCTCATCAGGAACAGCGCCGCGCCCTCGCCGATGTTGATGCCGTCGCGGTTGGCGCTCATTGGATTGCACTGCGCCGCGCTGACCGAATCCAACGCGCCGAAGCCGGCCACCGTGAAGGCGCACAGCGAATCGGCGCCGCCGGTCAGCACGGCATCGCATAAACCCATCTTGATCAGGCGCGCCGCGCCGGCCATCGCCTTGGCGCTCGACGAGCATGCGCTGGAATGCACATAGGCCGGACCGGTCAGGCCCAATTCCCACGCCAGCATTTCGGCGGGCGATCCCATCTCCTGATGGCCATAGTAGAAGTCCGGCGGCAGCGCGCCGTCGGCTACCTGGCGCGCGATGGCCAGCTCCGTCTCGCCGATGCCGGAAGTGCTGGTGCCGATCACCACGCCAACGCGGTCCGCGCCGTAGCGCGCGATGGCCGCATCCACGGCGGGACGGATCTGCGCCAGCGCCGCCAGCGCCAGCGCGTTGTTGCGGCTGCGCTGCGAAGGCGGCAGATGCGCCACGGATGGCAGCTCCGTGCGCACGCGGCCCAACGGCAGCTCGCGGCCGGGCGAACAGCTGTCGGTCGCCGCCACGCCGGTCTCGCCCGCGTACAGGCGTGCCTTCACCTGCGCCGGGCTGTCCCCCATCGCGCACACAATGCCGCAAGCGTTCAGATAAAAATTCAGCATTCGTCGGTCTCAGTCGGTGGGTGCGGCAAACTGTATCGTCAATTTGTAGTGATACCGCAGATTGTCCAGCACCACGGTGCCACTCCAGCGCGGCGTGCCGCTGTAGGATATCTGCATGATCGGCTGCTCGTCCAGGAACAGCGTGCGATGGGCGCCCTGCTCGGTGATGCGCCAGCCCTGCGGCAGCGCGGCGGCGATCGCCTCCGCCGGCCACAGGGTCAGCTGCATGTCTTCCAGCACATCCTCGGCGCGCACCTGCGAAGGCAGCATCACATGCCGCCACGAGGTCAGCTCCTTGCCGTCGTAGTGCAGCGTCAGCACGCGCTGGCTGAACGCCAGGCCGACGACGTCGATCGCGTCCGGCTCCACCTGCAGCGCGACATCCAGATCATCGGTGCGGCCGTTGCGCTCCACCTTCAGGTGCTGCTGCACGCTGATCGACGTGCCCAGCGCCGCCGGCGCCAGCTTCAGGCCCAGGCGGGCCTGCGGTGGCGGCGTGGTGGCGCAGGCGGCCAGCAGCAGCGCAGCAAGCAGCGGTGCGCGGCGAATCAACCCTGTGCGCACAAAGCCTCCAATGCCGCCAGGCGGCGCGGCGTCTCCTTGACGAAGGGATTGGTCAGGTCCCAGGCATAGCCGGCCAGGATCGCCGAAATCATGCGCCGCACTTCCGGTTGCTGTTTGTCGTGGAAGATGATGGTCTGGAAGCCGCCGGCGTACCACGACTCGACAAAAGCGCGGAAGGTGTCCACACCCTTGCGCAACGGCGCGCCGAAGTCGGCCTGCCAATCCACCTTCTCGCCCGCGAACTGGCGCTGCAGCGCGGCCGCGGCCAGGCTGGCCGACTTGAAGGCGATGGTCACGCCCGACGAGAACACCGGATCGAGGAACTCGCCCGCATTACCCAGCAAGGCGTAGCCCTCGCCCCACAGCTTGTCGACGTTGGCCGAGTAGCCGACGATCTGGCGCGCCGGCGTATCCCACTTTGCATTGGCCAGCAGTTCGGACAGCGACGGCTCCTCCGCCACGATGGCTTGCAGGCGCTCGGTGTCGCTGCCCTGGTAGCGGTCGAGGAAGCTGGTCTCCGCCACCACGCCCAGCGAGCAGCGGCCGCCGGCGAACGGGATGGTCCAGAACCACACATTGCAGTGCTTCGGATGCACGGTCACGCGGATCTTGGTGCGATCGAAACCGCCGCCGTGGATGCCGTCTTCGATGTGCGTAAAGATCGCGCCGCGCACCGGGAAGTTGGACGGCGTCTCCAGCTTCAGGAGACGCGGCAGGATGCGGCCAAAACCGCTGGCGTCGAGAATGAAGCCGGCGCGGACCTGGTACTGCGCGCCATCCTCGCCCTTGACGGTGACCAGCGCGGGCGCGCCGTCCTTGCCCAGTTCAATATCCAGCACTTCATGGCGATAGCGCACCTCGGCGCCGAAGCGCTCCGCCTCCTTGGCCAGTACATGATCGAAGACAGCGCGCTGCACCTGGTAGGTGGTGCCCCATCCGGCCGAGTGCTTGTCGCGAAAATCGAAATCGGTATAGCAGCCGTCGCGCATGAACGCCGCGCCATTCTTGAACTGGAAGCCCGCTTCGACCACGGCCTGCAACATGCCGGCCTGCTCCAGGTAGGCCATACTTTGCGGCAGCAGGCTCTCGCCGATGGAAAAGCGCGGGAACTGTTCACGCTCGATCACCAATACCTGGCGTCCCTGCTGGCGCAACAGCGCGGCGGCCACGGAACCCGCGGGACCGGCGCCGACGATCAGGATTTCAACGGCTTCGACGTTCATTGCATCAGTCATTGGAGCTTTCTTTAGTGGAGCCAAAACAAGGGACGATCAACCAGACCAGCGCGGTCCCCAGCAGCATCGTCAGGCCGAACGCCTGCAACGCCGGAGTGGAACTCAGTCCCAGCAAACCGAAGGACAAAATCGTATTCGCCGCCGACATGCCGACCGCCAGCCATGGCGTGCGGTCGCGCCGGTCGGGATGCTCCTGCATGAAGATGCCGTAATCGACGCCGACGCCCAGCAGCAGCATCAGCGCCAGCACGTGGAACAGCTGGAGGTTCTGCGACGCGAAGCCGAGCAAGGCCAGCGTGGCGATGCTGGCCAGCGCGGTCGGCGCCAGCACGCGCCAGGTCCGGCGCCGGTAGCGCGGGAACAGCAGCGCGAACACCACCGCATAAGCGCCCAGCACCACCCAGCTCATATACTCGCGATAGCGGCCCAGCACCGACGAAATCTCGGCCACCTTGTCGACCCATTGCACGCCCTGCAATCCATCGGCGGCCAGCCGCACCTGCGGCACTGCGGCGCCGGACAGGCCGCGCAAGGCGACGATGCTGGCGTAGACGCCGTTCACGTCGCCCAGCCACAGATGGCGCCATGGCTCGCTGGCCGGGGCCTTCAGAAAGGCGTCCAGCGTCAGCGGCGCCGCGGCGGTGCGCAGACCGGCTGCGGTGGCGGCGATCCACTGCGCGTCCTCGCCGGTCTGCGCGGCGACGGCGTGCAGCGGGCCGCCGGCGGCCAGCAGTTTGTCTTCGATCAGTTGGCGGCGCGCCGCCTGCGTGCGCGCGGACGGCACCCAGTTGGACATCGCCTGGTAACCGCCGATGCGCCCCGCTGCCGCCATCAGGTCCAGCCGCGCCTTCAACGCCTCTTCGCGCTGCAGCACCGTCTCGACGGAATCGCCGCGCACCAGGAAGTACTGCACCGGCGTCGGCGCGTCCAGCAGCTTGCTCAATTTGAGCTGGTCGGCGATCAGGTGCTTGGGCGGATTTTGCAGAAGGCGGATATCGTCGTTGGCGCCAAGGCGGCTCACGCCATAGCCGGCCGCCAGCGCGAACGCCACGGCGGCCAGCAGCGTGGCCCCGTTCATGCGCAGCAGCGGCCAGCACCGCAGGGCCGCGCCATAGCCGCGCACCAGCGCCCCGCTCTTCAGCGTGCGGCTGCCGATCAGCGCCGGGAACCAGCACACCACCGTCATCCACGCGAACACCAGGCCAAGCGCGGAGAACACCGCCATCTGGCGCAGCCCGGGGAACGGCGTCAGCGCCAGTCCCATGTAGCCGATCACCGCCGCCAGCAGGGTCAGGCCCAGGCCAGGCAGCAGGCGTCTCAGCAGGGCGGGCGATTCCAGCTTCTCGTCCGCCGCGAGGCGGTTGCACAGGAAGTAGATGCCGTAGTCCTGCGCCACGCCGATCAGGCTTGCGCCGAACACCAATGTCATCAGGTGCACGCGGCCGAAGAGCAGCCAGCACACCGACAGCGCGCCAAGGCAGCCGATGCCGATCGAGAGCAGGATCAGCGAAATCGGCTTGAACGAATGGAAGGCAAACCACATCAGCAGCACAATACCCAGCAGCGAGCCGATGCCGATGGTGGACACCTCGCCGCTGGCCTGGGCGCTGGCGTTGGCCGCGTGCAGGATCACGCCGGCCTGTATCAGTTCCACTTGCGGGGTCGCCTTGCGGGCGGCGTCGCCGGCCTGCTTCAGCAAGGGCAGCACGGTTTCCTGTGCCGTCATCGACAGCGCGGGTACCTTCAGCGTCAGCGGCAGCAGCACGTACTGGCGCTTGGCGTCCGCGACGAACAGATGGCCGTCGCGAGGACGCACCGGCGTTTCCTGCGCGCGCTCCTGCAGCCAACCGGCGAACAGGCCGAAGGGATCGTCGCGCCACGAACCAAGATTGGGGCCGCCAAATGGGCTATACAGTTTGCTGAGCGCCGTCTCAAGCCAGAACTGCGCCGGCTGGGTGCGCAGTTGCGCCTCCTGCTGCGCCGTCAGCAGCACCAGGCGATGGCGTTGGAACAGCGACAGCCAGTCGCTCTGCGTTTGCTCGCCGATCGGCGTCGCCTCGAAGATGTCCTTGCGGGACGCGAGCACCGCGCTGTAGGCGTCGGCCGCGCGCTTGGCGTCCTTCCAGTCCGCCGCGCCGACCAGCACCACCACCCGCTGCTGCGCCGCGTCGACCATGTGGCTGAACGACTGCTGCAGCAGCGGATCGCGCTCCTGCACCGGCAGCAGCGCCATGATGTCGGTGTCCGGCACGATGCGCTGCACCAGCCACAGATAGGCGTTATGCCCCAGCAGCAGGCAGACGGCAAAGGCCCACAGCAGCGCGAATTGGCGGGTACGATTCAAAACAGCGCCGCCTCTTCCTTGCTCATCGCGGCATCGCCGGGCTGGATCGCGGAGAACACGATGGTGGTGCGGTCGCCGCCGGCGTCGCCCATGACGATGGTCTTCACGTAGGCGCCGCCGTCAAGCTTGATGGTGCCGATGGCTTTTTCCAGCGCCGGCTGGCGCGGCTTGAGCATCACGTTCCAGCTGTTGGCGTCAACCGTGCCGTCCACCTCGAACAGCGTCTCCAACTGTGCCAGGTCGCCGGACAGCAGCGAGAACAACACGTTGTTGATCATGCGGACGGTCGGCTCGGTCTTGGCGTCCAGCCGCATCGCCACGCGGTCACCCTGGTAGTTGACGATCTCGTCGCGCGTCAGGCGCAGCGTGCTGGGGAAAGGCTGCAAGGTGCGCCACAACACGCCCTTGCCGGCGACCACGCAAAAGCGGCCGTTGGCGGCCAGCGGTTTCTTCATGCCGGCCAGCTGCTTGCTCTGGTCGAAGCGGCCGCACATCACGGGCGGCTTGGCCAGCATGGCCTGGATCTTCGCCACCGGCACGGCGGCGTGGACTGGTCCCAACGCGGCCAGCGCGACCGCGAACAATATTGTCTTCATACAGGCTCTATCCCCAATTTTTCAAACAGCACAGGAGGCGACACGAAGCACATCTCCTTGGTGGCGATATCGACGGCGACCATGGTGGTGCTGGCGCGGTTAAGGCGCTTGCCGGTGGCGGCGTCGGTGATCAGGTAGTCGATCTTCAAGCGATTCTCCCACTCGACGATGTCGGCGCGCAGCTTGAGGGTCTGGCCGAAGGTGGCCGAGCCGATGTAGCGCAGCTGCATGTCGATCACCGGCCAGATATAGCCGGACTCCTTCATCTGCGGGTAGTTGTAGCCGATCTTGTCCAGCAGCGCGCAACGCACCACTTCCAGATATTTCACGTAGCGGCCGTGCCAGACGATCTCCATTGGATCCAGGTCGAAGAACTGCACCTGCATCTCGACTTCCGCGAACCAGCGGCTTTCCTTGTTAGTTCGGCGCATACAGATCCCATGCCTTGGCGCGGATACGTTCCAGCAGCAGGCGCAAGTCCGGCTCCAGGCGGCGGTCTTCCTCCACCGGCTTGATGTCGGCGCCCAGCGTCTCCTGCATCGCCGCCAGCGCGGCTTGCGGTTGCAGCTCCGGGCTGACCTGGCAGCGCAGCCACACGCCTTGGCGCACGGTGATCAGCAATGCCGCCACCACCTGCTCCGTCAGCTCCAGCACGCGCAGGCAGTCGCGCGCGGCGATGGTGCCCATGCTGACCTTGTCCTGGTTGTGGCACTCGGTCGAGCGCGAGAACACCGAAGCCGGCATGGTCAGCTTGAGCGCTTCCGCCGTCCACGCCGAGGCGCTGATCTGCAAGGCCTTCAGGCCGTGGTTGATCGGCGCGCGCGCACCGGTGGCGCCGGACAGGTTGGCCGGCAGGCCGTGGTTGTAGCGGCTGTCGACCAGCAGCGCCATCTGGCGGTCCAGCAGGTCGGCCAGGTTGGCGACCGCGTTCTTCATGCCGTCCATGGCGAAAGCGATATGGCCGCCGTAGAAATGGCCGCCGTGCAGCACGCGTTCGTTGTCGGCATCGATCAGCGGATTGTCGTTGGCGCTATTGAGTTCATTTTCGATCGACGAACGGAAAAACGGCAGCGCATCGGCCAGCACGCCGATCACGTGCGGCGCGCAGCGGATCGAATAGCGGTCCTGCAGGCGCTTGCCGTTGCGTTCCCACTGGTCGGTCGGCAGGTCACTGCGCAGCCATGCCGCCACCTGCTGCATGCCGCCGTGCGGCTTGACCGAGAACAGCACCTCGTCGAAGTGGTGGGCGTTGCCGTCCATCGCGAACGAGGCCATCGCCGTGATGCGGGTGGTCAGCCGGACCAGGTATTCGGCGCGGTCGTAGGCCATGCAGGCCAGCGCGGTCATGACGGCGGTGCCGTTCATGATCGCCAGCCCCTCCTTCGGCCGCAGGCGCAGCGGCGCGATGCCGGCTTCCTGCAAGGCCTGCGCAGCCGGCACCTGCACGCCGTCGCGCCACACTTCGCGCTCGCCGCACAGCACCGCCGCCAGGTAGGACAACGGCGTGAGGTCGCCGCTGGCGCCGACCGAACCCTCGGAGGGAATCAGCGGCAGCAGGCCGGCGTCGAGCAGGCGTGTGATCTGCAGCAGCAGCTCGACGCTGACGCCGGAATAGCCCTTGCTCAGCGACGCCAGGCGCGAAGCCAGGATCGCCCGCGTCTGCGCCGGCGTGAAGTACTCGCCCAGGCCGACGCCGTGGTAGGTGTACAAGTGATGCGGCAGCTCGGCCACCAGCTCCGGCGGCACCACCACCGTGCAGGAATCGCCGTAGCCGGTGGTGACGCCGTAGACGGTGCCGTCCTCGCGCAGCAGGCGGTCGAGGAAGTCGGCGCCGCGCGCGATGGTGGCGCGGAAGGCCGGATCGTCCGACAGTTCGGCGACGGCGCGGCCTTGCGCGATGTCGACGATGTCCTCGATCGTCAGGCGTTTCTGGTCGAAGCGTACGGCGCGCGGCGCGGTGCGGAGTTGGGCTATGTCAGCGAGGTGCATCGGATCGTTCCAATTGGGGTAAGTGCCAGAAATCGTAAAAATTAAACCACTGCAGCGGCGCGCGCAGGCAGTAATGCTCCAGACGGCGCGCGTAATCGCCGGCCAACTGCTGGAAGGCCGCGTCGCGTCCCTGGCGCGGAATACGCACGGCGTCGCGGAAGGCTTCGAAATACAGCGACGAACGCTGCCCGTCGCGGATGGAGAACAACAGGAACACCGGGCATTGCAGGATATTGGCCAGCACATAGGGGCCAACCGGGAACGGCGCCGGCGCGCCCATGAAGTCGGCCAGCGCCACGCGCGGATTGTGCGACACCGGCACGCGGTCGCCGGCGATGACCACGAACTCGCCGCGCGCCACGCGCTCGGACAGCAGGATGGCGGTGGCCGGCGACATCTCCGTCACCTGCATCAGATTCAGCTGGCTCTCGGGATTGAGGCGGGCGAGCATGTCGTTGAAGGCCTGCGCGTGCTTGGTGTGCACCAGCACCGTCATCTTGATGTCGCGGCGCTGGCGCGACAGCACGCGGCACAACTCCAGGTTGCCCAGATGAGCGCAGATCAGCAGCCCTCCCCGCCCGGCCGCCGCCGCGTCGGTAATCAACTCGCCGCCGTGCAGGTCGACCATATCGAGCTTGAACAAGCCGCCCCACAGCAGCATCTTGTCGAGGATACTCTCGCCGAAGGCGGCGAAGTGGCGCAGCACGCCCGGCACGGCCGTCGACGTGTAACCGGCCACGCGGCGCAGATACGCCTGCGAAGCGCGGCGCGGCCGCGGTTTGCTCAACACGTACCAGCCCAGCACCGGATACAGCACCAAGCGGAACGGCCAGCGACCGAACACGCGGGCGATCCAGAACAACAGGCGCATGCCGCCGACGAAACTGATCTCGTTGATGGAGGCCCAATGCAGGCTACGCGCGGTCATCGAACCCGCCCTTTGCGCGCCAACAGGCGGGGAATGCGCGGCAGCATGCCGAAGAACAGCTTCGTATGCATCCACGAGATCCGCACGTTGTCGCTCCAGACGCGGAAGTGCGATACGCCATCCGACGGATAGCTGACGCGGGTCGGCAAATTCACCACTTGCAGGCCGTCCCAGAACAGCCGCACCAGGATGTCGGTGTCGAAGTTCATGCGCGCGCCGATGGGACTGCGCGCCGCCAGCGCATTGACCGGCGCCACCGGATAGACGCGGAAGCCGCACATCGAATCCTTGATGTCGAACGACAGGGTATTAATCCAGACCCAGATGTGGGTGGCGTAGCGGCCGTACAGGCGCGCCTTCGGCACCGATTCGTCGTAGACCGGATGGCCGGCGATGACGGCGTCCGGACAGGCGGCGGCTTGCGCCAGGAATTTCGGCACGTCGGCGGTTTGGTGCTGGCCGTCGGCGTCGATCTGCAGCACATGCGTATAGCCCAGTTCCGCCGCGCGGTGGAAGCCGCTCAGCACCGCGACGCCCTTTCCCTGGTTCTGCGCCAGCCGCACTAGCGTGACCGCGCCGGCATGCTGCCGCGCCAGCGCGTCCAGCACGCCGGCGCAGGCGGCGCTACTGCCGTCGTCGACCAGGATGCACGGCGCGCCGTGGCACAGCAGCCCGGCCACCACCGCGCCGATCGCGTGTTCGTGGTTATAGACCGGCACCACGATGCAGGGTTTGAAATCACGCATCCGCGTCTCCCAGCATGACGCGGCCACTGGCATGCTGGCCCGCCTCGGACAGGTACCGGAATTGCAGGCAGCCCTTGGCCTCGTCGTGCTGCAGTTCCAGCCGCACCGGGGTCTCCGGCTGTATCACCTGCTGGAACTTGAGCGCGTTGATGCCCTTGAACTGCGGCGGCAGGTCGAAATACTGGCGGCCGTAATGGATCGCCCAGTCGACCTGCACCACGCCCGGCAGGATGGGCGCGACGTCGAAGTGGCCGTCGAAATACAGCAGGTCGGCCGGTGCGCTCACTTCCAGCAGCACGCGCAGCGGCTCCCGTTCCAGCTCGCGCAGCTGCGGCAGGCACGGACGGCGGGCGGCCGCGCCGTCGTCGCCGTCGAGCAGCGCCAGCAAAGCGGCCAGCGTTGTCTTGCCTTGGGCGTTGACCGGCATCTGGTCCAGGTAGCGCCAGCGGCGCGGCAGCGCGACCGCGTCCACCACCGCCGCCAGCACGGCGCGCAGGTGGGCGTTGAAGGCGGGCTTGCCTTCGGCATCCAGCAGTGCGCGGCCCGCCGGCGTCGGCACGATGAACGCGGCCAGCCGCTGGCGTTCGCCGGCGCCCGGCTCGCACAGGACGATGCGGACCTCGGCGGCCATGCCGCACGCCAGCAACGCCTCCTCCATCGCGCTCAGCGAGATCCGCTTTTCCTCAATTTTGACGATGCGGTCGCTGCGGCCCAGCAGCAGGAAGCGCTGCTCGCCGACGCGCGCTGCGCGGTCGGCCAGCGCCAGCCAGTTGTCGTCGGCCAGATGCGGCGAGCGCACCTCCAGCGTGTCGTCCGCCGCGCCGAGGCGCCATGCCACAGTGGGGAAAGGCCGCCAGGCGTCGTCGGTGATACCACTGCGCTGGCGCCAGGCCACGCCGCCCGTCTCCGAGCTGCCGTAGACTTCCACCGGCACGCTGCCCAGCAGGCGTCCCGCGGCCAGCGCGGTATCCGCAGCCAGCGGGCCGCCGGACGAAAACACCGTCCGCAGCATGCCGGCCGCGCCGCGCCAGTCCAGGTGCTCCGGCAACCGCTTCAGGTGCGCCGGGCTGGCCACCAGCACGCAAGGGCCGGCGGCCATGCCGGCCGCCAGTTCTTCAGGATAGGTGATGCTCAGCGCATGGATCGCGCGGCCGGTACTGAGCGGCCAAAGGACCTTGAACAGCAGGCCGTAGATGTGCTGGTGCGAGACGGTCGCCAGCACGGCGGCGTCGCCGGCGGTGGCGCCGAACAGCACATCGAGCGTTTCGACTTCGCTCGCCAGTTGCGACAGTTTTTTAGGAATGGCTTGCGCCGCGCCGGTGCTGCCGGACGTGAACACGACCAGCGCCGGCAAGTCGGCGGACAAGGCGCCGCCCATTTGCGCCGCCGTCGATACCTCGTCCGCTTCGCCGGGCTGCATCGGCCGCAGCTCCTCAGGGAACTGGCCGAGGAAGCCGTCCACCGATGCGCGCAAGGCGGCGCAGCTGGCCTCCAGCGTGTCGGCGCTCAGCCAGATGGTCTTGCCGGCATGCCAGGCACCCAGCAGGGCCGCGCTGAATTCAAGGCTATCGTCCAGGTACAGCGCGAAATCGCTGCCCTGCTGGCCGCGCAGCAGCGCATGCCACGCATGCGCGCGTGCCAGCCAATGCGCGTTGTCAATGGCCGCGCCGGCACGCCAGCCGGCCAAGCCGCCGGCGGGCCGCACCGCGATGGCAGCGTAAAGATTTTCGATCCGGTCAGACATGATGCAGACGCTTGAAACGCAGGCGCACCAGATACTCGCCGCCGAACAGCAACGCCATCAACCCGTACGAGATCACGCCGGTGTACAGCGACCACACGGCCTCCGACATCCACAGCGCGGTGGCGAAGGCGATCAAGCCGTTGACGACAAAGAAGCCGCACCACACCTGCGTCACCTTGCGCATATAGGCTTGCGCCACCGGCGGGAAGTCCTCGCCGCGCAGGCGCGCCATGCGCTCGACCGCCGACATCGGCGTCGCCAGGCTGTAGCCGAAGCCCGCCAGCAGCGCCGCATTAACCAGCACCGGATACAGCTTCAAAGGCAGCAGCAGATTGCTCCAGACCGCGCACGCCATCAGCACCAGCGCGCCCGCCGCCGACCAGCGCGCGACGACGCTCAGCTTGAGCGCGGGCAGGCGCGTGGCCACGGCCAGCAACAGCAGGCCGGCCAGCCAGCGCGGCTCCACCTGTCCATGCCCGAACCAGATCGCCAATGGATACAGCAGCGTCACCGCCACCGTCAGGACAGTCATCGGCATCGTACTTACGCCGCCTGCTCCGTCATGCCTGCCAGCGCGTCGACCACGTCGCCGATGGTGCGGATGGTCTTGAACACTTCCGGCTGCAGGCGCTTGCCGGTCAGCTGCTTGAGCTTCACCGCCAGGTCGACCGCGTCGATGCTGTCGATGTCCAGGTCCGAATACAGGTTCGAGCCGGCGCTCAGGTCAGCCTTGTCGAGTTCAAACATCTCGGCCAGCAGATCCACTACCCAGGTCTGCAACTGGTCTTTGCTCATGTCGTTCAAATCAATCATGTGCCGCTCCCTTATTTTTTTCTATGGCTATCGATCATCGCCGCCAGCGCCTGCACCGAGGCGAAATGGCGCCGGGTGTCCTCCGAATCGGCGGACAGCGAAATCCCGTACTTCTTCTGCAAGGCGACGCCCAGCTCCAGCGCGTCGATCGAATCCAGGCCCAGGCCTTCGACGAACAACGGCGCCGCGCTATCGATATCGGCGGGCGTGATGTCCTCCAGCTGCAGCACATCGATAATCAGTTCTTTGACTTCCTGTTCAAGCATGGTTTTGGCACTTCCCGGTAAAATAGTTCTGTAAAAATTCGGTCAACTGGCGCGCCGCCATCACATCGCTGGCCGCGCCCTCGGTGAATGCTGCCACCGCCAGGTCGTCCTGGACCTCGATGCTGATCAACACGCGGCGCGGCGGCACACGCCACCACTTGTCGCCCTTGCCCAGCGTGGCCGGCTCGCAGCGGATCAGCACCGGCGTCATGTCGCGCGCGCCGCGCACCGCGATGTTGGCCGCGCCGCGCTTCATGCTGATCGCGCCATTGGCCGGCGTGCGCGTCCCTTCCGGGAACACGATCAGGTTATTGCCGCGCCGCAGAGAGGCGATGCAATCGTCCACCAGTTCCGCCCCGCCCTCGTTGTTGATGTAGCCCGCCGCGCGCACAGGTCCGCGCGTGAACGGGTTATTCCACAGCGCTCCCTTGACAATGCAATCGGCGTTCTTCACGAAGGCCATCAGGAACACGGTGTCGATCAACGTCGGATGGTTGGCCAGTATCAGCAGGCCGCCACGATCGAGCTTTTCCACGCCGCGTATATCGTAACGCAGCACGCCCAGCGCGCGCATCAAATCCACATAGCTGCGAAAGGCCCGCCGTATCACCGTGCGCGCCGCCGTTACGCGCCGCTCCGGCTGGCGCACCACCACGTTCAGCGCCGGGAACACCAGCACCCGCAAAACCAATCCGCCAACGCCGAACACCAGAAAACTCAAGCCAGTGGCGAACACGCGCCAGTACCGCGACAGCGCGGCCGGCAACCCGTCACGCATCGCGGCTCCAGCTCCAGCGCAGGCGCCCGTCGCAGCGCTCCAGCCGACGTGCGCCGCGCAGCTGGAAGCGCGCCACTTCCAGGCCGCCCGGCATGCCGGCCGACGGCGGCTCGGCGCTCGCGGTCCAGTTCAACGATATCGCATCGTCCGCCGCAGGCGTCAGCAGCCACGCCCACGCATACGGCTGTTCTTCGCAATCCTGGAACGGCGCAAACAACTCCGGCAAGGGGCAATCGCAGGCCACCAGCAGCACCTCGGACGCGCCGTCCGCCAAAAGGCCGCAGGCCTCGATGACGGCATGCTCGATGGTGGCGGTGCCGGCGGCCAGCGCCAGTTGATTGGCGCGGTCGCCGCGGGCGATGCTCAGCAGCCCGGCAATGGCGTTATGCACCGACATGCTGAACGCCGTCGGCGACAACGGCTCGCCGCGCGCCAGATCGCTCAACAACTCCAGCGAACGCGCGACCTCGCCGTGGCGAGAGCAGAAGACCGTGGGGATATCGGTGCGGCCGTCGAGACATTGGTATGCCACTTCCAGCGCCATCTTACCGAGAAATCCGGCGCGCCGGCGCAGCATCGCAGGCATCGCCTTGACGCCCGGCTCCGCGCCCGCCTCGATCGCAAACGGCGCTTGCGCCCAGCGTTCCCAGGATTCGGGACCGGACAGTCCCGGCGCCCACGCCGCGTGGCGGGAAATAGAAAAACTGACACCGTTCGTACGCATGTTATCAAATAATCCAGAGCTTTGAGATTGAAAAAAGGTACGACCTCATGCTCACATGCCGCAGAAATGCCAGCCGACGTACTTTTCAAATTATAAACGACAGTTCTTGCACCCAGCGCAAACAAATAGACTTAGAGCAACAATTTTATCTATTTCTCCCAACTTTTGTGCAATTGACAGGGTGGATTCTCTCCAAAGATCACTTTTTTTAGCAGAAGAAAGCGGAGACGATAGGAAGCAAAAATGCGGCTCCCAGCCCGTCTGCCCGGCGCAACTTGCAGGATTTAGTATCAAACCGCATAATATTGCCCCTGTGAAACTGAACGGCCGGCGCACGCCAGTTGTTCCGCTTCGCATTTTAGCCACTTCAGGAACAAAAATAATGAAACAAATCACCGTATTCGCAATGATCGCCGCCCTGGCAGCTCCACTGGCAGTTCAGGCTGAAGGCTACTACGTCGGCGGCAACATCGGCCGCGCAGAACAAAAAGCGGATCTGGCCATCGTATCGATCAAGGAAAGCGCCACCGCCTACAAGCTGGTTGGCGGCTACAACTACACCAAAAACTTCGGCGCCGAAATCGGCTACGCAGACCTGCGTGAAGTGTCGGTCTCCGGCAATGGCGCATATGCCACCTCCAAGCCATCGGCATTCTACGTCGCCGCCACCGGCACCCTGCCGCTGAACGAACAGTTCTCGCTGTTCGGCAAACTGGGTATCGCAACCGCCCACGAAAAAGTGAACGCCAGCTATCGTGGCAACTACGTGTCGGGCAGCGAAAACCGCACCACCCCGTACGTCAGCGTCGGCGCAGCTTTCGCGCTGAACCAGAAGGTCAGCTTCGTGGCTGAATACGAAAACTTCGGCAAAGTCGCCAAAGACGGCAACGTCAACGTCAAAGCCGACATGTTCTCGGCCGGCGTGCGTTACAGCTTCTAAGCCCGCGCCAATAAAAAAAGCCCCCAACGGCACTGGTGCCGTTGGGGGCTTTTTTCATTCAGCGTCAGAATACATTCAGCGTCAGAACACCCAGAGTTTATCGGCCGGCATCTGCAGCCAGTATTTGCCTGCCTCCAGCTTGTACTTGGAGTAGGCGCGCAGGCTCATCTCCGGTCCGTCCTCGCTCTTGAACAGGCACTCGAAGCGGTCGCCCAGGTACATGCAGGTCAGCAGCGGCAGCTCGATCGCGTTCTCCACCGGCGTCGCGCTGATCTTCACTTCCTCCACGCGGATGATGGTCGACGGCTCGCCGCCACCGGTACCGCGCGCGGTGCCACGCAGCGGCGTGGAACCGACGGACAGCATCACGTTGGCGCCGTCGCGCTGGACCACCTTGGCCGGCAGGCGGTTGTTACTGCCCATGAATTCGGCGGTGAACAGCGTGTCCGGCGTTTCGTACATACTTTGCGGCGTGCCTTGTTGCTCGATCTTGCCGTTGTTGAGCAACAGGATGCGGTCCGAGATCGCCATCGCCTCCGCCTGGTCGTGCGTGACCATCAGCGCCGACAGGCCCAGTCGCACAATCAGCTCGCGCAGGAAGGCGCGCGCCTCTTCGCGCAGCTTGGCGTCCAGGTTGGAGAGTGGCTCGTCCAGCAGGATCACCGGCGGGTTGTACACCAGCGCACGGGCGATCGCCACGCGCTGCTGCTGGCCGCCCGACAGCTGGTGCGGGAAGCGCTCGGCCAAGTGGCCCAGGCCCAGGTTCTTCAGCACGTCGCTGACCTTGTCCTTGATCTCCGTGGCGCCCATCTTGCGCAGCTTGAGGCCATAGGCGACGTTGTCGAACACCGTCTTGTGCGGCCACAGCGCGTAGGACTGGAACACCAGCCCCAGGTTGCGGTGCTCGGCCGCCATCTCGAAGTGTTTCGAGCCGTCGAACACATTGCGGTCGCCGATGGAGATGGTGCCCTGCTTCGGGCTTTCCAGTCCCGCCACGGCGCGCAGCAGCGTGGTCTTGCCGCTGCCCGAAGGCCCCAGCAGCGCCACCACTTCGCCTTTTTGAAGGTGCATGGACACGCCCTTCAGAATCGGATTGGCGTGGGCGCCGGTACCGTAGTCCAGGTGCAGGTCGTTGACGGTCAGTTCATTCATGATGAGGTCTCGTTTCATTTTATTTTGACTTAATTATGCAGCTTCACGCCAAAGCGCAGGGCCACGCCCAGGCCAATGGCCACCAGCGTAACGTTAATGAACGATAGCGCCGCCACCAGGTCGGTGGAGCCGGTGGCCCACAGCGACACCAGCATCGCGCCTATCACCTCGGTGCCCGGCGACAGCAGGTACACGCCGGTCGAATACTCACGCTCGAAGATCAGGAACACCATCAGCCACGCGCCCAGCAGGCCATATTTGACCAATGGGATGGTGACGTCGCGCGTCACCTGGCCGCGCGATGCGCCGACCGCGCGCGCCGCCTCCTCCAGCTCCGGCCCCACCTGCAGCAGCGCGGTGGAGATCAGGCGCATGCCGTAGGCCAGCCACACCACCGAATACGCCAGCCACAGGGCGAAGATGGTCGAGCGCAGGGAGCGCAGCACCGGTATCGCATGCTCGCTCAGCCACAGGGCCGCGCCGTTGTCCATGCCCTTCAACATGCCATCGAGCCAGCTCGGGACAAACAGGAACACCCACAGGAAGGACAGGCCGGCCAGCAGGCCTGGAATGGCGCGCGGCACCAGCACGCTGTAGTCCAGGAAGCGGGTCACGCCGTCCGGCTTGCGGTGCATGGCCAGCGCGATGGCGCAATAGCAGATCACCGCGAAGCCGCCGCCGATCACGCCGATCAAGACGGTATTGAGGATGCCGCGCATCAGCGCCGGCTGCTCCATGATCTCGCGGAAGTGCTGCAACGTCAGCACGTCGCGCAGGTTGACGCCCTCGCCCCAATACTGCACGAAGGAGCGCAGCACGATACCCGACATCGGCATGATGATGGTGAACATCAGCCAGCCGAAGATCAGCGCGAAGGCCAGCCATTTCCATTTACCGAGCGGCATGGACTTCGAGCGCGCGCCCTTGCCCTTGATCGACACGAACTTGTTGGCCGACTTGAGCAGCCAGCGTTGGATCATCACCAGCGGCATCGTCACCATCACCAGGCAGACGGCGACGGCGGCCATCAGGTGGTAGGACGGCGTGCCCAGTTTGTTGGTCAGCTTGTACAGGTAGGTCGCCAGCACCAGGTGGCCCTCAGGATCGCCCAGCACCAGCACCAGGCCGAACACCTCGAAGCCGAGGAAGAACACCAGCACCGCCGCATACGCCAGCGCCGGGGTGATCATCGGCAGCGAGACGTTGAACATCACCTGCAGCGGCGAGGCGCCGGTCACGCGGGCCGCTTCCTCGACGTCGGAACCCAGGCTTTTCAGCGCGGACGAGGCGTACAGGTAGACGTGCGGCACGTGTGTCAGGCCGGCGATCACCACGATGCTGGTGAAGGAGTAGATATTCCACGGGATGAAGCCGAGGATGTCCTTGGCCCACAGCGAGTAGAAGCCCACGGGGCCCATCGAGACCACGTAGCCGAAGCCCATCACCATCGGCGAGACGAAGATCGGCACCAGCAGCATCGGCGCGATGAAGCCGCGGCCCGGCAGGTCGGTGCGTATCATCAGGAAGGCCAGCATGCCGCCCAGCGGCACGGCGATGGCGGTCAGGCCGGCGGCCAGCAGGAAGGCGTTCTTGAAGGCCACCGAGAAATCGGGATCCTCGAAGATGAAGCGGTACGCGTCCAGGCCCAGTTCCTTGGCGGGCATGAAGAACGGCGCGTTCAAAAAGCTTTGGTAGAAGATCAGCAGCAGCGGCAGGAAGATGGCGGTGGCGGCCAGCGTCACCACCACGCCGCGCGTCCAGTTGATGCCGCGCCGGCCGGAGCCGGAGAGAGTCAGAGTTTGCATAGGAATTCCGTTTTGTACGTACGCGTGCGGGCACCCGGCCCGCTGATCAGCGGGCGGGTTTTACGGCGGGTGAGACGTTGCTTACTTCTTGCCTGCGGTTTCTTTCCACTGCTTGAGGAAGGCCATGCGCTTGGCCGGCCCCAGGAATTGCAGCACGATAGGATGAACCGGCACCGGCTTGATGTTGTCCTTGCCGATCTGCTTGATCAGGTCCGCCGACGTGGTCTCGCCGGTGACGTCGGCGCGGATCGCGAACAGTTTGGAGTCGTTGGCGATGATGGTCTGGCCGCGGTGCGACAGCATGTAGTCCAGCCACAGCTTGGCGGCGTTGACGTTCTTGGCTGCCTTGTTGATGAAGAAGACGCGCGACAGCACCAGCGTGTAATCCTTCGGCAGCACCACGCCGATCGACGGATCGGTCTTGGCGCGCACCAGCGCGTAGGAGCCCAGCACGTTGTAGCCGATCAGGTTCTCGCCCGACGAGATACGCTCCATCATGGTGCCGGTGGACGACTGCACGCGCACCTTGGCTACGCCGAAGGCGTTTTCCAGGTCCAGGAACTTCGGATTCTCGCGCGCGTCCTGGGTCATGAACATGAAGCCGACGCCGGATTTTTCGATATCGTAGGTGGTGACCTTGTCCTTGAACTTCGGCTGCGTAATGAGCTTGGCGAAATCGGCGTGCGTCTGCGGCACTTCCTTGGCGTCCATCAGGCGCTTGTTGTAGACGATGGCGGCCGGCTCGAAGGTGGTGCCGTAGGCCTGGTCGTCCCACACCGCCCAGCCGGGGATCTTGGACGCCTCGACCGATTTGTATTTGAGCGCGTAGCCGTCGGAGGCCAGGCGCATTTGCAGGTCCATCGCGGACGACCACATGGCATCGGCGGTGTTGCCGCCGGCCGCCACTTCGGAGATGAAGCGGTTGTACACCTCGGTGGAGTTCATGTCGTTGTATTCGACGGTGATGCCGGGGTACAGCGCATTGAAGTCCTTGATCAGCGGCTGGGTGGCCTTGCTGTCCGTGGCGCCGTAGATCACCAGCTTGCCCTCTTTCTTGGCACCGTCGATGATCTTCTGGTAGTCGGCGGGATAACCGGCCGGCACCTGTGCGAAAGCGGCGCTTGCAAACAGGGTGGCGCATGCAGCGGCCAAAGTCGTTTTCAACATCATTTTTGTCTCCGTCGTTTTATAGGTATTGGTGTTCAGCGCACCAGACCGAGTTCGGCGGCGCGCCTGCCGTAATCGTCCACGGCCTTTTTTACATATGCTGCCAGCGCATCGCCGGTCAACCCAAACGGGAACAGACCCGACTCCGCGCGCATTTGCGCGAACTGCGGACTGGCCAGCACGCGGTCGAAACTCGCGACCCAGTGCCGATAATCCGCATCCGTCACTTGCGGCCCCATCCAAAGCCCGCGGATGATGGGCCACACCACATCGATGCCCTGCTCGCGCGCCGTCGGCGCATTCGCCAGCACGCCCGGCAGGCGGTGCTCGGCCAGGATCGCCAGCACCCTGGTATTGCCGCCGGCCGCGTACAGCGTCGCTTCGCTGGCGTCGCCGGACACCACCTGCACCAGGTTGGCGTGCATCGCGGCGAAGGCCTCGCCGCCGCCCTCCAGCGCCACGAAACGCAGCACCTTCGGATCGACGCCGGCGGCCTTGACCACCATCGCCATCTTCAGCCAGTCCTGGCTGCCGATGGTTCCGGAGACGCCGATCAGCACCTTCTCCGGATGATCCTTCAGCGCCGTCACCAGCTGCCCCAAATTCTTGTAGGGCGAATCGGCGCGCACCGCGATCATGCCGTAGTCGGCGCCCAGCGCCGCGACCCAGCGTACATCGGACGACGTGGCCTTGCCGAACTTGCCCTGCGCCAGATTGAGCAGCGAGCCGCCCGAAAAAGCCACCAGCGTGTTCGGCTCCGCGCGGCGCTGCGACACCAGCGAATGCCAGGCCACCGCGCCGATCCCGCCCGGCAGATAGCTGATGTGCATATCCGACGGCGGCGGCTTCGGCGTGCCGCTCAAGCCCTGCAAACCCTTTTGCGCCAGCTTGCAGGTGAGGTCCATCGCGCCGCCCGGCTTGGACGGTACGATGCACTCCAGGCCTGCCGCCTGCGCTGCAGCGCTTAGCAAGAGCGCGGCAATCAAAGCCAGCAAAACTTTAGTCATCTTGGTAGTTATCTTAGAACGGTGAAGCTTTCAAAGCGCTTTCAGAACGCGGCATTTTTGGAGAAAAATGCCGCGTTCTTTTCTTCGGCTTAGAAGCGGTGCTGCATGCCGACCACCAGGCCGTGCTGGCTGGTGCCGAAGCCGGCATCGTCGCGCGACAGGCCGGTCAGCTGGCCGTTCTTGGACTTGACGTAGGCCGCCGACACATGCAGGTCGGTGCGCTTGGACAGTGCGTAGCGATAGCGCACCACGTACATGGTTGGATCGGCGTCCTTGCCGGCGGCGACGTTCTTGACGTTGATGTGGTAGACCGCGCCGGTCAACGTGGTGACGGCATTGGCCTTGTAGGCGATACCGGCCCAGGTGGTGGTGGCGTCGACGTCGGCGGTCAGCGCCTTGCCGGCGACCAGTTTATAGTCGCGCACCACGCCAAACAGTTTCACCGGACCGTTCTCGTAGTTCGCGCCCAGGTGCCAGACCGTGCCCTTGTCACGGTTGCCGGTCGCGGGAACGGTGTTGCCGTTGGCGCGCTCCCAGGTCGCCATCAGGTTCGCAGCGCCCAGATGGTAGGCGCCGGAGAAGCCGTATTTTGCGCTGTCCTGCGCTCCGGTGGTCTGCTCGCCGGCCCCGTAGGTGGCGCCGAACTTGAAGTCGCCAACCGTGCCGGCGTACTTGATCAGGTTATCGTAGGCCGTGGTGAAGCCGTATTTGCTAGGGCCGGTCGCGGGACCCGAAGTGGCCCACGAGTAGTAAGGTGCAAAGCCCATCGGATCGTAGGAGATCACGGTGTCGTACACGCTGGTGAACGAGCGGCCGATGACCACGCGGCCGAAGGCGCCTTCCAGGCCGACGTTGGCCTGGCGTTTGAACAGCGTACCGTCCTGCGCGCCGGTGTCCATCAGGATGCCGCCTTCCAGATTGAAGACGGCTTTCAGGCCGCCGCCCAGGTCTTCGGTGCCACGCAGGCCCCAACGCGAAGTGTTCATGCCGCCCGAGATCACGCTGGTTTGGCTGCCGCCGGTTGCCGATTTGTTATTGGCCGATTCAACGCCCATGTCCAGCAGACCGTAAACCTGCACGTTCGATTGGGCGTGAGCGGCGCCGCCAGCGGCTGCCGCCAATGCCATGATAGCGAGGGTCAACGAGGTTTTCTTCATGTATGTCTCCAGAGGGATATAGTTATTTGTGACGCCTGATCGATGCAATCAGGCTGTCACTATAGGAGTCACTTCCTTTCAATTACCTTTCACTGCTACTTCGGCACGGATTCCTGTCGTCCATGCACCACAAAACAGGCGGGGACTTCCCTTTTGAGGCGGCTGCGCCCATGATTCTGGCCTTACACTGAACTTATTTCATATGGTTGGCAAGAATTTATGCGCATTCTGTTAGTTGAAGACCACACCGAGTTATCGCATTGGCTATCCAAAGCCCTGCGTGACGCCAACCTGACGGTGGAATGCGCGGACAACGGCGCCGACGCCGACGCCCTGCTGCACACGCAGGATTACGCGCTGGTGATCCTCGACCTGACCTTGCCGCGCATGGACGGATTGGAAGTGCTCAAGCGCCTGCGCGCGCGCGGCGGCCCGCGCGGCCAGACTCCCGTGCTGATACTGACAGCGCGCGGCGGACTGGAAGACCGCGTGCAGGGCCTGAACCTGGGCGCCGACGATTACCTGGCCAAGCCCTTCGAACTGGCCGAGCTGGAGGCGCGCGTGAAAGCGCTATTGCGCCGCAGTGTCGGCAACGAGTCGCTGGTGCACAGCTGCGGCGCGCTCAGTTTCGACACCGTCACGCGCATGTTCACCTACGCCGGAACCCCGCTGGCGCTGACGCCGCGCGAACACGCGGTGCTGGAGACGCTGATCACGCGCTCCGGCCGCGCGGTTTCGAAGGAGAAGCTGTTCGACGAAGTGTTCGCGCTGGCGGACGACGCCAACCTCGATGCGATCGAGCTGTATATCCACCGCGTGCGCAAGAAGCTCGACATCGCCGCGCCGGATGCCGCCGTCATCACCACGCTGCGCGGCATCGGCTACCTGCTGCAGCCGCGGCCCGCGCCCATTCCCGCGCCGGCCGGCGGCGCCAAGGGCGGCTGACGTTGACCAGGGCAGGCCTCCGCACGCCGTGGCTGTACCGGCTGGCGCGCCGCCTCGGGCCGGGCGCTGCGCTGGGCAGCCTGCGCGGCCAGTTGCTGCGCTGGTTGCTGGGGCCCTTGCTGGTGCTGGTGGCGTTGAACACCCTGTCGGTCTACCACAACGCGCTGGACGCCGCCGATGTCGCCTACGACCGCTCGCTGCTGGCCTCCACGCGCGCGCTGGCGGAGCGCGTCTCCATCGTCGACGGCAAGGTGGTGGCGGACGTGCCCTACGTGGCGCTGGACAGCTTCGAGACCGATACGCTGGGCCGCATCTACTACAAGGTCACCGGCATCAACGGCGAGACCGTGTCCGGCTACGCCGACCTGCCGCCGGTGCCGGCCAACGTGCCGCGCTCGGAGGCCTATCCGGCGCTAGTGCGCTTCTATCACGCCAACTACAACGGCCAGCCGGTGCGCATCGCCGCGCTGCTGCAGCCGGTGTACGACAGCTCGATGCGCGGCATCGCGCTGATCCAGGTGGGCGAAACGCTGGAGGCGCGGCGTGGCCTGTCCAACCAGATCCTGTTCGATACGCTCGCATGGCAAGCCTTGCTGCTGCTGGCGGTGGCGCTGCTGGTGTGGTTCGCGGTGCGGCTGGTTCTGCAGCCGCTGATGCGGCTGAAGATCGCGGTGGAGACGCGCAGCCTCAATGATCCGTCCGACGTCGATCCGACGCTGGTGCACAAGGAAGTGCGGCCGCTGGTGGCGGCGATGAACAGCTCCCGTTCGCGCCTGCACATCCTGATCAGCAGCCAGCGCCGCTTCATCGCCGACGCCTCGCACCAGCTGCGCACACCGCTGACGGTGTTGAAGACCCAGGCCGAACTGGCGCTGCGCGAATGCGACCGGCCCGGCGCAGATCCGCAGGCCACGCGCGCCGCGCTGCGCGAGATCGTCCACAGCATCGCCGCCACCACCGATTCGACCGTCAACCTGGCCAACCGCTTGCTGACGCTGGCGCGCATCGAACATGGCGGCGATGCCGACGGCGCGGTGGCCCAATCGGAGCCGGTCTCGCTGCGCGACGTCGCGCGCCAGGTGGGGCTGGAGATGGCGATGGCGGCGGTGGCCAAGCAAATCGACCTGGCGCTGGAGGCCGACAGCGAATGCGTGGTGCAGGGCCAGTCCTTGCTGCTGCACGAGATGATCGCCAACCTGGTGGACAACGCCTTGCGCTATACGCCGCAGGGCGGCACGGTGACGCTGCGGGTGCTGCCCTACATGAGCGGCGTGATGCTGGAGGTGGAGGACAGCGGCCAGGGCATCGCGCCGGGCGAGCGAGAGCGGGTTTTCGCGCCCTTCTACCGCGCCGCCGCCACGCTGGAACGCAATCCCGGCGGCGCGGGCCTGGGCCTGGCCATCGTGCGCGACATCGCCACGCTGCACGGCGCCGCCATCGCGCTGGACGACGCCACCGGCGGCCAGGGCCTCAAAGTCACCGTCACCTTCTCCCGCGCCTGACCCGCCAGCGCCGCTGCGGTAAAATACATTCATCAATATGGTCGGCCTGCTTTCCACGGCCGTGGGAGTTTGCTATGTCCTCTGAACTGGAGCCCATCCTTTTCGGGCTGAAGGCCAGTGTCGTGCATAGCATCGGCACCGTCTTCTCGGCGCATTCCGAGGTCGAGCAAGCGATACTCTATGGTTCGCGAGCCCAAGGCACTTTCAGGCGCGGCTCGGACATCGACCTATGCCTGACTGGCGCCGGATTGACCATGCCGCTGCTGCTCAAAATAGAGAACGAGCTGGACGACTTGCTGCTGCCGTACAAAATAGACCTGTCGATCCGCGACCGGATCGACAACCCGGAACTACTGGCCCATATCGAGAGAGTGGGCGTGTCGTTCTATCACCGCAAAAAGGATTAAGTACATGATCACCAAAGAAGACATGGTCGAGCTGTTTGCCGACATGAAGCAGAACGCGCCGTGGGATAGTTCCAAGCCGCTGTTGTGGGGCTATTTTTTCGCCGACCCGACCAAGAGCAAACTCGAAAGCGCCTCGGCGCAGTTGAAGGCCAAGGGCTATCAGGTGGTCGGCATCTACGACTCCGAGCCGGAAGGGGAAACGCCGGCGCTGTGGTGGCTGCACGTTGAAAAAGTCGAGAAGCACACCGCCGACACGCTGCACGCCCGCAACCAGGAGTTCTACAAGTTCGCCGAAGAGCACCAGCTCGAATCCTACGACGGCATGGACGTCGGTCCCGCCACCTGATTACAGCAGGGCCGCCAGCGCCGGATGGTGTTTGGTGGCCGTGAACTCCGTCACCTGATAGCTGGCGATCCCGTTCCGCGCGAACGGATCCAGCGCCAGCAGGCCGTCCAGCTCCGCGCGGGACAGCTTTCCACTCGCCAGTATCACACCGCCGTCGCGCGGATTCTTGGGCCCCGAAGCCAGAAACATCTCGCGCGCATACTGCTCGTCGAGGAAGGCGCGATGGGCGGCCAGATGCGCCTCTAGTTCAGCCAGCGGTTTCAGATAAGTCAGATTAACGATATACATGCTCAGGAAGCCTCATTGGGAAACCTGTGCATCTTATCACTGGAGCAGCGCCTGTTCGGCCCCCGCCAGGTTTTGCGGGTAGCATTCCCAAAAAAAAAGATGGCGCGGCATGTCGATTCGGCGACATGCCGTTCGTCGTCATCTCTGAGAAGGCAGGAATTCACCATCACAGGAGACCATCATGACCATCACGATTACCGCTTTTGAACGCTCGCCCGACGGCGGCATGGGACTGGCCCGCGACACGCGCGTTCGCTGGGCGCTTGAGGAAGTCGGGCTGCCCTACGAGGTGCGTCCGGTTTCATTCGCCGCGATGAAGGAGCCCGTGCATCTGGCGCTTCATCCCTTCGGCCAGATCCCGACCTATGAGGAAGGCGACCTGGCGCTGTTCGAGTCCGGCGCCATCATCTTCCATCTCGCTACGCATCATGCGGGTTTGCTGCCGGACGAGGCCAATGCGCGGGCCCGCGCGGTGACGTGGATATTCGCCGCGCTCAACACCGTGGAGCCGCCGATCCTTGAACTCGTCACCGCGAGAATTCTGGAGGGCGACAAGCCATGGAGCAAGGAGCGCATGCCGCTGATCGTCGATCGCATCCGCCAGCGTCTGAACCAGCTTTCCGCGCGCCTGGCGGATGACGAATGGCTGGATGGCGCGTTCAGCGCGGGCGATCTAATGATGGTATCTGTGCTGCTCAGGCTGCGGCCATCGGGTGTTCTGAACGGATTCCCCAGCCTGGCCGCGTATGTCGCGCGCGGAGAAGCGCGCCCTGCCTACCAGCGCGCGTTCGCCGCCCAGTTGGCGTTTAATCGCGGAGGTTCGGACTGAGCTCGTCTCCGTGCTCACCGCACATCCACGCTGCCGGGCGGCGGCTTCATGAAACCCTTGGGGATCAGGATTGCCTGCGCCTGAGGCGTCTTCAGGAATTGAATGAACCGATACGCCAAGGGAGTGTTCGCGCCGTGAACAGTCACGACGGCGGCGTGGCCGGGCAAGGCATCCTTGTAGAAACTCTCGGGGATCAGGTAGTACTTCCCGATGCCTCTCATGGCTGAAGCAAGGACGGTTTCATACGACAAGATCGCCACTTGCGCCTTGCCTGCCTGGACCATTTTTATCGCATCCTGCATGGAGCCGCTATCGGTCCTCAGCGACGCCGACTTATCGAGCAGGCCGACCCTATCGAATACCGCCAGGGTCGGCATCAGGTATGCGCTGCTTGCATCAACGGTGGCGATCTTCTTCACGGCGGGATCGGAAAGCAGGCTGAGGCCTTTTGCCACATCGAAGCGTTTGTCCGCGGTCCACAGCACGAGCCGGCCGGTCGCGTACATTGTCCAACTGTTGTAGACCATCTTCCCATCCGACAGCATCTGGGCTTGGAGGCCCATGTGGGAAGACATGTAGACGTCGATCGGCTCACCCGCCCCGATTTTTTCATACAGGCTGGCACTCGGCGCAATGACGAAGCGCAGACGGTCGCTCTTGTCGCCGGACAGGAAAGCCGACGACAGGGCTTCGACGCAATCGGAGAGTTCCGAGGGAGCGCCAACCACCAGTTCGGCGCAGTGAACGGGCGAACTCGCGACTGCTGCGGCTGCCAGCAACGCTGACAGTGAAGGGAGAAGTCTCATCTTGGTCGAATTTCGTGAATGCGGCTCTGCGGCGACAGGAAAAGGCACAGCGGCGCCAGCTCGATCGATTACAATAAATGCAATCAATCGTATCACGGCCGGCTATTCCACGACGGCGCATTCCTTTGAAATCACAATGCGAATTCTGAATATTTTACTTTCGTGTGCCCTCGTAATTTCTTGCAACCTGGTGAGCGCACACGAGGCCCCTCCAAAAAAATGTGCGTATGATCGCGCGCGTCTTCTCGCTTTGGACGAAAACCAATTTGACCAAGACATGTCTGGAGGATGGCGACAGCTGTCGTCAATACCGGGGTGCGCCCGCGTTGCAGCCGACGTGCTGCACGACTATCGGGAAGCGCATCACATAGAGTCGAGTTTGCTGTTTTGGCACGAGGCCCAGGTGCGGGCCCAGGATGGACAGTATCCGGAAGCTATCGCCCTGATGAAGCGAGCGTACAAAACGCCTGAGGAAGACAAGGCCGGATGGAATCTATACGTCGACGCAACCGTAGCTTTCCTCAGTAGGGATAGGGCAGCGCTAGGGCAGGTAAAATCAAAACTTGCTGCGGTCCCGCCACCACTGGGTGCGGACATACCGCCGGTTGTTAATGGCTACATGGAATTAGATTTTGCTGACGGCTCAAAGAAAAAGCTTCGCTGGCCAATAAACATTGAGGTTGTGGAGGGGCTGGAGAATTGTTTCGACAAACCGTATGCCGAAGCGTACGGCGATGCATGTCGGGAAAACAAACATTGAGGTCACCCAGGTTTACCTTCCAGATACGCGGCGGCAGCAGTCGGCCAATAAGGGCACTTTGTGCCGAGTCTGCCAACGTCGGCTCGCCTTCTCAGCACGGCCCCTGGCCGCTCAGATGGGCGGGTTGCGTGCCGTGACGATCCACGCCGCGCCGTTGATCATCACCGATCGTTCTCCGGGGAGGCCCGCGAAGGCGACACGAACCGCAGCCGAGGCGCGCGCGCGGATGTCGTCAGGCTTATCAGCGAGTGATCGCGACAGCGGGCCAACCTCGAGCGTCATTTTCACCGCGTCGTCGAGCGCAGCGTCCCGCGTCCCTCCCTCGCCAAACGGGACGGAAGCATCGAACGGCGCGATAGCGATATCGGTGAAGCCGGCCACCGTCAGGATGCGTGCCACGCGCCCCTGGTCGCCAAACGAGAATGGACCGGGCGCATCGGGATCAGGCAGCACGCTCGGCGGGAGGATGCCTTTGATCGCTCCCATCGGCAGGCGCACCCAATCGTTCTCGGCAGCGCCGCGCCAGCAGACGAAAGCGACCCGTCCGCCCGGCCGCAGCGCGCGTCGCATATGGGCGAACGCCGCCGTCGGATCGTCGAAGAACATCACGCCGAAACGCGAGAACAGAATGTCGAACGCGCCCTCGGACAGATCGGCGTTGCTAGCGTCGGCCACCCGATAAAGCACTGGCGTATCCGGTGATGCAAGCGCGCGCGCTCGGCCGATCAGCGGTGCGGATATGTCCACGCCTAGCACTTGCCCTCCCGCGCCGACGCGGGCAGCCAGAGCCAGACTCGACGCGCCGGCGCCGCATCCGACGTCCAGCACCCGCTCGCCCGCCACAGGAGCGGCGGCTTCGATCGCGGCCTCACCAAACACCGCCACTATGGCATCGAGCCGGGCTTGGTTGGCGACCCAGCGCTCGCCGCTTTGATCATTCCAATCGCCGACCTGATCAGCATTTTGCTTTGCCATGACATATCCTCGTTCTGATGATTCTTCACTAAGCTGCCGTCGCGCCTTGCCATATCTCCGGAGTCAGGCCGTGCAGAAGCCAGGGACGGCGAACTTCTGGAACAGGTGCGGGCTGGCCACGACGGATGAAGGATATGCTGGAAGTTTCGCGAGGAACTCGGGATCGATGAAGGCGGCGCCGACCGCCTCGGTGGATTCCCACACAACATAGTTCAGGTAAGTCGGGCTATCGCCGATCGCTCGATGCAGTTGCATGGAAATGAAGCCCGGTTGCTTCGTCATGATCTCGGCAGCCGTCTTGAAAGCGTCAAGGAAGCCAGCTTCGTCGGCGGGATCGGCGACCGTGAAGAGGTTGATGAGCACGAGAGGCGCGGCCGCGATACCGAGTTGGCGGTCAAACGGAAATTTCTCGTCCAGAGGTTTGAATAGTTTTATAGCGGCCATGCTGGCGCTCCTGTCTATTGTGAAATTGAACTGGGGTGACCGAGGCTGCTTGCACTCAAGTGAGCATCGACTGCTGAGCGAAGATACCCGCCATAACGCCCTGCCACGTTGCCGTGGTGACCGAGGGGATGCCGGGGTTGGCAAGGTCACCGGCGGCGTAGATGCCTGGCATGCTGGTTTCGCGACGCTCGTCGGTCTTGAGGGCGATGCCGGTTGGCGTATTGATCGTGGCGAGGCCGAGTGCGTCATGAAGGCTTGCGGACGGCCTGGTACGCGGATGCGCGAACAGGACATTGACTGCGACATCAGGGCCGGTATCGATCTTGATGGTGGCACCATGGCTCCCGCGACGTTCGATTTCGGTGATGCGACCATCAACGAGAGCTACCTGGCGCCCCGCCAGATCGGCCCGTATGTCGGGGGGAATGTCGTGACCATCGCCGAAGACAGTCAAGCTGTCGGTCCAATCGTGAAACAGCCTGACCTGATTCATCGACTGCGGGCCAGACCAGACGAGACCCCAATGCTGGTCAGCAACTTCGAAGCCGTCGCAATAAGGACATGGGATGACGGATGTGCCCCAGTTCTCGGCAAAACCCGGAACGTCAGGCATTTTGTCAACAACGCCATAGCTCAGGATCAGGCGGCGTGCCTTTAGCTGTTCGTTATCGTCCGTGACGACGCAAAAATCGTCGATTGCGCCAGACACGCTCTCGGCGCCGGCATTGACCAGTCTGATCGTTGGATAGCGCGCCAGCTGCTTCCGCGCTTCATCCAGAATATCCAGCGGCGGCTTGTGATCATGACCGAGCACGCCATGGGAATGGCCGGCAAAGCGGTTGCGCGGCCGGCAGGTATCGAGAACAACGACCTTGCGGCGGGCACGGCCAAGCTGCAGGGCGGCGGCGAGGCCGGCAAAGCTGCCTCCGATAATGATGACGTCATTCATGGTAATGGGCTCCAAGTTGTGGATGAGGGCTGGGCTGCGGCTGGCTTGTGCATTTCTAGTACTAGATGGTATCATAATTTATGAATTTGAATACTGTCAAGTACTGGAATTATCATGACCAAAATTAGTCAGGGCCGGCGCGGTCGGCCCGCCAACGAGGCGCTTCGCCAAACGATAGTCGACGCCGCCTGCGAACTCTTTGTGGAATTGGGTTTTCAAGCGACGACCATGGACAAAGTCGCCCAGCAGGCGAAGATATCCAAGCTAAGCATCTATCGACACTTCGAGAACAAGGAAGCTCTGTTCAGCGCGGCCATGGTGGCCCACTGCCAACCGTTTGCATCACAGGTCCTTGTTGAAGGTGTCGACGGTTCGGCCGAAGATCAGCTCATGGCGGTGGGATCATCCCTGCTTCGTACGTTGTTGAGCCCGGACGTCCGCAGTGTCGAAGCCATGGTCCTGGCCGACAAGACGAACCAAAAGTCGTTAAGCAAGCTCCATTACGAAGCCGGGCCGGCTCATGTCGTCGCCCAAATCGAGGCCCTGTTGCGTCAGTTGCACGCGAAGGGGGGGCTGAACGTGCCCGATCCCCTCCGATCCGCTCGTTTGTTTGCCGCGCTTTTTAAAGGATCTGATCTTCTGCTTATCGCACGTTTCGATGAAGCGAGAGCAGAGGACGCCAACGAAATCGAATCCTATTGCCGGTCGGCCGTCGCCATGTTCACCGCCGCGCACGGTGCCTCTAACGTTGCTCTATCGCGGCCAATGTAGAATACGCAGCAACTGCACAAGCCTGAGCTCCCAAGTTCAATATTGGCGAAGCAGAGTAAGCTTCGTATTCCGCCCCGGATGTTGAGGAACCCAATGCCGTTAAGCCCGCGCATGCAAGCCGTCTTCTTGTTGAATGCCGCTGTACTCGTCACCCATCAGATTGACGCCGCTTACTGGCATGAGTGGGAGCTCTTCCGCATCCCCGGAGGCAATCAGATCAATCTGCTCCTGAACTTGCCAATCATCGCCCTGGTGCTGCTTGCCCAAGGCCAGGTCCGCGCCAATTCCGGCCATGCGCTACGCTGCTACCAGCTGATGATTTTCCTCGGATTTCTCACCGTTGCGATTCATTCGGCGTTCTTCGCCTTCGGCGCAGAAGCGTTCATGCAGCCGATGTCGATCGCCTTGCTGACAGCGACCTGCGGCCTGTCCGTCCTGCAGTTGCTGATGCTGCGAGAGCGCAACGCAAAGGATCAATCTTGACGGGCTGCGAAAAGTTTTATGTCATCACCGGCGCCTCTGGTGCCGGCAAGTCGACTCTGCTGAACGCGCTTGGCGAACAAGGCTTTTCAGTCGTGACTGAGGCCGCGCTTTCAATCGTTCATGAACAGGAAAGGTTGGGAGGAACACTACTTCCAAAGACCAACTTGCAGGCTTTTATGGATGCGGTCATGGAGCGAAATATCAGAGCCTACGACGCGGCGAAGTCCCTGCCCCCACCCGTGTTTTTTGATCGCGGCATCCCCGAGTGTATAGGGCATATGCAGCTGCTAGGCCTGGACATCGATCCCGCATATGTCGCGGAAGCGAACGCGCGCCGCTACGCGAATACCGTCTTCGTGGCGGAACCCTGGCCCGAGATTTACGTCTGCGATCAATGGCGGCAAGCGCCCTTTGCGCGGGCCGCGCGTTCGTTCGAGCCGACCCTGGCGTCATATGTGCAGGCTGGCTATACGACGTGCGTGCTTCCCAAGGTGTCGGTCGACCAGCGGCTCGCATTCATTCTTGATCAGGTGTCCACACACGGCACGTAGACTGCGTCTAACGCAACGCCAGGCGGCCGGCACCCGCGCGCGGCGCATCCTCCAGCTTGAACACGCTGACCACCTCGGCCAGGTTGGCGGCCTGCTCCTGCAAGGAGCCCGCTGCTGCTGCGGCCTCCTCCACCAGCGCGGCATTCTGCTGCGTAGTGCTGTCGATCTCAGTCACCGCCAGGTTGACCTGCGCGATGCCTTCGCTCTGCTCGTGGCTGGCCGCGACGATCTCGCCCATGATGCTGGTCACCTGCTCCACCGACGATACGATCTTGCTCATCGTGGCGCCCGCTTCATCGACCAGCACACTGCCGGCGTCGACCTTGGTCACCGAGTCGCCGATCAGTTCCTTGATCTCCTTGGCCGCGCCTGCCGAGCGCTGCGCCAGGTTGCGCACCTCGGACGCCACCACCGCGAACCCTCGTCCCTGCTCGCCCGCGCGCGCCGCTTCCACCGCCGCGTTCAAGGCCAGGATGTTGGTCTGGAACGCGATGCCATCGATCACGCCGATGATGTCGACGATCTTGCGCGAGCTGTCCTTGATCGACACCATGGTCTGCACCACGCGCCCCACCACCTCGCCACCCTCGGTCGCGTAGCCGGAGGCCGACTGCACCAGCTGGTTGGCCTGTTTGGCGCTCTCCGCGTTCTGCGTCACGGTGGCCGTCAATTGCTCCATCGCGGAGGCGGTCTCCTCCAGGCTGGACGCCTGCGCCTCTGTGCGCGCCGACAGGTCCAGGTTGCCGCTGGCGATCTCGCTGGACGCGGTGGCGATGGTCTCCGTGCTGTCGCGCACCTTGCGTATCGTGGCGTTCAGCGACGACACGAAGCGATTGAAGCCATCGGCCAGCGCACCGACCTCGTCCTCGCTCTCGACCGTCATGCGGCGGCTCAGGTCGCCATTGCCGTCGGCGATCTCGCCCAGCATCTGCGCGGCGCGCGCCACCGGCGCGGCGATCGCGCGGCTGACCAGATACACCACGAACAGGCCGATGCCGCCGCCCACCAGCCCGCCCACCAGCGCCGAGATCGTCACCGAACGCGTGACCGCGCCCAGCACTTCGGACTCCGGCACTTCGGCGATCACGTACATATTCAACTCCGGCACAAACGAGGATGCCACCAGGCGCTTGCCGCCCGGCGCCGAGTACGCGGCGCTGGTGTAGTTCTGGCCGCCGAGCAGCTTGGTGCTCAGCTCGGCATTGAAGCCCGGCAGGTCCTTCATGAAGTGCTGCCCGTCCGCCAGCGCGGTATCGTGGTGCACGATCAGCATGCCGTTCGGCCGCACCAGGTACACGAAGCCGGACTCGCCGACCTTGTAGCTGCGGATGTTCTCGGCCAGCTTGTTGACCGCCAGGCCCAGGCTGGCCACGCCGATCTTGCCGTCGCCGGTATCGAAGCGCGTGTTGATGAAGACGTTGTAGGTGCTGGCGCCCGGTTCCTTGTCCAGGTTCAGCGAGTACGGCTTGCCGCTGGCGAGGAAGCCATAGAACCACTGGTCGGCCGCCGCGCCCTTGTCCAGCGTGCGGTTGTAGCCCTTGTCGTCGAAGTACTTGCCGGTGCTGGCCGAGACCCACGACACCGCCGCCGCCTTGGCGCTCTTGCGGATGCTGGCCGCGTACGCGGTCCACGCCGGCAGGCCGCTGTCGGGCAGGCCGGCTTTTTCCCAGTCCAGCAGGAAGGTGTTGGCGCCGACCGACAGCGTGGCCGCCAGCGGTTCGCCGATCTGGCGCAGGATATCGTTGCGGATCTCGCCCACCTCGGCCGGCAGCTCCTGGTTCACCACCCGCTCGCGGATGCTGTTGCCCGTCATGACCACGCTCAGCGTCGCCGAGATCGCCAGGAACAGCAGCAGGCAGGCCGCCATGCTGAGCATTAGTTTTTGCTGGATCGACAAACGACGCAGAAGACTAGCCATGACACCCCCTAAAAGTTAAATCAGCGTAATCGAAGAGTGTTGCCATGCGCAACATAAAATTTCCGCTCCGTGCAGGACAACAACGCAACCAATCGAACAGGCTGTAGGGACGCTTTCGCCATATCATTCAGCCAATATAGAGACTATTTAACGACGATGCTTACGAAACTTTCGTTTCGCCAGCTGCTGCTGGGCGTCTTCCTGTTGATCGCCGTGCTGCTGAGCGCCGCTTCGCTGCACGCGCTGTGGACGCTAGACCGGCTCGCCGCCCACAGCCGCGACAGCGGACGCCATGCCCTGGCACTGACCGAAAACACCCAGCAACTGGCCGAGCGCAGCGTGGCGATGACGCGCAGCGCGCGCCAGTTCCTCGTGCTGGACGACCCCGCCTTCCGCAAGCGTTACGCCGACGCTTGGCGCGAGGCGCGCGCGGCGCTGGACGCGGTGGCCGCAGCCCTGCCCTACGCCCCGCCCAGCACCTTCGAGCGCTGGCGCCACGCCGGCGAGCAGGCGTGGGAGCTGTTGCAGGCGCCGGCCCGTCCGCGCTCAAGCGCGCGCCAGCAGGCGCTGGAAAAAGTGCTGGCGCCGCTGCCGGCCGTGAACGCCGAACTGGCCGACGAGGTCAAGCAGGAAGTCGACCGCCGCAACGGCGAGCTGCTCACCGAGCTGGACCAGCGGCGCGGCGTGCTCAAGGGCCAGGTGATCGCCTCCATCGTGCTGGCCGCGCTGCTGGCGAGCGGCTTCGGGCTGTGGCTGTCGCGCCCGCTGGCGCAGATCGAATCGGCCATCGACCGGCTCGGCGAGAACCGCTACGACCAGCCCATCGCCGTGCGCGGCCCGAGCGACCTGCAGCACGTGGGCCAGCAGCTGAACTGGCTGCGCCAGCGGCTGTCGGACCTGGAGGAGGACAAGGCCCGCTTCCTGCGCCACATCTCGCACGAGCTGAAGACGCCGCTGGCCGCGCTGCGCGAAGGCGTGGCGCTGCTGGAGGATGGCGTGGCCGGCGCGCTGTCGCCCAACCAGCGCGAGATCGCCGGCATCCTCAACCAGAACACGGCGGCGCTGCAATCGCAGATCGAGGCGCTGCTGCGCTACAACGCCGCCACCTTCGACGCCCACCGCCTGCAACGCGAGCCGGCCGACATGGCGGCGCTGCTGGCGCAGGCCGTGGCCACGCAGCGCCTGCAATGGCAGGCCGCCGGGCTGAGCGTCGCCATCGAAGGACGCGCCCGTCCCATCGCGGTCGATGCCGAGAAGATGGCGGTCGCCATCGGCAACCTGCTGTCGAACGCGGTGCGCTTCAGCCCGCGCGACGGGCAGGTGACGTTCCGCATCGCCGAGGCCGACGGCAAGCTGCTGCTCGACTGCCTCGACCAAGGGCCGGGCGTGGCGCCGGACGACGCCGCCCGCATCTTCGAACCGTTTTACCAGGGCACGCGCCAGCCTGCCGGCGCGCGCCGGGGCAACGGCATCGGCCTGTCCATCGTCTACGAATACGTCGCCGCCCACGGCGGCGCCTTGCAACTGCTGCCCTCCGACCAGGGCGCGCACTTCCGGATCGAACTGCCTTTTGACGTCCTCTCCGCCCTAAAGAGCGGAGATTCCTACCGCTAGCGTCGCACGTCCGCGACGGAGAATATTGACCGCAGCATTGAGATCACGATCATGTACAGCACCGCAATCGCTACAGCACCACTCTCTTACTCCAAGGTCTGCGATACCCTTCGGCCTCGTGTCGGGCAATGCGCCACAGCACGAGCAGACCTGGGTGGTGAAACGTTCGTCGACTTCCTCGAACCAGGCGCCATGCTTAACAGCCTTGTACGCCAGTTGTGTACGGAAGGACGACCAGCCGGCATCGTAGACCGACTTCGCCATGCTGGTTTTGGCGAGGCCCTGCGCGTTAACGTTGCCGACCACGATATAGTCGAAGGCGGCGATGATCGCGCTAGTATGGGTGTGCAGGAAATTGAACCTGCGGTTGGCGATCTTGGCGTGGATAGCCTTGATCCGTCGCTTTTTTCGCGCGCGCTGGGCACACGCCAGCGCCGCCTCGGCTTCCCGGTAAAAGCGAGGCGCCTCGATGGCGCTGCCGTCGCTCAATGTCGCCAGCATCTTCAGGCCCAGATCGATGCCGACCCCGCGCACGGGGGCGCGGACCGGTGCCGGTTCCACCTCGACGACAATGTTAAGAAACCAGTTGCCGCGCCGATCACGCGAAAAGTTGGTGCCATCGAGGATTTTCCCTTCCGGCAGAGGGCGCGAGTAAAACACACGAAACGTGCGGCCGGCGAACCGGAAGGCCTTGCCTTCACGCTTGAGTTCACGCCCCTTCAACGGTACCCAGCCCATTGCCTTGCGGCCGCGATAGCGCAAGTAAGGCCGATGCGACATGGCGCGCGAGGTGGCGTAGCGCTGACAGACGTCGTTGATCGTGCCCGAATGCAGACCAAGCTCCTTGGAGCAGCCGGTGGTCAGCTTGATCAGGTCAAATCCCGTGTGCCAGCGTCGACCGAAGCGCAACGCATCCTTTTGCCTGTCGTTACAGTAGTTCCAGACGAAATTAACCGCCCGCGCTTGCTGATTCAGCAGGCCGGTCAGGGATTTGACGCGATATCGATAAACAATTTTCATACTTGTTTGACCACTGCGGAACGCATGAGTTCCGTGTTTTATTCCCTTGCATCGACTCCTGCGGAGTCGGTTCCTTTCATTCCTCGCCCTGAAGGACGAGGCTTCTCGGAACAAATCTGATGAAACGCAATTCCCCTTTGCTGTTGCTGCTGCTCAGCTTGTCGCTGGCCGGCTGCACGCTGACCCAACCCCGGCCGCCGCTGCCCACGCCGGCCGAAGTGACGCTGCCGCCGCCACCGGCCATCGTCGAACTGCCGCCGCCACCGCCGCCCGATGAGGTCGGTCCGCTGCTCAGCTACCACCAGCAGCTGCGCAAGATGACGCAGGGCGACATGCTCAAGGAGTTGAGCGGGCTGGGCCTGCAACAGCGCAGCCCGCGCGTGGCGGTCCAGATGGGCATGGTGCTGATGCTCACGCGCGGCAGCGGCGACCTGGCGCGCGCGCAGGCGCTGCTCGACAGCGTGGCCACCGCCACCGAGACCGAGGCGCAACCGTTCAAGGCGCTGGCGCAGCTATTGTCCAGCAATTGCGCGGAGACGCGCCGGCTGGCCGAGCACGCCGACAAGCTGGCCATCCAGCAAAAGGACAGCCAGCGCCGCATCGACCAGCTCAACGAGATGCTGGAAGGCTTGAAGACCATCGAGCGCACGCTGCCGGCCCGTCCGGCGCCGGGCCCGCAGGCGGTGATCAAATGAACGGCCCGCGTGAACGCCTGATGGCCGGCCACGAACCGGCCGACGCGGCAGCGCTCGGCACGGCCGGAGCCCTCGCCGAGGCGGTGGCAACGCAACCCACGGCGAGAGCAAGTGCCGAGGCGGCCACCGCCCGCGAACCCGGCACGCTGACCCGCGCCGGCGACAACGGCGCCCCGCGCAGCGCCGCCGCCGGCCAGGGCGCGCACCTGCTGCTGGTGGACGACGACGCCGACCTGCTGCGCCTGCTGTCGATGCGCCTGAGCGCCAACGGCTATCGCGTGACGGCGGTCGGTAGCGCGGAGGCGGCGCTGGCGCGGCTGTCGATCGAGCTGCCGCGCCTGGTCATCACCGACATCCGCCTGCCGGACCGCGACGGCATGTCGCTGTTCCAGGAGATCCGCAGCAGCTACCCTGCCCTGCCGGTGATCCTGCTGACCGCGCACGGCACCATCCCGGACGCGGTCGAGGCCACCACGCTGGGCGCCTTCGCCTACCTGACCAAGCCGTTCGACGCCAAGACGCTGCTCGAGCGCATCGTGCAGGCGCTGAGCCTGTCCGCGCCCGAGGCCGGCCCCGCCAGCGGCGACCACGCCTGGCGTGCCGGCCTGATCAGCCGCAGCCAGTGCATGGACGAACTGCTGGCCGAAGCGCGGCTGGTGGCGGCCTCGGACGCCAGCATCCTGATCCGCGGCGAAAGCGGCACCGGCAAGGAGCTGCTGGCCAACGCCATCCACCGTGCCAGCCGGCGCAGCAAGGCGCCGTTCATCGCCGTCAACTGCGGCGCGATTCCCGAGGCGCTGCTGGAATCCGAACTGTTCGGCCACATCAAGGGCGCCTACACCGGCGCCGTGTCCAGCCGCGAGGGCCTGCTGCAGGCGGCCGACGGCGGCACGCTATTCCTCGACGAGATCGGCGACATGCCGCTGCTGCTGCAAGTAAAGCTGCTGCGCGTGCTGCAGGAGCGCGTGGTGCGCCAGCTCGGCTCCGACGTCGCGCGGCCGGTGGACGTGCGCATCCTGTCGGCCACGCACCGCGACCTCGACGCGGCCATGCACGAAGGCCAGTTCCGCGAAGACCTGTACTACCGCCTGAACGTCATCACGCTGACCTTGCCGCCACTGTCGCAGCGCCGCGAGGACATCGCGCCGATGGCGACCCAGTTCCTGCAAACGCTGGCCGCCAAGTACGGCAAGACGGTGCGCGGCTA
This sequence comes from Duganella caerulea, assembly GCF_040362985.1. Taxonomy (NCBI): domain Bacteria; kingdom Pseudomonadati; phylum Pseudomonadota; class Betaproteobacteria; order Burkholderiales; family Oxalobacteraceae; genus Duganella; species Duganella caerulea. The sequence continues at coordinate 212,645 of NZ_BPWJ01000002.1, read as the reverse complement.
CGCGCCCGGCGCACTGGAGGCCCTGACCACGGCGGCCTGGCCGGGCAACGTGCGCCAGCTGTACAACGTGGTCGAGCATGTGTGCGCGCTGGCGACCGCGCCGCTGGTGCCGCTGTCGCTGGTGCAGCGCGCGCTGCGGGTGCCGTCGCTGGAAGTACTGAGCTACACCGAGGCCAAGCAGCGCTTCGAGCGCAACTACCTGGTCCAGCTGCTGAAACTCACGGACGGCAACGTGGCCGACGCCGCCCGCCTGGCCGAACGCAACCGTACCGAGTTCTACCGCCTGCTGCAAAAGCACGACCTGGACGCCAGCCTGTTTCGCAGCGACGGTGCCGCTGTCGCTGCTGAGCGACAGGAATAAAACGCTATAAATCAATCACTTACAAAATTGCGGCAACGACCTGTCGCCATTTCCCGACAAAATCGAGGCAATATGGCCGGGAATGCCATACCGATTCGATTTCCAGTGGGAAAATTCGATATAAGTCTTTGATTTAAATTGATTTATTATAGCTGGCACGGCCTTTGCAAAGGAGAGGATAACGTCACTGACGTTTCACCCCTAAACTTGAACAAAGGAAGCAAATCATGATGACTACCAAACTGATCGCCCGCCTGATGGTTGCCGCAACCCTGACCGCCGCTGCCGCGACCGGCACCGCATTTGCTGCTGGCCAAACCGATGCCGCCATGGCCGGCGCCGCCAAAGCTGGCGCCGCCACCAATGACGAAGCCATCACCAGCAAGATCAAGGCTTCCCTGGCAGATCAAAAGCAAATCGGCGTGACCACCACTGACGGCGTGGTTGTGTTGAGTGGTTCGGTGGCGAGCACCGACATCGGCACCAAAGCGATCCAGGTAGCCTCGGCCGTGCCTGGCGTCAAAGAAGTCAAGAGCGAACTGACCGTCGCATCGAAGTAAGCAGTAGAAGCAACCCCGAGTAAATAGGAGAAACCCTTTACCGGACAGCGCACGTAGGCGCCGTCCGGTTTTTTTTAGCTCAGGTTTTCCAGGCGGATCTTGGTGACTTGGCCGCAGACGGTGGCCAGGCCTTCGATCTTGGCGATGGCCGCCATGACGTTCTTCTCCTGCGTCTGGTGCGTCAGGAAGATGATGTCGGTGCGGGTCTCGCCTTCCGCCGGTTCCTTCTGCATCATCGCGTCGATGGAGATGGTGGCGTCGGCCAGGATGCGGGTCAGGTCGGCCAGCACGCCCGGCTGGTCGCTGACGTTCATGCGCAGGTAGTAGCTGGTGGTGATTTCCGACATCGGCAAAATCTCGATATCGGTCATCGCGTTCGGCTGGAACGCCAGGTGCGGCACGCGATGCTCGGCGTCGGCCGTGGCCAGGCGGGTGATGTCGACCAGGTCGGCGATCACGGCCGATGCGGTAGGCTCGGAACCTGCGCCTTTGCCGTAGTACAGCGTGGCGCCGACGGCGTCGCCCTGCACCAGCACGGCGTTCATCGCGCCTTCGACGTTGGCGATCAGGCGCTTCGACGGGATCAGCGTCGGATGCACGCGCAGCTCCACGCCTTCCACGCCGTTGACCTTGGCGCGCTTGGCGATGCCCAGCAGCTTGATGCGGTAGCCAAGCTGCTCGGCGTAGCGGATGTCGATGGCGTTGAGCTTGGAGATGCCCTCAACGTAAGCCTTGTCGAACTGCACCGGAATGCCGAACGCGATGGCCGACATGATGGTGGCCTTGTGCGCCGCGTCCACGCCTTCGATGTCGAAGGTCGGGTCGGCTTCGGCGTAGCCCAGCTCCTGCGCTTGCTTGAGCACGGTGCCGAAGTCCAGGCCCTTGTCGCGCATCTCGGACAGGATGAAGTTGGTGGTGCCGTTGATGATGCCGGCGAACCATTCGATGCGGTTGGCGGTCAAACCTTCGCGCAGCGCCTTGATGATGGGGATGCCGCCGGCCACGGCCGCTTCGAACGCGACCATCACGCCCTTGGCTTGCGCCGCGGCGAAGATTTCGTTGCCATGCACGGCCAGCAGCGCCTTGTTGGCGGTGACCACGTGCTTGCCGTTGGCGATGGCTTGCAGCACCAGCGCCTTGGCCTGGTCGTAGCCGCCGATCAGTTCGACGACGATATCGACTTCGGGATCGTTGACGATGTCGAATGGATCGGCCACCACCTTGACCTTGCCGCCGGTGCGCTGCTTGGCGCGCTCCAGGTTGCGGGCCGAGACGGCGACGATTTCGATGCCGCGGCCGGCACGGCGGCGGATTTCTTCCTGATTGCGCGCCAACACGTCGAACGTGCCGCCGCCGACGTTACCGACGCCGAGCAAACCTACTTTGATGGGTTTCATATAAATCGTTTCTATTGTTTGTTAGAAGCTGGCGCCGTGACGTTTCCGGTAGCCTTCCATGAACTTGGCGATACGGCCGAAGGCTTCCGTCATGTCGTCCGAGTTCGGCAGGAACACGACGCGGAAGTGATCCGGCGCGATCCAGTTGAAGCCGCTGCCCTGGACGATCAGCACTTTGGTTTCGGCCAGCAGCTCGTAAGCGAACTGCTGGTCGTCCGAGATCGGGTAGATCTTCGGATCGAGGCGTGGGAACATATACAGCGCAGCTTTCGGCTTGACGCACGTTACGCCTGGAATATCGGTGAGCAGCTTGTGCGCCAGGTCGCGCTGCTTGAGCAGGCGTCCGCCCGGCCCCACCAGGTCCTGGATGGACTGGTAGCCGCCAAGCGCGGTCTGGATCGCAAACTGGCCCGGCGCGTTGGCGCACAGGCGCATCGAGGCCAGCATGTTCAGGCCTTCGATGTAGTCTTTCGCATGATTTTTTTCGCCCGACACCACCATCCAGCCGGCGCGGTAGCCGCAGGCGCGATAGTTCTTCGACAGGCCGTTGAAGGTGACGAACAGCACGTCGTCGGCCAGCGAGGCGATCGAGACGTGCTCGGCGCCGTCGTACAGCACCTTGTCGTAGATTTCGTCGGCGTAGATGATCAGCTGGTGCTGGCGCGCCAGTTCGATGATCTGCAGCAGCAGCTCGACCGGGTACAGCGCGCCGGTCGGATTGTTCGGGTTGATGACGACGATGGCGCGCGTGTTGGAATTGATCTTGCGGCGCATGTCCTCGATGTCCGGGAACCAGTCCTGCATCTCGTCGCACACATAGTGCACCGGCGTGCCGCCCGACAGCGACACCGCGGCGGTCCACAGCGGATAGTCGGGCGCCGGCACCAGCACCTCGTCGCCGGTGTTGAGCAGCGCGTTCATCGACATGACGATCAGCTCGGACGCGCCGTTGCCCAGGTAGACGTCCTCGATGGTCACGCCGGGAATATTCTTGCCCTGGGTGTAGTGCACCACGGCCTTGCGCGGCGCGAACATGCCCTTGGAATCGGTGTAGCCCGCCGCGTTCGGCAGGTTGATTTTCATGTCCTGGACGATTTCATCCGGCGGATCGAAACCGAACACGGCTAAGTTGCCAATATTCAACTTCGTGATCTTGTGGCCTTCTTCTTCCATTTGCCGGGCTTTTTCCGGCACCGGGCCGCGGATCTCGTAGCAGACTTCCGCTAATTTGTTCGATTTTTGAATCGGTCGCAAAATAAAATCCTGTCTTGGTGAGGCAAACCGCTCAGGACTGCCAAAACGCCCCGGCGGCCCGTGCTGCAATGCGAAAAGAACCATTCTGCCGAAAGCCTCCCATTTAATCAACCTGTAAGGAGTGGAAAGCGCAGGAACACCCCGGAAAAACGCTACAATGGCGCTTCTTTTGCCGACTAAAACCGCGATTTCCGTCATGAAGCTCCACGCCAGCGATACCCAGAAATACCAGACCGTCACCGGTTACGATGAAACCGGGGTCGAAATCAACGCCCAACGCTACAACTACAGCCTGATCGTGCTGCCGGAAGTCCCGCCGCGCGCCTGGGATGCCCCCAGCTTCGACGCTATTACCGCAGAGCATTTCGACATCATCGGCGCCGACAGCCCGGACGTCGTCATCCTGGGCACCGGCGCCCGCCAGCGCTTCATCCACCCACGCCTGACCGCCGCGCTGACCATGCGCCGCATCGGCGTCGAATGCATGGACAGCCAGGCCGCCTGCCGCACCTACAACATCCTGATGGGCGAAGGCCGCAAGGTCACGCTCGCTCTGATCATCGACCACAACGAGGGCACCACCGCCTGATGAACGACCTGTACAACTCCAAGAAAATCGTCTGGTCGCTGCTGGCCGCGTTCATCATCGTCTGGCTGTATGTGTTGGGCGTGCGCTCGCTGGTGCCGCCCGACGAGGGCCGCTACGCCGAGATGGCGCGCGAAATGTTCACCACCGGCGACTGGATCACCACCCGCCTGAACGGCATCAAGTACTTTGAAAAGCCGCCGCTGCAGACCTGGATGAACGCGGCCTCGTTCGCCGTGTTCGGCCTGGGCGAATGGCAGGCGCGCCTGTGGACCGGCCTGTGCGGCCTGGGCGGCGTGATCCTGACCGGCTACGCCGGCAACCGCGTGTTCGGCGCCCGCGCCGGCTTTTACGCCGCGCTGGCGCTCGGCTCCAGCCTGTTCTGGGTGGCCTCCGGCCAGATCGATTCGCTCGACATGAGCCTGTCGGGCATGATGACCATCGTGCTGTGCGCGGTCGTACTGGCCCAGCGCGACGGCGCCACCGATGCCGCGCGCCGCAACTGGATGCTGGTCTGCTGGGCCGGCATGGCGCTGGCGGTGCTGGCCAAGGGCCTGATCGGCCTGGTGCTGCCGGGCGCGGTACTGGTGCTGTACTCGGCGCTGTCGGGCGACCTCGCCATCTGGAAGCGCCTGCACCTGGGCAAGGGCCTGCTGCTGTTCTTCGCCGTCGCCACGCCATGGTTCGTGCTGGTGGCCCAGCGCAATCCCGAGCAGCCCTACTTCTTCTTCGTGCACGAGCACTGGGAGCGCTTCTTCCTCAAGACCCACCACCGCGAAGGCGCGTGGTACTACTTCTTCGTGATGCTGGTGCCGGGCATCGTGCCGTGGCTGGGCGTGCTGCCGCAGGCCCTGTGGGGCGCCGTGCGCCGCGAGCGCAACGGTGTGTTCCAGCCCAAGCTGATGCTCTTGATCTGGGCCGTGTTTATTTTCTTCTTCTTCAGCTATTCCAGCTCCAAGCTGCCCGGCTATATCCTGCCGATCTTCCCGGCGCTGGCCCTGCTGATCGGCGTCTACCTGGAAACCGCCTCGCGCAGCAGCCGCATGATCGCCGCCGGCCTGCTGGTGCTGATCGGCGTGGCCGGCGTGGCCGCCGTGCCGCAGATGGTCAGCATGGCGGTGCGCCACCGCGAGGAAACCGCGCTGCTGGAAGCCTACCAGCCGTGGGTGCTGATGGCCGGCATCGTGGCCGCGGCCGGCGGCGCGCTGGCGCTGCTGCACGCGCGCCACCTGCGCCGCGACCTGACCGTGCTCACCATGGCCTTGGCCGGCTTCGCCGCGACCCAGCTGATCCTGGCCGGCTTCGAGCCGTATGGCAAAATGCGCTCCGGCAAAGCCGTGGCGCTGAAGATGCTGCCCGAGCTCAAGCCGGACACCAAGATCTATTCGGTCACCACCTACGAGCAGTCGATGACCTTCTACCTGCGCCGCACCGTGGTGCTGGTCGATTACTGGGATGAGTTCACCTTCGGCCTGCGCCAGCAGCCGGAGCTGTCCATCCCGACGGTCGACGAGTTCGTCGTCCAGTGGAACGCGCAGACCAAGCAAGGCGTCAAGGCGCTGGCCATCCTCAGCCCGGAGAAGTACCAGGACCTGAAGGACGACGGCCTGCCGATGCGCGTGGTGGCCGAGGATACGCGCCGCGTCGTGGTGGCCAACCTGTAATCCATAAAAATAACTTATAAAAAAACACATGAATATCGCAACTTTCAGTTTTATCGTTTTCGGCGTGCTGTTGAACGCCATCGCCCAGCTGCTGCTCAAGGCCGGCGCCAAGAACGTTGGCGAAATCCACCTGACGCTGAGCAACCTGTTCTCAGTCGGCCTCAAGGTGGCGACGCAGCTGCCCATCATCGGCGGCCTGACCTGCTACGTGCTGTCGGTGGTGCTGTGGATCATCGCGCTGTCCCGCGTGGACGTGTCGATCGCCTACCCGATGCTGTCGCTGGGCTACGTGGTCACCGCCATCGGCGCCTGGTACCTGTTCGGCGAAGCGCTGACGGTGCAGCGCCTGGTCGCCATCGGCATCATCCTGGTTGGCGTCGCCTTGCTGGCGCGGACCTGACGAACAATTTAGAATGCGGCCATAAGCCAAATCAATACGAGAGCGACACCCAATGACCTCCGCCTTACCTTTCTTGCCTTTTTCGAAACCTACCATCGATGAGGCAACCATCGCCGCCGTCAGCGACGTGCTGCGTTCCGGCTGGATCACCAGCGGCCCCAAAGTGGCCGCCTTCGAAGCCCAGATGTCCGAATACTTCGGCGGCCGCCCTGTGCGCACCTTCAATTCCGGCACCTGCACGATGGAGATCGCGCTGCGCATCGCCGGCATCGGCGCCGGCGACGAAGTCATCACCACCTCGATCTCCTGGGTCGCCACGGCCAACGTCATCATCGAAGTGGGCGCCACGCCGGTGTTCGCCGACATCGACCCGGTCACCCGCAACATCGACCTGGACAAGGTCGAAGCCGCGATCACCCCGCGCACCAAGGCCATCATCCCGGTCTATCTGTCCGGCCTGCCGGTCGACATGGACCGCCTGTACGCCATCGCCAAAAAGCACAATCTGCGCGTGATCGAGGATGCTGCCCAGGCCTTCGGCTCCGAGTGGAACGGCAAGCGCATCGGCTCGTTCGGCGATTTCGTCTCGTTCAGCTTCCAGGCCAACAAGAACATCACCACCGGCGAAGGCGGCGCGCTGGTGCTGAACAACCTGGAAGAAGCCAGGCTGGCCGAGAAGTACCGCCTGCAGGGCGTGACCCGCAGCGGCGTCGACGGCATCGATGTCGACGTCCTCGGCGGCAAGTACAACATGAGCGACATCATGGCCGCCATCGGCCTGGGCCAGTTCGCCAACATCGACAACATCACCGCGCACCGCCGCAACCTGGCGCGCCACTACTACCAGGCCTTCGGCCCGGAATTCGAAGCGCAGTCCGGCGCCCAGCTGCCGGTGCAGGCCTTCGAGACCAGCAATTACCACCTGTTCCAGATCGTGCTGCCCGATAACGGCCCCACCACCCGCGCCGACTTCATGCGCGCGATGCAGGAGCGCTTCAACATCGGCACCGGCTACCACTACGCGCCCATCCACCTGTTCACCATGTACCGCGAGCGCGGCTTCAAGGAGGGCATGTTCCCCGTGTCGGAAAAAATCGGCCGCCTGACGGTGACCTTGCCGATGTTCTATGCCATGACCACGGCCGATGTCGACCGTGCCGTCGCAGCCGTGAAAGCGATCCTGATCAAATGAGCGTGTCGTTGATGAAGCCAGAAATTTCCGTCGTTATCCCGATCTACAACGAGCAGGCCGGACTGCAAGCCTTGTTCGACCGCCTGTACCCGGCGCTCGACAAGCTCGGCACCACCTACGAGATCGTGTTCGTCAACGACGGCAGCCGCGACAACTCGGTCTCCATCCTGGCCGAGCAGTTCCGCAACCGTCCCGACGTCACCCGCGTGGTGCTGTTCAACGGTAACTACGGCCAGCACATGGCCATCCTGGCCGGCTTCGAAGCCTCGCGCGGCGACATCATGATCACGCTGGACGCCGACCTGCAGAACCCGCCCGAGGAAATCGGCAACCTGGTGGCCAAGATCCGCGAAGGCTACGACTACGTCGGCTCGATCCGCCGCAAGCGCCAGGATTCGGCGTGGCGCACCTACGCGTCCAAGGCCATGAACCACCTGCGCGAGCGCATCACCAACATCAAGATCACCGACCAGGGCAATATGCTGCGCGCCTACGGCCGCAACGTGATCGACCTGGTCAACCAGTGCGGCGAGGTCAACACCTTCGTGCCGGCGCTGGCCTACCGCTTCGCCCGCAAGCCGACCGAGATCGTCGTCGAGCACGAGGAACGCGCGGCCGGCGAATCGAAGTACTCCTTGTACAGCCTGATCCGCCTGAACTTCGACCTGGTCACCGGCTTCTCGCTGGTGCCGCTGCAGTTCTTCTCGATGTTCGGCATCCTGCTGTCGATCGCCTCCGGCCTGCTGGTGCTGGTGCTGCTGGTGCGCCGCCTGTTCCTGGGCGCCGAGGCGGAAGGCCTGTTCACGCTGTTCGCGATCGCCTTCTTCTTCATGGGGACTATCCTGTTTGGTATCGGCCTGCTGGGCGAGTACGTGGGCCGCATCTTCCAGCAAGTGCGCGCACGTCCGCGCTACGTCGTGCAAACGATCCTTGAACAAAAGCCCGGCCAGTCGCTTGAAGCACCGGCCGGTGTGGAAAAACGAACCGTAGGCCGAGGCCATGAGTGAATCCAATAAGCGTCAACGCGCCGTCGTCTTCGGCTACCACAATGTCGGCGTACGCTGCCTGAAGGTCCTGCTGGCCGGCGGCGTCGACGTCGCGCTGGTGGTCACGCACGAGGACAGCAGCGACGAGAACATCTGGTTCGAGTCGGTGATCTCGCTGTGCCAGGCCGAGGGCATCCCCTACATCACGCCGGCCGACGCCAAATCGCCCGAGCTGCTGGCGCAGGTGCGGGAGATCGCGCCGGACCTGATGTTCAGCTTCTACTACCGCAACATGCTGCCGGCCGAGCTGCTGGCGGTGGCGCCCGCGTTCAACATGCACGGCTCGCTTCTACCGGAATTCCGCGGCCGCGCGCCGGTCAACTGGGCTGTACTGAACGGCGCCACCGTCACCGGCGCCACGCTGCATGAGATGACCGTCAAGCCGGACGCCGGCGACATCGTCTCGCAGATGGAAGTGCCGATCCTGCCCGACGACACCGCCTTCGAGGTGTTCGGCAAGGTCACCGTGGCGGCCGAGCAGGCGCTGTGGATGGTGCTGCCGTCGCTGCTGGACGGCACGGCGCCGCGCATCAAGAACGACCTGAGCAAGGGCGGCTACTTCGGCGGCCGCAAGCCCGAGGACGGCCGCATCAACTGGCTGCTGCCGGCCCAGGACGTCTACAACCTGCACCGCGCCGTGGCGCCGCCCTACCCCGGCGCCTTCACCGATATCGGCGGTGTGCGCTACGTGCTGCAACGGGCCCGATTGTCTGGCAATTTCGGCAATGTTGTGTCGCTAAGTTTGCCACCTGGCTTGACAGTAGTGGATAATTGCATCTTTGGCGTGTGCGGCGATGGCCGCATGCTGACGATTTCCGCCTTGACGGCCGACGGGATACCCGTGACGGCCGAGCAGTTGCGATCCCGCCTGGCGGAGCTGTCCGCTGGCGGACAATGAACATTACCTGGGTAACTATCAAATGAAAAAAGTCCTCATCCTCGGCGTCAACGGCTTCATCGGCCATCACCTGTCGAAGCGCATCCTGGAAACGACCGACTGGCATGTCTACGGCATGGACATGAGCACCGACCGTATCACCGACGTCCTGGAGAATGAGGCGTACAAGTCGCGCATGCACTTCTTCGAAGGCGACATCACCATCAACAAGGAATGGGTCGAGTACCACGTCAAGAAGTGCGACGTGATCCTGCCTTTGGTCGCCATTGCGACCCCTTCGACCTATGTGAAAGCGCCGCTGCGCGTGTTCGAGCTGGACTTCGAAGCCAACCTGCCTATCGTGCGCTCGGCCGCCAAGTACGGCAAGCACCTGGTGTTCCCGTCGACGTCGGAAGTGTACGGCATGTGCCACGACGAAGAGTTCGATCCGGAGAACTCCGAACTGATCTGCGGCCCGATCAACAAGCCGCGCTGGATCTACTCCAACGCCAAGCAGCTGATGGACCGCGTGATCTGGGGCTACGGCATGGAAGGCCTGAACTTCACCCTGTTCCGTCCGTTCAACTGGATCGGCGCCGGCCTCGACTCCATCCACACGCCGAAAGAAGGCTCGTCGCGCGTGGTGACCCAGTTCTTCGGCCACATCGTCCGTGGCGAGAACATCTCGCTGGTGGACGGCGGCGCGCAGAAACGCGCGTTCACCGACATCGACGACGGCATCGACGCGCTGATGAAGATCATCGAGAACAAGAACGGCGCCGCCACCGGCAAGATCTACAACATCGGCAACCCGGTCAACAACTACTCGATCCGCGAGCTGGCCGGCATGATGCTGGAACTGGCGCCGCAGTACCCCGAGTACGCCGAAGGCGCGGCCAAGGTCAAGATCGTCGAGACCACCTCGGGCGCCTACTACGGCGCGGGCTACCAGGACGTGCAGAACCGCGTGCCGAAGATCACCAACACCTGCGAAGAGCTGGGCTGGAAACCGACCACCACCATGGCTGAAGCGCTGAAGAAGATCTTCGACGCCTACCGCAGCCAGGTGGCCGAAGCACAAAAACTGATGGACTAAGATTTGACCGAGACTTTGCAACCGCAAGCGCCGCTGATGGTGTTGAAGATCGATGTCGACACCTACCGCGGCACCCGTGAAGGCACCCTGAACCTGGTGCGCATGCTGAAGGCGCACAACGCCCAGGCCACTTTCCTGTTTTCGCTGGGGCCGGACCACACCGGCTGGGCGCTGCGCCGCGCGCTGCGTCCGGGGTTCTTCAGCAAAGTCTCGCGCACGTCCGTGGTCGAGCATTACGGCCTCAAGACGCTGATGTACGGCACCCTGCTGCCGGGCCCGGACATCGGCAAGGAATGCGCGCAGCAGCTGCGCTCGGTGCGCGACGCCGGCTTCGAATGCGGCATCCACACCTGGGACCACGTGCTGTGGCAGGACAACGTCGCCAAGCGCGACGGCAAATGGTCCACCGCCATGATGCGCAAGGCCGCCGCCCGTTTCACGCAGGTGTTCGGCACCGCGCCGCGCACCCACGGCGCGGCCGGCTGGCAGATGAACAACGCCGCCTTCGCCGAGCATGACACCGCCGGTTACGCCTACGCGTCCGATGGCCGCTGCGTGCTCAACGAGAACGGCACGCTGGCCAATCCGGCCGACGGACCGCACCGCCTGTCCGACGGCGACAAGGTGCTGTCCCACATCCAGCTGCCGACCACGCTGCCGACGCTGGACGAGCTGCTGGGCCGCGAGATCGACGGCGTCGTCATCGGCACCGGCAACATCGCCGCCTTCCTGCTGAAGCTGACGGCCGGCGCCACGCGCGACCACGTATATACTTTGCACTCCGAACTTGAAGGGCAAAAACTCGCCCCCATATTCGAGCAGTTATTGGCTGGCTGGAAGGCGCAAGGCTACACATTGGCGTCGATGGCCGATTACCATCAGAAGGTCCGGCACCAGACCATGCCGGTTTGCCCGATCACCTGGGGCGAGCTGCCCGGTCGCTCGGGCCAGCTGATTGTGCAGGGCGCCGCCCGTTCTTAATGCGTACCGTTCAGGAGATAGCCTGTGGCTGATAGCCCTTCCGTAGTGACCGATTTTTCCGCCGCCATGACCGGCGGCCAGACCTTCCAGCTGTCGGGCCGGCCGGCGCGCCATACCGTGCTGTTCTTCTACCCCAAGGACAACACGCCGGGCTGCACCACCGAGAACATGGCGTTCCGCGACCTGTACGAGCAGTTCCAGGCGGCCGGCACCGAAATCTACGGCATCAGCCGCGATTCGCTGCGCTCGCACGAGAGCTTCAAGACCAAGCTGGGCCTGCCCTTCGAGCTCATTTCCGATCCCGACGAGGCGCTCTGCCAGCAGTTCGGCGTCATGAAGATGAAGCAAATGTACGGCAAGACGGTGCGTGGCATCGAACGCAGTACGTTTGTGATTGACGCTACCGGGCAATTGGTGAAAGAATGGAGAGGCGTGAAAGTAGCGGGTCACGTCGATGAAGTGCTGGAATTTGTAGCGCGTCAGGCCTGATTGTTGTACGCGTTGCGGCTTCCAGAGTTGCTCAACCGTAGCAGAACCATGCGTAACAGCCCTTGAGTCATCACTGTAATTCACACCACCACCCTACATGGTGGCCAGCCGGCCACCACGCGGTACTTTCTCCGGGCATGATGAGCGCCCGTCGGCAGTCTTATAACCCAGTTTTACCCAGCATCCACCCCATACGGTCCCAACGCTTCCACGACCAGGAAGCGTGCTGCGCCATGGGCGGATTCCTCCAGATATTTTTCAAATGAGATCCTGATGCCACTGCCAAAATTACCTAGTAAGCCAGCGACTATACTTCTGGCCAAAGATTACCCCAAAGCGACAGGGCCGCGCCCAGTCCCCGCCATCGCAGCGGTGGCTGAAGTCGCGCCCGCGCCGAAGAAAGCGGCGCCTGTCAAAGCAGTGCCTGTAGCAAAAGCCAAAGCAGAAACCCCGAAAACCACCACCAAGTCAAAAGCCGTGGCCGCCGTACTCAAGGCCGCGCCCGCTGTATTGAAGAACGCCGCCGCCGGCATTGCGCCTGCCGCCGTGGTTGCCCCCCCTGCGGTCAAGCCGGCCGCCAAGGCCAAGCCGGCTCCGGCCGCACGCAGCAAGGTCACGCCGATCACCGCCGAGGCGCCGCATCCGGCCAAGCACAAGCCGCATGAAGTGGCGATCAAGTCCTCGACCAGCCGTCACGCCGACCAGACCGGCACCACCAAGCTGTTCGTGCTGGACACCAACGTGCTGATGCACGATCCATCGTCGCTGTTCCGCTTCGAGGAGCACGACGTCTACCTGCCGATGATGACGCTGGAAGAGCTGGACAACCACAAGAAGGGCATGACCGAGGTGGCGCGCAACGCCCGCCAGGTGTCGCGCACTTTGGACGCGTTGGTTTCCAACACCGACGACGACGCCATCGAGAACGGCATCCCGCTGTCCAAGCTGGGCAACAAGGACGCCAAGGGCCGCCTGTACTTCCAGACGCGCCTGCAAACGGCGGACCTGCCGGTCGGCCTGCCGGTCGGCAAGGCCGACAACCAGATCCTGTCCGTGGTCCGCTCGCTGGAAGCGGAACAGGAAGGCCGCCCGGTGGTGCTGGTGTCCAAGGACATCAACATGCGCATCAAGGCGCGCGCGCTGGGCCTGCCGGCCGAGGACTACTTCAACGACCACGTGATGGAAGATACCGACCTGCTGTACTCGGGCATCGTCCAGCTGCCGGACGATTTCTGGACCAAGCACGGCAAGGACCTGGAATCCTGGCAGGAGAACAAGAACGGCCAGAGCGCGACGTTCTACCGCGTCACCGGCCCGTTCGTGCCGTCGCTGCTGGTCAACCAGTTCATCTTCCTGGAGCCGAAGAATGGCGAAGCGCCGTTCTATGGCCAGGTCAAGCAGATCAACGGCAAGACCGCCGTGCTGCAGACCCTGCGCGACTTCAGCCACAACAAGAACAATGTGTGGGGTGTGACCGCCCGCAACCGCGAGCAGAACTTCGCCTTGAACTTGCTGATGAATCCGGAATGCGACTTCGTCACCCTGCTGGGCCAGGCCGGTACCGGCAAGACCCTGCTGGCCCTGGCCGCCGGCCTGGCGCAGGTGCTGGAGACCAAGCTCTACAACGAAATCATCGTCACCCGCGTGACGGTGCCGGTCGGTGAGGACATCGGTTTCCTGCCTGGTACGGAAGAAGAGAAGATGTCGCCATGGATGGGCGCGTTCGACGACAACCTGGAAGTGCTCAACAAGTCCGACTCGGACGGTGGCGAATGGGGCCGTGCGGCGACGCAGGACCTGATCCGCTCGCGCATCAAGATCAAGTCGCTCAACTTCATGCGCGGCCGCACCTTCGTCAACAAGTTCCTGATCATCGACGAAGCGCAGAACTTGACGCCGAAACAGGTCAAGACGCTGGTGACGCGCGCCGGTCCCGGCACGAAGATCCTGTGCCTGGGTAACATCGCGCAGATCGACACGCCTTACCTGACCGAGGGTTCAAGCGGCCTGACGTATGTGGTGGATCGCTTCAAGGGATGGTCGCACAGCGGTCACGTGACCCTGGCGCGCGGCGAACGCTCGCGCCTGGCGGACCACGCCAGCGACGTGCTGTAAATGTAGTAGAATAAACCCGTACCTGTTAGCCCCGCCCGCAGCAATGCCGGCGGGGCTTCTTTTTGCTATCAGGCTTTGTTGTTGCGGCGACGGGCGTAGCCGCCGACCAGCGCCAGGCCGCCCAGCAGCATGGCGTAGGTTTCCGGTTCAGGCACAGGCGCCAGCGTGTTGGCGCTGAAGCTCTGGAAATTGCCGTTGCCAGCCGCGTACTGCACCTGCTGGCCGCCATCGCAGCAGCCTTCCAGGCCGTAGATGGTCAGCGTGTGGTTGCCGGCCGACAGGGCCTGGCTGCCGATCAGGAAGGCGCCGTTGGGGGTGTTGTAGTTGAAATTCCACCACATGTCGTTGCTGTTCACCGCGACGGCCTGGCCGTCCAGGAACACGGCGCCGCCTCGGCCGAAGTCCACACCGGCGCGGAACGAGTAGGTGCCGGCGGCGCTCAGGCCGAAATCGATGGTGGACTTGAAGGCGATGTCCGAGTTGCCGGTGCCGAACACCGCGTTATTCGATACGTTGTCGTAGCTGCTCAAGAGGGTCGACTTGCCGCCAACAACGGCGGCGTCAACCACGCTGCGGTAATCTTGCGCGTTAAGCTGCGAGCCGGCGCCGGAACTGCCGGTCTGGAAAGTGATGACGGCGGCGTTGGCATTGCCGATGGCGGCCAAAGCGAGTGCAACTGCGGCGAATTTGATGGATTTCATGCTGGTCCCTGTGCGGAGGTTTTAACGGAAAAATGCAAACCTGGCGCAGGGGTTGGGAGCCGGGTAGAAATGTTTCTAAAAAAGAATTTATAATGCAACTAAGCATTATTTAAATGGTATCGTAAGAAAATTCCGATGTCAATCTTTAATGCGGTGCACAATAAAGACAGCGTCAACCACGAAAGTGCTTGAAACCGGCAGCAACCTGTATGACACTAGACACTGCAAGTCATTGATTTCGCCAGACTTTCGGACCACCGCCGAGACAAGACCATGGACATCCCTATCCTGATCCGAAAAAAAGGCAACACCAAGTATGGTGTCACCGTGCCGGACATTCCCGGCTGCGTCACCACCGGCGAAACGGTGGACAAGGCCATGAGCAACGCCACCAAGGCCATCTACGGCCACGTCGGCCAACTGGTCGAGCAAGGCAAGGCCTTCGAAATCAAACCCTCCGAAGTGGAATACCTGTCGCGCGAGCCGGACTACGCCGGCGGCATCTGGGCGCTCGTCAGCCTGGACCTGGCCAAGCTGGACGATCCGCCGGAGGATTGAGCACACGCAACGCACGGACATTTATGTTTTCACGTAAAATTAGCACCATAATTTACATGAAAGAATAAAATGTCTGTGTTCGAGCAACTACAACATCGCCGCATCCAATTGGGAAAAACGCTGCAGAACCTTGCGGATGTCAGCGGAATGAACGTCCCTCAAGTCAGCAACGTACTGAGCGGGAAACTGGATTCCCGCCTCAGCACCTACGAAGCGCTGGCCGGCGCGATGGATGCCACCCTGGTCCTGATCCCCAAGCATCTGCTGCCTGAGGTCGCGCGGCTGTTGTCCGGCAAAGCCATCGGGCCGGACGACGTTCCATCGACGGTCGACCGGCTGCTGGGCGGGCTCAATTGAACCACGCGCTGGTCCCCCGCTATCTGGAAGTATGGCTACGCGGCCGGCACGTGGGCTGGCTGTGCGAGGCGGGCCGCGCGACGCGCTTCCTCGCGACTGAGCAATACCAGGCCGATACGCGGCGCGCCACGCTCTCCCTGTCGATGACGCTGCCCGGCGCCGAGCAGGTGACGCGGGAGACGCTGAAGAACCATTTCGACCCGGCGGTGTACCGCGAACGCGGCGAACTGCCGCCCTTCTTCGCGGGCCTGCTGCCGGAGGGCGCCCTGCGCCGCCGCCTGGCCGCCACGCGCAAGAGCGACCGCGACATGGACGACTTCGGTATCCTGGCCGCCGCCGGCGAGGACCTGCCGGGCGCCGTGACCGTGCTGCCCGCCAACCTCGACAACCTGACGGCGGCGGCCCGCGCCTACGGCGTCACCGGCGGCGCCGACAATCTAGAGATCAGCGTGCCCGAGCAGGCCGCCGAAGGGGCCGCCTCGCTGTCCGGCGTGCAGGACAAGGTGGCGCTGTCCCACGCCAGGGACGGCAAGCGGTACCGCATGCCGGTCAAGGGCACGCCGTCCGACCTCATCGCCAAGCTGCCCCTGGCCGGCGACGACTCGCAGGTGATGAACGAGCACGCCTGCATGCAGCTGGCCGGCCTGGCCGGAGTCGATGTCGCGGCATGCCGGCCAGCGCCCATGAGCACAATGGACGACCACCCGGACCTGGTGGCCGCGCTGGGCGCCGGCACGCGCTTCCTGGCGGTGGAGCGCTTCGACCGCGGTCCCGCCGGCGCGGTGCACATGGAGGACGCCTGCCAGCTGCTCACCCTCATGCCGGCCCAGAAGTATTCCGGCGTAAGGGAGTTCGTCAAGCTGGTGCAGGTGCTGGATCGCCTTGGCACGCGCGGCATCGAGGATGTCCGCCAGTTCTTCATCCGGCAGGCCGTCAACACACTGATCGGGAATTCGGATGCGCACCTGAAGAACTTCAGCGTGCTGTATCGCGATGGCGTCCGCCCAGAGCTTGCGCCGGCCTACGACATCGTCTGCGTCGCGGCGCTGGCCGGTTTCCGGGGCTTCGCCACCAACGTCGCCATCGACCGGTTGCAGCGGCAGGAAACGTTGGACACCTATGCCGCCATCGCCAGGCAGGCGGGCATCTCGGAGCGCATCGTCAAGACGGCCGTCACGCAAACGGTCGCCCGCGCCAAGGACCTTTGGCCCAAGGCGCTGCACGAAATGGAGATGCCGGACGCCGTGCGCCTTGAAATCGCGGACCGCCTGGATACGCTGCCGCTCGCCCGCGGTGCGCGATAACGCTTGACCTTCCCACGACGGGAAGGCCTACAGTATGATCATCGAAACTGTTCAAGGAGTGCGATGATGTATCAACTACAAGTGGAAAACATGAGCTGCGGCCATTGCGTGGGCGCCGTGACCAAGGCGGTGCAGGCTGTCGATGCGGCGGCGAAGGTGGAGATCGACCTGGCCTCCAAGACCGTCAAGATCGACAGCGCCACCCCATTGGCGCCGCTGAAATCAGCCATCGCCGACGCGGGCTATCCCGTCACCGGCGCGGCCTGATTATTTGTCCAGCTCCGGATAGCGGCGGAAGATGCCGTCCTCATTGAACGGTATCCGCCGCTTCGACGCGACGTAGGCGGCGACGTTGGGCCGCACCGCCACCTTGTCGCGCAAGGCGATCAGCGCCGGATAGGACGGCTCCAGCCGCGCCATCGTCTTCGGAAACGCATACCGCAAACCCTCGATCAGCTGGAACAGCGACAGGTCCACATACGTCAGCCGCGAGCCGACCGCATACCCTCCCCGTCCCGGATTGCGCGTCACCACGCCCTCGAAGTAATCGAGGAACTTCGGTATGCGCTCCTCACGGAAGCTCCTGGCGCGCGCCCTGGCCTCCTTCTTCTGGTCCTCGTAGTACTTGCCGACCGAGATCGGATGATGGGTCTCGTGCACCTCGCCGACGATATCGGCGATAGTCAATTGCAGCTGGTTGGTCCACAGCCGCCCCGCCTCCGCGCGCGGCGCAAGGCCATGGCGGGCGCCGATGAACATCAGGATATTGGCGGTCTGCCCGATCAGCAGCTCGCCCGCGCGCAGCACTGGCGGCGCGAACGAAGGATGATCGACCTGGCCGCCATCGAGGCTGGCCAGCAGCGCCGGCATGCCCTTCTTCTGTCGCGCCACGTCCACATACGGCACCGCCGCCTCCTCCAGCGCCAGGCGCACGAATTCACCGCGGCCCTGCAGGCCGTCCCAATAATAAAGTTGGTAGGGTGTCGTCATGCGAAGATGGTAGCACCGACAACGCCGGGGCAGCGCCCGGAACGATATTCAGTACACGGTTATAATCGATTGTTGACCCGACCACTTCCCAGATCCCATGCCACCAGTCCCGCCACTTGAACTCCCGATTGTCCTGATGGTCGCCGCCGCCGGTTTCCTGGCCGGCGTGCAGAACGCCCTGGCCGGCGGAGGCTCGTTCATCACCTTCCCCGCGCTGCTGCTGGCCGGCCTGAATCCACTGGCCGCCAACATGACCTCCACCATCGCGCTGTTCCCGAGCCAGATCACCTCCGCCTACGCCGGCCGCAAACTGGCGGGCGACGTCGGGCCGCTGACATTCAAGCAGATGCTGATCATCAGCGCCATCGGCGGCATCTTCGGCGCTATCCTGCTGTTGAATACACCGCCGTCCTTCTTCGCACGGCTGGTGCCCTGGCTGGTGCTGTTCGCCACCAGCGTGTTCGCGTGGGGCAGCTTCCGCAAGAAGCCATTGCACGCGGCGGGCAGCATGCCGCCTTGGACGCTGATGCTGGTGCAAAGCTGCATCGCCATCTACGGCGGCTACTTCGGCGGCGGCATCGGCTTCCTGATGCTGGCCGCATTGACCATCGCCGGCCAGCAGGTGCGCGCCGCGGCCGCCACCAAGAACGTGCTGGCGATGGCGATGAACGCCGCCGCCACGCTGATCTTCGCCACCTCCAGCTTGATCAGCTGGCCGGCCGCGCTGGCGCTGTGCGTGGGCGGCATCGCCGGCGGCTTGTGCGGCGGATGGCTGATCCACCGCCTGCCGGAAAAAGTCATGCGCGGCTTCGTGGTGCTGGTCGGCGCCGCGCTGACCGTGTGGATGTTCGTCAGAACGTAGCCTTCAACGTCAGGCGGAAGGTGCGCGGCTCCACCGGATGGAAGTGGATGTCGTTGACGCCTTCGGCCGGCTCGCCCTGCAGGCGCGAGGCGTAGTAGTAGTCCACGTCGCTGGCCTTGCGGTCGAACAGGTTGAAGGCGTCCAGCGACACGGCCCAGCGCCGGTCGATCTTGTACCCCACCCGCGCATACGCAATGGCGGTCGTCGCCGAACGCTGGCTGTTATCCTCGATCAGCGGACGCGGTCCGAAGTAACGCATCTGGAACGCGCCGGACCACGGACCGAGATCGGTGACGGTGGCGCCGAACGAGGCCACCTTGCCGACCGCGCCGGGGATGTAATCGCCCGCCGCGTCATGCTCGGTGTAGTGCGCCCGCGAGTAAGCCAGGTCAAGATCGAACAGCAGCCACGGTGCGGCGATGTAGTGGTTGTTCCACTCGATGCCGGAACGGTAGCTGCCACGGCTTGCCGCCGTATCGCCCGCGTCGCCGGAGAACACCAGCTCGGAGGCCGAGCGCAGCTTCCACAAGGCCATCGAACTTTGCAGGCCCGGCACGAACTCGGTGCGCACGCCCAGTTCCGCGCCGCGCGTCTTGACCAGCGGCGTGACCGGATCGATAGGCTCGCGCTCTTTCGGCGTCAGGTGTACTGTGGTGCCGCGCGCGTCGTTGCTGTGGAAGCCCTCGCCGTAGTTGATGAAGAACTCCGTCTTCGCCCAAGGCCCCAGCACCACCGCCAGCTTCGGCGACGTCATGCCGTCGCTGACCTTGCCCGTGTTCTCGGCGATATTGCTGCTCACATCGAAGTGGTAGCGGTCATGGCGCAAACCGGCCGTGGTGCGCAGCCACTCGCGCCACTGCACCGTGTTCTCGAAATAGACCGCCGCATTGGCTTCCTTGACCTTCGACTCCGTGATGACGCCGGTGATCCGGCGCTTGACGGTGCTGTACAGCGCCAGCGGCGACATGTAGTCGTAACGTCCCTGCAGGCCGACCTTGTTGTTCACTTCCAGCCCGCCCCACTTGCCGAACCACGTCTGCGCCACGTCGAAGCCCGTCATGCGGCGCTTCTCGGTCTGGCGCGACTGGTCGCCGTTGACCGGATCGTCGAGGAAGTAGGTGAAGTCGTTGTACAGGTCCAGGCTCGATTGCACGAGGTAGGCGTTGGCCTGCAACAGCGTGTCGCTGCCGCGGCGGCGCAACGTGGCGGACAGGCTATAACGCGAGGTGATGCCGCCGTCGCTGGTGTCGATCGCGCCGTACGAACCGATCTCGCCGCTTTGCACCGCGCGCAGCGGGATCTGGTTGCTGGCGTACCAGCCGCCCTTGTAGGCCATGCCGGTCACGCTGAACTGGTTGTCGCTGCCGCCCTGGCTGTAGCGCAGCACGCCCAAGCTTTTGTGGAAGGCCTCCGGGCTGACCCACGGGCCGTTGTTGTGGCCCAGCTCCGCGCCGTAGACCAGGTTGCCCTCGCCCAGCGGCGTCGATCCGGTCAGGTTGGCGCGGTAGTACTGGTGCTCGCCGACCGTGATGCTGGCGGTGTTCTCTTTCAGCTTGTTCGCCAATCCCATGTGCGCCGCGCCGGCCGAGGCGAAGTCGCCTTCGTCCGCGTAGTACGGGCCTTTTTTGTAGTTGATGCGGTCGACCAGCTCCGGCATCAGGAAATTCAGATCGGTGTAGCCCTGGCCGTGCGCGTGGGCGCGCATGTTGACCGGCATGCCGTCGACGAAGGTGGCGAAGTCGGTGCCGTGATCGAGGTTGAAGCCGCGCAGGAAGTACTGGTTGGCCTTGCCGTCGCCGCTGTGCTGCGTGACGATCACGCCGGGCACGAACTCCAGCAGCTCGCCGGGCCGCAGCGCCGGACGGTTGGCGATCAGCGCCGCCGTCACCGAACCCTGGCTGGCGGCGCTGGTCGTACCGACGCCGTTGTCATAGTGGCCGCGCACCTCCACCGCCTCCATCACAGGTTCGCCGTTGGTCGTTACCGGAACCGTCGCCGCCAGCGCGGCTATCGAAAGCAAAATCATGGATGCTCCTTCAATGAACAGTCGGAGCACAGGGGTGAGCGAACGGCGCGTGCGCAAGGCACGGCCGCCAGACGGCAAAGCCGTGGCGAGCAAAATAGATGCATAGATGTAGATCGAAACAGATGCAATCCCCTCACCTCCCCGTGAGCGGATTGAACAGAAATGCCTGGGCATTTCCACCTGTCTGGCCGGTATCCGGGCTGGCAAGCGACACCGCCTGACCTTCCCATGCGGCTGCACAGTGGTCTGAAGAGGCGGATTTGTCGTCAACGACGACGCTTGTTTACCGTTGCGGGGGCAGCACATGTTGGCTGGCGTGGCCAGCTCCATGTTTCCCGTTTAACTGCGCGTCTGGACAGACGCGCGAGCACCAAAACGGGCCGATTATACGTTAATCGGCCAGCGATTGGAGAATGGGGCAATCGGGACGATGATCGCCGTGGCAGCAGCTGGCCAGCGTCTGCAGGGTGTCGCGCATTTCGGTCAGTTCGGCGATGCGCTGGTTCAGTTCCGCCACGTGGCCCATGGCGATGGTCTTGACGTCGGCGCTGGCGCGCTCCTTGTTCTGCCACAGCGACAGCAGGTCGCGGATCTGGTCGAGCGAGAAGCCCAGCGAGCGTCCGCGCTTGACGAAGCGCAGCGCGTGCAGGTCGTTCTCGCCGTAGATGCGGTAGCCGGCGTCGCTGCGCCGCCCCGGCGGGATCAGGGCGATGCTTTCGTAGTAGCGGATCATCTTGGTCGATACGCCGCTGGCCGCTGCGGCTTGTCCGATGTTCATGCTTGTCCTTTCAGGTGGTCGGGCTTCCAGCGGCGCAGCAGCAGGGCGTTGCTGATCACGCTGACGGAGCTGAGCGCCATCGCGGCGCCGGCAACCATGGGGTTGAGCAGGCCGAAGGCGGCCAGCGGGATGCCCACCAGGTTGTAGATGAAGGCCCAGAACAGGTTCTGTCGTATCTTGCTGTAGCTGCGGCGCGAGATCGAGATGGCGGCGGCCACCAGCGCGGGATCGCCGCGCATCAGCGTGATGCCGGCGGCGTGCATGGCGACGTCGGTGCCGCTGGACATGGCGATGCCGACATCGGCGGCGGCCAGCGCGGGCGCGTCGTTGATGCCGTCGCCGACCATAGCGATGCAGGCGTCGCCGGTCTTCAGGCCGGCCACGGTGCTGGCTTTATCGGCGGGGAGCATGTTGGCTACGATGCGGTCGATGCCCAGTTCCTTGCCGACGGCGTCGGCGCTGCCCTGGTTGTCGCCGG
This sequence comes from Duganella caerulea, assembly GCF_040362985.1. Lineage (NCBI taxonomy): Bacteria > Pseudomonadati > Pseudomonadota > Betaproteobacteria > Burkholderiales > Oxalobacteraceae > Duganella > Duganella caerulea. Next base: position 190,573 of record NZ_BPWJ01000002.1, on the reverse strand, counting down.
TGAGCAGGATGGTCTGGATGTGCAGGGCGCGCAGGGCTTGCAGCGCGGCGCGGGCTTGCGGTTTGACGCGGTCGCCGAAGGCCAGCAGGCCGAGTAGCTGCGCGGCCTGCGGCGCGTTCGAGGCGGCCAGCCAGGAGATCGTCAGGCCCTGTTGTTCCAGCGCGGTGGCGCGGGCGCTCAACGCATCCAGCGCGACGCCCTCCTCCTGCATCAGCCGCGTGCTGCCCAGGATCAGGCGCGTGCCGTCGACGGTGGCGGCGACGCCGCGGCCGGGCAAGGCGGTGACGTTGGCGGCGGTCGGCATGGCGGCGATGGCGCCTTCGCCTGCGCCGGCATGCGTGGCCTCGGGCGCTGCGGCGGCACCGGGGGCGGCTGGCGTGGCGGCACGTGCGGCGGCGACGGCTGGCGCGATGGCGCGTGCGGCGGCAGCGTCGGTCACGGCGCGGGCCAAGGCGTGCTCGCTGCCGCGCTGGATGGCGGCGGCCAGTTGCAGCAGGCGTTCTTCAGTTATGCCAACCGGCTCCAACGCCGCCAGCGATGGCTTGCCTTCGGTGAGCGTGCCGGTCTTGTCGAACGCCACGGTCGTGATGCGGTGCGCCAGCTCCAGCGCCTCCGCGTCCTTGATCAGTATTCCGTAGCGCGCCGCCACGCCGGTGCCGGCCATGATGGCGGCCGGTGTCGCCAGGCCCAGCGCGCACGGGCAGGCGATCACCATCACCGCCACCGCGTTGATGATGGCCCGCTCAGCGTCGCCGGTCGCCAGCCACCAGGCCACAAAGGTCAGCGCCGCCAGCACCAGCACCACCGGCACGAACACCGCACTGACGCGGTCCACCAGATGCTGCACCGGCGCCTTGGCCGCCTGCGCGTCCTCCACCAGCCGGATGATGCGCGCCAGCGTGCTCTCCGCGCCCACCGCCGTCACCCGCACCAGCAGCAGGCCCTCGCCGTTGATGGCGCCACCGGTCACACGGTCGCCGGCATGGCGCGCCACGGGCAGGCTTTCGCCGGTGATGAGCGCCTCGTCGACATGACTGGCGCCCTCCACCACCTCGCCGTCCGCCGCCACGCGCTCGCCGGGACGCACCACCACCAACTCCCCCGGCCGCACATCTGCGATCGGCACTTCGACATCCTGCTCGCCGCGCCGCACGCGCGCGGACTCGGGCCGCAGCACCTGCAAGGCGCGGATGGCCGACGTGGTCTGGCGCTTGGCCCGCGCCTCCAGCCATTTGCCCAGCAAGATCAGCGTGATCACCACGGCCGACGCTTCGAAATACAGATGCGGCATGGCGGACGCCGACGCAAACAATTGATACACGCTCAGGCCATACGCGGCGCTGGTGCCCAGCGCCACCAGCAGGTCCATATTGCCGCTGCGGGCGCGCAGCGCCAGCCAGCCGGCGCGATAGAAGCGCGCGCCGAGCCAGAACTGCACCGGCGTCGCCAGCAGCATCTGCACGCGGCCATCCAGCATCCAGTGGACGCCGGCCAGTTCCAGCAGCATCGGCAGCAGCAAGGGCAGCGACAGCAAGGCCGCCAGCAGCACCGCGCGGCCGCCGGTGGGATGGGCCAGCGTCGGCGCGGGCGGCGCGGGTGCAGGGGCGGATGGGGGCAGTTCCGGCGTGGCGTGGTAGCCGGCCTTGTCGATCGCCTGCGCCAGCAGCGAGAAATCCAGCGGCTGCGACGACTCGACCCGCGCCGACTCGGTGGCCAGGTTGACGCTGACCTTGTCCACGCCCGGCACCGCCGCCAGCACGCGTTCGACGCGGCCCACGCAGGAGGCGCAGGTCATGCCCTCGATGTTGATCGATAAACTTGAAGGTGAGGCGGAGGCAGACATGGCGATCCCGGTGGAATACTCGATACTGACATCATCAAGTATCCCACGATGGGAAGGTCAAGTCCAAATTGCGGCGATCAGCGCACTTCGCAGTCGATGACGTTCGACTTGCCGGCCGTGTTACGCGCCGACGGGGCCGTGCTCTGGTTGAACGCCGGCGGTGGCATGAACTGGATGCCCGGATTGACCGGCAGGATCACCGGCGGCTGCTGGAAGTTGGGCGTGTAACCGAACTGGCCGGCGGCGAAATTGCTGGCGCCCCCGGCGTTGGTCACATGGATCAGGCCGTCGATCACGTGCACATACAGGCCCGGCGCCATCAGCCCCGGCGGCGACGGCAGCGGCGACGACGGCGACTGCGGCACCGCTTGCGCCAGCATCAGCGGCTGCACCGGCGCGGCCAGCGGATCCAGCGCGGCGGTGCTGGCCAGGTTGTAGGCCAGGCGTGCCGCGACCGCCTGCTCGCTCGGCTCGACCAGGTCGGCGATGAAGGTGGTGCCGCGGATGCCGATGGTGGCGCTCGGCGTCTTCATGGCGAACTTTTCCTTGTTGCGCTTGCCCAGCAGGCCGGTGACCGAGCGCAGCCCGCCCTTGACCAGGCTGAACGAGGCGTTGTCGGCCTCGGGCTTGCCGGCGTCGTAGCTGAAGTTCTCGACCTTGAAGGTGGTGGCCGGCTTGAGCGTGATCTCGCTGTTGTCGATGAACTTGACCAGCGCATAGGTGTTCTTCTCGGTCACCAGCGTGTCGCCGCTCTCGACCTCGGAACGCATCGACAGGATGCGCACCACGCCATCGGCCTTCTTGGACAGCAGCGGCCCGCTCAGCTGGACCACCGTGCCCACCACTTGCGCGGCCCAGCCGGCGCCCGCCGCGCCGCACAACGCCAGCAACAGCAGGCCCTTGAGCAAGGCCCGGACCACGAGAGAGTTTTTAGGCTGTGACATATTCATTTCCAATACATTCAAGGGACGCTCAGTACGCCAGTCCCAGGCGCAGGTGCAGGCGGCTGGCGTTGTCGCGGCCGGTGTTGCCGGCGCGGACCACGTGGCCGAAATCGAGTTGCAGGTTGGCGTAGGTCGACAGCACGAAGCGCGCGCCGACGCCGGCGCTGGCGATGCTGGTGCTGGTCAGTTCGCCCGGCAGCGCATGGTTGCGCTTGACGTAGGCCGCGTCATAAAAGCCCAGCAGGCGGCAGTTCCAGCCCGCGTGACTGCAGACGTTGGGCGTGTAGGCCTCGAGGTTGACGCCCAGGCCGGAGTCGTTGGAAATCTCGCGCTCGATGAAGCCGCGCACCGAGGTCGCGCCGCCGGCGCCGAACTGCTCGCCGGGGATCAGCGCGTCGGTGGTGTACTGGCCGTTGACGATGGCGCGCAGTTGCCAGTCGTTGGCCAGCGCCCGGGTCACGCTGCCGGCCAGGCGCAGCATGGTGTAGTCGGCCTTGGCGCCGTCGCGCGCCAGCGTAAACGCGTGCTGGTCACCCTTGGACCCGCCGGAGACATTGCGCAGCAGCGTCAGCTGGCCGCTGACCTCGCCCTGCTTGAGCGGCAGCGTGGCCTGGTAGCTCACGCTGAGCGGATGCACGGTGACGTCGTTGCCCAGTTCCTGGCCCAACAGCTGCACGCTGTTCTTGAAGGCCTTGTAGTCGACACCGTAGCTGAGTTTGGCTTCGAGTTCGCCGCGCTTGGCCAGGCTCTGGTTGTAGCGCGCGCCGTACACCGCGCCCTTGCCGCTGACGGCCAGGTTGACCGCGCCGGCCGACACGGTGCCGGAATCGACGTTGGAATAGCTGGCGAAGAAGTCCAGCGAATCGCCCAGCGCGTACAGCGGAATATGGTAGCCGGCGCCGTACACCTTGACGCGGCCCGGTTCCTCGGCCGAGGTGGTGTACTGCAGCGAGGCCAGGTGGTCGCGGTTGAACAGGTTGGCATTCTGCAGGATGAAGCCGACATGGGTCTTGCCGGTCTGCTGGGTGCCGGTGTTGTCGATGTTGACCATGCCCTTCCACGGGGTCTGGTCCTTGACGTCCAGGATGGCGTCAACCTCGTCGTCCAGCTCGCCGCTTTGCAGCTTCAGCGTGACTTCCTTGGCGGGGCTCTCGTTGCCCTGCTTCAGGTTGGCCGAGACCGCCTTCAGGTCCGGCGTGCGGCCCTCCTGCAGGGCGGGCAGGCTGTGACGGATGTTGTTTTCGTCGAAGTAGCGATTATTCTTGACCTGGATGCGGCCGATGCGCGTCTCCACCACGCGCAGCTGCACCACTCCCCGGTTGAGTTCCTGCTCCGGCAGCTCGATCGTCACCACGTTGTAGCCGCGCTGGTGATACACGGCCTCCAGCGCCTCCAGCGCGCGCTGCACGTCGCCGAAGTCGCGCTCCTTGCCGGTGAACTTGGCCAGCAGCGCGTCGACCTGCGCCTGCGGCAGCAAGGTGTTGCCCTTGACTTCGAAACGGGCGATCTCGAAACGGATGGGGGTGCCCTCGGCGGGCGGCTGGTCCGCGGCCCAGGCCGACGCCACAGCGGCGCTTAAAAGAGAACCTGCCAGCAAGCGGGTTAAGCTATTTCTCATGGGGTCGCTCGTAGTTTTTGTCGCGTGTATTTTTTCAACTTTGAAAACCTCTCGTCAACGCCGGCGGACTCCGCAAACGCTCTTCCGATGCTAGCATAGCCGCCATATTCAATGCCTATTTGAAATACCGAATTGGCAAGCCCCGGCGCCGAGTGTTGGATTTCAGTTCACTCCCGGCGCCCGGACCTGCGCAAATCGCGTTTCCTCAGTTGCAGTACATCTTCTTGGCCGGCTCGGACTTGCTGGCGAGTACATCGACCTTGCCGCTGGCCTTGTCCTTTTCGTCCGGCACCTTGTCATCCGGCTTGGCGGGACCGGCGCTGCCGCCGCCCGATCCGCTCGACGCCGTGCTGGTCTCCGCCGGCAACGACATCGCCGGGTTCTTGGCAATATTAAGCAGGGTGACCGTGTTGATGATGTTGACCGTGGTGCTCACCGCCTGCGAGGCCGGCGTCGGCGGCTGGCCGCCCGCGCTTCCCGCCGCGGCTGCTGCCGCAGCGGCTGCGGCATCGGCTGCGGCCTTGATATCGGCGGCGGCCTTCGCTGCTGCCGCATCGGCGGCTGCCTTGGCGGCCGCTTCGGCGGCGGCCCTGGCGGCGGCTTCGGCTGCCGCCTGCGCGGCTACCGCATCGGCGGCCGCCTTGGCAGCGGCTTCCTCCGCGGCCTTGGCGGCGGCGTCGGCGGCTGCTTTGGCGGCCGCGTCGGCGGCGGCCTTGGCGGCTGCTTCGGCTGCTGCCTTGGCGGCCGCGTCGGCGGCGGCCTTGGCGGCGGCGTCGGCTGCTGCCTTGGCGGCGGCATCGGCGGCGGCCTTGGCGGCGGCGTCGGCGGCCGCCTTGGCGATCGCATCGGCGGCGGCCTTGGCGGCTGCTTCGGCGGCGGCCTGGGCGGCGGCGGTGCCCGAACCGGAATCGATGACCGGCGCCGTGCCGCTGCCCAGCGAGACCGAACCCGCGCTCACCGAGCCGAACGGCGCGGCCAGCGACACCGGCGCGCCGTTGCTATTGATGGTGGTGGCGCTGCCGACGCTGATGCTGCCGTTGCTGGCCAGCGCCGAGATGCCGCCGGTCGGCGAGCTCACACTGAGCAGGCCGCCCAGCACGATGTTATTGGTCGCCGCCAATTTGATCGTATTGGTCGCCTGCAGCTGCGAGCCCGACTGCAAGGTGATGTCGGTGCTGGCCGACAGCGCGATATCGTCGCCGATCACCTGGTCGCTGATGGTGATCGGGCTGTGCGCGGTGATCGACACCCCGCCGTTGGAGGCATGTATGGTGCCGCCGGTGTGGATGCCGCCGTGGTTGTCGATGACGATATTGCCGTTGGTGGTGGTCAAGGCGCCCAGCGCCAGCTCGCCGCTGGAAACGGTGTTGGTGAGCGCGACGTTGCCGTGCCCATTGCTGGCGGAGAAGGCGTTCACGTGATTGCCGCTGTTGCTCAGGTCGATGCCGCTGGTGGCGGTCGTGTGCAGGCTGTCGGTCTGCAAGGCGCCGGTCTGGCTGATGGCGCCGCTGCCCTCGCCCGCGACCAGCGTGATGCCGCTCTGCGCCCGCGCGTTGCCGATCACGAGGTTGCCGGTGCTGTAGACGGTGAGCGACCCGCTCATGTCGATGCTGCCGTTGGTTTGCGCCAGGTTGGAGGTGATCACGCTGGCTGCACTGTTGGTGCCGCTCAGCACGCCGCTGGCCAGCGTCAGGTTGGAGACCGACATTGCGCCGTTCTGCACCATATTGCCGCCGTTGAGGTTGAGCGTGGCACCGGTCAGGGCGGAGGTGTTGTTGACGATCAGCGTGCCGGCGGTCAGCGCCAGCTGGCTGCCGCTGCCGACCGTGAGCGTATCCAGCTTGACGTTGCCGGCGCTGGCGTCATACGTGATGGTGCCGGCGCTGCTGCCGATGACGGCGTTCAGCACGTTGGCGCCGTCCGGTGCGATGCTGTCGGCCCAGTTGCCGGCCGCGCTCCACAGGCCGCCGCCGCTGCCGGTCCAGGTCGACGTCGGACGCGCCGTGATCGTGCCCCGGGCGCCGGCATTGAGCGTGTAGTTGCCGGCGGCGGAGCCGACGATGGACGGCTGGTTGCCGGTGACGGTGACGACCTTGTTGACGCCGACGTTCTTGTCGGCATAGCTGAGGGTGCTGCCCTCGCCGATCAGCAACGACACCGCGTCGAGCGGGCCTTCCGGCATGCCCAGCAGGCCGCTCAGCGTGGCGCCGGAGTACGTGGCGTTGGTGGTGTTGTCGTACTGGCGGCTGAGCAGGGTGAGCGTCAGCGGCGCCGGCGTGATGTTGGCGGTCAGGCCGCTCGGCATGCCGGTCACCACGTAGTTGCCGCCGTCGGCGCCGCCCAGCACGAAGCCGGTGGCCGTCACGCTCTTGCCGGTGCCGACGTTGCGGTCGGAGAAGGTGCCGCTGCCGGCCGACAGCGTGACCACGTCGCTGCCGATCACGCCGCCGAGGGTGCCGCCGGCGACATTCAGCGTGGCCGCCGTGCCGTACTGGCTGGCGGCCGGATTCCAGTCCATATTGTAGACGCGGTTGTTGGCGGTGACGCCGCTCACGCTCAGCTGCGCGGGCGCGATCTCCGTCATCAGGCCGGACGGCTGCACCAGCGTGTAGTTGCCGGCGTCGCCGCCGGACAGGCTGTAGCTATTCAGGTCCAGCAGCACCAGCTTGCTGGCGCCGGCGTTCTTGTTCTGCAGCTTGGCGCTGTTGGAACCGCTCAGCGTCACGACGTCGCCGTAGATGGGGGTGACCGACGCGGTGCCGTTCACCGTGATGTCGGTGGTGCCGTCGTAGGTGCGGCCGGGCGCGCTCAGGCCGCTGATCTGCAGCTGGGCCTTGTTGATCGTGCCGGTGCCGGTCACGGCGCCGTCCAGCACGTAGTTGTTGTACGGGTTGTTGGTCAGCGCCGGGCTGGCGACCGTGACGGTCTTGCCGGTGCCGGCGGTCTTGTCGGCGAAGCTCAGGGTGCCGCTGATGCCGGGCTTGTCGGTGCCGACGACGTTGGCGTAGCTGAAGTCGTAGGTGCCGTCGGAAGTGCCCGACACCAGGTCGGTCAGGCGGTCATACGTCTTGCTGGCGCCGGTGACGGTGGCGGTGATGTGGCGCGGCGTGATGACCATCTGCGGCGCGGCATCGTAGCTGATGTCGTAGCGGTGCGAATACAGGCCGCCGAGGCTGTAGGTGCCGGTGTTGATCGCGCCGTCGAAACCCAGCGTGCCGCTGACATCCGCGTGCGTGTAGGTCTGGCCGAACGTCGCTGCCGTACCGTCGTAGACCTTGGTGCCGCCGGTGCCGGTCACATGCACCGACAGCGGCGCCAGGAAGCCTCGCAGAAGCGGCGTCGTGTGGCCCTCGTAGATGCGCCACACCGACGTGCCGCCGGTGAAGTCGAACCCGCTGAAGCTGGCCTGCTGCATCATCTGCGCCGACGTCAGGCCGGCCGCGCCGGCGCTGTCGCTGCCGGTGGCCGCCGCGCTGTAGTAGCTGGACGTGACGGTGCCGCCACCGGCGCCGGCGCCGACCAGCGCATGGACGACGTCGTTGGTGCTGGTCTTGACGTCGCCGCTGCTGTAGGTGCTGCTCAAGGTCCCGGACGCGCCGTTACCGCCCAGCAGCCCGCCGGTGCTGCCGACGCTGTAGGCGTTCTTGCCGATCACGTTGCCAACCACGTAGGAAGTGCCGATGGTGCCATTGGAGTAGCCCGCCAACCCGCCGAGGTTGGTGCCGTTGCCGTAGACGTTGGATTCGATCGCCACGCCGCTGACGGTGCCGCTCTGGATGCTGCCCGCCAAGACGCCGGTGTAGCTGTTGCCCTCGACCGTCGCGCCGGCGATGCGGACGTCGCGGATCGTGCCGCCGTCCAGCTCCGAGAACAGGCCGACCTTGTCGGTGGTGGGCAGGTTGATGTAGAGGCCGCTGATGCTCTTGTGGTTGCCATCGAACACGCCGATATAGGGGGTAGTGGCACTAGCGATCGGCTTGAAGCCCTGGTAGTTGCTGCCGCCCATGGAATTCCAGTGCGCGGTCTGGCTGGCGTCGATGTCGTTGTCGAGCACGTAGGAGCGGCTGACGGGCAAGGAGCCGATTCCTTGCAAGCCGTAGACATCCACCAGATGGTAAGGCGCGGTTGCGCCGTCGCCGCTGGCGGCGCGCACAAAGGTGCCGCCGGCGATGCGAAAATCGGTGGCGGTGAAGTTCGGCAGCGTGCCGACCTGGTTCCAGGCGCCGGCTTGCAGGTTGAAGATGCCATTGACGGTCACGCTGTCGGTGGCGGTGATGTTGGAACTGGCGCCGGCGCTCAGCGTCAGGCCGCCGGTGGTGACGGGCGCCTGCAGCGCGATGCTGCCGGTGGCGGTCAGGGCCAGGCTGTTGGTCAGCATCAGCGGCTGGCTGACAACGATGTTGCCGGCCGCGCTCTGGTTGTTGTTGTCGATCGTCAGCCAGCTGGCGTTGGCGCTGGCCAGGTCGGCGTTGGTCAGCGCCAGCACGTTGGACGGATTGCCGGTCGCGCCGATCTCGACGGCGTTGGTCGAACCCAGGCTGACCGAGGTGCTGTTGAGCGAGCCGCCGGCCAGCGTCATCTTGCCTGCGTACAGGTTGATGCCGGAGCTGGACGTGAGGCTGCCGGCGTTGGTGATGCGGTAGTCGCCGCTCGAATGCGTGACCAGGCTGAGCGCGCCGGTGTTCTTGACGGCCGCGCCGCTGGCGACGCTGATGTTGCCGCCCTGGCTGTACAAGGTCAGCGTGCCGGCGTTCTGGCCGCCCGTCAAATCCAGGTTGCCGACCACGGACAGGTTGCCGGTATTGCTGCCATAGCCGCTGCCGCCGGCGGCGTCGCCGATGCTCAGCCAGCCGTTGACCGGCAGCTGGACGTGCGTCAGTTCGGCATCGGTCAGGCCCAGCACGCCGGCGGCGTCGGTGGCGCCGGCGCCGACCTGGATGGCGGTGGCGTTGGAATACGGCGTCAACCGCACGCCGTGCGCGGTGGTCGCGGACAGCGTACCGTTGAGCGTCATGTTATCGGCCTGCACCACGACATTGCCGGATGAGGACAACACGGACATGCCGCTGTCGATCGTCGCCACGCCGTTGGTCTTGGCCGAGGTCAGCGTCATGTTGCCGGTGCTGGTCACGTTGCCGCTGACGCGGACATCGCCATTTTGGGCCGTGGCCGTCAGCGAGCCGCCCGCGAGGCTGTTGGCCAGGTTGATGCTGGTCCCGGTCAGCACGATATTGCCGTTGGTGGCATGCAGCGACTCGTAGCCGCCGATGGCGTTGCTGTCGTTGGCCAGCGTGATGTTGGTGACCGCCATCGCGTTGATGTTGTGGACCGTGAGCGCCGAGATCGGCTCCGTGGTCTGCACGATGGAGCGGCCCGAGGTCAGCACCAGGTCGCTGTTGCCGCCGGTGATGGCGGCCTTCAGGTTGATGTCGCGGTCGGCCGTCAGCGACAGCGTGCGGCCCGATGGCAGCAGGATCTCGCTCAGCACCGAAATATCGCCGCCGCCGCTGCCGTTGGGATTGCCCGTGCTGACCGTCACGTTATTGGCAAGCAGCGCGGTGTGCAGCGTATCGGTCAGCAGCAGCGAATCCTGCACAGTGCCCGATTCCAGGAAGGTCGAGCCGCCGCTCACCAGGTTGAGGTTGCCCACCGAGCTGGGCACGCCGGACACGCCGCTGTTGTCGGCGATGTAGACATCGCTTGGATCGAGCAGCAGCTTGCCGGTGGCGCCCTTGGGCGCGAGGGTGTCAACCGTGCCCTGCATGTTCAGGTAGTGGCCGGAGGTTTCGACGAAGCCGCCGTTGCCGCCGTTGGCGCCGCCGCGCGCGGAGATGGCGCCGAACATCTGCGTGGCCTGGTCGCTCCAGACGATGACCTTGCCGCCGTCGCCGTTGGCGGTGGCGTCGGCCCGGATCACGCTGTCCTTGCCCACGTACGATTGCTGCGCGTTTTGCACCGCCGGGTTCTTGCCCTGGTAGTCGCCGCCCACCAGCACCGTGCCGCCGCCGGCCGCGCCGCTGGCGTCGACCACGGCGTTGCCGGTCAGGCCCACCCGGTCGCCCAGCAGACGGATATCGCCGCCAGTGTTGAGGTTGCTGCCGGTGGCGGTGGTCGTGCTGCCCGCCTCCAGCAGCGTGGTGCCGCTCGCCTTGAGGATGATCTGGCCGTTGGCGCCGCGCACCGCGCTGTTGGCGTTGATGCCGCCGCGCTGGTTGACCAACGCGCCATACACGCCGACCCGCCCGCCCTGCGCCACGATCTGGCCCAGGTTGAGCGCCTGGTCGGCCGGGGCCGACACCACCACCTGCACGTTCGGGTCCTTGGAGTCGAACAGCTGCACGCTGTGGCCGGCCGCCAGCACCACGTCGCCGTTGGGCGCCGAGATCACGCCGCTATTTTCAACCGCCGGCGCCACCAGGAAGATCTGGCCGCCGGACGGCGTGGTGATCGTGCCCGCGTTGCTGACCTTGCCCGCCGTGGCGTCGCCGCTGAAGTTGTTTTTGCCGGCCAGGAAGTCGGCGTTGGAGATCGCCAGGCTCGACGCCACCAGGCCGTTGACATCCACCCGCGAGCCGGCGCCGAAGATCACGCCGTTCGGGTTAATCAGGAACACCTTGCCGTTCGATTGCAGCGAGCCGAGGATCTGGGTCGGGTTCTGGCCGGTGATGCGGTTCAATACCTTGCTGTCCGCGCTTTGCTGGATGAAGCGGGTGATCTCGTCCGGCGCCACCGAAAAACTCTGCCAGTTGATGATGGTGTTGGGCGTGTTGGTGATCGAGTAGGTCTTGCCCTGCAGGTTGAAGCTGGCCTGGCCCGCCACCACGGTCGGGTTGGCCGGCCCCGCCTGCGCGCCCGAATAGCAGGCGGCCACCATGACGGCGATCAGTTTGCGGCGCAAGGGCGCGGCGTGCGCGCGGCGTTGCGTGGAGCGGCTGGTGTCGGCTTTCATAACGGCATCCTCTATCCGGTGGGGAGTGACGTCCGCGCGCCCCGGAATGCCGCGAACCAGTTATTCGGAGTGTGATCGGGAGGAGAATCGGGCCCGCAAAGCATATCCACAAGGAAACTAATATTCCTCTAAGTGTAGCCTTCTTTGCCGAGGCCGCCACGTCTTTTTCCTGCCGGGCGACAGATTTTTCCCGCGTGTGGCGAGATTGCGCCGAGTTATTTCACCGTCATGTTTACGCTTTTTCCACTATTTGGTCTCGAATGTGGTCACGCCATCCCAGTCCGCGCCGGGAGGATGAGCTCGATAATAAGTGATGCGCTCAGTATATAGCGAGTAGAGGCTGCGCTCAGGAAATATTGCACGTAATTCAACGATAATCTGCATCGCCAGATCCCACTGTTGCATACGAACAGCAGCGAGCGCGGCGTGCCAGCGTTCCAGCTCGTCGCGCGTGGCCGGATCGACATCTTTGTCCAGAACAATCGGCTCGAAAATCGCCACCGGCTCGTGCTTGCCCTTGACCCGCACCAGGTCCAGCTCGCGGTAGGCGTATTCCGGCGCGGCCGCGCGGGTGGCCTCGCCCACCGCGATGCCGACGCCGTAGACCTTGGTGATGCCCTCCAGCCGCGAGCCCAGGTTCACGGCGTCGCCCATGACGGTGTAGGCGCGGCGGATCTTCGAGCCCATGTCGCCCACGTGCATCAGGCCGGTGTTCAGGCCGATGCCGATCTTCAGCGGCGGCCAGCCGCGCGCGATGAAGTCCTCGTTGAGCCGGCGCGCGCTGGCCTGCATCAGCAGCGAGGTGGCGACCGCGCGGCTGGCGTGGTCCGGGAAGGCCACCGGCGCGCCCCAGAAGGCCATGACGGCGTCGCCGATATACTTGTCGAGCGTGCCGCGGTGGCTGTCGCGGATGTCCTCCGACATCGCCGTCAGGTACAGGTTGATGTACTCGCGCAGCTGCTTGGGCGTCAGCCCTTCCGAGATGGTGGTGAAGCCGCGCACGTCGACGAACAGCACGGTCAGCTCGCGGCTCTCGCCGTCCATATTGTATTTTTCCGGATCGTCGGCCATCTCGGCCACCAGCTCGGGCGCCACGTATTCGCCGAAGCGCGACACTAGCGCCTGCCCTTTCCTCACCTCGAAGAAATAGCCCCACGCCACGTTGAGCACGAACACCGAGGCGATCACGATCAGCTGCATGGCCAGGTTGTAGATCAGGTCGAGCGAGGTGTATTCGTAGTAGTTCAGGCCGAAGCTGGCGGCCAGCACCAGCACGCCCAGCAGGATGGAACGCAGCGGCGACAGCGCGGCCAGCGCAAAGCTCAGCAGCAGGCCGATCGCCAGGATCTGCCCGGCCTCGATCACGAACGCCGCGTAGGGGCGCGACTTGAAGCGGTTGTCGAGGATGGACTTGATGATGTTGGCGTGGATCTCCACGCCCGGATACTCGGCCTTGACCGGCGTGGCGCGCAAGTCGACCAGGCCGGGCGCGGTGGTGCCGATCAGCACGGCCGTGCCCTTCAGCAGCGCGACCGGCGCGCGCCCGGTCAGCACGTCGGCCGCCGACACGTAGCGGAAGGCGCCGCCCGCGCGGCCGCCGGTGCCGCGGAACTGCACCACCGTCGACATCGCCTCGCCGACCGGGATCACGCGCTGCTTGTGGTCCGGCAGCAGGATGGTCAGCGCGTCGTAGCCGCCGCTCTCCAGCTGGCTCTGCGACAACTGGTCGACCGATTCGGTCAGCAGCGGCTTGACCGCCAGCGCGCCCAGGTACAGCCCGGCCGTGGCCACCGACAGCGAGGGATAGTAGTTGTCGCCCACTTGCTGGATCAGGTAGGCCGAGCGCACGATGCCGTCCGGATCGGTGGACACGGAAAAACTGCCGCCGCCGGCCGCCGCCCGCTGCAGCACCGGCACGTTGGCCTCGAAGCCGGGGGCGTTGTAGGCGGTCAGTTCGCGTCCGTTCAGGTCGCGCTCGGAAAACAGCGGCTTGGGCAGCTCGCCCTTGACCTGGTCCGGCGACAGGTTGAAGCCCAGGATCACCGGCTGCCCTTTCAGCGCGGCGGCGAACAGGCCGTCGTAGTCCAGCGAGGGTTTGAGTTGCTCCAGCTTCTGTTTCAATGCCGGCACGTCGCTCAGCTCCTTGTTGGACAGCTTCTCCAGCACGCCGTAGCCGGAGCTGGTGTCCGGCTCGGGGAAGGAGATATCGTAGCCGACCGCCTTGACCTGGTAGTGCCCGGTCAGCTGCGAGATCAGCCGCGCCTGCACGTTGCGGCTCCACGGGAAGCGGCCGAATTCGGTCAGCGCCTGGCCGTCGATGTCGACGATGACGATGCGCGGGTCCAGCACCGGCGCGGCCAGCTTCATGCGCTCGCCGGCCAGCAGGTTGTCGAAGCGGGCCACCGCCTCGCTCTCCCAGATGTTGAGCGAGTACAGCACGCCGGCCGCCGTGATCAGCACGCCCAGCAGCCAGCGCGGTCCGTACTTCAGCAGGACCTTGGTCCACTTAGCGGGGATCAGGCGCACGCGCGCTCCTTACGGTGTGTAGCCGGGAATGAGGGACTCGTCGATGACGTCGATCTGCTTCTCGTCCATGTTCTTGTGGGCGAACTGCAGATAGATCTTGCTGCGGATGAAGATGTCGAACAGGTCGGGATCGATGTGGCCGTTGAGCGAGAAGTTGCCCAGGATGCGCAGCGACTCGGACAGCATCTTGCCTTTTTTGTACGGCCTATCCTTGGCGGTGAGCGCCTCGAAGATGTCGGCGATCGCCATCAGCCGCGCCGGCACCGACATCTGGTCCTTGGTCAGCCCGCGCGGATAACCCTTGCCGTCCATGCGCTCGTGGTGGCCGCCGGCGTATTCCGGCACGTTCTTCAGGTGCTTGGGCCACGGCAGCGCCTCCAGCATGCGGATCGTCATCGAGATGTGGTTGTTGATCTGCTTTCGCTCGGGCTCGGTCAAGGTGCCGAACTTGATGGTCAAATTCATCACCTCGTCGGCATCGAGGAAGTCGCGCTCGATGCCGTCCGGGCCGGTCCAGCGGTACTGGGCGATGGCGCGCACGCGGTCCTGGTCGGCCGTCGCCATGCCTTCGCCGCCGACGTTGGCGGCGCGGATGAAGTCGCGGTCGGCGCGCAGCGCGGCCTGTTGCGCGGCCAGCTCGGCGTCGATGGCGGCGTGGTCGCTGCCCGGCGCCAGCTTGCGCTTCAGCGCGGCGATCTCGGCCTCGCGCAGCAGCACCTCGAAGCGGGTGTCGATCAGGGCGATGCGGTCGAAAATGGTTTCCAGCTTGGTGGCCTTGTCCACCACGTGCACCGGCGTGGTGATCTTGCCGCAATCGTGCAGCAGGCCGGCCAGCCACAGTTCCTTGCGGTCGGCGTCGGTCATGCGGAACTCGGCCATCGGACCGGTCTCGGTGGCGTGCACGGCCTCGGCCAGCATCATCGTCAGCTCCGGCACGAACTGGCAGTGGCGGCCGGTGTACGGCGATTTTTCATCGATGCCGATGTTGATCAGGTTGACCAGGGCTTCCAGCAGCTCTTCCAACTGGGCGATCAGGCGCTGGTGCGTGAGCGCCACCGCGCCCTGCGCCGCCAGCGCCTCGATGAAGCGCTGGTCGGTCTGGGTGAAGGCGCGGATGGCGCCGGTGTCCTTGTCCTTGGCGTTGATCAGCTGCAGCACGCCGACCAGTTCGCCCTCATGGTCGCTCATCGGCACCGTCAGGAACGATTGCGAATGGTAGTGGCGCAGCTGGTCGAACTTGACCATGCCGGAAAAGTTGAAGACGTCGGCCTTGTACACGTCCTCGATGTTGACCGACAGGCCGAAGTGCGCGGCGTAGGCCGCCACCGAGGCCAGGTTCTTTTCGCCGTTGTCGTCGAACAGCGGCACGCCCGGCGCCGAGATCGGCTGGCCGCTGACGCCGCCCTGGTGGGTCTGCAGCGTGTCGTTGATCAGGATGGCGAAATCGAGGTGACGCTTGTCCTCGCTGGGGCGGTACAAGGTGCCGCCGTCGGCGTTGGTCATGCTCTTGGCAACGATCAGGATGCGCTCCAACAGCGTATCGGTGTCGTGGCTGCTGCCCAGCTGGACGCTCAGCTCGGTCAACTGGTCGAGCCGCTGTGCGATCTGGGTTTGATTCAACTCTTGCATGGTTGCTTTTTCACTAGCGGTTGAATGGACTGGCGTCAAGCGCACTAACAAAGTGTAGCCGCAGCGCAAGCTGTTGTACATCAACAATTGATAGGGACGACAAAATTACCATGGGCAGTGTCGGGTTTTTCCCTGTTGCAGGGAAAAAAAGTTATCATCAATCGGCGTATCGAGCTAAAAAACAGGGATTGCGTATGAAATTTATTTTTTGGGGAGTGCGCGGTTCCATTCCCTCCCCCGGACCGCGCACCGCGCGCTACGGCGGCAACACCACGTGTATCGAGGTACGCACCGATGACAACACCCTGATCGTCATCGACGGCGGCACCGGCATTTTTTCGCTGGCGCAATCGCTGTTGCAAAACAAGACCACGCCGATCCACGCCAACATCTTCATCACCCACAGCCACTGGGACCACATCCACGGCCTGCCCTTCTTCACGCCGCTGTTCGTGCGCGACAGCCGCGTGCGCCTGCACGGCGTGACCGACCCGGTGACCGGCAACGGCATCGAGCACGTGATGGGCGTGCAGCTGCAAAACAGTTATTTCCCGGTCAGCGAAACGCAGATGGACGCCACCATCGAATACCGCACGCTCACCGTCGGCGAGCCGATCCAGGTGGGCGACGCCACCGTGCACAACGTGGTGATGAACCATCCGGTGACCGACCTCGGCTATCGTATCGTATGCAACGGCAAGTCGGTGTTCTTCACCGGCGACCACGAGCCGCACTACAACATCCACCCGCCCGGCCACCCGGAGCACGACGCCTACCAGCAGTGGATGGACGAGCGCAACGCCGCCATCGACGCCACCGTGCAAGGGGTGGACGCGCTGATCGTCGACTGCTCCTACACCCGCGAGGAATATCCGGCCAAGCAGGGCTGGGGCCACGGCACCTTCGATTCGGCGTTCTCGCTGGCGCTGCGCACCGGTGCCAAAGCGCTATACTGCACCCATCATGAACCGACCCGCAGCGACGACGAACTCGAAGCCGTGTTCGCCGAGGTGATGGCGCGCCATGCGCCGCTGCTGGGCGACCTGAAAGTCTTCCTCGCTTACGAAGGCATGGAAGTCCATCTGACCTAGCGAGGGCACCATGAACGACGCCGGCCTCCCCAGTCCACACCCCAGCGATGTCGACCTGCGGCTGGCGTTCTTCCAGAAGCTGCAAACCGTCACCACCAAGATCCACGCCACCAGCAACCTGGACGAGATCATGCTCGACCTGGGCATGGAATTCTGCGACCTGTTCAATTGCGACCGCTTCACGCTGTACGCGATGGACCACGAGAAGGACTACATCGTCTCCAAGGTCAAGACCGGGCTGACGTCGTTCCGCGACCTCAAGCTGGCGGTCACGCCCGCCTCCATCGCCGGCTACGTCGCGCTGACCCGCAAGACCGTCAACATCGCCGACGTCTACGACCAGGCCGAGCTGGCGCGCTATTCGCCGGAGCTGCGCTTCCAGCAGGGCGTGGACCAGCGCACCGGCTACCGCACCAAGCAGATGCTGGTGGCGCCGCTGATCGCGGTGCAGTCGCGCGAGCTGCTGGGGGTAGTCCAATTCATCAACAACCGCGACCGCGCGCCCTTCTCCGCCATCGCCGAGGCCGGCGTGAAGGAGTTGTGCGAGACGCTGTCGGTGGCCTTCAGCCAGCGCATGAAGCCGCCGCAAATGGTAAGGACCAAATATGACGGGCTGGTGACGGACGCGGTGCTGTCGGCGCCCGAGCTGGAGCTGGCCACGCGCGCTGCTCGCAAGAAGGACGTCGATGTCGAGGAAGTGCTGATCGACGAATTCCAGGTCAAGCCGGCGGCCATCGGCGCCTCGCTGGAACGCCACTTCGGCGTGCCGTACGAGCACTTCCGCGCGGACCGCATCAAGCCGGTGGAACTGCTGCGCAACCTCAAGCGCCAGTACATCGAGGAATCGGGCTGGATGCCGCTGGAGGACAACAAGGACGGCATGCTGGTGGTGGCGCTGGATCCCGAACGCGTGGCCAACACCCACATCGTCAACCAGATCTTCCCCAAGGCCAAGCCTGTGTTCCGCGTGACAAGCAACCGCGAGTTCCGCCAGATGATCGAGCACTTCTTTGGCGCGGCCGGCGACAGCGGCAGCGTCGGGGAGCTGCTGTCGGGCATGGACGACGACGACGGCGATGCCGAGGGCGGTTCGGGCGAGGTGTCGGAGGCGGTCGAGAACGAGCTGGTCAAGCTGCTCAACAAGATCATCGTCGACGCCTACCGCCAGGGCGTGTCGGACATCCACATCGAGCCGCTGCCGGGCAAGGGCAAGACCGGCATCCGCTTCCGCAAGGACGGCACGCTGGTGCCGTACATCGAGATCCCGGCCGCCTACCGCAGCGCGCTGGTGGCGCGCGTGAAGATCATGTGCGACCTCGACATCTCCGAACGGCGCAAGCCGCAGGACGGCAAGATCAAGTTCAAGAAATACGGCCCGCTCGACATCGAACTGCGCGTGGCCACCATTCCCTCCGCCGGCGGCGTCGAGGATATCGTGATGCGCATCCTGGCGGCCGGCGAGCCGATCCCGCTCGACAAGCTGGGCGTGCTGCCGTTCAACCTGGAGCGGCTGCGCGCCACCATCGAGAAACCGTATGGTTTGTTTTTCGTCTGCGGCCCGACCGGCTCCGGCAAGACCACCACGCTGCACTCGGTGCTGAACTACCTGAACACGCCGGACACCAAGATCTGGACCGCCGAGGATCCGGTCGAGATCACGCAGAAAGGCCTGCGCCAGGTGCAGGTCAACCGCAAGGCCGGGCTGGACTTCGCCACCGTGATGCGCGCCTTCCTGCGTGCCGATCCGGACATCATCATGGTCGGCGAGATGCGCGACAAGGAAACCGTCGGCATGGGCATCGAGGCCTCATTGACGGGCCACCTGGTATTCGCCACGCTGCACACCAACAGCGCGCCGGAATCGATCGTGCGGCTGCTGGACATGGGCATGGACCCGTTCAACTTCGCCGACGCGCTGCTGGGCATCCTGGCGCAGCGGCTGGCCAAGCGCCTGTGCGGCAAATGCAAGCAGGCCTACCAGCCCAGCGAAGAGGAATTGAACCTGCTGCTGACGGAGTTCTGCGAAGAGCTGCAAAGCACGGAGAGTTTCCGCAAAGATGCCGCCGCCGGCCGCGCCGCCGTGCTGGCCGGCTGGCGCCAGCGCTACGCCAGGGACGGCAAGTTCACGCTGTACCGCGCCATTGGCTGCGACGAGTGCAACAAGGGCTACAAGGGACGCGTCGGCCTGCACGAGCTGATGATCGGCACCGACAAGGTCAAGAAGCTGCTACAGGAGCATGCGCGCGTGGCTCAGCTGCTGGCGGCCGCGCTGGAGGACGGCATGCTGACGTTGAAGATGGACGGCATCGAGAAGGTCTTGCTGGGCATCACCGACATCAAGATGGTGCGGGCGGTCTGCATCAAGTAGGCCCGCTTGCCGTTGCGCGGCGTGGCGCGGCGGTCGGCCAGCGCGCGCAGGCGCGACAGGCCTGCCTTCAGGTTGAACGAGCGGCCGGCCAGCAGCGCGTCCACCAGCTGCGTGGCCATCGACAATGCCGGCGCAACGGCGCCCCTGGCCGAATACGGCAACACCAGGCGGTAGCGGTCGCGCATGCGCGGCACCACGCCGACAAATCCCAGCGTCACCTCGTTGCAGGCCAGCCGGCGCAATTCCAGCGCCACCTGCTGCACCAGCGGGACTAATGGCGGCAGGTCGTCGCAACGCTTGCCCACCAGGCCGCGCTGGCGCCGCAGGCCCGGCAGGGCCGCCAGCAAACGGCGCTCCAGCGCCTTCATGGCGGCGGGGGTGGGCGGTTCGCGGTCCAGTTCGAGAATGCCAAGCAGGCAGGGTTGGGAGGAATAACGGTTGCCGCTGGCAAGGTAGCGCTGATCGATGATACGCATAATCGGCTATCTCCTTTTTATGAAACGAGCAACATGATGGCAAACTTCGCGCCGACGCGGAAGCGGCGCACCCGCCATCCGCATGTAAGACCATGCCGACAGCTAACGTGCGCTTAAGCCGTTCGTGTTATTACAGTTGTTTTTCGAAGCAGACGGCCAGCGGGTTGCCGATGTATTTGCCGTAGTTGGCGATGCGGTGGTAGCCGCGCGCTTCGTAGAAGTCGACGGCGCGGCGGTTGACCAGGCGCGTCTCCAGCCACAGGGCCTGGTAGCCCAGCGCCTGTGCCTGCTCTTCCAGGAAACGCAGCACGGCGCTGCCGACGCCGCTGGTGCCGTGGCGCGCGTACATGCGCTTGATCTCGGCCACGCCCGGTTCCAGCGGCCTCAGCGCGCCGCAGCCGAGCGCCATGCCGGCGCCGTCGCGCGCCACCACGAAGCAGCCCGCCGGGCCGCACACGTCTTCGATGCTGAACGAGGCGTTGCCGCTGTCGCCGGTGATCGCTTCCAGCGCGGTCGACAATTCCTGCATCAGCAGCAGCGAGTCGCGGGCGGTGGGGTCTTCGGTCTGGAGTTGGATGTCGGTATGCATGGTGTGCAGATTATTGCACAGTACAGATCACCAGTTCGGGATCGGCGTTGATGCGCACCGGAATCCGGCTGCAACCCACGCCGCGACTGACGATGAGGTCGCCGTTGTCGCGCACCGGGAAGCGTCCATAATGGTAGGGACGCGACAGCGGACCGTCCGGCAGCACCAGCGGCGTGCCGCCGGGCAGCGCGATCTGGCCGCCGTGCGTGTGGCCGGCGAAGGCCACGTCGTAGCGCCCGCCGTCCAGGTACAGCAGGCCGTCCGGCGCGTGCATCAGCAGCACGCGCACCGCATCGGCGCCGGCGAAGGTGGCGGCGCCGTCGGGCTCGCCGGTCCAGGGATCGTCCATGCCACAGATGGCGACATTGCCGAACGGCGCCGGCAGCGCCAGCGCGCGGTTGACCAGCATCCGCACGCCGGCCGCCTCGAAGCGGCGGCAGATGTCGCCGTCGTCGGTGGACAGGTCATGATTGCCCAGCACGGCGAACTTGCCCAGCGGCGGCCGGCACGCCGCCAGCGCTGGACTCAGCACCGCCGCGTTGGCGGCCGGGCCGGACACGTAGTCGCCGCCCATCAGCAGCACATCCGGCTGCTCGGCGGCGATGCGCTCGAACAGATCGCGGAAGATGCCGGCATGGGTCGGCGGGCCGGCGTGGAAATCGGAAGCAAACGCGATCTTGAGCGGGCGCGGCAGGCGCTTGGCGGCCGGCAGCGCGACCGCGTGGCGGGTCACGCCCAGGCGGCCATGCAGGCGGCAATGGTAGCTCAGCGCGCTCACCACGCCGCCCATCAGGACGACGTTGACCAGCGCTTCCAGCTTGCTCCGGTGCGGTGAGAAATGCTTGCTGCGGGGGACTATCATGGAAAAAAGGATCAAACGGGTAAAGAGGCGGCATGATAGCCTATTTGCGGCCCGGCCCGCATCGCCGCCGCGTCAGACCGGTGCGCTTCCGGGCAAGGCCGCCCGCGGCGCCACGCTGCGCAGCGCCGTGTCCAGCGCGGCGTTGAACTCGTCCACGCTCAAGGGCTTGGTCAGATAGCACAGGAAGCCCTCCTGCCGGCTGCGCGCGACGTCGTGCGGCATGGCGTTGGCCGACAGCGCGATGACCGGGATGTCGCGCGTGGCGGGGTCGGCGCGCAGCAGCGCCATGGCTTCATTGCCGCTCATGCCGGGCAGGTTGATGTCCATCAGGATCACGTCCGGCCGCCGCTCGCGCGCCAGCCGCAGGCCGGTGGCCGCCTCGCTGGCGCTCAGCAGCGTGAGGCCGCCGCGCAGACCGACCAGCTCCCGGACCAGGGTCAGGTTGGCCGGGTTGTCCTCCACGTACAGCAGGGTGCGTGCCCCGTCCTGCGGGGCCAGCGCCGGCAAGGCCGGCTGCGGCTGGCCGAACGCGGGCAGCCCGGCGCGCGCCGCCGTGTTCAGCTCGATCCAGAACATGCTGCCCACGCCCACCGTGCTGCTCACGCCGATGGTGCCGCCCATCATTTCCACCAGGCGCCGCGTCATCACCAGGCCGATGCCGGTGCCCTCCTCGCTGAGCGCCTCGCGCCCCAGCCGGTTGAAGGGCTGGAACAGCTGGCCCAGCTGGGCCTGGGTCAGGCCTTCGCCGCCGTCCTGGATCGCGATCTGCGTGCGCTCGGGCGAGAGCGCGAGGCAGGTCACGCTGACCAGCCCGCCCTTGCGGTTGTACTTGACGGCGTTGGTCAGCAAGTTCAGCAGCACCTGCTTGAGCCGCGTGTGGTCGGCTTGCACGTACATGCCGGGGTCGGCCACGAAGCGCAGGCGCAGCTCGCGGCTGTCGGCCAGCGGGGCGATCATCTGCTGGCAGGCGACCATCATGCCCTGCAGCTCGACCGGCTCCAGCGACAGCGACAACGTGCCCGACTCGACCTTGGCCAGGTCCAGCACCTCGTTAATCAGCACCAGCAGGTGCTTGCCGGCCGTGAGGATGTGCTGGGTGAATTCGCGGCGCTTTTCCGGCGTCACCGGCATCTTGTCCGTCAGCAGGATCTGCGCGAAGCCGAGGATGGCGTTGAGCGGCGTGCGCAGCTCGTGGCTCATGTTGGCCAGGAAGGTCGACTTGGCCTGGTTGGCCTGCTCGGCCTTGACCTGCGCGCGCCGCAGCTCGGCCACGAACTGCTTGCGCTCGCTGATGTCGGCCAGCACCACCACCGAGCGCCGCGCGCCATGCATTTCGAAATCGTTCATCGCCAGTTCCAGCGGCAGCTGGCGGCCGTCGCGGTGCAGGCCGCCGACCTCGCCGTCGCGGATGAAGGCGCGCTCGCTGTCGGCCGCCAGCTCCGGGATCAGCAGCGAGATGTGCTGCCCCACCACCTCCGCCGGGGTGTAGCCGAACACCTTGCCCAGCGCGGGATTGGCGCTGCGGACCACGCCGGCGGCGTCGGTGGTGAGCACGCAGTCGGCGATGTTGTGCACCACCGCGCGGATTTCCTCTTCCTTGAAATGCAGTTCCTCCAGCGCGTTCGCGTACTGCATGGCGCGCTGCTCGTTTTGAAGATTCAGGCGATGCAGGTCGGCGCCGCGCTGCAGCGCGTGCTCGTGCGACGCCACCAGGCGGGCGAACAGCTTGTTGCTCTCCAACAGAAGCACGATGAGCACGCAGCTGGCCGCCACCAGGCCGTAGATGCGGCCGGCGTAGAAGCCGACGTCGTAGCGCCCGGCGTTGAGCACCGCCGACAGGCCGATGTCGCACAGCCAGGCCCCCATGACCACGCCCAGCCACATGTCCAGCAGCGAGCGGCTGGAGTAGCGCCACAGCACGACCAGCGCGACCAGGCTGCAAGCCCAGGTGCTCCCCAGCGCGACGCGGCCGGCCTGCGTGTAGCGGCCGCCCTCCAGGATCGGCGGCAGCAGTTCGTGGCCTGCCGTGGCCAATGCGGTGAAGGCGCCGGCGGCCAGCAGCGCGGCGACGATCGCCCACAGCACGGCGCGCGCCGGCAGCGCCTGGGCGTGCGGCCGCTGCCGCTCGCGATGGCCCAGCAGCGCGTGGGCGATCACGCACAGGGGGAAACCGGCGTGCCAGAACACATACACCCAGGCGGTGGCCTGGCTGTGCCCGCCCAGCAGGCCGGCCGGCGAAAACAAGCCGGGGAAGGTCAGCATGTGCGGCACGGTCAGCAGCGCGGTGAACAGGTAGCCGCCGGCCAGCACCAGCAGCGACCTGGAGCGCAGCACGCTGAAATGCCCGAACAGCATCGCGGCGGTGATCAGGTCGTTGAGCAGCAGGCTCGATTCGTAGATGGGGATGAAGGCGGCCAGCGGCGCCAGCGGTACCTGGGTGTACGGCAGCAGCGCGCAGAACACCAACGCCGATACCAGCGTCAGCGCCAGCGCGCGCCTGCGCGACTGCCGGTCCGCCGCCATCAATGGCAACAGTGGCAAGCTTGCTGCCGGCGATCTGTCTGTCATGCTTCCTCCGCCGTGGTCGCGGGCCTTGCAGCCTGCAATCCATTGTAGCATCTGCGGATACGCTCGCCAGCCTGCCGTCTCACATCTGCCGGAACAGGTGCAGGTAGCTGCGGCTGACCGCCAGCACGTCCCCGCGATGTTTTAGATGGATCTGGGCGGTTTCGTTTTCGCCACGGATCACGCGGCTGACCGCGCCCAGGTTGACCACCACCGAGCGGTGCACCTGCGCGAAACGCTCGCCATCCAGCTGCGCCAGCAGTTCCTTCAGCGGCGTGCGGATCAGGGCCTCGGCCGGCTGGCCCCGGTCGCCGCGCCAGGCCACCAGGGTGTATTTGTCGTCGGCGCGCAGGAAATCGATCTCGTCGACGGCGATCATGCACAGCGCCTGTCCCACCTGGGCGCGGATCCAGCGCAGCGGCGGCGGCGCCTCCGGCCTGGCCAGCCGCGCCGACAACTGCTCCAGCAGGCGCGCCATGTCCGGCGCCGGTTCGCTGTGGCGGCGCTGCAGGCGCGCCACCGTTTCCGCCAGCCGCGTCGCCTCGACCGGCTTGACCAGGTAGTCGAGCGCGCCCTGCTCGAAGGCCTGGACCGCGTACTCGGTGTAGGCGGTGACGAACACCAGGTGCGCGCGGCCGCCGATCCGCATCGCCGCGTCGACGCCGGACAGGCCCGGCATGTGCACGTCGAGAAAACAGATGTCGGGCCGCAGCGCCTCGAACTGCTCGACCGCCTCGCGGCCGTTGCGCGCCTGCGCCACCACGTTCAGCGCGGGCCACGCTTGCGCCAGCATGCGCGTGAGCGACTGGCGCAGCAGTGGCTCGTCGTCGGCGACCAGCGCGGTCGGGGCGCGGGCCGTCATGGCTTGCCCTCCGGCGCGGGGAGGTCCAGCTCGGCGCACACGCCGTGCGGTTGCACCGCGCTCAGGCGCAGGGAGGCGCCGGCGCCGAACACCAGCAGCAGACGCTCGCGCAGCGTCGCCAGGCCGGTGCCCAGGCCGTTGCCGGCCGCCTGCAGGCCGACGCCGGTGTCGACCACCTGCGCCTGGCAGCGGCTGCCGCGCAGGCGCACGCTGACGTCGATGCGGCCGCCCTCCTCGCTCGGGTCGATGCCGTGGCGGATCGCGTTTTCGACCAGCGTCAACAGCGTGGTCGGCGGACAGGGCAGCGCGAGTGCGGCGTCGTCGGCGGACAGCGTGAACCGCAGGCGGTCGGGCATGCGCATGTGCATCAGCTCGAGGTAGGCGCGCACCAGCTGCAGCTCCTGCTCCATCGTGGTGGTGGCTTCATGCAGGCGCGGCACCGCCGCACGCAGGTAGGCGATCAGGCTGCCCAGCACGGGCGAGGCCTGCGGCGAACCGGAATCGACCAGCTCGCGCACATTGGCCAGTGTGTTGAACAGGAAGTGCGGCTCGACCTGCGCTTGCAGCAGGCGCAGGCGCGCGTCCAGCGCCTGGCGTTCCAGCTCGCTGCGCTGCAGTTCGAAGCTCAGCGCCTGGTGGCGGGCCAGCGCGTCCTTTTGCCGCACCAGCGCACCCAGCGCCATCCACGGCGCCAGCAGCATGCCGATGACGGTGAGCATCCAGAAGCCGCTCAGGCGTTCGGAGTCCTGCCAGAACGCCGGCGCGCCGGGCTCGGTGGACCACACATAGATCGCGAACACGGCGGCGGGCATGATGAAGGCCACGCCCATCACCTGCAAGGCCCAGCGCGCCAGCCACGACGGCAGGCGGCGCGGCCATTGCTCGAACAGGCCGAACATCAGCATCGCCAGCAGGCCCAGCGTCACGACGCGCACCATCAGCGACAGGAAGCCCGAATGCCAGCCGAGCGCGATCGGGAAGCCGATCACGAAGGAGGCGCACAGCGTGAAGCGCAGGCGCCTCCAACCCAGCAGCAAGGCGAAACCGCGCGGTGGCGCGGCGGTCAAAGTAGTAGACATGCAGCGATTATAGCCACGGATTTGCCGGAAATCGTGGCGCGATGGCGGCGAATTTTCCGCGGTCGCCGTTCGTCGGCGCCGGCCGTGCTTCGCGCCAAAAAGGCCGTCGTTCGTCGGATCGTGCTGGCGCGCGGTGCGGCGCGCGGCCATATTCGCGATGCGGCGCCGGCGTGCGGCGTCCCACAACCTTGGAGGAGTCCGATGTCCGATACCCTGTTGATGAACGGCGCCCTGCCCCGCGCGCCCTCGATGCGCATGCGCGCAGGCCAGGCGCTGAAGGCCGCCGCCACGTTCTGGTTCGCGGTGGCGGTCGCCGGCCAGGCGGTGTTTGTGACGTATATCGTGTCGTTCTACGGCGGCGCGGCCGCCGCGGGCGACTGGCTGCGCTTGAACAAGGTGCTACCGGTAGGCTACATTCCCGGCGACCGCGCGGGCAACGCCGCGCTGGCCGCGCACCTTGCGATCGCCGCCTTCGTCACGCTGGCCGGACCGCTGCAGCTGATCCCGGCGGTACGCGGCCGCTTCCCCGCGCTGCACCGCTGGAGCGGGCGCGTCTACGTTGTGGTGGCCGTCGTCACCGCCATCGCCGGCATCTACATGATCTGGACCCGCAACGCGGGCGGCGACATGACCCAGCATTGGGGTACCACGCTGAACGGCGTGCTGATCGTGCTGTGCGCCTTCATCGCGGTGCGCCACGCGATGGCGCGCCGGCTGGATCCGCACCGGCGCTGGGCGCTGCGGCTGTTCCTGGTGGTCAGCGGCAGTTGGTTCTTCCGCGTGGGTCTGCTGTTCTGGATACTGGTCAACGGCGGCCCGGTGGGCTTCGATCCCAAGACCTTCACCGGGCCGGCGCTCAACGTGCTGGTGTTCGGCGAATCGCTGCTGCCGCTGGCGATGCTGGAACTCTACCTGCGCGCCCGCGACGCCGGCGGCGCCCGCCACAAACTGGCCGTGGCGGGCGGCCTGGCGCTGCTGACGCTGGCGATGGGCGTGGGCATCTTCGGCGCCAGCATGGCGATGTGGCTGCCGCATATCCACGGCAACTAGGCCATCTGGATGGCGTCGCTGATCGGCGCTGCGGCAGTAGCTTTCCAGTTTGGCCGTGTCGCAGTGGACCTCCAGCTTGTGCACGCGGCCCCAGCGCAATTCGAATTCATGCACACCCTGGTTGCAGCCGGTACTGCCGTCAGGCAGCGTGAAGCGGTCCTTCCACGTCACGGTGGCGACCGTGCGCCACGGCCAGCCGGTGACGGCCACGGCATCGATCTCGAAACGCAATCCCGGCAGCAGCCGCGCCAGCCGCGCATACCACTGCGCGGTCGACGCCATGGTGCGGCGCTCGCCGGCCAGCGGATGGTGGCCGTGCATCACATGCCGGTGCGAGGCCGCGAACTGCGGCAGCACCCGCTCGTAGGCGCGACATCTGCGAGGTGTATGTGGAATTTGCGCGCGCGCGGCCGGCGCAGTTCCGCCTGATGTTCGGCCCGATGCTGGCGCAGAAGTCCCGCTATCCGGATCTGAAGCAGGCGGCCGAGGGCGCGTTCCATGTGCTGGTCACGGCGGCCACCGCCTTCGACGCGGCGCGCGGACCGGAACTGGCGCTGACCGGATGGAGCCTGGCGCATGGGCTGGCGAACCTGGCGATCGATGAGGCGCTCACGGATCTGCCGATCGCCGTGCCCGAACCGTCCGTGCTGGCGCGCGCGATGGCGGCGCGGATGCTGAGTCTACAGGGCGGCGTCGACCAGTAGCTGCGGCTGCAATGCGCGGATGCGCAGCTCGGTGAAGTAGCCGCCCGCCTCGTTGTAGCGCAGGTAGTGGCGGCCGCAGTTCAAACAGCGCGCGACCTGACTCAGGTTGCATGGATAGTGGCGCGGCGAGATCGGCGCGTCGTCGCTCTCGTAGCGCGTGCCGTGCGGATGGTATTCGGCGAAGGTGGGCTCATCGTAAGGATCGTCCATCAACGTGCCGACTTCCTCGAAGCGGTCGAGCTCCAGCGTGGCCGGCAAGCGCTGCCACGCCGCCAGCGAAACGGTACAGCAACTACAAGGCACAACCACATCGGCAGAGGCCCGCGCCAACAACATCAACTGCGCAAAATCGATTTTCTGCATGCCACGTCCATCAAGAGAATTTCCGATTCTAACGCATTAAAAAAGGGAGCCGAAGCTCCCTTGTTTCTTACATGATGTGGTGACCAACCCACCAGGCCAGCGCGGCCACGAACGCCGAGGCCGGGATGGTGAACACCCAGGCCCACACGATATTGCCCGCCACACCCCAGCGCACCGCCGACATCTTCTGCGCCGAGCCGACGCCGACGATCGCGCCGGTGATGGTGTGCGTGGTCGAGACCGGCACGCCGAAGTGCGAGGCGATCAGCAGGGTCAGCGCACCGCCGGTTTCGGCGCAGAAGCCGCCCACCGGTTTGAGCTTGGTGATCTTCTGGCCCATGGTCTTGACGATGCGCCAGCCGCCGAACAGCGTGCCGAACGAGATCGCCGTGTAGCACGAGATCACCACCCACAGCGGCGGCGAGGCGTCGCCGGCCGGCACCTGGCCAACCGCGATCAGCAGCATCCAGATGATGCCGATGGTCTTTTGCGCGTCATTGCCGCCGTGGCCCAGGCTGTACGACGCGGCCGACACCAGCTGCAAACGGCGGAACCATTTGTCGACCCGGCGCGGCGTCGAGCGCACGAAGATCCACGATACGATCAGCATGATGATGGAGCCGAACACAAAGCCCATCAGCGGCGACAGGATGATCCACTGCACCGTCTTGAGCAGGCCGCCGCCGACCAGCGCGCCGGTGCCGGACTTGGCCACCGCGGCGCCGACCAGGCCGCCGATCAGCGCGTGCGAGGACGACGAGGGAATGCCGTAGTACCAGGTGAACAGGTTCCACACGATGGCGCCGACCAGCGCGCCGAAGATCACGTACTGGTCGACGATGCCGGGATCGATGGTGCCCTTGCCCACCGTGGACGCCACGTGCAGACCGACCACGAAGATGGCGGTGAAGTTGAACAGCGCGGCCATGGCCACCGCCGTCTGCGGCTTGAGCACGCCGGTCGACACCACGGTCGCGATCGCGTTGGCGGCGTCGTGGAAGCCGTTCATGAAGTCAAACACCAGCGCCAGGGCGATCAGGACGCCCAGCACGTAGATGCTGATTTGTAGGGTATGCATATTGGACGTTTCTTTTTGTAGTTATGCGTTATGCGTTTTCGACGATGATGCCTTCGATGATGTTGGCCACATCTTCGCAACGGTCGGTCACGGTTTCCAGGATCTCGTAGATGGCCTTCATCTTGATCAGGTTGCGCACGTCCGGTTCGTCGCGGAACAGCTTGGACATGGCGGCGCGCATCACGTGGTCGGCGTCCGATTCCAGGCGGTCGATCTCTTCGCAGATGGCGACGATCTGGCGCGAGTTGTCCATGTTGTGCAGCAGGGCCACAGCGTCGCGGACCTTCTCGGTGCAGGCCAGCACCAGCTCGGCCAGGCGCTTGGCTTCCGGCGTGACCGAGTGCAGGTCGTACAGCGAGACGGTCTGGGCCGCGTCTTCCAGCAGGTCGAGGATGTCGTCCATGCGGGTGATCAGCTTGTGGATGTCGTCGCGGTCGATCGGCGTGATGAAGGTCTTGTGCAACAGGTCGACGGTGGCGTAGGTGATCTTGTCGGCCTGCTTTTCGATGCTCTCGATCGCGTGCACGCGATTTTCCAGATCGTCGAAATTGGACATCAGGCCCAGCATTTCTTTTGCACCTTTGACGCACAGATCGGCGTGTTGGTTAAACAGGTCAAAAAATTTGCCCTCGGTGGGCATCAAACGTCCAAACATTTTATTCTCCGGTTCATGTTTACTGCAGATCGCCGCCCAGGATAAGGACGGCTTAAAGATTAATCGCCCTGGCTTAATCGCCTTGATACAGCGCCAGGTTACCGACGTAGTTGCCAAACTTGGTGTACTGGCCGATCCAGGTCAGGCGTACCGAGCCGATCGGGCCGTTACGCTGCTTACCGATAATGATCTCGGCCGTTCCCTTATCGGGCGAGTCCGGGTTGTAGACCTCGTCGCGATACAGGAAGATGATCACGTCCGCGTCCTGCTCGATAGCGCCGGATTCGCGCAGGTCGGACATGACGGGACGTTTGTTGGGGCGTTGCTCCAGCGAGCGGTTCAGCTGCGACAGCGCGATCACCGGGCACTGCAGCTCCTTGGCCAGGCCTTTCAGCGATCGGGAAATCTCGGAAATCTCCGAGGCGCGGTTGTCGCCCGGGGTGGAGCCCTGCATCAGCTGCAGGTAGTCGACCACGATCAGGCCCAGCTTGCCGCACTGGCGCGACAGGCGGCGCGCGCGGGCGCGCATCTCGATCGGGTTCAGCGCCGGGGTCTCGTCGATGTAGACCTGGGCGTCGTTCATTTTCTGGATGGCGTGCGTCAGGCGCGGCCAATCCTCGTCGTTCAATTTACCGGTACGCAGGCGGTGCTGGTCCAGCTGGCCAACCGAGCCCAGCATACGCATGGCCAGCTGCACGCCGCCCATCTCCATCGAGAACACGGCCACCGGCAGGCCTTCTTCCACCGCGACGTTCTCGGCGATGTTCATCGAGAACGCGGTCTTGCCCATCGACGGACGGCCCGCCACCACCACCATGTCGCCCGGCTGCAGGCCGGAGGTCATGCGGTCGAGGTCGATCCAGCCGGTCGGCACGCCGGTGATCTCGGAGCCGGAATCGCGCGAGTACAGCTCGTCGATGCGCTCGACCACCTGGGTCAGCAGCGGCTGCACCGGCAGCCAGCCAGCCGCGCCGCGCGCGCCCTGCTCGGCGATGGCGAAGATCTTGGACTCGGCCTCGTCGAGCATCTGCTTGACTTCCTTGCCCTGAGGCGTGAACGCCTGGCCGGAAATTTCGTCGGCCACCGTGATCAGCTGGCGCAGGATGGAGCGATCGCGCACGATCTCGGCGTAACGGCGGATGTTGGCGGCAGATGGCGTGTTTTGCGCCATCGCGTTCAGGTAGGCCAGGCCGCCCACGTCTTCCGCTTTGCCCAGCTGAGTCAGGGTCTCGAACACCGTGATGACGTCGGCCGGCTTCGAGCCATTGATCATCTTGACGATCTGCTCGTAGATGATGCGGTGGTCGTAGCGGTAGAAGTCTTCGGGGTGCATCATGTCCGCAATGCGGTCGAACGCCGCATTATCGCGCAGCAGGCCGCCGATGACGGACTGTTCTGCTTCGATGGAATGCGGCGGGACGCGGAGTGAATCGACTTGCGGATCGGAGGGGGCGTTCATGGCGCGAATTATACCTGCTTGCTTGAGCCGTATTACAAATTTATGACGAGAAAAAAGCCGGGCAAGCCCGGCTTTTTCAAAGGTGTTGCAACACTGATCAGACGTTTCCGCCTGAAAAAGTATTAGGCAGCTTCGCCCACGACAGCAACGGTCACTTCCACCACCACGTCGGTGTGCAGAGCAACGCTGACTGGGTGCTCGCCAACGGTCTTCAGAGGACCGGTAGGCATGCGCACGGCAGCTTTTTCAACAGCGAAACCAGCTTTGCTCAGGGCTTCAGCGATGTCGAAGTTGGTCACGGAACCGAACAGACGGCCGTCAACACCAGCTTTTTGCGAAACGTTCACGGTCATGCCGTTCAGTTTCTCGCCTTGGGCTTGAGCGGCAGCCAGCTTTTCAGCAGCGGCTTTTTCCAGTTCAGCGCGCTTGACTTCGAATTCAGCAACGGCGGACGCGGTAGCGCGGCGAGCCATTTTTTGCGGAATCAGGAAGTTACGTGCGTAACCGTCTTTGACTTTAACGACTTCACCCAGGTTGCCCAGGTTGACGACTTTTTCTAACAGAATGATTTGCATAGTTCTTCTCCAGGATCTTATCTAGACGACGCAATTAAGCGTGGTGCAGATCGGTGTAAGGCAGCAGCGCGAGGTAGCGAGCGCGCTTGATTGCGGTGTCAACTTGACGCTGGTAGTGCGCCTTGGTACCGGTCAGACGTGCTGGCATGATTTTGCCGTTTTCCTGGACGAAGTCTTTCAGGGTGTCGACGTCTTTGTAGTCAACTTGTTCTACGTTTGCTGCGGTGAAGCGGCAGAATTTCTTACGCTTGAACAGTGGGTTTTGTTGCTTGCGCTTTTCTTTCAGCTTGAGCTTGTTTTTGTCGAACTTTTTACCGAATGCCATTTTAGGCTCCTGTATCTAAATTGAGCTGTCTGGGACAGCACTAAAATCAATGATGTGAAACACCAGGCTTTTGCTATTGCGATTCTTCTTGTTCAGGAAACCGGTGAACTGATACATGCCTGCCAGTGGCGCCTGACTGAAGCGGCCTGAAATCTCGCCCGCGGCAACCGCGGCAACTTCAAACTCGCTCAATCGGGCGATGCCTGCCTCGACCTGCTGCGACCGGTGCTGGAGTACAGCGTTCACGATCGGCATGCCGGCCGGGGTGTAGCGCAAGGCGTCCCGTTCGGCGATCAAGGCAATCAACTGGAGCTGATTCAGCTCGGTTCCCGGTAACAATTAGGCCGCAGGAGCAGCAGCGGCTGCTGGAGCTTCGGTGCGATGCGATTTCGCCGCATCTTCACGTTGTACCGACTTCATCATCGGCGAAGGAGCGGTTTCCGCTTTCTTCATCTTGACGGTCAGGTGACGCAGCACGGCATCATTGAATTTGAAGGCGGTTTCCAGCTCGACCAGGGTCTCGTTGTCGCATTCGATGTTCAGGCAGATGTAGTGTGCTTTAGCCAGTTTCTGGATCGAGTAAGCCATCTGACGACGGCCCCAATCTTCAACACGGTGCACGGCGCCGCCGCGGGTCGTTACGGTGGTTTTGTAACGCTCGATCATGGCGGGCACTTGCTCGCTCTGGTCCGGGTGGACGATAAATACTATTTCATAGTGACGCATGCAAACTCCCTTAAGGACTGTGAATATAGCCCACCCTGGCGTCAAGACAGGTGTGGGAAGAGGTAAGCCCGCGACTATATCAGCTTTCCCGGCAAAAGACAATCCGCCCGCTCCATGAATTTATTTCGCTCAAAGCAACAAATTCCCTTGCTTTTCGCTTCACACTGTACAAAAATACAGACTGTCTATATACACAGGCCTAAAGCACTCTATGATCAAGCTCACCGCAAGACAGGAACAAATTCTCAATCTGATCAAGGATGCCATCGAGAACACCGGCTTCCCGCCGACCCGAGCCGAGATCGCCAATGAACTGGGCTTCAAGTCCGCCAACGCGGCCGAGGAGCATTTGCAGGCGCTGGCGCGCAAGGGCGCGATCGAGATCGCCGCCGGCACCTCGCGCGGCATCCGCCTGCTGGGCGTGCATGCCGAGCCAGCCACGCCCAAGGTACCGGTGTCGCTGATGATGTCGCTGCCGCTGATCGGCCGCGTGGCCGCCGGCTCGCCCATCCTGGCGCAGGAAAACCTGGAGACCAGCTACAGCGTCGATCCGGCCATGTTCTCCTCCAAGCCGGACTACCTGCTGAAGGTGCGCGGCGAGTCGATGCGCGACGCCGGCATCATGGACGGCGACCTGCTGGCGGTCAAGAAGGTGGACAGCGCCAAGAACGGCCAGATCGTCGTGGCCCGCATCGGCAACGATGTCACGGTCAAGCGCTATCGCAAGACCGGCTCCACCGTCGAGCTGCTGCCGGAAAACCCGGACTTCAAGATCATCAAGGTCGATCCCGAAGCCGACGAGTTCGCGCTGGAAGGCCTGGCGGTCGGCCTGATGCGCAGCTGGCACTAAGTATTACATCGACATCGGCTTCGGCACGATGAGCGGGAACGCGCTATTGAGCGCGCGCCTGGCGATATCGTCCGAGCCCATGTGCGAGTTCGACATCAGCACCACGCCCCGCTGCGTGCTGGTGTCGAAGCCGATGTAGGTGCGGTAGCCGCCCGTGCCGCCGTTGTGCCAGACGATGTGCGAGCCGTGCTGCTCCAGCACATGCCATCCCAGCCCCACCGATAATTCAGGCTTGCCTTCGACCGTATGACGCGGTTGATGCGCCGCCTGCATCGCACCGTACAGCGGCGTCTTCCGCAGTCCCATATTCGCTCCCACAAACTTCAGCATGTCCGCCGTCGACGAGCGCAGCGCGCCCATGCCTGCCAGCGCCGGCATGTCCCAGTTGGCCGCCACCCTGCCCGGCATGTCGTAGCCGGTGGCCAGATGCTGGCGCATGGACGGCGTCAACGCGATGGCCGTGCTGGACATGCCCAGCGGGCCGGTGATGCGCTGGCGCACCAGGGTTTCGTAGTCCACGCCAGCGCGCAGCGTCAGCGCATGGCCCAGCAGGCCGACGCCGGCATTCGAATACTCGTAGCGTTCGCCCGCCGCGCGCGTGGGCGTGTAGCCGTGCACGAACTCGTACAACTGCGGCACCGTGTAGTCGGCAAAGGGGTTGTTCTCGTCCCTGGGCGCGATGTTGCCCGGAATGCTGGGGATGCCGGACACTTGCGACGACAGGTCGGTCAGCGTGATCTGCCGTCCGCCGAAGGCCGGCGGCGCCGCGGCGGCCGGCAGGTAGCGCGCCACTGGATCGGCCAGGCTCACTTCGCCACGCAGGGCCATATCGCTGAGGATGGTGGCGGTGAACACCTTGGTGATGGAGCCGATCTCGTAGACTGTGTCCGCATCGACCGGCGCCCCGCCCTCGCTCAGGCTGCCGTAGGCCAGCACATGGCTGCCCTTGGCGTCGATGATGCCGACCACCATGCCGGTACCGGCGTGGTCGATATCGACGCGGGTTTTCATCATGGCGAGCAGTTCGGCGTCGCTGGCCGGTGCGGCGTGGACGACAGTGGCAAGGAATGCGCCGCCCAGCAGCGCCAGCATTTGTTTCGAACGGAATGGTGTAGTCATGCCACGCAGACTACCAAACATCAGCATGTATTGAACAGACAATCTTGCATCAATTTCCGCCATTCGGCCGGCTAGCGCTTGCCGGCGGTCTCGGGCTGATGCGACAGGTCGCGCGCGCTCAGGGCGAGATCGCCTTGCCTGCCCTCCAACGCGCTCTGCGCCAGGGTGACCGCGTCAGCCTGGCGCTTGGCCTCGTCCGCCACTTGCACGAACA
The DNA here is from genome assembly GCF_040362985.1 of Duganella caerulea. Classification (NCBI taxonomy): domain Bacteria; kingdom Pseudomonadati; phylum Pseudomonadota; class Betaproteobacteria; order Burkholderiales; family Oxalobacteraceae; genus Duganella; species Duganella caerulea. The sequence continues at coordinate 156,054 of NZ_BPWJ01000002.1, read as the reverse complement.
CCTGGCTCATCAAGGCTTGGGCGGCGCCCATCTCATCGTCCGTCATCAGGTCGGCCAGGTCGGCGGGGATGCTCTTGCCGACCGGGAGCGCGGCGTTGTAGTTGGCCAGGAATCGATCGTAGCAGTCATGCCAGGCGGCCAGCGCCTGCGTGAGCGCCGGTCCGCCGGCCGTGGCCGGACGCATCGGGATGTTGGGCGCCTTGCAGTTGAAACGGGCCAGCGCGATGTCGGCGCCGTCGTAGTGGCTGGTGTAGTACTCGATCTCGGCCTGCCGCGCCTGGCGGCTGGCCTGGTCGCCCGCGAAGGCGCTACTCGACAGCACGGTCAATGCCAGAACCCATGCTGCCTTCATATCGCCTCCGCGCTTAGCAAAATTGAAAGCTTAGATTATCACAACTTGAGGCTGCGCTCAGCAAGCTTCCAGCGCGCAGGTGAAATCGTCCAGCAGATCGTCGGTATCCTCGATGCCGACCGATACCCGTATCAGCGACTCGGCGATGCCCATCGAGGCGCGGCGCTCGGCCCCCATCTCGTAGAAAATCGTGTGCGCCACCGGGATGATCAGCGTGCGCGTGTCGCCCAGGTTGGAGGCCGGGATCGCCAGCTTCAGGCGGTTGAGGAAGTCGAAGCAGTCGATGCCGTCTTTCAGCTCAAAGCTCAGCAGGGAGCCGAAGCTGCGGAACAGCTCGGCGGAGATCGCGTGCTGCGGGTGCGATGCCAGGCCGGGATAGTAGACGGCGGCCACGCGCTCGTCGCTTTCCAGCAGGCGGGCCAAGGCCAGCGCATTGGCGCTGGTGCGCTCCATGCGCAGCGCCAGCGTTTCGGCGCCGACGGCGATGTGATGCGCCGCTTCCGGCGCCAGCGAGGCGCCAAAGTCGCGCAGGCCCTTGGCGCGGATCTGCGCCAAGCCCCATTGCAGCGGCGCGGCTTTCTTGTAGTTCTCGTAGATGTTGGCGAACCGGGTCCAGTCGTAGACGCCGGTGTCGGTCAGGCTGCCGCCCAGCGCGTTGCCGTGACCGCCGATCGACTTGGTCAGCGCGTTGACCACCAGCCCGGCGCCCACCGCTTTCGGACGGAACAGGTAAGGCGTGGTCATCGTGTTGTCGACGATGTAGAGGATGCCGCGTTCCTTGCACAGCTCGCCGATGCGCTTCAGGTCCGCCACTTGCGTGCGCGGGTTGGCGATGGTTTCGACGAACACCACGCGCGTCTGGTCGGTGATGGCGGCTGCCACGTTGGCGACGTCGGTGGCGTCGACGAACGACACGCCCACGCCCTGCGCCATGGTGGTCTGCCACAGGCTGTTGGTGTTACCGAACAAGAACGACGAGGACACCACATGGTCGCCCGCGCGCAGCAGCGACTGGAACACGGCGCCGATCGCGCCCATGCCGGTGGCGAAGCAGATCGTGCCGACGCCCTGCTCCATCTTGGTGACCTTGTCTTCCAGCGCGGAGATGGTCGGGTTGCCCTGGCGGCCGTAGCGGAAGCCCGGCTCCTTGCCCTGGAAGACAGACGCCAGCTGGCGCGCGTCGCCATAGCCGAACGCGACCGAGGTGTGGATGGGCTTGTGCAGCGAACCGTGCTCGATGCCCTTCTGGCGATCGTTGTGCAGGATGGTGGTGGTGAAGCCGTAATTCTTCTTGTCGTTCATATTCGCGTATTCAAAAAAAAAGCCCGGTGCGGCGTGAACCGCACCGGGCGCGACATCAGCCTTCGGCGGTCGCGAGATTCAGGTTCAATTGCGAGCGGCCCGCGTCCTCGGGGGCGGAGGCCTTCGGATGGTGGCGCGCGTACTCCAGCTTGTCCAGGTAGTCCTTGGAGATGTCGCCGGTGACGTACACGCCGTCGAAACACGAAGCCTCGAAGTTCTTCAACGCCGGATTGACGTCGGAGATGGCGCGCTTCAACGCGTCGATGTCCTGGTAGACCAGGTGATCGGCGGTGATCTCGCGGCACACTTCCTCGGTGCTGCGGCCGTAGGCGATCAGCTCGTCGCGGGTAGGCATGTCGATGCCGTACACGTTAGGGAAGATCACCGGTGGCGCCGCCGAAGCGAAGATCACTTTCTTGGCGCCGGCTTCGCGCGCCATCTGCACGATCTCGCGGCTGGTGGTGCCGCGCACGATGGAGTCATCCACCAGCAGCACGACCTTGTCCTTGAACTCGGAAGCGATGGCGTTCAGCTTCTGGCGCACGGACTTCTTGCGCGCGGCCTGGCCCGGCATGATGAAGGTGCGGCCGATGTAGCGGTTCTTGATGAAGCCTTCGCGGTATTCCACGTTCAGCGCCAGCGCCAGCTGGATCGCGGCGGGACGCGACGAATCCGGAATCGGCATGACGACGTCGATCTCGCCATCCTTGAATTCGCGCTTGATCTTCTCGGCCAGGTACTCGCCCATTTTCAGGCGGGTGGCGTACACGGAGGCGCCGTCGATGACGGAATCCGGACGGGCCAGGTAGACGAACTCGAACACGCAAGGATTGAGCGATGGATTGTCGGCGCACTGGCGCGAGTGCAACTGCTTGTCGGCGTCGATGAAGACGGCCTCGCCCGGCGCGATGTCGCGCACGAAGCGGAAGCCCATGCCTTCCAGCGCCACGGACTCGGAGGCGATCAGGTACTCGGTGCCCTGCTCGCTCTCGTTGATGCCCAGGCACAGCGGACGGATGCCGAACGGATCGCGGAAGGCCAGCAGGCCGACGCCGGCGATCTGCGCCACGGCAGCGTAGCCGCCGCGCACGCGGCGATGCAGCACGGTCACGGCGTCGAAGATGGTGTCGGCGTCGATCGAGATGCCGGTGGTGGCTTTCTGGATCTCGTGGGCCAGCACGTTCAGCAGCACTTCCGAATCGGAATCGGTGTTGATGTGGCGGCGGTCGTTCTGGAACATTTCCTTCTTGAGCTGTTCCCAGTTGGTCAGGTTGCCGTTATGCGCCAGCGTGATGCCGAACGGCGCGTTGACGTAGAACGGCTGCGCCTCTTCCTCGCTCGACGAGCCGGCGGTTGGATAGCGGCAGTGACCGATGCCGGAATTGCCTTGCAGCGTACGCATGTTACGGGTACGGAAAACGTCACGAACGAGGCCGTTGGCCTTGTGCATGGCGAACATGCTGCTGTGATTGGTCGCGATACCTGCCGCATCCTGGCCGCGATGCTGCAGCAGCAGCAATGCGTCATACAGCAGTTGGTTGACAGGTTGATGAGAAACGACGCCGACGATGCCACACATGATGTTGCTCCTGGACTGGGTGCTACTGATTTAAAGAATTCAAAAATTCACATGCTGCGCCATGGCAGCGGGAAGAAAGGCTTTCACCCTATGCGCTCCGGTCTCCGCGAGCGGACTCAGTCGCGCATCCTTCCAGAATGCTTGTTGCGGTATCGACGTCATCCCACACAGGATGACACCGGCCAGCACAATTACAAGGCCGCGGCCGAAGCCGAACACCATGCCCAGCGCGCGGTCCACGATGCTGAGGCCGCCGGCATCGAGCAAGGCGCCCAGCGCCATGCCTAGCAGGCCCGTCAAAATCTTCACACCGATAAACAGTGCGATAAAGGCCAGGATCAGGCGCAGCACCTCGCCCGGCACCACCGGCGGCAGCATGGGCGCCAGCGCGGCGGCGTAGGCGTTGGCGACCACGAAGGCCACCACCCACCCCGCCAGCGACAACACTTCCTTCACCAGGCCGCGCATCATGCTGATGATGACCGACGCGACCAATACAAAAATCACCAGATAATCGAAGATCGTCACGTCGCGCGCCTGCCGGATCAGACGGTTTCGAGGCGGCCGTTCAGGCCCATGGCGCTCAGCTTGGCCCGCACTTTTTCGGCCTCATCCTTGTTGGTGAACGGGCCCACGCGCACGCGGGTGATGTCACCGGACGGCGTCTTTTGCGTGTAGGAGCTAATGCCGGCTTTTTTCAGTTTTTCGCGCAGCTCGTCCACCTTTCCCTGGTCGCTCAGCGCGGCCACCTGCAGCACGAACTTCTGGCCCGATTCGGCGGCAGGCTTGGCGGCGGGCTTGCCCTCTAGGATGGCCAGCGCGCGCGCGTCTTCCGAGGTTGCGGCCGGCTTGGCGCTGTCGGCCTGCTTGGCGGCCTTGGCTTCGGCCAGCTTGCGCTCGGCTTCCGCCTTGGCCTTGGCTTCGGCTTTCACCTCGGCCTGCTTGCGTTCGACTTCCTGCTTGTAGTCGGCGTCCTGGCGGGCCTTGGCTTCGTTGTCGGCTTTGTTCTTGGCGATGGCGTCCGCCTTGGCCTTGGCTTCGGCCTTCAGTTCGGCTTCGCGCTTGGCGGTGTCGACCTTGACGGGGGCAACGGGCGGCGGCGTGACGGGCGCGGCGGCCACAGGCGCGGGGGCGGCTGGCTTCGGTGCGGCTGCCACAGGCGCGGCAGGCTTGGACGGCTTGACGTCGTCGACGATTTCTTCGCGGCTGTCCAGCGCGGCGCTCTGGGGCACCGGCGCGGCTGGCGCGGGCGCAGGTGCGGCCTCGGCCGGCTTGTCCTTGGCCGGGATCTTGATATCGATGTCGGACGCCAGCGGCTTCGGCTCGGAATCGAGCACCATCGGCAGGCCGATGGCCACGCCCAGCGCCAGTGCGATGGCGCCGACCAGGCGGCGACGCGCGCGTTTCTTTTCCGGCAATACAGGATCGTCCGCTTCGCGGTCCTTGCCGCGGCGGGATTTGGCGGAACCATCCGCCGACGAGGCGCGTTTGGAGCGTGCGCGCTCCGTCGCGGCCTGGTCATCTGCGCTGGTGTAATAGCCGCTGTCCTGACCGGCGGCCTCTTGCTTGTTTTTACCGAGTTTCGAGAACAAGCCCATGCGTGATTTCAGTCCTGTGCGTTCAATGGAATGCGGATTTTCGCGCCGCCATGACGCCGGCGACCGTGAGGAAAGATCCAAAGACCACAATTCTATCATTCTCCCCGGCTCGGCTGATCGCATTTGCGTACGCCGCGGCCGGATCGTCGAAGATATTGATGGTGCGCTCGGCCTTTTCGGGCTGGACGATCTGCACCTTGGCCGCCAGTTCCGAGGCGCTGGCCGAGCGCGGCGACGGCAGCGTGGCCAGGCACCAGTGGTCCACGTGCTCGGACATGGCGGCGATCACGCCGTCGATATCCTTGTCGTGCATGGAGCCGAACACGGCGTAGGTGTAGGGATGGAAGCCCATATTGCCCAGGTTCTGGTTCAGCGCCGAGGCCGCGTGCGGATTGTGCGCCACGTCCAGGATCACGGTCGGGCGGCCAGGCAGCACCTGGAAGCGGCCCGGCAGCTCCACCGTCACCAGGCCGGTGCGCACTTCCTGCGCGCCGACCGGCAGTTCCAGCTTCAACGCTTCCAGCGCGGCCAGCACGGCGCAGGCGTTGAGGATCTGGTTGGCGCCGCGCAGGCTCGGGTAAGCCAGCGAGTTGCGGCGCTGCGAGCGGCCGCCGTAGTTCCACTGCTGCTTGTCGCCGGAATAGTTGAAGTCGCGGCCCATCAGCCACAGGTCGGCGCCGATGGCGTTGGCGTGGTCGATCAGCGATTGCGGCGGCACCGGATCCGAGCAGATCGCGGTTTTGCCGGCGCGGAAAATGCCGGCCTTCTCGAAGCCGATCGCCTCGCGGGTGTCGCCCAGGTAGTCGGTGTGGTCGATATCAACGCTGGTGACGATGGACACGTCGGCATCGACGATATTGACCGCGTCCAGGCGACCGCCCAGGCCCACCTCCAGGATCACGACATCCATGCCGGCGCCGCTCAGCAGATGCATGATGGCCAGCGTGGTGAATTCGAAATACGTCAGCGGCGTATCGCCGCGCACCGCTTCGACCGCGTTGAAGGCGGCCACCAGCACGTCGTCGCTGGCCAGTTCGCCGTTGACGCGGGCGCGCTCGTTAAAGTCGAGGAAGTGGGGCTTGATGTACAGGCCCACCTTGTAGCCGGCGCGCATCAGCACCGATTCCAGCATGGCGCAGGTCGAACCCTTGCCATTGGTGCCGGCCACCATGATGACGGGGCAGCTGAAGGCCAGCTTCAGGCTCTCCTTGACGGCGAGCACGCGGTCCAGGCCCATGTTGATGACGGTTTCGGCGTGGCGCGATTCAAGCAGCGCAAGCCAGGCGGGCAAAGTAGTTGGGAGGTTCGACATAATGATGGCTCAGAAATGGAAAACGGCGCGCAGGCCGGCATGATAGCCGATTGCGCGCCGTAGCGTGAGGGCGTGGCTGCTTTTTTAGGCCAGCACTTCCACCGCCTGATTTTGCAGCAGTGCCATCAGACGGGCGATTTCTTCGCGCATCTTGCGGCGGTCGACGATCATGTCGACGGCGCCCTTGGTGACCAGGAACTCGGCGCGCTGGAAGCCTTCCGGCAGTTTCTCGCGCACGGTGTTTTCGATCACGCGCGGACCGGCGAAGCCGATCAGCGCTTTCGGCTCGGCGATGACCACGTCGCCCATGAAGGCGAACGAGGCGGACACGCCGCCCATGGTCGGATCGGTCAGCACGCTGATGAACGGCAGCTTCTTCTCCGACAGCTTGGTCAGCATGGCGGTGGTTTTCGCCATTTGCATCAGCGACAACAAGCCTTCCTGCATGCGGGCGCCGCCGGTGGCGGTGATGCAGATGAACGGTACTTTCTGTTCCAGGGCCACTTGCGCGCCGCGCACGAAGCGCTCGCCGACCACGGAGCCCATCGAGCCGCCCATGAATTCGAATTCGAAGCAAGCCACCACGCATGGCAGGCTCATGATGGCGCCGCCCATGACGATCAGCGCATCGGTCTCGCCGGTGGCTTCCATGGCTTGTTTGAGGCGGTCGGGGTATTTCTTGCTGTCTTTGAACTTCAGCGTATCGACCGGCAGGGTGTCCATGCCGACTTCATAGCGGCCGCCGGCGTCGAGCAGGCTGTCGAGGCGTTCGCGTGCGCGGATGCGCATGTGGTGGTCGCACTTGGGGCAAACGTGCAGGTTCGATTCCAGATCGGTGCGGTACAGGACGGCTTCGCAGGATGGGCATTTGACCCACAGGCCCTCGGGCATGGTCTTGCGTGCGGCAGCGTCGGAACGCTGGATTCGTGGGGGCAGCAGTTTTTCCAACCAACTCATAAATTCTCCTTGCAGCTAACTCGTGGCCGAAGTGTAGCCGTTTCTCGCCCCCCTGTCGAACTTTGCTGTACAACAATTTTTAAACTTCGTCATGGAATTGGCGGGTTTTTAGAGGTAAACCACTAGCAGAATCACGCCTGCGCCGCCTTTTTCATCCGGACAAAAAAGGCGACGCATTTGAGGTAAATCAGGCGTCGAGCGCGTTTCTAATGCCAGAAACGAAAGATTGCACTGCTACCACGGCGCCATCCTTGCCGGCGCTTTCGATTTCCTGGATGACGCGGCTGCCGATGACGACCGCGTCAGCCACCTCGGCCACGGCGCGCGCGGTGGCGCCGTCGCGGATGCCGAAGCCTACGCCGATCGGCAACTGCACGTGCCTGCGGATGGCCGTCAGACGCTCCGCCACTTCCACCGTGTCGATATTGCCGGCGCCCGTCACGCCCTTCAGCGAGACGTAGTAGCTGAAGCCGCCACCCACCTTGGCCACCTGCGCGATGCGCTGCTCGGTCGAGGTCGGCGCCAGCAGGAAGATCAGGTCCAGCTCGGCGGCGCGCATGGCGGCCGCGAACTCTTCACACTCTTCCGGCGGGTAATCGACCACGATGGCGCCGTCCGCCCCAACCGCCTTGGATTCGGCGATGAACGCAGAAGCACCAATGCGCTCGATCGGATTGGCATAGCCCATCAGCACCACCGGCGTGGTCTGGTTGGTCTTGCGGAATTCCGCCACGTAGCCGAACACATCATGGATGCCGACGCCGTTGGCCAGCGCCCGCTCGCAGGCGCGCTGGATCACCGGGCCTTCGGCCATCGGATCGGAAAACGGCACGCCGAGTTCCAGGATGTCGGCACCACCCGCCACCAAGGCGTGCATCAGCGGCACCGTCAGTTCCGGCGACGGATCGCCGGCCGTGATGAAAGTGATGAGCGCGGTTTTTTTGTGCGCTTTCAGGGCGCTGAAAGTTGCTGCGATTTTGGACATGTCGTTTCCCTTAGTTGAAGTTCAAACCCATACGTTCTGCAACCGTATGCATGTCCTTGTCGCCCCGGCCCGACAGGTTGGCCAAAATGATTTTATCCTTGGGCAGGGTCGCCGCCAGCTTGGCCGCGAACGCCAGCGCGTGCGACGACTCCAGCGCCGGAATGATGCCTTCGATATGGCAGCAGTCGTGGAAGGCCTTGAGCGCCTCCTCGTCCGTGATCGAGACGTACTCGGCCCGGCCGCTGTCCTTCAGGTAGGCATGCTCCGGCCCGACGCCCGGATAGTCCAGGCCGGCCGACACCGAATGCGTCTCGATGATCTGGCCATTCTGGTCCTGCAGCAGATAGGTCCGGTTGCCATGCAAAACACCAGGATAGCCCTTGGTCAGCGACGCAGCGTGCTTGTCGCCGTCCAGCCCCTCGCCCGCCGCCTCGACGCCGATCAGGCGCACCTGCTTCTGGTCGATGTAGGGATAGAAAATGCCCATGGCGTTGGAACCGCCGCCGATGCAGGCCACCACGCAGTCCGGCTGGCGGCCGGTCATCTCGGGCATCTGCACCAGGCATTCCTCGCCGATCACCGACTGGAAGTCGCGCACCAGCATCGGATACGGATGCGGGCCGGCCACGGTGCCGATGATGTAGAAGGTGTTTTCAATGTTGGTGACCCAGTCGCGCATCGCCTCGTTGAGCGCATCCTTCAAGGTCTTGGAGCCGGACTCCACCGGCACCACGGTCGCGCCCAGCAGCTTCATGCGGTAGACGTTCTGCGCCTGGCGCTTGACGTCCTCGCTGCCCATGTAGACCACGCACTCCAGCCCGAAACGGGCGCAGATGGTGGCGGTGGCGACGCCGTGCTGGCCGGCGCCGGTCTCGGCGATGATGCGCGGCTTGCCCATGCGCTTGGCCAGCAGGGCCTGGCCGATGACGTTGTTGATCTTGTGGGCGCCGGTGTGGTTCAGGTCTTCGCGCTTGAAGTAGATCTGCGCGCCGCCTGCCAGGTCGGACCAGCGCTTGGCATGGTAGATCGGCGACGGCCGGCCGACAAAGTGCTTGAGCTCGTAACGGAACTCGTCGAGGAACTCGGGATCCTTGCTGTAGCGCTCGTAGGCCGCGTTGAGCTCGGCCAGCGCGTAGGTCAGGGTTTCGGCGACGAAGGAGCCGCCGTAGGGGCCGAAATGGCCCTTGGTGTCAGGAAGGTTGTAGTCTTTAGCGTGGAACAGCGGCTTCGCCGGGGCGTTCATCATGGTGGGTCTCGCTTTCATTCATGGTATCTCCAGCCCGCACCGCCGCGACAAAGTCGGCGATCTTGCGGGCGTCCTTGATGCCCTTGGCCGCTTCGACACCACTGCTGATGTCCACGGCGTAGGGGCGTACACGTGCCACCGCGTCAGTCGCGTTGTGTACGCTCAAGCCACCACTTAAAACGACCCGAGGCGCGAGATCTTTTGGAATGAGAGACCAATCAAAACCCTTTCCTGCACCGCCATAGGCATCCACATAGGTATCCAGCAACAGGCTGGTGAACAAGGGACTGGCGGCGCGGTATCGCTGCTCGTATTCTAGCAAATCGGACGGCTGTGTGTCAGGTTTGACGCGGAACACGCGCATGAACTGTCGTCCGGCCGCCGCGGCGATGGCGGCGGACTGCTCCACCGTCTCGTCGCCGTGCAGCTGGATCAGCGAAATCGGCGCCACCTTGCACGTGGCCGCCACCTCTTCCGGCGAGGCGTTGACGAACAGGCCGGTGCAGGTGACGAAGGGCGGCACGGCGCGGATCAGCTCGGCTGCCTGCTCGGGCGTCACGTAGCGCGGGCTCTTGGGGTAGAACACGAAGCCGATCGCGTCGGCGCCGGCCGCGACGGCGGCTTGCACATCTTCCACACGGGTCAGGCCGCAGATTTTGATACGGGTGCGCATGATGCTCCTTTAGAACCAGGGGAGCGCGCTGGTCGTTTCCAGCGGCAGTTCCCATTTGAGGTCGTAGTCGATCTTGGCCAGGTACAGGCCGTCCGGCATGAAGGTCGGCGCGGCGGCGTGGCGGTCCCTGGTTTCCAGCAGATGGCCCAGCCACTCCGGCTTCTCGCGGCCGGTGCCGATGTAGACCAGCGAGCCGACCAGGTTGCGCACCATGTGGTGCAGGAAGGCGTTGGCGGTGATGGTGAACACCACCAGTTCGCCGTGGCGCTTGATCTGGATGTCGTGCATCAGCTTGACCGGCGACTTGGCCTGGCACTGCGCGGCACGGAAGGCGGTGAAGTCGTGCCAGCCGATCAGCGGCGGAATGGCCTGCCGCATCAGCTCCACGTCCAGCGGACGGAAGCAGAAGCCGGCGCGCCCTTCCAGCAGCGGCGAGCGGGTCGGATTGTTGTACAGCACGTAGTGATAGGTGCGGGCGCGGGCGCTGAAGCGGGCGTGGAAGAAATCATTGACGCTGGGGTCGCCCTCCAGCTCCTTGGCCCAGCGCACGGCGATCGACGGCGGCAGGAAGGCATTGACGCCGCGCACCCAGGAATGGGTATCGCGGTTCAGGTCGGTGTCGAAGTGGACCACTTGCTCCAGCGCATGCACGCCGGTGTCGGTGCGGCCGGCGCATGTGGTGGCCAGCGGCACCCTGGCGAATTTCTCCAGCGCCTGTTCCAGCTTGTCCTGAACCGTGTGGCCGTCCGCCTGCTTCTGGTAGCCGTTCCACGCGGTTCCGTCGTACTGGACGCCGATTGCTATCCGTTTCAATTGCTGCCCGATGTAATGTCAGAGTCAGCCATTATATACGGAGCGGGATTACCCCAATTGAGCGCGCATCGCGTTGGCCTTGGCGATCTGGTCGTCGCTGCCGCCGCGCAGCACTTCGTCCAGCAATTCGCGCGCGCCTTCCTTGTCGCCGATTTCCTGGTAGGCCACCGCCAGGTCCAGCTTGGTGTCCATTTCCATGTGATGGGCCGACAGGGTGTCGTCGCGCACGTGGCTCGGGGTCGTATCGGCAGCGGCGGCGGTTGCGCCGGTGCCGCCCAGCGCGCTGTCCAGGTCGAGGTCGATGCCGGACAGGTCGAATTCCTGCGCGGCCGGGGCCGGCGCCGGGGTGACTTCTTCCGTGGCGTGCAGTGCGTCGGCGAAGTCGCCGGCGTCCAGTTCAGCCTCCGGCGCCGGCGCGGGGACGGCCGGCACTTCGGGAATTTCAAAATTCATCAGGTCGAGGTCCAGCGGGTCGCTGCTGGCCGACGGCGGTGTTGGTGCGACCGCTTCGGCTGGCAGGTCCAGGCCGAAGTCCATGCTCAGGTCCTCCGCCGGAGCTGGAGCTGGCGCGGCAACCGGGGCCGGCGCGGCGGGCGCGTCGAAGGCCAGGTTGAAGTCGTCTTCCGGCATCGCTGCCGGCTCGGCAGGGGCTGGGGCTGGCGCGGCGGCGGCCGGCTCGAAGCTCAGGCCGCCCAGGTCGAAGTCCATCAGGTTGTCGGATTCCGCCGCCACCGAGGCTGGCGACACGGCGGCGTCGGCCGCTTGCGGCAAGGCCGTTTCCATGTCGCTGCCGAAGTCTATCAGATTGCTGTCGCCGGCCGCAGCGGCAGGCGCATCGAAGCCCAGGTCCAGGTCCAGGCCGCCGGAAGCGGGAGCTGGTGCGGGCGCCGGCGCAGGTGCGTTGAAGTCGCTGACAAAGTCCGCCGCACTGAACGCGGCGGCGCCGGCTGCGGCCGCCGCAACGGCAGGCGCGGCGGCGAAGGAGGATGCAGCTTCGGCCTCGCCCGAGGACGCGTGGCCTTCGGCGTACAGCGGATTACCCGGATCCAGCGTCTGGCCCATGGCGGCCGCTTGCGCCCACTCGTCGCCCTGGCCGCGCGTCATCGAATACAGCTCGGATGCCTGGCTTTCGAACGAGCGCGCGTCCTTGCGGGCGACGTAGATTTCCAGCAGCTTCAGGCGCACGGCATGGCGCTCCGGATGGCTGCGCAGCGCTTCCTTGAGGATTTCTTCGGCCTGGGCGTCGCGGCCGTAGGCGATGTAGACATCGGCTTCCGCCACCGGATCGACCTCATTGGTGTCGAGCTGGCTGGCCGATGGCGCGAAGTTGGAATTGAATACGCTGTTGTTGGTGTCGACGCTCTGGCCGCCGGCTTCGGCGATCAGCGCCTGCGACGGAATCGCGGTGTCGCCGAGGATGCTGGTCTCTTCCTTCGGCACGGCGAACTGCTTGCGGCGGCGCGAGGCGATCCAGGCGCCGGCGCCCGCCAGCAGGGCCGCGGCGGCCAGACCGACGTATTGCAGGTTGTCCATCAGCGTTTCGAACAGGCTCGGCTCGAGTCTCTTCGGCGGAATCACCAGCGTGCGTTTGGGCTTGGGCGGCGCCGACGCCTCGACCGGGGTCGACGCGGGCAGCGATGCCGCAGCCGATGCCGAGGCTTTTTCCGTCTGCGCAGCCGCCTTGTTCTTGACCGCCATCAGGTTTTCCAGGTCGCGGGTGTTCTTCTCCAGCTCCTTGATGCGGGCCGCGGATTCTTCCTGCTCCTTCTGGCGCGCGATCTTGTCCTCCACCGCCATGCCGGTCTTGCCTTCGACCGGCGTGCTGGCGGTCGATTTCGACAGCGTCAGCTTGTCCTTGGCGGTGTTGGCCGCGTTCGGCTTTTCCTCGACCTTGGCGGTGATCTTGCCCGACGCGTTCTGGGCGACTTCCGGCTCCTTGGCCGGCGTGCTGTTGGCCACCTGCCCGGCCAGCTTGGCGCGGTAGGCGTTGAAGTCGATCGCGTGCGCCACCACCACGCCGCGCGCCTCGCCTTCCGGCGCGGTGTTGCGGATGGTGTCGGCGTCCGGCACGGCCAGGATGTGGCCCGACTTCAGGCGGTTCATATTATTGCCGGAGAAGGCTTCCGGATTGGCGCGGTACAGCGCCACCAGCATCATGTCCAGCGACACGTCGACCGGCTTGACCTGGCTGGCGATGCGGGTCAGGTTGTCGCCGGCCTTGACGGTGTATTCGCTGGCGGCCTGCCGGGCCGGCGCGCGCTGCGCCACCGGTGCGGACGGTGCAACCGGCGCGGCGGGCGCGACAGTCGGCGCGACCGATGCGGCCGCCGGGGCCGGGGCGGTGCCGCGGCCCAGGTCCACCGGCGGGGGCCCCCGCGGCGCTTGCGTCGCGCGCATGTCGGCCGGGTCCAGCAGGAAGGTGTATTCGCGGACCATGCGTCCGCCGGTCCAGGTCAACTCCAGCAGCATGTCGACGAAAGGTTCGTTGACCGGCTGGGTCGATGTCACGCGGATCACCTGGCGGCCGTTGCGCTGCTCGACGTCGAAGCGCAGCGACAGCAGGGTGGGATTGAAATCGATGTTGGCGGTGCGGAAGGCTTCAGCCGGCGCCAGCTTGGCGACCAGGCCGCCAGCCTCTTCCGCCGATACCGCCGTCAGCTCGATCTCCGCCCGCAGCGGCTGCCCCAGCGACGACTGGACGGTCAGCTTGCCAAGCCCGGCGGCGTTGGCCGTGGCCGCCACCAACACCGCGCTGGCGACAGCTCCCGTGAGTGTCTTCAACGTGAAGGAAACAATGCTGGAGCGAGTTGGTACGTGCATAGTGGGCGGCATCAGGTTGTCAGAGGGAAAATGTTACTTTCCCAGATATACCAACATATCATCATGCTCCAGAGCATGCAAGCTTTGCACGATGTTTCTCTAGTGGTACATGAAGATGTGTAACGTCTATGCCTACTTTAAACCAAAAAAAGGGGTTTTCCCTATGAGAGCTCATAGAGAAAACCCCTTCTGCTTTAACAATCGCGGGACGGCGTGTTACTTGTCCAGCACGATGCGCAGCATGCGGCGCAGCGGTTCGGCCGCGCCCCACAGCAGCTGGTCGCCCACGGTGAAGGCCGACAGGTAATCGTCGCCCATGCTCATCTTGCGCAGGCGGCCGACCGGGATCGTCAGGCTGCCGGTGGCGGCGGCCGGCGACAGGTCCTTGACCGAGGCTTCACGCGTGTTCGGCACCACTTTGACCCACTGGTTGTTGGCAGCGATGATGTCGTGGATCTCGTCGATCGGCACATCCTTCTTCAGCTTGATGGTCAGCGCCTGCGAGTGGCTGCGCATGGCGCCGATGCGCACGCACAGGCCGTCCACAGGGATGGCTTTGGAACCGAAGTCCGCGCCCAGGCCCAGGATCTTGTTGGTCTCGGCGCCGCCCTTCCATTCTTCCTTCGACTGGCCGTTGCCCAGGTCCTTGTCGATCCAAGGGATCAGGTTGCCGGCCAGCGGCGCGCCGAACTGCTTGGTCTCCTCGGCCGACAGGCCGTGCTGGGTGGCCAGCACCTGGCGGTCGATTTCCAGGATGGCGGAGGCGGGATTATCCAGCAGCGCCTTGACCGACGAGTTGATGGTGCCGAACTGGGTCAGCAGCTCGCGCATGTGCTGGGCGCCGCCGCCCGATGCCGCCTGGTAGGTCATGGAGGTCATCCACTCGACCAGGTTGTGCTGGAACAGGCCGCCCAAGCCCATCAGCATGCACGACACGGTGCAGTTGCCGCCGATGTAGTTCTTCACGCCCTTGCCCAGCGCGTCCTTGATCACGTGCAGGTTGACCGGGTCCAGCACGATGACGGCGTCCTTCTCCATGCGCAGCGTGGAGGCGGCGTCGATCCAGTAGCCGTTCCAGCCGGCCGCGCGCAGCTTGGGGAACACCTCGGTGGTGTAGTCGCCGCCCTGGCACGAGATGATGATCTCGCACTTTTTCAGTTCGTCGATGTCGGTGGCGCTTTTCAGTTTGGTTTCATTCTTCGCCATCGCCGGGGCGTCGCCGCCCGGGTTCGAGGTGGTGAAGAACACCGGTTCGATGTGGGCGAAATCGCCCTCTTCCTGCATGCGCTGCATCAGGACCGAACCGACCATGCCGCGCCAACCTACCAAGCCTACGAGTTTCATTTTCATTCCCTCTAATAATTTATACTATTTATACCAAAGCCTTGACCACCGCGTTGCCCATCTCTTCCGTGCCCACCTTGGTGGTGCCGGCTTCGAAGATGTCGGCGGTGCGCAGGCCTTGCGACAGCACATGCTTGACGGCGTTCTCGATGCGGTCGGCCTGTTCGGCCTTGTTCAGCGAATAGCGCAGCATCATCGCGGCCGACAGAATCGTCGCCAGCGGATTGGCGATGCCCTTGCCGGCGATGTCGGGAGCGGAACCGTGCGACGGCTCGTACAGGCCCTTGTTGTTGGCGTCCAGCGAGGCCGACGGCAGCATGCCGATCGAGCCGGTCAGCATGGCGGCCTGGTCGCTCAGGATGTCGCCGAACATATTGCCGGTGACGATCACGTCGAACTTCTTCGGCGCGCGCACCAGCTGCATCGCGGCGTTGTCGACGTACATGTGCTCCAGCGCGACGTCCGGGTATTCCTTGTGCACGTCGGTGACGATGTCTTTCCAGAACTGGAAGGTCTCCAGCACGTTGGCCTTGTCGACGCTGGTCAGGCGCTTGCTGCGCTTTTGCGCGGCCTGGAACGCCACGTGGGCGATGCGGCGGATCTCGCCTTCGGCGTAGCGCATGGTGTCGAAGCCCTCGCGCTGGCCCTTGAAGGCGCCGTCCGGGCACTCGCGCACGCCGCGCGGCTGGCCGAAGTAGATGTCGCCGGTCAGTTCGCGGATGATCAGGATGTCCAGGCCGGACACCACTTCAGGCTTGAGCGTCGAGGCGTTGGCCAGTTGCGGGTACAGGATGGCCGGACGCAGGTTGGCGAACAGGCCCAGGTTCTTGCGCAGGCCGAGGATCGCCTGTTCCGGACGCAGCGCGCGCTCCAGCGTGTCGTACTGGTAGTCGCCGACGGCGCCGAACAGCACCGCGTCGGCCGCCTTGGCCAGCGCCAGCGTGCCTTCGGGCAGCGGGTGGCCGTGGGCGGCGTAGCCGGCGCCGCCGACCGGCGCGCTTTCCAGCTCAAATTTTTCGCCCAGCACGTTGAGGACTTTGACGGCTTGCGCGATGATTTCCGGGCCGATACCGTCGCCCGGGAGGATAGCGATTTTCATGAGTAGTTTTCGAGATTAGATGACGTTGGCCAACCAAGGTTGGGTTGCCAGATGGCGCTCTTCGAAGCCGCGGATAGCGTCGGCGTGACGCAGCGTCAGGCCGATATCGTCGAGCCCGTTCATCAGGCAGTATTTGCGGAAGGCGTCGATCTCGAAGGGATAGGAGACGCTGCCATTGCTGGTGGAGATGCGCTGCTGTTCAAGGTCGACCACCAGACGGTAACCGGGGAAGGCCTTGACTTCATTGAACAGGTGATCAACCTGCGCTTCAGGCAATACGATCGGCAACAAGCCGCTCTTGTAGCAGTTGTTGAAGAAGATGTCGGCGAACGAGGGCGCGATGATCGCGCGGAAGCCGTACTGGTCCAGCGCCCACGGCGCGTGCTCGCGCGAGGAGCCGCAGCCGAAGTTCTTGCGGGTCAGCAGGATCGAGGCGCCCTGGTAGCGCGGCTCGTTGAGCACGAACTCCGGATTGAGCGGACGCTTGCTGTTGTCCTGGCCGGGCTCGCCGTGGTCCAGGTAACGCCATTCGTCGAACAGGTTCGGGCCGAAGCCGGTGCGATGAATCGACTTCAAAAATTGCTTCGGAATGATGGCGTCGGTGTCGACATTGGCGCGGTCCAGCGGGGCCACCAGTCCTTCGTAGATCGTAAATTTATCCATGATTCTCGTTCGGGTTGTGCGACGGCGGACCGTCGCGGCCCGCCGTGCTGCGGTTTATTTTTTGGTCGAGGCGCCTTCGAGCGACTCACCGACCTTCTTGACGTCCTTGCCGAAGCCGTTGACGGTGTTGCAACCGGTCAGGATCAGCGCGATGATGGACAGGGCGAATAGTTTTTTCATGTTGGTGTACTCGTAGTATCAAAAGGAAAAATCAACGCAAGCTCAGCGTAAAGCGCGTACGTCGACGAAGTGGCCGGCGATACCGGCGGCGGCCGCCATCGCGGGAGACACCAGATGGGTGCGTCCGCCCTGGCCTTGGCGTCCTTCAAAATTGCGGTTGGAGGTGGAGGCGCAGCGCTCGCCCGGTTCCAGGCGGTCGGCGTTCATCGCCAGGCACATCGAGCAGCCCGGATCGCGCCATTCGAAGCCGGCGTCCTTGAAGATGCGGTCCAGGCCTTCCTTCTCGGCCTGGTCCTTGACCAGTCCGGAGCCCGGCACCACCATCGCCAGCTTGACGTTGGAGGCGCGCTGCTTGCCGCGCACCACCTCGGCGGCGGCGCGCAAGTCCTCGATGCGCGAGTTGGTGCACGAGCCGATGAAGACCTTGTCGATGCGGATGTCCTCGATCGCCATGTTGGGCTTGAGGTTCATGTACACCAGCGCCTTTTCGATGGCGTCGCGCTTGACGCTGTCCTTTTCCAGGTCCGGGTCCGGCACGCGGCCGTCGATCGAGGTCACCATTTCCGGCGACGTGCCCCAGGTCACCTGCGGCTTGATCTCGGCGGCGTTGAGCGTGACCACCAGGTCGAACCTGGCGCCGGCGTCGCTGTGGAGCGTGCGCCAGTAGTCGACCGCGCGGTCCCAGTGCGGGCCGACCGGCGAGAACGGGCGGCCCTTGACGTAGTTGATGGTGACGTCGTCGACGCCGATGATGCCGGCGCGCGCGCCCGCCTCGATCGCCATGTTACAGACCGTCATCCGGCCTTCCATCGACAGCGCGCGGATGGTCGATCCGCCGAACTCGATGCAGTAGCCGGTGCCGCCGGCGGTGCCGATCTTGCCGATGATGGCCAGCACCACGTCCTTGGCGGTGACGCCGGCCGGCAGCGCGCCGTCGACCTGCACCAGCATGGCCTTGGATTTCTTCTGCAGCAGCGTCTGGGTGGCCAGCACGTGCTCCACTTCCGAGGTGCCGATGCCGTGCGCCAGCGCGCCGAACGCGCCGTGGGTGGAGGTGTGCGAGTCGCCGCAGACCACGGTCATGCCCGGCAGGGTGGCGCCCTGCTCCGGCCCGATCACGTGGACGATGCCCTGGCGCTTGTCGTTCATGTTGAAGTACGTCAGGCCGTAGGACTTGGCGTTCTTGTCCAGCGTTTCCACCTGCAGGCGCGAGACCGGGTCGGCGATGCCGTCGGCGCGGCCGGTGGTCGGCACGTTATGGTCGGCCACCGCCAGGTTGGCGGACACGCGCCACGGCGCGCGGCCGGCGGCGCGCAGGCCGTCGAAGGCCTGCGGGCTGGTGACTTCGTGCACCAGATGGCGGTCGATGTAGAGGATGGTGGTGCCGTCTTCCTCGGCCTTGACCACGTGGGATTCCCAGAGTTTGTCGTAAAGCGTCTTCATCATGATTTATGCGTACCCGTTATGAGTACAACTGCGGCCTGTGTGAGTGATCCACTTCGATTATGCCATATTGTGCAATGCGGTAGCGGCCGCCGCTGCCCGGCCTCGTGAGCCGATGCGGTTCCGCCTACTGATACACTTTTTATGACTCCTTTTAAAAAATCTTGTATTGCGTATAAAAATGCGAATAAAAAAAAGCCTGCGTGGACGCAGGCTTTGGGTCTATCTGGCCTAGTGCTGAGACTAAGCCGCCATGCGTACACTACCTCGACATCCGTCCATTAGGAACGATAGGCCCACCACTAGCACCAGTTCGCCTTCGGCCGAACGCGCGGTGCCGGTGATGCCCTCGACGCTAATCGCGGTCATCGGTTTAATCACCAGGTCGGCGGTACCGTCGACCGCTTCCACCGCCAGGATGTACGGCTGTGGTGCGGAGACAACAATACCCACCTTCTCGCGGCAGCTCTCGTAGCCCAGCGAATCGGCCAGCGAACGCACCGGCAGCGGACGTCCCTGGTCCTTGAGCACCGGCGCGCCGCCCACTTCCATGAACACTTCCGGCAGCTCGACCACGCGCTGCACCACGGCCATCGGCAGCGCCAGCGCGGCGCCCGAGGTCGACACCAGCATGGTCGGCACGATCGACAGCTCGATCGGCAGGCGAATGGCGAACTTGGTGCCCTTGCCCAGCGACGATTCGATGTGGATGGCGCCGCGGTTCTTCTCCACGGCGGTCTTCACCACGTCCATGCCGACGCCGCGTCCGGACACGCTGGACGCGACTTCCTTGGTCGAGAAGCCCGGCAAGAATACCAGCTGGAAGCATTCGTCGTTGGTCAGCTGCACCGATTCGGAGATCAGGCCTTTTTGCTGGGCCTTGGTGCGCAGCACCACCGGATCCATGCCCTTGCCGTCGTCCTGAAGCACAATCATAACGCTATTTGCTTCCTGCCATGCTTTAAGCGAGATATACGACTTGGCCGGCTTGCCCGCCGCCAGCCGGTCTTCCGGCGATTCGACGCCGTGGTCCAGCGAGTTGCGCAGCATGTGCACCAGCGGATCGTACAGGCTGTCCACCACCACGCGGTCGACTTCGGTCTCCGCGCCTTCAATGGTCAGCTCGACGTCCTTGCCCAGGTCCTTGGCCAGCTCGCGCACCAGGCGCGGGAATTTCTGGAACAGGCGACCAACCGGCTGCATGCGGGTCGCCAGCGTGGCGCGCTGCAGCTCGGTGGAGTAGCGCGAGGCGCGTTCCAGCGTTTCGGCCAGCGTCGCCATCAGCGTCTGGGCCTGGCCTTCGAACTTGAACTGCAGCAGGCGTTCCAGCAGCACGGCGGCCTGGTTGGCGGCCTGCACCGATTCGCCGGCCACTTCCAGCAGCGCGTCCAGCTTGACGGCGTCGACCCGGATCGATTCTTCCTTGGCCGGCGCGGCGTGCGGACGCTCTTCGCGTTTCTCGGCCGCTTCGCGCTTGGCCGGCGACGAGGCCGGGTTGGCGACCTGCACGGCGGCCACGACGGCGGCCAGCTCGGCGGCAGGGATCGGCGCCGACGGGGCGGACTGCGCCGGCGCGGCGGCTGCCGCAGGCTTGGTGTAGCTACCTGGCGGCATCACGGCTTCGTACATGCCTTCCCAGTCCAGGCCGTCGGCGGATGGCGCGGCGGCTGGAGCCGACGGTGCGGCAACCGGCGCGGCGGCTACCGGCGCGGCCGCAGGGGCTGGGGCGGCGGCCTTAGGCGGCGCGGCGGTGGTCTTGCCTTCGATGGCGTCGGTCAGGATGACTTCCAGGTCCTTGGGCATGGCTGGCAGGCTGTCCGGCTCGGCGCCGTTGTTCAGCTCAGCGAGCTGGTCGGCCACGAAGCCCGAGGCCTGCAGCGCCGCCTCGATCGCGATCGGCGTCACCGGCGCGGCGCCGGTGCGCAGCGCGTCGAACAGGTTCTCGGTCAGGTGGCAGGCCGCCACCAGCGCCGGCAGGCCCATGAAACCGGCCCCGCCCTTGATGGTGTGGAAGGAGCGAAACACCGCGTTCAGCGTTTCCTTATTGTCCGGGTCGCGTTCGAGCCGCAGCAGATGCTCTTCAACGTTGACCGCAAGATCCATCGCCTCGACGACGAAATCCTTGAGCATATCGTCCATTAGAATCCCAGATCAGCAAGCAGGTCGTCGACATTGTCCTGGTTCAGGGCAACGGCCGGAGCCGAAGGGCCTTGCATCAGGCTCACCTCTTTTTGCGCGATTTTCTCGCGTACCGCCGGCGGCGCGTTGTCGCGCAGCAGTTCTGCCAGTTCGTGCTCCACCGTCTTGGTGATGTTCACGACTTTCTTGATCAGTTGGCCGGTGATGTCCTGGAAGTCCTGGGCCATCATGATTTCCAGCAGGCGGGCTTTCTCGGCCTCGGTGGCGGCCGACACGGCCACGGCGAACGCTTGCGAGTCGCCGGCCAGTTGCTTGAACTGGTCCAGGCTCAGCTTGCCGGCGAACAGGTCCGCCCAGCGGGTTTCCATTTCCTTGGATTTCTTCGACAGCGTGTCCTGCTCCGGCATGCCCTCGTCCAGGGTGTTGAGCACCTTGTTGGCGGCTTGCTCGGTCAGCGTGGCGACGTATTCGAGGCGGTCCTGGGCATCGTTGATCTGCGACGACGCTTCGGTCAGCGCCTTGTCGTAGCCCAGTTCGCGCAGCGAATCGTGCAGCAGGCGCACGATGCCGCCCAGGCGTTCGAACATGGGCTTGTCTTCGCCGTCGACCGCGCCATCGGCCGGCGCGGCGGCTGCCGCAGCTGCCGGGGCCGGCGCGGGGGCGGCTGCCACCACGTCCGCCGGACGGGCCGACGCCACTTCGTCGAACAGGCTTTCCAAATCGTCTTCCGCAGCGGCAGCAGGCGCTGGAGCAGGCGCTGCGGTCTTGCTCTGGGCAGACACCTCGTCAAATAGTGCGTCGAAATCGTCAGCGGCGTTGGTCATAATCCCTGCTTCTCCATAATTTGTAAAATTGCTGCCCTAAAATTGCTTGCTTGTGATGACGCTCGGCAATATAACGCACTTACCCGAGTGTATCAGGGCACAGCCAGATTATTCAATCCCAGAGTGAGGTCGCCTGCCCTGCGCTCCGGGTCAAAGCCAAGTTCCGTTGTATTTGGTGATACTAACATTGGTTAGATAGGCAAAACACGCTTTGAGACACAAAAGTAGTGCCGCCGTGCAAAAAAAGCGGGTAAAAAGTGGGAAAGACCACAAGCGCGCCCCAGCGTAAAGGGCTTTTATTTGATAAGCATCAAGTCTTTCCATACTAACAATAATGTAAATCGGGACTACAATTAAGAGCAGCCAGCTGGTTTTAAAAGGAGGTTCATCATGTACCGCAAAATCCTGATCACCACCGACGGTTCCGCCGTTTCCAGTAAAACCGCCTGCGCCGGGGTGGCCTTCGCCGAGCAGATGAAGGCCGAGGTGCTGGTGCTGTTCGTGGCGCCGGAATACCAGTATCCGATCTATGTCGAGATCATCCCGCCCAGCTACCCCAGCGAGGACGAATACCGCGCCGCGATGCTGCGGGCCGGCAAGGAGCACACGCAGGACGTGGTCGATTCCTGCGCCAAACGCGGCGTGCCGTGCGAGGCGCTGACCGCGTTCGCGGAAAGCGCGGCGCTGCAGATCGTCGATGTGGCGGAAAAACACCATTGCGACCTGATCTTCATGGGTTCGCACGGCCGCAGCGGCTGGGGCCAGCTGTTGCTGGGCAGTGTGACCAACAAGGTGTTGTCGCATGCGAAAACACCGGTGCTGGTGCATCGCCTGATCAAGGAACCCGGCAGCAAATAAAAAGCGGGTTTGATGCTTTTTATAGTAAGATCACAAGATTATTTCAAAAATAATAAAACTTACTTTTAGTCACTTTTTTTAAGCATCTCTATGATCCGAATTGTCATCGCCGACGACCACACCATCATGCGCGAGGGTCTCAAGCGCATCCTCGACGGCGCGCCCGACATCGACATCGTAGGCGAGGCCATCGACGGCTTCGAGGTCCTGGGCCACGTACGCCAGGGCGGGTTCGACCTGCTGCTGCTGGACTTGTCCATGCCCGGCCGCAGCGGGGTCGACCTGATCCGCCAGATCAAGGCGGAGGCGCCCAAGCTCGCCATCCTGATCCTCACCATGCACGAGGAGGAACAGTACGCGGTGCGCGCCATCCGCGCCGGCGCCCAGGGCTACCTGACCAAGGAAAGCGCCGGCACCCAGCTGGTCGGCGCCATCCGCAAGGTCGCCTCCGGCCGCCCCTACATCAGCACCGAGGTGGCCGAGCAATTGGCGCTCAACATCATGATGCCCAACGAGAGCCTGTTGCATAAACAGCTGTCGGACCGCGAATTCGAGGTTTTTTCGCTACTCGTGGCCGGAAAATCGATCACGGAAATCGCCAACAGCTTGCATCTTAGCGTCAAGACCGTCAGCACCCACAAGACCCGCATCATGCAGAAAATGGGCATGAGTTCCCTCTCAGAAATGGTGCAATATGCCGTCGCGCACCGTTTGTTATCTCCCTTCAAGACCTGATCCGGCCGTCCGCCATTAGGACAACTCCTACAATGCTGCGCCCTCTCCTACGCGCAGATTCAGCCATTGCTGATATCTATCTCCCCCCCGCGTTGGCATACTGAAACCATACGATTCATGCTGCATGGCTACACATCGCAGCATGATGCCGTGGCACACCACAACAGGAAACCAAGCAGCGCGGCCTCGTCCAGTTCCCGTCCTTTCTCAAAGCCATACCCTGTACACAGGAGATCAACATGCTGTCTACGCAAGCGTCTGAAATTCGCCCGGCTACCACTGCCACCATGCAGTCCTCCTCGATGGAGGCCGGCCGTCAGCGCCAGGGGCGGCTCTGGTCCAACCTGAAGGAAGTGTGCGACCTGCTGCACATCCCGGCGGCCTGCTCGATCAGCAACGAGGAGCTGCTGTTCCAGCACGTGCAGTTCAAGACCGGCCAGCGCATCCACACCATCGGCCAGCCGTTCGACACGCTGTACATCGTCAACTCCGGCTTCCTGAAGACGGTGCTCATCGACGAGTTCGGCAACGAGCAGGTGCTCAGCTTCCCGATGAAGGGCGACATGCTGGGCGTGGACGGCATCCACACCCGCCATTATTCCTCCGAGGCCGTGGCATTGTCCGACTGCGACCTGATCCTGCTGCCGTTCAAGAAGCTGACGGCGCTGGGCCGGGTCCACCTGGAACTGGAAAACATGATGTACGGCGTCATGAGCCGCGAGCTGGTGCGCGAGCAGGCCATGATCGGCATGCTGGGCGCGCTCAGCGCCGAGGCGCGCGTGGCGCGCTTCCTGGTGTCGCTGGCCGAGCGCTTCGCGCAGATGGGCTATTCCAGCAAGCTGTTCAACCTGCGCATGACGCGCCACGAGATCGGCAGCTACCTCGGCCTGACGCTGGAAACGGTCAGCCGCACGTTGTCGGCCTTCAACGAGATCGGCCTGATCAGCGTGGACCAGCGCACCATCGGCATCAAGGATCCGGAGGCGCTCAAAACCCTGCGCCGCCTGCCGCCCTCACGCACCCGCGCCAAGCAACAGGCCGCCGCCAAGGCCAAGGGCGAAGAGGCCGCCGCGCCCGCCCAGTTGCTGGCCGCGCTGTAGCCAGCTCCCGTACCCAGCTTGGGCCCGGTTTCTCCTGCCGGGCCTTTTTTTATTTGCGGCGGCCCGGCAGGCAATAACTCCCAAATAACGCTTGCATTCCTTCCGTGCTTCCACAATAATGAATGCAAATACGAATCATTCTTATTAAGGAGCCCTGAAGATGACCACGACCCTGCCAGCCACCCCACCCGCCATCCACGCCGCCGTCGTGGCAGCGCCGGCCGCCGTGCCGACCAAGCGCATCACCAGCGCCAGCCTGATGGGCGATGGCCGAGAAGTCGAGATCGAACATTCGGGCCGCATTTACCGCCTGCGCATCACCCAGCTCAACAAGCTGATCCTGACCGCGTGACGGACACGGTTCACTGTGCGTGAACCAGGGCGCCAGCGCGCCCTCCCCCTCCCCGAGTAGCCAGCCGTACGCCAGCCAGACTCTCCACTGATCCCAGGAGCGTTTGATGGCCATAGACCGTAGCAATCCGATTTTTCTCGCCCCGTCGCACGGCGGACACAATCCAGAACTGATGCTGTCCGCCGTGCTGCATCTGATGTCGCACTACACCGCCGGCAGCGACGACGCCGGCGGCTGCGTCAAGCTCGCCTCGGTGATCGAACGCCATCTGAAGGCGCTGGCCGGCCTGCCCGACCTGGCGCCGGTGCTCAGCGCCACCTGCCAGCAGCTGTCCGAGCAGTGGGCCGCCGTGGTCGAGCGCAACCTGCACGCCCAGGAAAAAAGCAATTTCCTCAGCCGCATCATGGCGCGCGCCCGCACCGCGCCGGCCGCCGCGTAAGGAGCGCGCGCCCATGTGCGAAAAACACGATCCGCTGGCGGCCATCATCGCCGCCGCCATGCCGCAGGTGGCCGGCACGCTGGCACCGCCGCGCCACGCCGAACAGCAGGTGGTCAAGCCCGTCATCGTCAACGTGGCGCAGGCGCTGGACCAGGCCCACGCCTCGCGCCGCCGCCGGCTGTGGGAGCTCGGCCATGCCTGCCACTGCCCGCTGGTCGGCGTCGGCTTCCCGCTGGGCGTGCTGCGCAAGCTGGTGGACAAAGTCACGTCGGGCAAAGTGCTGGCTGACGACTACGAAGTGCATGTCGGCGCCGTCACCGAATGTGGCAGCCGCAACCGCCTGTCGGAGGCGCTGCAGAAAGAACTGGAGCGGCGCTACGCCGCCGTGCTGCTGCGCTTCCGCGCCGCCAAAAGCACCGCTGACGTGGCCGCGCTGTGGCGCACCGCCGTGGCCAACGGCGACGTAGCCGGCGCCTTCTGGGCCGGCCTGACGCATCCGCGCTGCAACGCCGAGCTGGAAGAACAGATGTGCCGCGACCTGCACATGGTGCAGCACCAGGCCGGCGCCTGCGTGCGCGCCGACATCAACAAATTCAACGCCACGCTGGCCGAGAACGCGCGCCTGGCACACGACCTGTCCAAGGCCCAGCAGCGAGCCGCCGCCCTGCTGGCCGACAAGAGCGCGGACGGCGAACGGCACGCGGCGCAGCTGATGCAGTTGCGCGCGCAGTCGGTCGGCAAGGACAGCATGATCGATTCGCTCAAGGCCGAGCTGGAACAGTTGCGCGAGTCCATCCCCGGCCTGGAAAGCCGCGCCCGGCTGGCCGAGCGTTTGATGCAGATGGAGGAACGCGAACGCGGCATGCGCAACCAGGTCGCCGAGCTCAAGCTGGAGCTGGCGAAGGCGCGCGCGGCGGCCGAGCCGGCGCCGGCGCAGGAGGAGCCGCGCGAAGTCGTCGAACACGTGATGCGAATGCCGCTGAGCCTGAACGACCGCGCGGTGCTGTGCGTGGGCGGACGCAGCGGCAACGTCGCCACCTACCGCGAGCTGATCGAGCGCGAAGGCGCGCAGTTCGCCCACCACGACGGCGGCCTGGAGGACAACGCCAACCGCCTCGACGCCAGCCTGGCCGCGGCCGACCTGGTGATCTGCCAGACCGGCTGCATCAGCCACAGCGCCTACTGGCGGGTCAAGGACTACTGCAAGCGCAACGGCAAGCGCTGCGTGTTCATCGACAACCCCAGCATCTCCAGCCTGGCGCGCGGCCTCGAACAAGCGAACGCCGAATAAAAAAAGCCCTGACCGATACAACCGGTCAGGGCTCTCCCACTTACTTCAACAACTTAGAACGCCAGCGTGCCGGTCAGGTAGACCGTGCGGCCGATCTGGTCGGTGTAGCGTGGATCGAAGCCGACCTGGTGGCCCGACGAGGCGCGCAGCGACAGCGGCGGTTCGCGGTCCAGCAGGTTCTTCACGCCCATGCGGATCGAGGCGGTCTTGGTCAGCGCCAGCTTGCCCTGCCAGTCGATCGTCAGGTACGACGGCACCCACAGACGGATGCTCTCGTCCTTGCCGCTGTCGACGTTACGCACGGTCGCTTGCGCGTCGCGGTAGCCGTTGCGGTAGTTGGCGCTCAGCGTGTTGCTCAGCTTGCCGGTGTCCAGCGTCAAGCCGGCGCGCACGATGTGGCGGAAAGCTACCTTGTTGTCGACGCCGAAGAAGTTCAGGTCGCTGGTCCAGTCGCCGTCGGTGCCCGGACGGGTGTAGTCCGACTTCATCAGGTAGGTGCCGTTCAGGTTGGCGGTCAGCTGACCGAACGAGAACTTTTGGCGGCCCACCAGGTCATAGTCGATACCTTGGTTGTGGGTCTTGCCGATGTTGATCGACAGGCTCTTCATCGCCCAGTAGGTGTTGCCGGTCGATGGCTCGGTGAAGGTGCTGAACAGGTCGCGGAACTTGGCCGGGTTGGCGAAGATCTGCTGCTCGCTGATCGACGACACGGCGTCGGTGATCTTCACGTCCCACAGGTCGGCGCCGAACGAGAACGACGGGCTAGGCTCGACGCGGAAACCGATCGAGTACTGCTTGGAACGCTCAGGCTTCAGCTGCTCGTTACCGCCGGACAGCACGTTGTACTGCACATTGCCAGGACGGCACATGTCGGTGCCTGGGAATGGGCAGGCGTAGCTGTTGGACGTCACGCCGGCGCTGACCAGCGGCTGGCCGATGTCGAGCATGCTGGGCGCCTTGAAGCCGGTGCCGTAGGAGCCGCGGAACAGCAGGGTCTTGGTAGGCTGCCAGCGGGCCGACACCTTGTAGGTGCTGGCCGACTGGGTCTCGCCCATCTTGCGGTGCGCCAGCAGGTTGTCGACGCCGTCGATGCTGTCGTAGCGGCCGGCCAGGGTCACTTCCAGCTCCTTGGTCAGCGGCGCCAGCAGCTCGCCGAACACGCCGTACGAGGCGCGCTTCATGTCGTACGCGGCTGGCGCGCTCAGGTTGTAGACCATGCCGCTGGCCGCGGCGGCCGATGGGGTCTGCTGGTAGGCGTACTCGCGGTAGTCGGCGCCGATACCCAGGTTGGCGGCGCCGCCTGGCAGCGTGAACACTTCGCGCGAACCGTGCGCGTCCACGCCCTTGAGCGTGGTCGACGCTTCGCGGATCGAACCGTGGAAGATCGAGTTGGCGATCTGGGCCTTGGTGGCGTCGCTCTGGTTGCCGATCGGCGCGAACGGATTGAAGGCGTTGGTGGCCAACATGTCCTTGAATTCCTTGGTCAGCGCGTAGCCGCCCACATAGCGCTCGTCGAGCTTGTTGCGCGACCAGGTCAGGCCGGTGCCGAAGCTCCAGGCGCCGATCTCGCCGTCCGCGCCGATGACCAGGTGCTGGGCGTCGGTCACGGTCTGGCTGTCGCGGGTGCCCCAGTCGTAGGTGCGGTAGCTGCCCGACACTTGCTTGACGTTGGCGGCTTGGTCGGCGGTCAGGTATGGCAGCACGTAGGTGTTGTAGCGGTCCGAACCCGGCGCGATGGTGAACGGCGCGATGTTCTGCGCGATGCGCGCGGTCAGGTCCAGGCGCGACAGCGCCATCTCGGCGAACACGGTGATGTCGTCGCTGGCCTTGTACTGGGCCTTGGTGAAGAAGCTGTCACGCTTGTTCTGCGGCGAGATTTCCACCGCCGGGGTGGAGTCGAACGAGCAGTTGCGGGTGTCGGCCGTGTTGTTCAGGCTCACGTAGGTCTGCTTCGGGCAGCTGCCGTTCTGCGCCAGGTAAGGGCTGAAGCCGATCGGCGCCAGGCCCTTGTTGAAGGTCACGCCGACGTTGGCCGGGGCGGCCGCGGGGCTGGTGCGGTCGTAGATGTAGTTGTGGCCGTTGTAGTTGAACGGGATGTACGAGGTCGACGCGAACGAACGGTCGGTGGCCTTGACCGGGCTCTGCTCGTCGTGGCGGTAGGTCGCCAGGATGTTGAAGCGGTCTTCCTGCAGATCGCCGAAGCCGTAGGTCAGGTTGGTGTTGTACGACTGGCCTGGACGGCCGCTGGTCGGCTGCGACCAGGTGGCGTCGATGGTGCCGCCCTGGGCGTTTTTCTTCAGGATGAAGTTGATCACGCCGGCGATCGCGTCCGAACCGTACAGGGCGGAGGCGCCGTCGGTCAGGATCTCGACGCGCTCAACCGCGCTCATCGGGATGGAGTTCAGGTTGATGGTGCTGCCCGAGCCGGTCGGCGCAATGCGGCGGCCATCCAGCAGGACCAGGGTGTAGCTCTCGCCGATGTTGTGGATCGAGGCGGACACGATGCCGCCCGAGTTGGAACCGGCGGCGGTGGCGGCGATGCTGAAGCCCTGCATCGCGGGCAGCGATTGGATCAGGTCGGCAACGGTGGTGGCGCCGGTCTTGGCGATTTGTTCTTGCGACAGGCGCTGCACTGGCAACGCGCCTTCGACGGCGATGCGCTTGATGCTCGAGCCGGTGATTTCAACTTTCTGGATAGCCTCGTCTGCGAAGGCCTGGCCAGCGATCAGTACCGTACCGGTCAGCACGCTCAGGGCGATACGCACGGAGCGCACGCCGATTTTTTCTTGCAATACCATTCAAACTCCCGATTAAAAACGTAAAAACCGAGAGCAATGCCATACCGCTGTGTTACGACTGCAAACCGAAGATGCACCGAAAGTCAGGGAGTCGAAGTGACCAACATTGCTCTTCGATAACAGAATTATCGGGCCTGCCGGTACATTTTGATACATTGTTGAAGCAAATTTAGAACAAACCTCACAAGTTTGCTCTGCGCGGCTTATGACAAAATTAAATTTCAATATTTGTTCGATGATATATGGATAAAACGTAATATTTTGATATTCTCAGAATGTTCAAATACGCACCATTGCGGTGCGTTGTAATGAAACGTCAATAAACGTCGCGCCGGTAGCGGCCGGCGGCGGCCAGCTGGTCCAGCGCTTCGCGGCCCAGCGCGGTGGCCAGCGCGGCGTCGACGCCGGCCGCCATGCCGTCCAGGCTGCCGCACACGTAGATGGCGGCGCCGGCCGCGATCCAGGCGCGCAGCTCGTCCGCCTGCTCGGCCAGGCAGTGCTGCACGTAGCGCCGCTGCGGCTGGTCGCGCGAGTACACCAGGTCCAGCTTTTCCAGCTTGCCGTGCAGCTGCCAGGCCGCCAGTTCGTCGCGATAGTGGGCGTCGTGGGCGGCGTTGCGCTCGCCGAACAGCAGCCAGTTGCGAGCCCGTCCGGACGCCACGCGCGCCTTCAAGTGGCCGCGCAGGCCGGCGATGCCGCTGCCGTTGCCGATCAGGATCAGCGGGCGTTGCGCGTTGTCCTCCAGGCGGAAGCGGCGATGCTGGCGCAGGCGCAGCTGGATGGTCTGGCCGGGCTCGACCTGCCGCGTCAGCCAGCCGGAGGCGGCGCCGTGGCTGCCGTCCGCGTGCGTGTGCAGGCGCACCAGCAGGTGCACGCGGCCGTCGGCCGGAATCGAGGCGATCGAGTATTCGCGGGCGCGCTCGGGATCGGCGGGCGCGCAGACCTGCACCAGGTCGCCCGACTCCCAGGCCGGCAATACGCCGTTCGCGGGCTCCAGCTCCAGGTGGTACAGCGGCGCGCCGGCGCTGCCCGGATTGAGCAGCACGCGCCCGGCCAGGCGCCAGGATTCGAAGGCCGGCGCGCTCCAGTCCGGCGCGTCGCTGGTGCCGGCAAGATGGCTGAGCTGCTGGCGCCAGGCGTCGATGGCTTCGGCCGAACTGCGGTTCACCTCGATGCGCGGGAACAGGCTTTGCGCGCCCTGCTCCCGCAGCCACTGGTCCAACGCGCGGCCGAAGCCGCAGAACTGGGCGTAGGCGCTGTCGCCCAGCGCCAGCACGGCGTAGTGCAACTGCGGCAGTGGCAGGCCGTTGGTCATCAGGCGCCCTGCGAAGGCGGCGGCGGCGTCCGGCGCGTCGCCCTCGCCGTAGGTGCTGACCAGGAACAGGATGCGCTCGGCGCGTTGCAGGTCGTCCGCTTGCAGCTCGGACAGCTCGCTCAGTTGCGCCGGGATGCCGGCCAGGCGCAGCGTCGCCAGCGTCTGGCCGGCCAGTTCCTCGGCGTTGCCTGTCTGGCTGGCGTAGGCCACGATCCAGCCCGGGTTGGCGGCCGCGTCGGCCTTGGCGCGCTGCGCGGCCAGGCGCTTGCGCCGCGTGCGCAGGTAAGGCGCCAGGCAGACCAGCGCGTAGCTCATCGCCAGGCTGGCTACCAGCATCAATCGGGTGGGGTCGTTGGTCCAGATCATTCGTCGAGCATGCTGCGTAGATGGGTGGTCATGTGTTCGGTGTAGCCGCCGTCCGGTTGGCGGACGACGAAGCGGGCGGCCAGGCCCTGCCGCTCGGCCAGGCGCAGGCCGTGCTCGCAGCCCAGCACCGTCAGCGCGGTGGACCAGGCGTCGGCGGCCATGCATTGGGGATGCACCACGGTGACGGAGGCCAGGTCGTTGGCGATCGGCATGCCGTTGCGCGGGTCGATGGTGTGGGAGTAGCGCCGGCCGTCCAGCTCGAAATAGCGGCGGTAGTCGCCCGAGGTCGCCACCGACAAGCCATGCAGCGCCAGCACCAGCTCGTCCGGCTGCCGTGCGTCGACGTCGGCCGCCAGCTGCAGCGCCAGTTCATCCGGCCGCCCGGCGCCGCCCTCGTCCGGCTGCGGCGAGCCGGCGTCGCTCACCGTCTCCAGCGCCGATTCGTCTGGCCGCCGCGCGCCGGTATCGATCACCTGCTCCAGCGCCACCCACCACGGCTGGCCGTCCGGCTTGACGCCGGCGCCGCGCAGCTCGCCGCCGACTTCGACCAGGCAGTGCGCGTAACCTTGCGACTTCAGGTAATACGCCAGCCGGTCCACGCTGTAGCCCTTGGCCACGGACGACAGATCGAGCTGCACACCGCCCGGCTGCCAGGCGCGTCGGCTTTCACGGTCCAGCAGCGCTGGCTGCAAGGCCAACGCCGCACCGATCTGCTCGGCCGACGGCGGCACGAAGTCCGGCTGGCCGAACCTGCCGTGCGGGCCGAAGCCCCACAGGTTGACCAGCGCGCCGGCGCAGGGATCGCAGGCGCGGCCGGACTCGCGGGCCACGTCCAGCGCAAACGCCAGCACGTCGAAAAAGGCCGGCGGCAGCTGCTGCCAGCTGCCCGCTTCCGCGCGGTTGAAACGGCCCAGGTCGGAATCGACTTCCCAGTGGCTCATCTCGGCCACCACGGCATCGAGCTGTTGCTGCAAGCCTTGCCGCACATGGGCGCAGGCGTCGTCCGGCGCGGCCACCAGCCGCGCCGACCAGCTGGTGCCCATGCTGTGGCCGGCGAAATCGCGGATCACGCCGCCGGCGGGCGCCGGTTCTTCGGACACGACATGAGGCAGCAAGACCCGGCGCATGGTGAGCGTACGCGCCTTATTGCGGCAGGATTTCCACCGTCGCCGCGTAGCTGACGCGGCGCGGCGGCATCTGCGGCGGCTGGCCCGGCACCTGCGGCGCGGCGGCCGGCCAGGCGCTGCTGACCAGGTACATGCCCGCCGCCGGCAGCTCGAATGTGGCCTCGCCGTTGGCGTCGGTGTTCTTGCGCAGCTCGCCCAGCGTGCCGCGATAGCGCACGCCGCCCGGGATCAGGCTGAAGCCCTGGTTGGCCGCAGGCTTGCCGTCCAACAGGAAGCGCCACGTGGCCTTCTCGCCCGCCCGCATGTCGTTCGGATGCGTCACCGGCACCAGCTCCAGTCCCACGCCGGTCGGCTTGAACACCGCCATGTCCGGCGTACCGGTGGACACGAAGGTCTCCAGCCGGCTCTGCACGCGCGTCAGCTTGACGTCGGTCACGTCGGCCGGCACATCCTTGGCCAGCGATTCCTCGCTGCCACGGAAGCGCTTCATCTCGCCTTCCTTGTTCTTGTAGCTGCCCATCACGCCCTGCGACACCAGCGCGATGCGGTAGGTGCCGGGCTTGGGCAGCTTGAGGTCGAAGGTGTTGCGCAGCTTGCCGTTGTTGACGTTCTCCATGTTCAGCTTGCCGCCGTCCGGGCCGGTGATGACGATGCCGTCCAGCTTGAGCGGCTGGTGGTCGATGTCGAACAGGCCTTCGGAAATGGCGGCGTCCACCGTCACCCAGGCTTCCTTGCCTTCGACGATGGTGGACGACGGCAGCAGCCACGGCTTGTGCGCCTGCGCGCTCAGCGACAGGCCAGCCAGCGCCAAAGCAATAAACGATTTATACAGTTTCATGAGCAAGCCTTAAGGTTTGAGTTGAACCACCACGGCGCCCAGCTCTTCCTTGCCCTGGCCGCTCACGTTCTGCGCCGACTTCGGAGGCCATTGCAGCGGCACCTTGACCGCCTCGCGGCCGCCGGCTTCGCGCGCCGCCTCCACCACCAGCGTGTACTGGCCGGCCGGCAGCTTGTCCAGCGTGGCCTTGGCGCCCGGGAAGGTCAGCGACTGCTCGCCCGGCGCCCTGGTCGCGCCGCTCACGCCGTCCATCGGCATCGCCAGGTCGCGGCCGCTCTTGCGCCACCATTGACGGACATCCTTGAGCCACTTGGTGCCGGCGTTGTCCTTCTTCTTGGTGTCGTACAGCACGGCCAGGTTGGCCACCACTTTCTGGTCGGCGTTTTCCAGCCACGCGGCGATGTAGGGACGGTGGTATTCGGCCACATTCAGTTGCGGCACTTCGAGCTTGAGCGCGAGCTCGGCGCCCATGGCCGAGGCACTGGCCAGCGGCAGGCTGAGTGCGATGGAGTAGCGTAATTTCATGGAGAACCTGTCGTGAGATTAATGAATGAACAGCAGTGCGATAACAAACGGAATCAGGATGCCCAGGCCCACCATCGGCCAGGTGAACGGCCGGTTGGCCGCATGGAATTTCAAGATCAGCAGGCCGGTGATGCAGAACACCAGGCAGGCGCCGGCGAAAATGTCGATGAACCAGTTCCAGGCCGTGCCGGTGTTGCGGCCCTTGTGGACGTCGTTAAGCCAGGAGATCCAGCCACGGTCGGTGTTCTCGAATTCGGCCGCGCCGTCCTCCAGCGCGATGCGCACCCAGGCGTCGCCGCCGGCCTTGGGCAACGGCAGATAGACTTCATCGGCGGCCCACTCGGCCACGCGGCCACCAGCCTGCACCTTCCAGGTGTCGCGCAGCCATTGCTCGGCGGCGGCCGGCAACGGTTCCTTGGCGCCGTCGTGGCCGGCGGCGTAGGCGCGCAGTTGCGCGGTCAGCGCGGCCGGCACGGTGGCCTGCTGGCGCACCACGGTCGGCTTGGCCTCGATCTGCGACGCGTGGTTCAGCGTGATGCCGGTGATGGCGAACAAAAACATGCCCAACAGGCACATCGCCGAACTGACCCAGTGCCATTGATGCAGATGCTTGAGCCATACGGCACGGCTGGCGTTGCGGGCGGAGGCTGCGGCTTGGGCGCTCAAGGACTGTCCTTCTTCATTAGGATAATTTTAGATGATAATGATTATCATTTGCAAAGTCAATTGCCAGCATGTATCGCTAATGTAAAACAACGTGAAGTCACGCACGGTGCGCGCGCCCGGGGACGGCTATGGTGGAGGGACCGTCCACTATCATGGAGGCGCATCATGCCGCTCTACAATCAGGAACAGATCCATGCCCTCGCGGCGCGGATCAAGGATGTGCCGGTCGGCATGTTCACCACATCGGGTGACCAGAACGTGCTCACCTGCCGCCCGCTGCCCACGCAGCAGATCGACAACGAGGGCAACCTCTGGTTCTTCACGGCGGACGACGCCGACTTCACCGCCGACCTGA
Source organism: Duganella caerulea (assembly GCF_040362985.1). Taxonomy (NCBI): domain Bacteria; kingdom Pseudomonadati; phylum Pseudomonadota; class Betaproteobacteria; order Burkholderiales; family Oxalobacteraceae; genus Duganella; species Duganella caerulea. The sequence goes on along the minus strand of NZ_BPWJ01000002.1, from coordinate 121,960 downwards.
AACAGCATCCCGACGTCAACATCAGTTTTTCCAATCCGAAGGAGAACCTGTACCTGTCGGTGTCCGGTCATGCCTGCATGCTGAAGGACCGCGCCAAGGCGCGCGAGCTGTGGCACCCGACGGTGCGGGGCTGGTTTCCCGGCGGGCTGGACGATCCGCACCTGGCGCTGATACGGGTGCGCGTGCAGACCGCCGAATATTGGGATGCCGGCGCCGGCAAGATGAAGCAGCTGTTGCAGTTGGCCCGCACCGCCATCAGCGGCCGCACGCCGTTGCAGATGGGCCGGCACACCACGATCTGCCTGTAATCCTCGCGCGCACGCGAAAACCCGCCGGCATTGGGCGCGCTGCAAACGCGTCCAGTGCCAGCGGGTTGTTTAGCTGACGGCGCTTACGCGCTCACGCCTAGGACTTGGAGCCCGAGCTGCCCGACGATCCCGAACGGCTGGAACCGCCCCGGCTGCCCTTGCCGTTCTCCTCATCGTCCTCCTTGCCGCCCTTGGATGCGCTGCCGGGCGTGCTGCTCTGGCTGCTGCGGGCGTCGTTCTTGTGGCTCATGCTGCCGGCGCGGCGCGCCTCCTCCGAAGTGAATTCGTGCGCCGTGCCTTTCTCGTGGGCCGCGCGGCCGCCTTCCGCCGCGATCTCACGTTGCTGTTCCGGGTCCATGGAAGCGAAGCCGCGCTTGCTGGTGTCCTTCTGCTGGCTGCCGGATTTGTCGCCCTGCTTGCTGCCTTGGTCGTGGTCCTGATTGGATGTGGCCATGATAGTCTCCTTGAAATCTGCTGCTGTCCGATCCTGCTTGTCGCACAGGAGCAGCCATCGTAGTTCACGGCCCAGCCACACAATATAGGACGCGTGCAGGCAGCCACGTAGGACCATTCCGTGTACCGGTAAGCATGGCTAACTGAATGTCCCTCAGCGTGCGCTGCCGTTCAGATGGAATCGATCAGTTCCGCCATGAAGCCGGTGTTGTCGTTCACCTCTTGATTGATGATGACGTGTTCCTCGCCCACCATCAGCATCGCCTCGATTTCCGGCGACAGCCTTGGCGGCCCGTATGGCACTGCGCTTTCTCCCTTGGACGATGTGCTCTGCTTCCCCTGACGCGGTAGGACGGCGTTCTTTTTTCTGGTCGACATATGTAATCCGTTTTCGATGGTCAACAAACACGCGCGCCATACCGGCCGCAACGCACTGCCCTCCAGAGTATCGCGGGTGGCGCGCGCGCGCCATCGGAGGCTGCCTAGAACGAGCGTAGGACAGTCACGGAAAACGGCTAGGAGTTGAGGCCTTTCATGCCTTCCTGCGGATAGCGTTCGCCGGCGGCCATGCCGGGCGGCAGCGCCGCGCCGATGCGCGCCAGCTCCTCGCCGCTGAGCCGCACCTGCAGCGCGCCCAGGTTCTCCAGCAAATAAGGGATGCGCTTGGTGCCGGGGATGGGCACGATATCGACGCCGTACTCCCCGCCCTGCGCCAGCAACCACGCCAGTGCCAGCTGGGCCGGCGTGCAACCCTTGGCGGCGGCGATCTCGCGCACGATGTCGACGATGCGCTGGTTGGCCGCCATATTGTCCTCGGCGAAGCGCGGGCTGATCTTGCGGAAGTCGCCCTCCTCCAGCGGCGCGACCTTGCCGGTCAGGAAGCCGCGCCCCAGCGGGCTGTAGGCGCAGAACGCGGCGCCCACCTCGCGGCAGGCCTGCAGCACGCCGTCCTCCGGGTCGCGCGTCCACAGCGAGTATTCGCTTTGCACGGCGGCCACCGGATGCACGGCGGCCGCGCGCCGCAAGGTGGCCGGCGAGACTTCGCACAGGCCGATGGCGCCGATCTTGCCTTCGCGGACCAGGCCCGCCAGCGCCTCCATCGATTCCTCCAGCGGCGTCTCGGCCAGGTTCAAACGGTGTATATAGTATAAATCGATATGCTCGATGTTGAGCCGGCGCAGCGAGGCCTCGCACGCCGCGCGGATGTAGGCCGGGGAGTTGTCGACGCGGCGCTCATAGTTGCCGGCCTTGCGCACCAGGCCGAACTTGGTGGCCAGCGTGACATGCTCGCGCTTGCCTTGCAGGAAGCGGCCCAGCAGCTCCTCGTTGTGGCCGACGCCGTAGGAATCCGCCGTATCGTACAGCGTGACGCCGGCCTCATACGCGGCCTCCAGCGTCGCCAGCGATTGCGCGTCGTCGGTGGCGCCGTAGAATTCCGACATGCCCATGCAGCCCAGACCGATACCCGATAACGATAATTTCTTCATGCCGACCTCCATTGATGGTTGATGAAGCCGAGTCTAGCGGGCGCGGGCGGCGTGCGGAATGTGCAAAATCGTGATACCTTTTCAGTATCATGAGAACACTCGATACGCATGCACTACAAATGTTCGTGGCCGTGGCCCAGTGCCTGAACTTCCGCCAGGCCGCCGAGCAGCTGCACATGACGCAGCCGCCGCTGAGCCGCGCCGTGCGCCAGCTGGAGGAACGCCTGGGCGTCAAGCTGTTCGAGCGCGACACCCAGCACGTGGCGCTGACGCCGGCCGCCGCCGAGCTGCTGCCGCGCGCGCTGCGCATCCTGGCCCTGCTGGACGAGGCCGAACAGGCGCTGCAGGCGCGCCAGCCGGCCATGCGGCTGCGGCTGGGCATGACGTCGTCGATGGAGTCCGACCTGTACCGCGCCTTCACCGACGGCATTCCGGCCGTGATCGGCGGCGGCGCCGGCGCGCTGGAGACGGTGTTCGACACCTCGCCGCGCCTGGTCGCCCGCCTGCGCGCGCGGCGGCTGGACGCGGCCATCATCGCGCTGCCGACCAAGACCTTCGACCTGCCGGTGCAACCGCTGGGCAAGCAGCCGACGCTGGTGGCGCTGTCGAGCCGCCATCCGCTGGCCAGGCGCCGCAGCCTGTCGCTGGCCGACCTGCAGGACCAGCCGGTGTACTGGTTCGAGCGGGCGCGCCAGCCGGCCTTCTTCGACCACAGCCACGCCGTGTTCCGCAAGCACGGCTTCGCGCCGCGCTTCCTGCTGGAACCGCACGACCATCACGTGTTGCTCAGCGACGTGGCGGCCGGCAAGGGCATGGCGCTGCTGCCCACCTCGTTCGCGGCGATCAGCCGGACCGGCGTGGCCTACCGCAAGCTCAAGGAAGGCGACGAGCTGGCCGCCGGCCTGGGCCTGATCGTGGCCGACGGCCACCCGGCCGAGGCCCAGCTGCGGCGCCTGGCGGCCGAGACGTTGGGTTGAACCGCTGCGGTCAAGCGCGGAAACGGCTACCATACCGTCCTGACTCATTTTCACATCCAAAGACATCATGACTTTCACCCTCAGCGACACCGCCTACGGCACCGACACTCCCGAAGCCAAGCGCGCCATGTTCGACGACCTGCGCTCGCAGTTGACCGGCCTGGTGCACGGCGAAAGCGATCTGATCGCCAACACCGCCAACTTCAGCTCGCTGGTCTTCAACAGCATGCCGGGCCTGAACTGGGCCGGCTTCTACTTCCTCAAGGGCGATGAGCTGGTGCTCGGACCGTTCCAGGGCAAGCCGGCCTGCATCCGCATCAAGAAAGGCCGCGGCGTCTGCGGCACCACCGTGGTGGAGGGCAAGTCCATCGTCGTGCCGGACGTGCACGCCTTCCCCGGCCACATCGCCTGCGACGTCAACTCGCGCTCGGAGCTGGTGGTGCCGGTGCGCGGCGCCGATGGCACGATCGTCGGCGTATTCGACCTCGACAGCCCGCTGCCGAACCGTTTCGACCAGACCGACGCCGACGGCATCGAGGCGCTGGTCAAGATCCTCGAAGCCACGCTGGCCTAAGCGAACAAGGTCCCGGCTCGCCGGGACTGTTTTTTTCGCTTGCCAACAGACCGACCGGTCTGTACAGTAAACCCATGACGACAATACCTACCCGAGACCGGCTGATCCACGCCATGGGCCACGCCCTGCAGCACAAAGGCCTGTACGGCGTCGGCCTGAGCGAAATCCTGGCCGCCGCCGGTACCCCTAAAGGCGGCCTGTACCACCACTTCCCCGGCGGAAAATCCGAGCTGGCGGTGGCGGCCATCGAACAGCAAGTGGCCGACCTGTGCGCCGTGCTCGACAAGCTGCTGCCCGGCGCCGATCCGGTGGACGCGCTGGAAAAATGGATCGGCCGCGCCCAGCAGCGCCTGGCCGCCAGCGGCTTCCAGCGCGGCTGTCCGCTGGCCACGGTGGCGCTGGAATCGGCGGCCGAGGACATCGCCATCCGCCGGGCGCTGGCCGACGGCTTCGCGGCCATCCGCGCCCGGCTGGCGTACGCCTTCGAAGCCTCGGGCCGCACCACGAACGCCGACGGCCTGGCCGGGCTGATCGTGGCCGCCTACGAAGGCGCGCTGCTGCAAGCCCGCGTGGCCGGCAGCGTGGCGCCGATGGAGCAGGCCGGCGCCGCCCTGTTCGCGCTGCTGCGCGCCACCAGCGCCACCACCCACGGGAAGCGTCCATGACCAAGCAAGTACTCAACCTCCAGGCCGCCGACGGCTATCCGCTCGTCGCCACGCTCTACCCGGCCGCCGGCGAGCCGCGCGCCCACCTGGTCGTGGCCAGCGCCACCGGCGTGCCACAGGGCTACTACCGCCGCTTCGCCGAGTTCGCCGCCGCGCGCGGCTACCGCGTGCTCACGCTGGACTACCGCGGCATCGGCCTGTCGCGCCCGGCCACGCTGAAGGGTTTCAAGGTGGACTTCCTGGACTGGGGCCGGCTCGACCTGGCCGCCGCCATCGAGCACATGGCCAGCGACGCGCTGCCGCTGCTGATGGTCGGGCATTCCTACGGCGGCCACGCGCTGGGGCTGCTGCCCAACCAGCACAAGGTCGCGGCCTGTTACCTGTTCGGCGTCAGCGCCGGCTGGCACGGCTGGATGCCGCCGCTGGAACGCGTCAAGGTCTGGCTGACCTGGAACCTGTTCGGCCCGCTGCTGACGCGCTGGAAAGGCTATCTGGCCTGGAGCAAGCTGGGCATGGGAGAGGATTTGCCGCTGACGGTCTACCACCAGTGGAAACGCTGGTGCCGCTACCCGCACTACTTCTTCGACGATCCCAAGATGAGCGGGATCCGCGCCAGCTACGACCGCGTGCGCATGCCGGTGCTGGCGGCCAACTCGGTGGACGACCTGTGGGCCGGCCCGGCCTCGCGCGACGCCTTCATGGCCGGCTACCGCAATGCCGACGTCACCGCCGTCACCATCGATCCGGCGCGGGCCGGCTTCGGCCCCATCGGCCACATGGGCTACTTCAAGGCCCAGGCGCAGCCGCTGTGGGAAGAGGCGCTGGCCTGGTTTCAGACCGAGCTGAGCTCCGCCACGAAGTCGTAGGCGTCGCCGCGAAAATACGAGCGGCAAAACTCCACCACCCGGCCGTCGGCCAGGAAGCCCAGCCGCTCGACCGCCAGGCCGGCGGCGGCCTCGCTGGCGTCCAGCAGGCGCGCCTGCTCGGCGTTGAGCAGCAGCGCCGACAGCCGCTGCAGCGCCCGCACCGGCCGGTTGCCGCAGCGGTTCAGCGCCTCGTACATCGATTTATCCACCGCCTCCAGCGACGGCAGGCAACTGCCCGGCACGGTCGCATATTCCACGCACATCGGCGTGCCGTCGGCGTAGCGGATGCGGTGGAAGCGGTACACCGTCTCGCCCGGACTCAGGCGCAGCCGCACCGCCTCCTCGCAGGTGGCGATGCCGGTGGCGCGGTGCAGCCAGGTGCTGCTGGGCTGGCGTCCGCGCGCGCGCATGTCCTCGGAAAATGAACTGAGCTTGGAAAAACTCTGCTCGATACGGGTGTGGTTGATGAAGTTGCCCGAGCCGGGGCGCCGCACCAGCAAGCCCTCCGCCACCAGCCCGTCGAGCGCCTTGCGCACCGTCAGCCGCGACACATTCAGGTCGCTGGCCAGCTTGCGCTCGGGCGGCAGCGCGTCGTCCGGCAGCAACACGCGCTGGGCGATGGCCTCGCGCAAGGCGCGCTGCAATTGGTGATACAGCGGCAGGCTGCTGCTCTCGGCAAGCACCTTCACGATGTTGGTCAACGTCATCATATGATACCCCCGCCACAAATATAGTACCAATTAAGTACCAGAATCCCGCTTAAATCTTGATGTAATTTCAATATTTCGCACCAAACAGGTGAATATTAAGCGATTTTTTGTCTAAAAAACACCACATTTCGTATTTTTTTACAACTGGTAGCGCTCTGGTATCATTGTTTACAGTATATTGGCATCGAACTGGTTTTGTTGTTTGGTTTGCAAGGGGGAATCTTGCGAGAGATTCATCATCACAAGAAGTGAACAGGCTCGCTCGGGCCATACTGGAGATTTGCAATGACGTTTCAACAGCACGCAACACGCAGCACCACGCCGGCCCGCACCGGCCTGACCCCGATCGCCGTGGCGGTCGGCCTGATGATCGCCTGCGCCACGCCGGCGATGGCGCAGACCACCCAGGCCGGCGACGCACCGGCCGTGGTGACCGTCTCGGGCGTACGCGCCGCCCTGGAACAATCGCTCAAGCAAAAACGCAATGCCGATTCCGTGGTCGAGGTGGTGACCGCCGAAGACATCGGCAAAATGCCCGACAAGAACGTGGCCGACGCCATCCAGCGCCTGCCCGGCGTGAACATCCAGTCGTCGGCCGGCGGCGAAGGCGGCTTCGGCGAGAACGACCGCGTCAGCCTGCGCGGCACCAGCCCGTCGCTGCAGCAGACCCTGTTCAACGGCCACGCCATCAGCACCGGCGACTGGTTCGTGCTGAACCAGTTCGGCGGCAACGTCGGCCGCTCCAGCAGCTTCTCGCTGCTGCCTTCCGAGCTGGTCAGCTCGATCATCGTGCACAAGTCGCAGACCGCCGACCTGGTCGAGGGCGGCGTATCCGGCGCCATCGACGTCATCACCCGCCGTCCGCTGGACTTCAAGAAATCGCTGACGCTGGAAGGCTCGGTGCAGGCCGTGTACAACGATTTGTCCAGCAAGACCGAGCCGCAGTTCTCCGGCCTGTTCGCGTGGAAGAACGACACCAACACCGCCGGCGTGCTGGTGCAGGCATTCTCCGAGAAAACCAGCGTGCGCCGCGATGGCCAGGAAGTACTGGGCTACGCCAAGGTGGCCGCCGACAGCGCGGCCGCCAAGGCCAATCCGGCGCTGGCCGGCCTGAACGTGCCGACCTTCATCGGCGCCTCGCTGTTCGAGCAAAAGAAAAAACGTGAAGGCGGCTCCTTCGATGTCGAAGTCAAGCCGTCGAAAGAGCTGACGCTGGACCTGAACGGCTTCTACTCCAAGCTCAGCGCGCCGCACCAGAACACCAACTGGCTGGCCGCGCCCGCCAACTCCTTCAACCGCGACAACCTGGTGCCGACCAATGTCACCACCAAGAACGGCACCATCACCGGCGCCACCTTCGCCAGCAATTCGGGCGAGGTCGACAACATCTACCGTCCCGACGCGGGGGGCGAATCCTACTACGTCGACTTCAACTTCCGCTACCGCGCCACGCAAGACCTGACCTTCAGCGGCAAGGCCGGCCTGACCCACGGCGAAGGCTGGGACCACGGCGACGTCTACTACCAGAACAACGTCAACGGCGGCATGACCTACCAGTTGAACGGCCTGAGCCCGGCCAACGTCTCCTACCCCGGCGGCGTGACCACCAAGCCAGGCAGCACCGCCTGGGCCGGCGGCGGCGAGGCGCAGTCGATCGACAAGGAACACTACGCCCAGCTGGACGGCGACCTGCGCATCAGCGAAGGCGTGTTCGACTCGGTCAAGTTCGGCGTGCGCTTCACCGACCACAAGCGCAGCGCCGAGCATCCGCTGGAAACCCGCCCGGGCCCGCTGGGCTTCAGCAATCCCGGCCCGACCTGGAACGGCGAGCAGTATCCGAGCGACTTCGCCTCCAACCTGGGCGGCAACCTGTCGTCGGCTTACTTCCGCTACAGCGGCGCGGCGCTGGGCGCCTGGGGCGCGGTGCCGGGCAACCGCCTGCTGGACTTCGTGGTGCGCCACAACTGGACCGATGAATTCAAGGTCAACGAGAAGACCACCGCGCTGTACGGCATGGCCAACCTGACCGGCGACAACTGGAGCGGCAACGTCGGCCTGCGCGGCGTACGCACCCAGCAGACTTCGATCGTCAACCTGGCCGGCGGCACGGCGCCGATCACCGGCTCGGCCTTCGGTCCCTACACCCCGACCTCGTTCGAGCGCACCTACAACGATGTGCTGCCAAGCGCGAACATCAAGTACGACGTCAACAAGGACCTGGTGGTGCGCGGTGCGCTGGCGCGGGCGATGTCGCGTCCCGACTACAGCGCGCTGGGCGGCTCGGTCTCGCTGAACGACGACGCGCTCAGCGGCAGCGGCGGCAACGCCAAGCTCGATCCGATCCGCTCCAACAACGCGGAAGTCAGCGCCGAATGGTACTTCGCGCCGAAGTCGTCGGTGTCGGCCGGCCTGTTCTACATGGACCTGGTGTCGGTGGTGGCGCAAGGCACCACGAGCGGCACCTACTTCAACAACAAGCAGAACAAGCAGACCGTGTACCAGATCACGTCGCCGTTCAACACCAGCGGCAAGAACAAGGGCGTGGAGCTGAGCTACCAGCAGCCGCTGTTCAACAGCTTCGGCGTGCTGGCCAACTACACCTACGCGGACGGCAAGCTGGACGACGGCAGCGAGCTGCTGAACTCCTCGAAGAGCACCTACAACATCACCGGCTTCTACGAGGACGCCAAGTTCAGCGCGCGCCTGGCGTACAACTACCGCTCCAGCTACAAGGCCGGCGTGGACCGCGGTGCCAGCCAGCACGTGAAGGGCGCGGGCAACCTGGCCGCTTCGTTGAACTACAAGATCAACGAGCAGCTGACCATCACCTTCGACGCGCTGAACCTGACCAACACCACCATCAAGATGTACGCGGAGACGCCTGACCAGCCGCGTGCGTTTTACTCGAACGGCCGCACTTTCTACCTGGGCCTGCGCGCCAAGCTGTAAGGCGTAGTTTGTAAAGAGGTAGTGGTACCAAGGTTTGCTGGCCCCTAACTCCCGTGGGGGCCAGCTTTTTTTATTGGGCGGCGGCGCGCGCCAGCAGCAGGGTGCGTTCGCGCTCGTTCTGCGTCAGCTGCGCCGCGCGTTCGAATTCGTTCCGCGCCTCGTCGTGCCGTCCCAGCTTGGACAGGAAATCGCCGCGCACGCTCGGCAACAGGTGATAGTGCTTCAGCGCCGCCACATCCATCAAGCCATCCACCACCTCCAGCCCGGCCGCCGGCCCGAAGGCCATGGCCAGCGCCACCGCGCGGTTCAGCTCCACCACCGGCGACGGCGCCAGCTGCGCCAGCGCGTCGTACAGCGCGGCGATGCGCTGCCAGTCGGTGTCGGCCGCCAGCCGCGCGCGCGCATGGCAGGCCGCGATGGCCGCCTGCACGCCGTACGAACCCAGGCCGCGCCCGGTGCGTTCGGCGCGCTCCAGCGCCGCCAGGCCGCGCCGTATCAGCAGCTGGTCCCAGCGCGCGCGGTCCTGCTCCAGCAAGAGAATGGGCTCGCCCTTGGGGCCGACGCGGGCGCGGGCGCGCGAGGACTGAATCTCCATCAGCGCCACCAGGCCGTGCACTTCCGGCTCGTCCGGCGCCAGCTCGGCCAGGATGCGGCCCAGCCGCAGCGCTTCCTCGCACAGGGCCGGGCGCATCCAGTCGGCGCCGGCGCTGGCGGAATAGCCTTCGTTGTAGATCAGGTAGACCACCTGCAGCACCGAGGCCAGCCGCTCGGCCAGCTCGTGCGCGCGCGGCGCCTCGAACGGCACCTTGGCCTCGGCCAGCGTGCGCTTGGCGCGCACGATGCGCTGCGCCACGGTCGCTTCCGGCACCAGGAAGGCGCGGGCGATTTCGCCGGTGTCCAGGCCGCCCAGCATGCGCAGGGTCAGCGCCACCCGGCCGTCGGTCGGCAGCACCGGATGGCAGGCCACGAACACCAGCCGCAGCAGGTCGTCGCCGATGTCGTTCTCCAGCGCGTCGGCCACCGCCGCGTCGAGGTCGGGCGCGGCATCCTGCAGCACGCCTTCGAGTTCGTAGGTGAGCTCCCCTTCCTTTTCCTGGTGCAGCTGGCGGCGCCGCAGCACGTCCAGCGCGCGGTTCTTGGCGACGGTGGTCAGCCAAGCGGCCGGCTGGTCCGGCACGCCGGTGTCGGGCCAGCGTTCCAGCGCCATCACCAGCGCATCCTGCGCCAGCTCCTCGGCCTGACCGACGTCGCGCAACATGCGCGCCAGCACGGCGATGATCTTGGCGGACTCCATCCGCCATACCGCCTCGACGATCTTGTGGACGTCAGCCGCCACGGGCTTTTTTCCTGAAGGCGTCGCGCAGGCCGGCCTCCAGCAGTTCGGCGCGCAGGCGTTCCTCGGCCGCGCGCATCTCGGGTGTGAATTCCTGGTGGGCGATGCGCTCGCACGCTTCGCGTATCTCCAGCGTCAGGTCGCCGGGGCTGGGATAGGGATAGGTCTTGGCCCAGGCGATGGCGTCGTCCAGCGAGGCCGCCTGCAGCATCCAGTAGCCGGCGATCAGTTCCTTGACCTCGGTGAACGGACCGTCGACCACCGAGGTTTTCGAATTGGCGAAGTGGACGCGGGTGGCGGAGGCGCTGGCCTTCAGGCCCTCCCCCGCCAGCAGCACGCCCTGCTGCACGCCCGCCTCGTTGTAGGCGTTCATCACGTCGATGACTTCCGGCGGCGGCACCGCGTTGGCCTCGGCGTCCTCGTCGGAGCGGATGAAGACCACGTAGCGCGTGAGCGCCTCGTCACGGCGGGGGATGGTGCCCGCCGCCGTGCCGCGTTCGTCGAAGCCGATGCAGTTGCCGGGGCAGCCCGCATCGCGGATTTCATACACGGCGCCGCTGTCGAACAGCGGCCACCAGCGCACCTGCTCGATGGCGTCCTCTTTCGATTCCGCCTCGATCAGGGTGAAGCCGGCCACCAGCTCCCTGGGCGCGAACGGCCCGTGCTGCCGGCTCCAGACGCCGTCGCGCCGCAGCAGCCGCACCGCCTCCGTGCTGGGCTTGAGAAAAGTTCCCGGCTCCAGCGCCGGCGGCTGTTGGCCGCGTTCGGTGCTCTGGTTGGCGCGGCGCAGTACCATGTATTCCATCGCTTGCTCCTTTTTTCCGCTAAGGTAGCAGCATCACAGGCGCGCGCGCAAGGCTTCTTCCTGCGCGACCAGCTCCGGCGTGGCCGCTGCGCCGAAATCCTCCATCTCGAACACCTGGCGGATTTCGATTTCCGACGGCGTGTCGAACGGGTTCGGGCAGCGCTTCATCCACTCGATGGCCTCCTCCTTCGACTTCACCTGCAGCAGCCAGAAGCCGGCGATCAGCTCCTTGGTCTCGGCGAACGGGCCGTCGATGACGGTGCGCTTGGTGCCTTCGTAGCGGATGCGCGCGCCCTTGGAGCTGGGATGCACGCCCTCGCCGGCCAGCAGCACGCCGGCGCTCACCAGTTCCTCGTTGAACTTGCCCATCGCGGTCAGCAGCTCGGTGCTCGGCATCTTGCCCGCCTCGGAATCCTCGGTGGCTTTAACGATAATCATGAAACGCATAGTGTTCTCCGCTTAGCCGCAATCGGGCATTTGTTGCTTCATGGCCGCGTCCATTTCCTCACGCGTCATGTCCCTGGTGTGGGTGGCGATCGACCAGACGTGGCCGAACGGGTCGGTGACCTGGCCATAGCGGTCGCCCCAGAACATGTCGGCCGGCGGCATCTTCTCGGCGGCGCCGGCGGCGATCGCCTGGGCGTAGGTGGCGTCGGCGTCCGGCACGTAGATGTGCAGCGTGACCGGGCTGCCCTTCAGCGCCTTGGGGCCGAGGTTGCCGAAGTCGCGGAACTCGTCCACCAGCATGACGGTGGAGTCGCCGATGCGGACGGCGGCGTGTATCAGCTTGCCTTCCTTGCCGGGGATGCGCGCGGTTTCGACGGCATTGAACGCTTTTTTATAGAACTCGATGGCGTTCGCCGCACCGTCGACGACCAGGTGCGGGGTGACGCTGTGCATGCCTTCCGGGATAGGATTTACTTTTGCAGTCATGATGCTCTCCTTTAAGTGAAAGTAGGACCGAGTGAAACGCTCACTCTACCTCTACGACGAAGCAGCACACATCAAATCGACAAATATTTTTAAATTTTTTTAAAATTATTTAAACAACAGGAAAAACGTGGTGTTTCCTCCCTCTTCGCTCTCGACCCGGACGCTACCACCATGCAATGCCATGATGGCGCGCACGATGGATAGCCCCAGCCCGGCCGACTGGGCCTGTCCGGAGCGGGCGGCGTCTGCGCGGTAGTAACGGTTGAAGATGTGCGGCAAGTGTTCGCGCGCGATGCCGGGGCCGGTGTTGGCGACCGCCAACTCAATGCCCTGCGCGCAGCGCCGCGCCGTCAGCCGTATCGCGCCCCCGGCCGGCGTGTAGCGGATCGCGTTCGAGACCAGGTTGCCGACCGCGCGTTGCAGCAACACGGGATCGAGCTGCGCTTCGATCGCCTGGCTGTCCACCCCCAGCCTCACGCCGACGTCATCGGCCAGGATCTCGAAGTAGTCATGGATGCGCAGCAGCTCGGCGCGCAGGTCCAGCGGTTCGCGCCGCACGGCCAGCTGGGCGTTGTCCACCCGCGCCAGGAACAGCGTGTTTTCGATCAGGCGCGCAAGCCGTTCATATTCCTCCGAGTTGGAGGCGAGCAGCGCCTGGTACTCCTCCGCCGTGCGCGGCCGCGCCAGCGCCACCTGGGTTTCCATCATCAGCGTATTGACCGGCGTGCGCAGGTCGTGGGCCAGGTCGGCGGCAAAGCCGGACAGGCGCTGCACGCCGTCTTCCAGCCGGTCCAGCATGGCGTTGAAGGCGCCGCCCACCTCGCGCAGTTCGACCGGCGCGTCCTGCACCGACAGGCGGGTGTTGAGGCGGTTGGCGTTGATGTCGTTGGCCTTGGCGATCACGCTGCGCAGCTGGCGCATGCTGTGGCGGACGATGGCATAGCCGAGCAGGATGGCCAGCAGCGCGCCGCCGCACAGCGCCACCAGCAGATCGGCGATGAAGCCGCGCAGGATCTTGAGCCGGTCGGAGCGCTCGCGCGCCAGCGTGATGCGCACCGTCTCGCCGCCGCCCACCTGCCCGGCCGCGCTCACCATGCGGCCGATGCCGGTCTCCGGCGTCCAGTCGTGGATGTCGTCCAGCGTCAGCGCGCGCTGGGCCGGCACGCTGTCGATGGGCGGCAGCGGCCGCGAGGTGCGCGCCGATTGCAGCAGCGCCGCGCCATCCGGCCCGTTCACGCGCAGCATGAAGTCATCGTGGCCGGACAGGGTTTCCATCAGCTGCCGCCGGTCCTGGGCGATCGCCTGCGGCGATGGCAGGCCGGCGATGATGCGGCGGATCTGCGTCACCTTGTTGATCAGCTCCACGTCGTCGCGGCTGGCCATCTGCCGCGCCAGCGTCGTGTACAGGTAGACGCCGGCCATCAGGAAGATCGCCACGGCGACCGCCGACAGCAGCAGCGCCACCCGCAAGGTCAGCGACAGCGGGCGCCGCCTCACGACCGCACTTCCAGCAGGTAGCCCATGCCGCGCACGGTCTGCACCAGTTTGTCGGCGTAGGGATCGTCGATCTTGGCGCGCAGGCGGCGGATCGCCACGTCGACCACGTTGGTGTCGGAGTCGAAGTTCATGTCCCACACCATCGACGCGATCTGCGTGCGCGACAGCACCTCGCCCTGGCGCTTGGCCAGCAGGTGCAGCAGCGCGAATTCCTTGGCGGTGAGTTCGATGCGGTCGCCGTGGCGCGTGACGCGCCGGCGCAGCACATCGATCTCCAGGCCGGCGATGCGGATCAGCTCCATCTCGCGCACCGGTCCGCGCCGCATCAGCGTCTTGATGCGGGCCAGCAGCTCGGCGAAGGCGAAGGGTTTGACCAGGTAGTCGTCGGCGCCCAGTTCAAGGCCCTTGACGCGGTCGGCCACCTCGTCGCGCGCGGTCAGGAACAGCACCGGGGTCTGTTTGCGTTCGCGCAGCCTGCCCAGCACCGCCCAGCCGTCCAGCTGCGGCAGCATCACATCCAGCACGATCAGGTCGTAGTCGTGTTCCAGCGCCAGCGCCAGGCCGTCGACGCCATTGCGCGCCAGGTCGGCCACGTAGCCCGACTCCCGCAAACCCTTGACCAGATAGTCGCCCGCCTTGGGCTCGTCCTCGACAACCAGTATCTTCATGATGTTCTCCAGATGGGCATTGTCGGCCTTTTGCATGGCCGGTTGGATTACAAATCTGTCATTTGCGCGTCATCCTGCCGTCAGCGGCGCGTCCCTAGACTGGCGCCATCGATACAGCCCATGCATCGATAGCCCGGATAACCATACAAGGAGTACGCCATGTTCAACCCGATCCGCACCGTTGCCGCCTGCTTGCTGGCGCTGGCGGCGCTGCGTGCCGGCGCACAGGAGCATCAGCATCACCACGGCGGCGACAGCGCCGCCGCGCCGCCGGCATTCGTCGCCAGCACCGCCAAGTCGTTCGACGCCTTGATGGACGACGCGATGGCGGTCATGGATGCCGGCATGAAGCGGGCGCCGATGAACGGCGTCAGCGAGCATGACTTTGTCACCATGATGATCCCGCACCACCAGGGCGCGGTCGACATGGCCAAAGCCCTGCTGCTCTACACCGGTGACCCTGAACTGCGCAACCTGGCGCTCGGCATCATCGCCGAGCAGCAGAACGAAATCAAGGTGATGCAGGCCTGGCTGCAACGCCACACCACTGAGGAGAAAAAATGAAGACCATCGCCTGGGCGATTGCCGCGCTGCTGCCTGCAGCCGCCATCGCCGCGCCATCGGCGCAGGACCGCGTCTACACGGCGGACCAGAACACCAACACGATTTCCGTGTTCAGCCCCGCCACCAATACGCTGCTGGGCCAGATCAGGCTGGGCAACGCGCGGCCGGACGTGCTGTCGCCGCTGTATCGCGGCGAGATCAATGTGCACGGCCTGGGCTTCTCGCCAGACCACAAGACGCTGATCGCCATCTCCAACGGCTCCAACTCGGTCACCTTCATCGATACCGCGACCAACAAGGTCAAAGGCAAGACCTACGTGGGACGCTCGCCACACGAAGGCTTCTTCAGCGCCGACGGCAAGGAGGTGTGGGTGGTGGTGCGCGGCGAGGATTATATCTCCGTCATCGACCCGGCCACGTTCAGGGAAACGCGCCGCATCCAGACCGACCTCGGTCCAGGCATGGTGCAGTTCCACCCGGACGGCAAGCTGGCTTTCGTGGTCTCCAGCTTCACGCCGACGGTCGACGTGATCGACGTCGCCACGCACGCCGTCATCAAGCGCATCGCCGTGGCCAGCCCGTTCTCGCCCTTCCTGCAGTTCACGCCGGACTTCAGCGAGATATGGATGACGCACAAGGACGTCGGCAAGGTCACGCGCATCAGCACCAGGACGCTGGAGGTGACGGGCGTGATCGACACGGGATTCATCACCAACCACCTGGCCTTCGCCACCGTCGGCGGCGCGGTGCGCGCCTACGTGACGATAGGCGGCGAGAACCTGGTCAAGGTCTACAGCACCGGCAAGGAAGCAAGCCTGCTGGCGACCATCGCCACCGGCGCGCTGCCGCACGGGATCTGGACTTCGGACGACAGCAGCCGCCTGTACGTCGGGCTGGAAAACGGCGATGGCGTGCAGGTGATCGACAGCGCCAGCAACCAGGTCATCGCCACCATCCCTGGCGGGCAGGCGCCGCAGGCGCTGGTGTACCTGTCAAAGGTGGCTCCGTCGGCGGACGACCGCGCCAACCTGGTGCCGCGCGTGAACCAGGATGCGCACAGCATCCCGTTCAAGGCGACAAGCGGGAACGGCAAGGGTTTCGCCGTGGTACGCAACCTGGGCGTGGTCGACGCGATGGAGGTGTTCCTGTACAAGCTGAAGCCGAATACGGTTTATAACGTTACCGTCGGCAGCCAAGCCGCGCCGCTGGGCAGCTTCCGCACCAACGATGCGGGCATGGCCAACGGGACGATGATAGGACCGGTGCGCACGCAGGCCGCCAGCGATGTCGCGGTGCGCGCCGACCGTCTCTCCGTGACGGAAGCCGGCGCCGACGCCGCGGTGCTGGTCAGCGCGCTGTAGTTAGCATGAAGCGCTGCCGCGCGGGGCGGCAGCGCGGTGCAACATCAGCCGGCTTTACGGCGGCGCAGCGCCGCCAGCCCCACCAGGCCGGCACCCAGCATCAGGTAGGCCGACGGTTCCGGCACGCTCGTGACCAGCGTCCGCGTACCCAGTTTCGTGGTGATGTCCCCCAGGTTGGAGTTGACGAACAAGGCGTCGGTGAAGCTCAGCGTGCTGGTGCCGGCACCGATCACGTTGAACTTCAGGTGCGCCAGGCTGCCGCCGCCGCTCACGCCCGGCACCTGGCCGAACTTGCTGCCATACACATAGGACACCAGCCCCGGCGTGCCGGTCGCATCGGCCACGCCGAAGTCGGTGGCGCCGCCGTCCGAACCCAGGAAGGCGCCTTCGCTGTTGCCAGCCACTTGCAGGTAGGCCGGATTGAACAACAGCGAGAAATTGTAGCCATACAGGTCCGTCACGCCGGCGATGCGGATGTCCAGCTCGATGGTCGAGCCCACCACGCCGCTGGACGGCGTGGCGACGATGCTCAACGCCGGGTCGGCGGCATAGGCCGACGGCGCGCCGAAGGCGGCGGCCAGCAGCACGGCGCCGGCCTGGTATTTCCATTTTTTCAAACTCAACATATTGTTTTTTCCTTTTGCCCAACGGGCTTCAATTGTGGGAGGCTTACAGGCGGCAACCGCCTGGTATGCGTTGCGTCTCGGCCGACAGGTCGCGCGCATCCACCACGCCATCCTTGTTCAGGTCGGCGCGCGCGTCGAAGCCGGCTTGGCCGGTGCGCTTGCCCAGCGCGGCCTTGATGACGGCCAGGTCGTCGCAGTTGACCGCGCCGTCGCCGTTGACGTCGCCCACCAGGCGGATCGTGAAGTTGGCGTTCGACACGTCGAAGAAGACGTTGTCGACCGCTTCCACCTTGATGCGCGCCGTGGCGCTGCCCACCATCGGCAGCGTGACCGCCTTGCTGCCGGTGTTGGGCGTGCTGGCCGCCAGCGTGTACGGATAGGTCTTGCCGCCGTCGGTGGACAGCGTGATCTTCACGTTGGCGGTGTTGACCGGCGCCACGTTGGTGTTGGCCACGCTCCAGGTCACGGTCTGGGTCGAGCCGGCGTCCAGCGATACCGCGGTGTTCGGCGACGTCACCAGGAACGGCCCGGCATTGGGCGCCAGCACCAGCTTGGTGCTGGCATTGCCCACGCCGCCACGGCCGTCACGCGCCGTCAGGCGGAAGTTCAGCGAGGCCGGCTTGGCGTTGGCGCCGAAGCCCACGTAGTCGGCCGTCGGCAGGAACTCCGAGAAGCACTCGATATCGGCCGGGGTCGGCGTCGTCGCGGCGGCCGGGCAGCTGCCGGTTTCGGCGTTGGTGTTGTTGGCCAGGATCTGCGCCATGTCCGGGAACACGCGGGTCGGATCGGTGCTGACGTGGTTCTCGCCCGGCGAGCCGTACTTGATGGTGTCGTCGTTGCTGACCACGGCGCGCACGCCGAACTGGCGGAACAGCGGCCCGTTGGTCTTGTTATTGCTGATCAAGCCGGTGCCGTCGTCGTTGCCGCGGTCGTTCTGCTCCCACAGGTAGGTCAAGGTGTCGGCCTCGCCGTCGGTGGCGCTGCCGGTCAGCGCGAACGGCGTGCGGACCGGAATGGTGTAGCCCGCCGGCACCGTCACCACCGGCGTGGTATTGCCGGTGAACGACAAGGCGCCGCGACGGTTGGTGGGTCCGCCGGCGACGACCTCGCCGACATAGCCGCTGCAACCGCCGCTGCAACCGACCAGCTGCAGCAACGGCACCTTGGTGCCGGCCAGCGCGCCTTTGAAGGTCAGCGTGACGGCGCTGTCGCTCACCGCGGTGACGGACACGGTGCCGCCCGCCGGCCAGCCGTCGATGTCTTCGATGGCGTGCTTGATGCCGCTGCTGGTGAAGTTGCTGCCGCGGACGATGGGCGCCGAATCGTGGCCGTTGTAGCGCAGCTTGAACTGCTGGGTGCCGCCGAAGTTGGTCAGCGCCACCATCTGCTGTTCGTTGACCTTGCTCTCCGCGCCGGAGGTGTAGGCGACGATTTCATCGAAGCTGCGCTGCGACCAATAGGCGTCGCTGTGAGTCTGCAGGTTGTCGGTGCCGCAAATGCCGGCGTAGGCCATGATCGACGAGCCGCTGCCCGGCTCCACCGAGGTGCCGGCGTTGCGGTTGCCCCCCGAGCAATTGCTGATCACGCCGTTGAAGGTGTGGTTGCCGGAGAACTGGTGGCCCATTTCGTGCGCCACATAATCAACGGCGTAGAAGTCGCCGACCGGCGTGGGAATGCCGGTGCAGCCCTGCGCCTTGCCGCTGCCGCCGACCACGCCCAGGCTGGCGATGCCGCCGCCGTTGAGGCCGAGCGCGATGTGGCCGACATCGAAGTTGCCGGCGCCGGCCAGCAGGCCCGCCACCACGCGGTTGCGCGACAAGGTGTCGCCGCTGCAGGAACCCGCCTGATCAGCCGTGAAACAGGCCGCGCCGCCGCAGGGGCCGTTGGCGCCGGTCATTTGCGCGGCGGTGTCCAGGTTCAGCGCGTCGGTGTTATTGATCAGCATGAGGCGGATCGCGGTCTCGTCCTCGTAGACCTGGGTGACGCGGTTGATCAGCGTGACCTTGGCCGCCGTGACGTTGGCCGGGCCGCCGAAATAGGTGGCGTAGGACGGATCGGTGACCAGCGCCAGGCGGTAGGTGCGCAGCTGGTTGCCCGAGGTCGGGCCGGCCACGACCTGGTCGTCCACCACGTGGTAGGCCACGGTGCTGGTCGACTTGCCGTCGGTGGCGCTCACTTCGAAGGCGCCGGTGTTGCGCGACGGGTCGGCCACCAGCGTGGTGTTGATCACGCCTTCGGCGTCGGCGTTGACGACCACGCTCTGGCGCGTGGCGCTGTCGTCCTCGTTGCGCACCGAGACCGTGACCGAGGCGCCCGGCGCGAAGCCGGCGCCGCGCACTTCGACCTTGTCGTCGGCGTGGTAGAAGCCCTGCGACAGCGCGATCTGCGCCTCGGCCAGCGGGGCTTCGCGCAGCGCGCCGTGGCTGTTGGCCAGGTCGCGGCTGTGATAGCTGTTGTAGACACTATCGTCCAGCGCGGTCTGCGGATCGACGTACCAGGCGCCGGCCGGCGTGCGCACCGAGGCGTGCAGGCCCAGCGGCGTAATGTCCATACGCAGGCTGGCGTTCGGATCGTCGATGCCCTTGCCGGCATAGGTCCGGATTTCAGGGTGCTTGGCGGCCAGGCCCGCTTCCATGATCGGCGAGTCGACGATGGCGAAGCGCTGGTAGCCGCCGTCCGGATGCGGCAGCGAAATGATCAGCGGGCTGACGGCGGCGGCCTCGGTGCGCTCCAGCGGCGCCGACTGGGCCAGCTGCTTCAGGCCGTTGCGGTTCAGGCTGGCGGCGTGGAAGCGGCGCGGGCCCGACGTGCCGGCCGCTTGCGCGCTGCGTCCGCCCCCAGGGCCGACGTCCTGCCAGAATTCGCCGGTCGGCTGGCTCGGGGTGGCGGCGGAGCTGGAGATGGTCCAGCCCAATGCCATGAAAGCAATTAACATGCGTCCAGCGGTGGGACGCAGCGTTGCCCTCGCCTTTTTGAGGCGGGGAGTCGGGTTCACTGAAAGTTTCATGCCTGCTATACCCTTAATTTTATTGTTGATCCGAAATGTCCGTTTTCCCTATGAAAATATGCACCATGAAACCCGCACGCATTGCGTACAAGGCATGCAAAAGTTTCAACTTAAGTATCACTTAATTAATTTTTAGTCACAACTGTTCGCTTGAATTTTTTTCTTGCGGCGGCAAAACGTGAGCGTTTAAGCCATAAGCGCAAAAAATCACTGTTGTCGTTAATACACAGCTTTGGTTTGTATGTTAGGCAAAGCGAAGATGGCGGATGGCGGTGGCTTTCGTTTGTTCACCGCTGAAATTTCACTGCTGTATTATTGCTTGGTAGATAAACCGAGAAGACCACCGCATGAAACGACTCCACATTACTTTCCCGCTGGCGCTTGCCGCGCTGGCGGTCTGGCTGGGCCTGACATTGGGCACCGGCAGATTGCTCGGTCGCGGCCAGCTATCGTTGGTTGAATCGGTGGCCGGCGGCATCGGCCCCGGGTGGGTGTTGGCGGCCGTGTTTGCGCTGGTGGTGGCGCTGGCTTCGGCCGACCGCCGCGCCGCCGGCCTGCATGCCCCCGAATCGTGGAAATCGCTGCGGCTGGTCTTGCCGCCCCTGCTCTTTTCGCTGCTGATGCTGCTTGTGGCGTGGGCGGACGGATGGCCGCCGGCAAAAGTGCTGCTGGTCGTCGGCTGCAATACGGCGCTGGTGGCCGTGTCGGAAGAGTTGATGTTCCGCTCGGTATTGCTGCAAGGCCTGCTGGACCGGCACGGGGTCTGGCCTGCGGTGCTGGCCTCGTCGCTGTTGTTCGGCGTGGTCCACACGGTCAATGGTTGGGCGAGCGGCGACTTCGGCGGCGCGCTGTGGCAGTCGCTCGCGGCGTCCCTGCAGGGCGTGGGCTACGCCGCCATTTGCCTGCGCACGCGCTCGGTGTGGCCGATGGTGGTGGTGCACTGTCTGTGGGACTTCGCATTGGTGACGTCGGCACTCGCGGCGACCAGCACCGGCGAGGGTTCGGTGCTGCCGTTTGCCGCGGTGCTGGCGGTGCTGCCGCTGTGCCTGTATGGCGTGTTCCTGCTGCGCGGCGCCAGCGGTGAAACGATCGGAGCCCGCGCTCCGTGATTGTTTAACGCCGCTGCAAACTGTTTTCAGGGATAGGTTCTTTACGGCGCGATCGACCAGGCACTACGATCGACGCCTTGCCTTACGCAACAGGAGAACCTCATCATGTCCACGCCAACCGGGAAGCGGCTCGCGCTCCTGTCATCCTGCCTCGCCTTCGTCATCGTCATACTCGACGTCAGCGTGGTCAACGTCGCGCTGCGCAGCCTGCGCGCCGAATTCACCGGCACCATGTCGCATCTTGAATGGGTGGTCAGCGGCTACACGCTGACCTTCGCCGCCTTCCTGCTGACGGCCGGCGCGCTGGGCGACCGCTTCGGTCCCCGCAAGGTCTTCCTCACCGGTTTCGTGTTGTTCGCGCTGGCCTCCCTGCTGTGCGGCGTCGCCGGCAGCCTGGCCGCGTTGATCGTCTACCGCCTGCTGCAAGGCCTGGGCGCGGCGCTGGTGGTGCCGGCCTCGCTGGCCATCGTCAACCAGACCTTCCCGGACAGGGATGCGCGCAGCCGGGCGATCAGCCTGTGGGCCGCGGCGGGCGGCATGGCGCTGGCGCTCGGTCCGGTGTTCGGCGGCGTGCTGATCTCCCTGACCGGCTGGCGATCGATCTTCTACGTCAACGTGCCCATCGCGCTGGTGGGCAGCCTGATCGCCTGGCGCTGGGTGAAGGACGCCGCCAGCACGGCCGGCCGCGCGATCGACATTCCGGGACAACTGCTGGCCGCCCTGGCGCTGGGCGGCTTCACGCTGGCCTTGATCCAGGTGAATTCGTCCGGTCCCTATTCTCCGCTGGTGGTAGGCGGGATGCTGGTGTTCCTGCTGTCCGGCGCGGCGTTTGTCGCGGCCGAGAAAAACACGGCGCAGCCCATGCTGCCGCTGCACTTGTTCAGGGCCGGCCATTTCGCCTCGTCGGCGCTGGCGGGCATCCTGGTCAACTTCGCGTTCTACGGGCAGATCTTTTTGTTCAGCCTGTTCTTCCAATATGCGTGGGCCTACTCGCCGCTCGATACCGGCCTGGCCTTCCTGCCGATGACCGGCTCCATCATGGCCGCCAACCTGTTGTGCGGAAAGCTGATGGTCAGGCATGGCTACAGGACGGTGCTTGTGTCCGGCATCTCGCTGGCCGCGCTGGGCTACCTGGCGATGCTGCCGTTTGTCGGCGATGGGCACTACGCGCACATCGGCGTCCAGTTCGTCGTGGCCGGGCTGGGTATCGGACTGGCGGTGCCGGCGCTGACCAATGCGATGGTGTCGTCAACCGAACAGCGTTACATCGGCGTCGCGTCCGGCGTGCTGAACGCCTCGCGCCAGATCGGCGGCCTGATCGGCGTCGCCACGATGGGCTTGATTGTCGGCGACGTCACGGCCGCGCGCCTGGCCGGCGGCATGGTCCCCGCGCTGTTGTGTGCGATCGCCGCGCTGGCCGTCGGCGCGTTGATCGTGGCGCCGGGTGTCAGGAAAACTCGTCCAGCAGAAATTTGACCAGGGCCTTCAGCGTCGATGGCATGTGGTCCATTTTCCGGTAGACCAGGTGCATGGCGCGGTCGGGTATGCGGTAGTCCGGCAGCAGGCGCACCAGCTGGCCGTTTTGCAGCCACGGTTGCGCCAGCAGGTCCGGGATCAGCGCGATGCCTGCGCCCTTCAGGACCAGCGCGCAGGCGCCCTGCGCGTCGTTCACCTGCATCTTGAAGGGGACGTTCACTTTGTGGATCACGTCGCCGTTGCCGATGAATTCCCACGTGGTTTGCAGGCGGTTCCAGACGGTCTTGTGATCGAAGTAGGTGGCGATGCACGGATGCCGGGCCAGGTCCTCGGGCGAGGACGGCGGCGGATGGCCGGCCAGGTAATCCGGCGAGGCGCACAGCACCACGGAATACGGCCGCAGCGGCCGCGCCACCAGGTTCGAATCGGACAGCGGGCCGAGCCGGATGGCGGCGTCGTAATCGGTTGTGGTCATGTCGACGATGTCGTCGCTGATCGAGACGTCGACACGGATCTTCGGGTACTGCGCGTAGAACTCGCCCAGCCGCGGCAGCAGCGCGGCGACGCCGAAGGTGCGGGGCGCGGCCAGGTTCAGCGTGCCTTCGGGATTGACGGTGAAATGGGAGGCGACCTCCCCGCTCTCCCGTATCATCGCCAGCACGTTCTGGCAGACGCCGTAATAGTAGGTGCCGAAATCGGTGATCGACAGGTTGCGGGTGGTGCGGGCCACCAGCGCGGTGCCCAGGTCGTCCTCGAGATACTTGAGGTAGTTGCTGACCATCGAAACGGATAGATTGGAATTCTGCGCTGCGACCGTCAGGCTTTTCTTGTCCACGACCTTGACGAAAATTTGCATCGCCTTCAATTTATCCATTGCCGCCCGCCTTCTGACTATTTCTGCAATATTACCCCGCAAGCTGGAAGGACGCCAGAAAGCATCATGGCTTGTAGCGTTGGGATGCGACGAAGTCATCAAGGACTTGCCAGGCTATCTCATGCAGGACTTTGCCGTTTTCGACTTCAGTCTGCCATGCAGGGCTGGAGGAGATATATTCCTTCGCCTCCCCAAGCGAATAAAATCCGGAGTTCCGCAGCGCCAGAATTGCATCGCTAATAGACAGCCCTCGCCGCTTCAGCTCCAACAGGACCTCTTCTCGCTCAACATCATCGGCCTGTTGTCATTTCGATTTTACGAGCTCGGCACCAAGTTCAGATTTGTTCATTTCCCCCTCCTACGTCTGATATCTACGATCTTTCCTACATTCGCAGAACTACTACCAGCAGTGCGCTTTCCACGCACAGTCATTGCATCATATCCAAGGGCATTGCCAGCTTCAAGCAAGGAGGGCCGGTTGAGCGTTTGCAAAACCGGCCCCATCGCACCACCAAAAAAACCAATAGCCATCGTCCCGAACGAAATCAACGACGCGGTCAAGAACAGCACTAAGACTACATTTTCCCTTCAACCGCCACGATGCCCTTCATCCCGGCTTCAAAATGCCCAGGTTGCAAACACGCGAACTCGACTTTTCCGGCACTGTCGAACTGCCAGACCAGATTGCCGCTCGTGCCTGGCGCCAGGGTCACCTGATTGGCCTCGGCGTGCTCCATTTCCGGGAACTTCGCCATCATCTGCGCATGCTCCTTCAGTTCGCTGGCAGAGCCAATCACCATCTCATGCTTCAGTTTTCCCGAATTCTTCACCACAAACCGCACCACTTCGCCTTGTTTGACCGTGATGGTCGACGGCGAAAACCGCATCGTGTCGTTCATGTCGACAACGACGGTACGT
Source organism: Duganella caerulea (assembly GCF_040362985.1). Taxonomy (NCBI): domain Bacteria; kingdom Pseudomonadati; phylum Pseudomonadota; class Betaproteobacteria; order Burkholderiales; family Oxalobacteraceae; genus Duganella; species Duganella caerulea. The sequence goes on along the minus strand of NZ_BPWJ01000002.1, from coordinate 97,800 downwards.
GTCGCCTTGGCTAGGTCCCCCGGCTTTCCGACCAGCGATGCGCCGTGATCGTGAGCGCCATGCTGATGCGCGGCGCCTTGCATCTGGTCGCCGCTTGCGGCTGCCGCGGCCAGCGACCACATCGAAGTGAATAAAGCGAGTGAAATCGCGGCGCCAATATTCTTCATTTGTTTCTCCAAAATTTAAGCGTTCATTTCACCGTGAACTTGAAGTCGCCCTTGCGACGATGGCCGTCATGCCCCGCAACGGCCCAGCTGACCGTATAGGTTCCCGCCGACAGGCCAGCCACGGCAAGATGCAGGATGGCAGGATTGGCCTCGTCCACCCTGGCTTTTTCGGTTGCGAGCTCTTTACCGGCACCGTCCGCGACGGTGATGTTGCTGAATGCCGGTTCGACTGCCTCATTGAAGGTGAGCGCGATTTCCTTCGGTGCCGCCTCCACGACCGAGCCCGCTGCCGGGGTGGCGTTTTTCAGCGTCGCATGCGCCATCGCCAGCGGACTGGCCAGGACGGCGGCGGCAACGGTCGCCGCCGCGACGATGTTGGACAGTGCTTTCATGTGCGTTCTTCCCTCAGTTCACGTACAGCGGATTTGGCGCGACGTAGACCCACACGCCGTGGGTGTTGATGCCGGCCGGCGCGATCGCGGCCAGTGCGAAGCGGTCGCTGTCGCGCAGCGTGTCGAACTGCCAGGTGAACGATTTGCCGTCCACATCGATCGTCACCACATCGCCGTTTTCAACGTTGATGAACTTGGTGGCGGCGGAGACCACGATCGTGCGCGTGGCCGCTTGCGCCGGCGCCGCGCGGCCGAGCGCAGGACCGGTTACGGCGTTGTCCTGGTGTGCGATGCCAGCCAACGGCGCCATGGCGGCGGCGAAAATGATGGAGGCGATTGCGGCTTTAACGTTTTTCATGCTTACCCTTTCAAGGTGGTGTGTTGTGAAGTCGATGAGGCTATTCTAAGGAGCCGACTCGCACACCCGCATGACCGAAAAATTACATTTACATTGCAGAATCTGGAAAGAACAAGGCGAAGCGCGTCGTGCCATTGACCTCGCTCGTCACGCTCGCGTGGCCGCCATGCAAGGCCATGATCGACTTCACGATGGCCAGGCCCAAGCCAGCCGAACTCGATTGCGAGGAGCGTGATTGATCGGAGCGGTAGTAGCGGTCGAACACCCGTGGCAGATGCGCCGGGTCGATCCCTGGGCCGGAATTGGTCACGGAAATCGTCGTGCCGGCACCGCCGCTGGCCGCCTCCAGCACAATGGCGCAGCCTGGCGGTGTGTAGCGCACGGCATTGGCCACCAGGTTGCTGACCGCCCTGCGCAACAGATGTGCGTCAGCCCATATCTCCCCCGATGCCTCGATATTCAGGCTGACACCGGCGTCCGACGCCAAGCCTTCAAAGTATTCGGCGACCATGCCCAGCTCCTCGGCCGCGCTCAGGCGTTCGGTGCTGAGGGCGACCTGGTCGTGATCCGCGCGCGCCAGAAACAGCATGCTTTCCACCATTCTGGCCAGCCTGCCGAATTCCTCATGGTTTGAGGACAGTAGATTCTGGTACTCCTCGATGTCGCGCGGCTGCGAAAACACCACCTCGGTCTGCACCATCAGATTGTTCAAGGGCGTGCGCAAGTCATGCGCCAGGTCATCGGCGAATTGCGAGAGCCTGTTGAAGCTGTCTTGCAAGCGGTCCAGCACCCGGTTGAAGGAATCCGCCAACAGGCGCAGCTCGGCGGGCGCGGCGTCGGCGTCCAGCCGTTTGTCGAGGTTGTGCGCCGTGACCTCTTGCGCCTGCGCGGCCAGCGCACGTACACGCGCCAAGCCCCGGTGCACCAGAAGATAGCCGGTCGCGGCGGTCAACATGGCGCCGGCGAGCGCCGCGATCCAGACTTTCAAGCGGTAGGCCCGGAGTACCTCCTGGCGTTCATGAGCGGTGCGTGCCACCGAGATACGCACCACATCGCCGCCGGCGCCGACCAGCCCCATCGCAGTCAACGCTTGCAACGCGCTGCCGTCGGCCGCGACAGTGTGGCGGGTATCGCCGGTGGACGGCGTGGCATCGGCCGCCACGGCGCCGCCGGGAAACGTAAAGCCGCGTTCCGCCGTGTTTTGGGCCAGCACCTGTCCGCCAGGAGTCTGGATGACCAGGAAAAATCCGTGGCCGGCATCGACAGCATCAAGGAAGCGGTGCGGCTCACTTTGTATTGAACCTGCATCCGGGGTTTCAGCGAGCAGGTGCCGCACTTGCAATACGCGCTCCACGAGTTCCGCCTCGTCCCGCTCCTGTAACTGGACGGCCAGTGCCCGGTAGAGATAGAAGCCGACCGCCGAGAAAACGATGACCGCCACAATGGCAAACAACGCGCCCAGCTGCGCGGTCAGCGAATAGCCGGGCCTGTTCATCCGCGGTCTTCCAGCACGTATCCCATGCTGCGGATGGTGTGGATCAGCTTGACCGTGTAGGGATCGTCGATCTTGGCGCGCAGCCGGCGCACCGCCACGTCCACCACATTGGTGTCGCTGTCGAAATTCATGTCCCATACCTGCGAGGCGATCAATGGCCGGGACAGCACCTGCCCTACGCGCTTGGACATCAGGTGCAGCAACGCGAATTCCTTCGCCGTGAGATCGATACGCTGGCCCGCGCGCGTCACGCGGCGCTTGGGCACGTCCAGTTCCAGGTCGGCTATCTGGAACAGCTCGGGCTCCTTGATCGGCCCGCGCCGCAGCAAGGTGCGAATCCGGACCAGCAGTTCGGCAAAGGCGAACGGCTTGACCAGGTAGTCATCGGCGCCCAGCTCCAGGCCCTTGATGCGATCGTTCAGCGCGTCGCGCGCGGTCAGGAACAGCACCGGAGTGTCGACCGTCTTGCGCAATTCCGCGACGATCTGCCAGCCGTCCATGCCCGGCAGCATGACATCAAGCACGATCAGGTCGTAGTGGCTGGTGGTCGCCGCATGCAAGCCCTCCGGCCCGTTATTGGCCCAGTCCACGACAAAGCCGGACTCGGTAAGGCCCTTCTGGAGGTACTCCCCGGCCTTTTGTTCATCCTCCACCACGAGCAAGCGCATATCTGTCCTTTGCAGTCTCCGCGGAGCTTCCCGCCCTCGCGGCCGTGAGTTTACCGCAGCAACATGACGCCAACATGGCTGAAGCATTACAAATTGTCAGAAACGGCGCCATTGCATGGCCAGGGACCGGTTTGATAACAAACACAATCTTGGGGGCGCGCGCCCGAAAGCGGTAGAATGATGGGTTACGCGCCGGGGCCGATTTTACCCCTGCAAAACCAGACTCATCGCACCGCCGAAAAAGAACCAATGACCACCGTCCCGACCGAAATCAACGCCGCCGCCGTCAAGAACAGCCCTACCGAAAAAGTCACCCCCATGATGCAGCAGTACCTGAGCATCAAGGCCGAATACCCGGACATGCTGGTGTTCTACCGCATGGGCGACTTCTATGAGCTGTTCCACTCGGACGCGGAAAAGGCGGCGCGCGTGCTGGGCATCACGCTGACCGCGCGCGGTAGCTCGGGCGGCCAGCCGATCAAGATGTGCGGCGTGCCTTTCCATTCGCTCGAAGGCTATCTGGCCAAGCTGGTCAAGATCGGCGAGTCGTGCGCGATCTGCGAGCAGATCGGCGATCCTGCCACCAGCAAGGGCCCGGTCGAACGCAAGGTGATGCGCGTGGTGACGCCGGGCACGCTGACCGATGCCGACCTGCTGCCGGAAAAGGCCGAACGTCCGCTGCTGGCGATGTGCATCATCAGCCAGCGCAAGGTGGCCACGGCCGGCCTGGCGTGGCTGTCGCTGGCCAGCGGCGCGCTCAAGCTGATGGAGTTCTCCGGCGACACCCGCACCGTCACCGCCCGCATGCAGCAGGAGCTGGAGCGCATCGCGCCGGCCGAGGTGCTGCGCGGCGATAACGCCGACCTGTTCGAGGAAGACGTCCACTGCCACGTGAACCGTGTGCCGGACTGGCACTTCGACGTGGTCAGCGGCCATAAGTCCCTGCTCGATCAACTCGGCGTGGCGACGCTGACCGGCTTCGGCGCCGATGGCCTGGGCGCGGCGTTCGGCGCGGCCGGCGCGCTGCTGCGCTATGCGCAGTCGACGCAGGGACGCGGCCTGCAGCACGTGCGCTCGCTGGCCACCGAGACCGAGAATGAATTCATCGGCCTCGATGCCGCCACCCGCCGCAACCTGGAGCTGACCGAGACCATACGCGGCCAGGAGTCGCCGACCCTGTTCTCGCTGCTGGACCACTGCCGCACGGCGATGGGTTCGCGCCTGCTGCGCCACTGGCTGCACCACGCGCGCCGCGACCAGGCCATCGCCCGTTCGCGCCACGAAGCCATCGCCGCGCTGGGCCACGCCGACGCCACCGGCGCGCTGTCGCACACGCTGGCGCAGGTGCCGGATATCGAACGCATCACCACCCGCATCGCGCTGCTGTCGGCGCGTCCACGCGACCTGGCCAGCCTGCGCGATGGCTTGCAGCAGCTGCCGTCGCTGCGCCAGGCGATGCAGCGCGCGCTGACCGATCCGGACGGCCTGCTGGCCGCCGTCCACGCCGACATGGCCACGCCGGCCGCCTGCCTCGACCTGCTGCAACGCGCGGTGGCGCTGGAGCCGGCGGCGATGGTGCGCGACGGCGGCGTGTTCGCGCGCGGCTTCGACGCGGAGCTCGACGAGTTGCGCGCGCTGTCGGAGAACGCCGGCCAGTTCCTGGTCGATCTCGAAACGCGCGAGCGCGCCCGCACCGGCATCGCCAACCTGCGCGTGGAGTACAACAAGGTGCATGGCTTCTACATCGAGGTCACGCACGGCCAGACCACCAAGGTGCCGGACGACTATCGCCGCCGCCAGACGCTGAAGAACGCGGAGCGCTACATCACGCCGGAACTGAAGGCCTTCGAGGACAAGGCGCTGTCGGCGCAGGACAAGGCGCTGGCGCGCGAGAAGATGCTGTACGACCAGCTGCTGGGCGACCTGGCGCCGTACATCGGCACGCTGCAGACCATCTCGAAGGCGCTGGCGCAGCTCGATGCCCTGACCTCGCTGACCGACCACGCGCTGCGCCACAACTGGTGCGCGCCGCAACTGGTCGATACGCCGTGCATCAACATCGTCGAAGGCCGCCATCCGGTGGTGGAGAACCAGATCGAACGCTTCATCGCCAACGATTGCCGCTTCGTCGAAGACCGCCGCCTGCTGCTGATCACCGGTCCTAACATGGGCGGTAAATCGACCTTCATGCGCCAGGTGGCGCTGATCACGCTGCTGGCCTACGTGGGCAGCTACGTGCCGGCCGCCAGCGCGACGATCGGCCCGATCGACCGCATCTTCACCCGCATCGGCGCCACCGACGACCTGGCCGGCGGGCGCTCGACCTTCATGGTGGAGATGACCGAATCGGCAGCGATCCTGAACGGCGCCACCGAGCATTCGCTGGTGCTGATGGATGAAGTGGGACGCGGCACCTCGACCTTCGACGGCCTGGCGCTGGCGTGGGCCATCGCGCGCCACCTGATCGACACCAGCCGCAGCTTCTCGCTGTTCGCCACCCACTACTTCGAACTGACGCAGCTGCCGGAGAGCCATCCGACGGCGGCCAATGTGCACCTGTCGGCGGTCGAGCACAAGGACAGCATCGTGTTCCTGCATGCGGTGCAGGATGGTCCGGCGTCGCAGAGCTATGGCTTGCAGGTGGCGCAGCTGGCTGGCGTGCCGCAGCCGGTGATCAAGGCCGCGCGCAAGCATCTGGCGCGTTTGGAGGCGCAGGCGCTGGATGCCACGCCGCAGCTGGACCTGTTCGCCGCGCCGACCACCGATGCGGACGACGAGGTGCTCGACGCGCCGGCGCACAGCGCGCCCGCAGCGGCCAGCCCGGCGATGCGCGAGCTGCTCGATGCGCTCGACGATCTCGATCCCGATGCGCTGACCCCGCGCGAGGCGCTGGAACGCCTGTATCAGCTCAAGCGCCTGACGGAGACGGCGCAGGCATGATGTCGCTGCGCGTCCCTGGCACGGCCACTGCCGCGGCGCCGTTGCGCCGCCTGGGCGCGATCGCGGCTGGCGCGGCCGGCATGGCCGATGTCGCAGGCGCCGCCGATGCCGCCGGTGCGGTCGCACTGGTGACGCTGGTCGCGCTGGCGGCGCTGGCCGCGTGCCCGGCGCAGGCCGCGCAACCGGCGACGCGCGGCTTCCAGTTCGGCGTGATCGGCCATTCGTTCAAGAGCGGCCCGGATGAATCGGTGCTCAAGCGCGCCATCGCCGACGTGACGCAGGTCGCTCCTGCCTTCATCGTCGCCACCGGTATCAAGTCCAGCACGGAGCCTTGCAGCGACAGGCTGTATGCCCAGCGCCGCGCGCTGCTGAACGACGCGGCGGCACCGATGATCGTCTCGCTGGCCGGCAGCGACTGGAGCGGCTGCGTCAATTCCATCGGCCGCTCGAACGCCATCGAGCGCCTGAACCGCCTGCGTGAACTGTTCTACGCCGACGGCGAGTCGCTGGGCGAGCGCCGCTTGCCGCTGACGCGCTTGTCGGCCAGCGCCAAGTTCCGCAGCTACGCGGAGAACGCGCACTGGGAATACGGCAAGGTGCTGTTCGCCACCATCAATCTGCCGGCCAACAACAACCACTTCCGCGCCGAGGCGGGCCGCAACAGCGAGTACGAGGACCGGCTGGTGGCCAACCGCGCCTGGCTGCATCGCCTGTTCACGCTGGCCGAGCGGCAGAAGATGCAGGGCCTGGTGCTGTTCTCGGACGGCGACGTCGGCGTGCAGGCGGAGCAAGGCTTCTCGCTGCTGCCGAGTTTTCAATCGAAACAGGATGGCTTCGCCGAACCGCGCCGGCAGATACGGGCGATGGCGGAAAAATTCAAAGGGAAGGTGCTGCTGGTCGATACCCAGGGCGGCGCCGGGACCGAGCCGTCCATCGTCTGGCGCGGCAATGTGGGACATCTGAGCCTGGCCGCGGAATGGGCCGAGGTGCGCGTCGCGCCCGGCAGCGCCGCCCTGTTCACGCTCAAGGGCGGCGCCGCCGAGGCGACGCAATAACTTCTACAGCTTAGTGGATCGGGTGGATGGCGACGTGATCGCCCTCTTCACCTTCGTCGTCCTCGTCACCGTGGTGGTGGCCGTGGGCGCCGTGCACGTGGCCGTGGGCGATTTCTTCGTCCGAGGCTTCACGCACTTCGGCCACGCTCAACGAGAAGCGCAGCGCCATGCCGGCCAGCGGGTGATTGCCGTCCAGGACCACTTTATCGTCAGCGATATCGGTGACGGTGAAGATCATCGCTTCTTCGCCATCGTCGCCGTCCGGCATGCCTTCGAACTGCATGCCCACTTCCAGCGGCTCTGGCAGGCGGTTGCGTGGCTCGACCTTGACCAGCGCGGCGTCGTAGTCGCCGAACGCATCTTCCGGTTCGATCTGGATGATGGAGGAATAACCGACTTCCTTGCCGTCCAGCTCTTCTTCGATCTTCGGCAGGGTGTTCTCGTAGCCGCCGTGCAGGTAGACCATAGGCTGACGGCCGTCTTCGATCAGATTGTCCTGGGCATCGGACAGCTTGTAATTCACAGTCACGACCGTGTTCTTGGCAATCTTCATTTTGTAATTCCTTTCTGTATATAAGCCCCGGAATTATACCTTGGATCGCCTGCCGGGCCGCCGCCAGCCCGACAATCGGCGCGGCCATGGTTATAATGAGCGCATGAAAAAATTACCTCTCCTCGGCGACATCACGCCGGCGCAGTTCCTGCGCGACTACTGGCACAAAAAGCCCCTGCTGATCCGTAACGCCATCCCCGGCTTCAAGCCGCTGCTGAGCATGGAGGCGCTGACCAAGCTGGCCTCGACCAACCACGCGGAATCGCGCCTGGTGACGAACGTCGACGGCCAGTGGAATATGCAGCACGGCCCGCTGGAAAGCCTGCCGCCAATGGACCAGAAGGAATGGACCGTGCTGGTCCAGGGCGTCAACCTGTTCGACGCCAAGGCCGACGCGCTGCTGCGCCAGTTCCGCTTCCTGCCGGATGCGCGCCTGGACGACCTGATGGTCAGCTTCGCCACCGATGGCGGCGGCGTCGGTCCGCACTTCGATTCCTACGACGTGTTCCTGCTGCAGGCGCAGGGCCAGCGCCGCTGGCAGATCGGCCCGCAGAAGGACCTGAGCCTGGTCGAAGGCCTGCCGCTGAAGATCCTGGCCAATTTCAAGCCGCAGGAGGAGTTCGTGCTCAATCCGGGCGACATGCTGTACCTGCCGCCGCACTACGCGCACGACGGCGTCGCCATCGGCGATTGCCAGACCTATTCGATCGGCTTCCGTTCGCCGTCCTACCAGGAGCTGGGCGAGGCCTTCCTGCAGTTCATGGCCGATTCGATCGACCTGCCGGGCCGCTACGCCGACCCCGACTTGGAGGCGACCTCCAAGCCGGCCGAGATCCCGCGCAATATGCTGAACACGATCGCCGAGGAAATCAACAAGGTCAGCTTCACCGAGGAGGACATCACCATCTTCCTGGGCGAGTACATGTCCGAGCCCAAGCACAATGTGTTCTTCACCGGCCCGGCCAAGCCGCTGACGTTTGGCAAGTTCGGCGAAGCGGTGGCGAAGAAGGGCCTGTCGCTGTCGCGCAAGTCGCAGATGCTGTACCGCGGCAAGCACGTGTTCATCAACGGCGAATCGTTCGGCGTCAGCCGCGCCGACAAGATCACGCTGGAGCTGCTGGCCAACAATCGCGCGCTGACCGGCGCGGAGGCGGTCCAGGCGTCGGACGACGTCATGGACGCTTTGTACACCTGGTATCAGGACGGCTGGATCGAGTTGGGCTAATCACGGGGAGGCGGCATGGACAGGCAGAGTTTTCCATTCACCACCAGGGCGGAATTTCTTGAGCACCTGGCCAGCTGCTTCACCCGCGCCGAGCGCACGCTGACGCTGTTCGATCCGAATTTCGCCATCTGGGAGCTGGGCAGCAGCGCCACCGACGCCCTGCTGCGCCGATTCCTGCACAATGGCGGCCAGCTGCAACTGGCCGGGCATGACGGCCATCACATCGAGCGCGACGCGCCGCGCTTTCTGCGCTTGATCAAGGATTACAGCCATCTGGTGGAAGTGCGCCGCACCAGCCAGCAATTGCGCCAGCTGACGGACTCTTTTTGCATCGCCGACGAGCGCCATATTGTGCGGCGATTTCACGCGGATCATTTCCGTGGCGAAGCAGTTTTTGACGGGCCGGAAGATACGCAAACCAGTGGTGACCGTTTTATTACGATTTGGTTAGAATCCGCACCCAGTTTGTTCGCAAACTCAACTGGATTATGATCCAGTTCAAGGTAAAATGCCGGTGTTCGATGCGAACACTGGTATTCTGTGGCGAATCTGCTAAAGTGGAGTCGAAACGGAAAAGTTGCGATATCGCAAAATAGTTGTGGAAACGGCTGTTTCTCCTATTGCGACGCACTAAAAATCGCTATAATATTCGGTTAGGAAGTTTCCGTTGTCTGGCAGGCACCATTTCCGGTACGAAAGCCTTCGAAGACGACCTAATGAGCGATAATTACCGGTAATTATTAATCGCAACAATTGTGTTTAATTTTGAATTAATTAAGGAAAACCCCATGAAAAAATCCCTGCTGATCGTTTCCCTGCTGGCTGTTGCTCTGGCTGCTTGCTCGAAAAAAGAAGAAGCTCCTGCTGCTCCAGCTCCAGTAGCTGCTCCAGAAGCCGCTGCTCCAGCTGCTGCTCCAGCACCTGCTCCAGCTGCTGACGCTGCTGCTCCAGCCGCTGCTGCTCCTGCTGCTTCGGACGCTGCTGCTGCTCCAGCCGCTTCGGCTGCTGCTGCTCCTGCTGCTTCGAAGTAATCAGCTTGTGGAAAAGCCGGCCTTCGGGCCGGTTTTTTTACGCCTGATGCTTTTGCATCCAAGGGGAAAGTTCCATTTGGATGCAGATATAAAAAAAACCCGCCAGCACTGAGCGCGATCTTGAGCGCGTTCAGGCTGGCGGGTTTTTTAATAACCGGCAATTGCCGGTCATCTCTTTATTTCAATTGCTCGTGCAGCAGAGTCAGGATCTTTTCGGCGACCGGAGTGGCTTCCGCTTTGCCGGCATTGCTCAACACGGTAACGGTGCTGCTATTGCCCGCGCCGGCTTTCACCGAAATGCGATAGCGCTGCGCTTCCTTATCGGCTTCCGACGACGAGCCCCAGCTGAACAGCTTGCTGAAGAAGCCCTTGGTTTCGGTGGCGTCGTCGACGTAGCGAACGAAGTACATGCCCTGGGTGCGGTCGCGGTCTTCCACGGTGAAGCCGGCGCGGTCCAGCGCCAGGCCCACACGGCGCCAGGCGCGGTCGAAGCCCTCGTCCACCTGCACGGCGCGGTCGGCGCCCGAGCCCACCAGCGACGCATGCTGCGGCTGCACAATCGCGGTATCCACGGCGGACTTGGCTTGCGCCACTTCCGAGCCGTTGCCCAGCTTGGTCATCAGGCGCGCCAGGAATTCAGCTTCCAGGCCCGGATCGTTCGGACGCGGCATCCAGGTGGTCGATTCCTTCTGGGCGCCGGTTACCACTTCCTGGGCGCCGCGATGGCTGATGTAGATCTCGCTGGCGCCGTCGGCGCGGCGTTCGATGCGGGTGCGGAACTTGTCGCGCTCGCCGCTCGAATAGACCGAGTCAAATACCTTGCCGATGGTGTTGCGGATGAAATCCTGCGGAATCTTCGCGCGGTTTTCGTTCCATTCGGTTTCCATGGTGCCGGCGGTGGCGTTTTCCTTGGCCAGCACGAAGCCCGAATCTTCCCAGAATTGCTTCAGCTGCGGCCACAGTTGCTCAGGCGTCTGCTTGATCACCAGCCAGCGCTGGTTGCCGTCGCGCTCGACCTTGATGTCGTTGATGCTGGTCGGCACCACGGTACCGGCGGCAGGCGTGCCCGGCACGATGGCGGCCGGGCCGGTGGCAATGCCCTTGGAGGCGTTGTAACCCGAGGCGGTGGCGATGCCGTTGTTCGAATCCGGCAGCGAGTAGCGGTTATCTTTCTGCAATTGCGTCAGATCCGGCGGCACGTCCAGCGTGCTGGCCTTCTTGGCGGACTTGTAGTCCACCTTATCGTTGCCGACCACGGAGCTGATCATGCCGCAACCGGTCAAACTGGCCATCAATGCGCCAACTACAACGGCGCGCTGCGAGGAAATAGAAGCTGTCTTGCGAATAGTCATGTCGTTACTGTTTAAGAAGCTGAAAAGCAGCAAATCAGGGATGATCCGAACCGAAGTCGGGGCTTGTGGCTAAGGTTTTTACAGTACGCCGGCTTCTCGCAGGGCCGCGCGTACCGCGTCGTGGCATTCGGCCGCCAGCGGCACCAGCGGCAGGCGGATGCCCGCAGGCATTTTGCCCATTTCCGCCAGCGCCCATTTGACCGGCACCGGATTCGGCTCGATGAACAGTTTCTGGTGCAGCGGGAACATTTTATTGTTCAGCTCAACCGCCTTGGCGATGTTGCCGGCGATCGCCGCTTCGCACATGTCGGCCATGTCGCGCGGGGCGACGTTGGCGGTGACGGAGATGTTGCCCGCGCCGCCGGCCAGCATCAGGGCCATCGCGGTCGGATCGTCGCCCGAGTACACGGCGAACGATTTAGGCGCCAGGCGCAGCAGGTCGTAGCCGCGGCCGATGTTGCCGGTCGCGTCCTTGACGCCGACGATGTTCGGGATTTGCGCCAGGCGCAGGATGGTCTCGTTGCTCATGTCGGCAACGGTGCGGCCCGGCACGTTGTACAGGATGACCGGCAGGTCCACCGCTTCGGCGATGGCCTTGAAGTGCTGGTACATGCCTTCCTGCGTAGGACGGTTGTAGTAAGGAACCACTTGCAGCGTGGCGTCCGCACCGGCTTCCTTGGCGAAACGGGTCAGCTTGATCGCCTCGGCGGTGGAGTTGGCGCCGGCACCGGCGATGATGGGGATGCGGCCCTTGGCATGGGCAACCGTCGCCTTGATCAGCGCGCAATGCTCTTCCACGCTCACGGTGGCCGATTCGCCGGTGGTGCCGGCGATGACGATGCTGTCCGTACCTTCGGCGATGTGCCAGTCGATCAGCTGATTCAGACCCTCGAAGTCCAGACTGCCGTCTGCGTTCATCGGGGTGACGATTGCTACTATGCTGCCCTTAATCATAGGTAACCACTGCCTGCATAAAGTATAAAACAACGATTGTAGACGATAGCCTGCCCGTATGGTGCATTCGGGGAGACAAATCGGCCCTCAAAATGGCGGTAAAAGCGCCGCCACTCGCGGGAAATCAGGCTTCACGGCGCATAGACGTTGCACCATGGCAGCTTTTGGCGTGTCGATGACGCCGTCCTCGAAGGCCACCACGCGCAAGCCGTGGTTGCGCGCCCAGTCCAGCAGCTCGCCGGCCTGCAGCAAAAAGGCTGGATTCGAGGGCTTGCCGAACTGCGCGTTGCCATCCGAGAAGGTTTCGTAGATCAACACGCCGTTCGGCGCCAGGCTGGCCAGCATGTCGGCAATTAGCGGCCGATGCAGGTAGTTTGTGACCACGATGCCCGCAAATCTATCCGGACCAAAGGGCCAGGTCGCGCCCGCCTCTTCCAGGTCGATGGCGGTGGTAGTGATTTCAGGTCCTGCCGCGGCGGCCAGCGCCTCGGGATCGCGGTCCACCGCGACCACGGCGTGACCCAGCGAGGCCAGGTGGCGCGCATGACGTCCGCTGCCGCAGGCCAAGTCCAGCACTTCGCCGCCGGGGATCAGCGGGGCGTAGCGCCGCACCCAGGGGGAAACGACGTCGCTCATGAGTACGCCAGCCCCATCGCTTCGCGCACGTCGCGCATGGTTTCCAGCGCCATCTTGCGGGCCGCGTCGTTGCCGTCGGCGACGATGGCGCGCACCAGCGACGGGTCGTCCAGATACTGCTGGGCGCGCTCGTGCATGGGTTCCTGTTCCTTGATGATGGCGTCGATTACCGGCTGTTTGCATTCGATGCAGCCGATGCCGGCGGATTTACATCCTTTTACCACCCATTCCTGGGTCGCGTTGTCGGAGTACACTTGGTGGAACTGCCAGACCGGGCAGCGGGCCGGGTCGCCGGCGTCGGTGCGGCGCACGCGGGCCGGATCGGTCGGCATGGTGCGGATCTTCTTTTCCACGGTGGCCTTGTCCTCGCGCAGCGCGATGGAATTGCCATAACTCTTGGACATCTTGCGGCCGTCCAGGCCCGGCAGGCGCGAGGCGGCCGTCAGGCGGGCCTGCGGCTCGACCAGGATCAGCTTGCGGCTGCCTTCCAGGTAGCCGAACAGGCGCTCGCGGTCGCCCATCGACAGGCTCTGGGCGTCGTCCAGCATGGCCTTGGCCTGCTCGAGCGCCTCTTCCTTGCCGTCCTGCTGGTATTCGGTGCGCAGTTCGTTGTAGAGCTTGGCGCGCTTGCTGCCCAGCTTCTTGACCGCTTCCTGCGCCTTTTCCTCGAAGCCTTTTTCCTTGCCGTACAGGTGGTTAAAGCGCCGCGCGATCTCGCGCATCATCTCGATGTGCGGCACCTGGTCGTCGCCCACCGGCACCTGGCTGGCGCGGTAGATCAGCACGTCGGCCGCCTGCAGCAGCGGGTAGCCGAGGAAGCCGTAGGTGGCCAGGTCCTTGTTGGACAGGTTGTCGATCTGGTCCTTGTAGGTGGGCACGCGTTCCAGCCAGCCCAGCGGCGTGGCCATCGACAGCAGCAGGTGCAGCTCGGCATGCTCGGGCACGCGGGACTGGATGAACAGCGTGGACTGCGACGGATCGACGCCGGCGGCCAGCCAGTCGACCAGCATTTCCCAGGTGCTGCGCTCGATGATGGACGGGTCGTCGTAGTGCGTGGTCAGCGCGTGCCAGTCGGCCACGAAGAACAGGCATGGCAGCTCGGACTGCATCTTGATCCAGTTCTTCAAGGCGCCGTGGTAGTGGCCCAGGTGCATGGCCCCTGTCGGGCGCATGCCGGATACAACACGATCGGGATACATAGTCGCTCAGCTCAGAAGGAAAATAAGGGGGTACAACAGCACGTGGAACATGCCCTGCAAAATGTGCATGCCGCCGATCAGGAAGCCGGTGAGCAGGCCGAACTGCATCATCAGGATCAGGCCGATGAACACGTACATGCCATAACGTTCGATCTGCGCGTACTTGCGCGCCAGCGGCAGCGGCAGGATGCCGGTGACGATGCGGCCGCCATCCAGCGGTGGTAGCGGAATCAGGTTGAACACGCACATGGCCGAATTGACGCCGATGCCGGCCTTGCTCATCTCGATGAAGAAGTCGTCCTGCTGGACGCCCAGCGCATAGGTCAGCACCACCCACAGCGCCATCCAGCCCAGGCCCATGGCGAAGTTGGCCGCAGGGCCGGCCGCCGCCACCAGCGCCATCTGCTTTTTTGGATTGCGCAGGCGGCCGTAGTCGACCGGCACCGGCTTGGCATAGCCGAGCGCGGGCAGGTGCAGCAGGCTCAGGATCAGCGGCAGGATCACCGTGCCGAAGGGGTCGATGTGGCGCAGCGGATTGAGACTCAGGCGGCCTTCGTTGGCTGCGGTGGGGTCGCCGAAATAGCGGGCGACGTATCCGTGTGCGGCTTCATGCAGGGAAATTGCAAAAAGAACAGGGATCAGGTAGACCGCGATGGTCTGGATAATACTATCGGTTTCGTTCATGAAGGGATTTTACCAGAGGCCGGAGCGTGCTCTTGCTGCGCCGTCAAGGGCCGGCGCGCTTGCCCAGTTAAAAGCCTGACATTGACAGCCCAGGCTTAGGCCAGGCTTACAGGCCGAACATCGCCGCGTCGCCCCTGCCCTGGCGCACCAGCTCGGCGCCCGAACCGCTGAGGTCGATCACCGTGGTCGGCTCCAGGCTGCAGGCGCCGCCGTCGATGACCAGCTCGATCTGCTTGCCCAGCCGGTCGCAAATGGCGTCGGCGTCGTTCAGCGCGTCCTCCTCGCCTGGCATGATCAGCGTGGTGCCCAGCAGCGGCTGCTGCAGCTCTTCCAGCAGCGCGTGGACGATGGCGTCCTCCGGCACCCGCAAGCCGATGGTCTTGCGCGACGGATGGCTGAGCCGGCGCGGCACGCACTTGGTCGCTTCCAGGATGAAGGTGAACGGGCCCGGCGTGGCCGCCTTGAGCAGGCGGAACTGGCGGTTGTCGACCCGCGCGTACACGCCGATCTCGCTCAGGTCGCGGCACAGCAGGGTCAGGTGGTGTTTTTCATCGATGCCGCGGATGCGCCGCAGGCGCTCGACCGCCGCCTTGTCGTCCAGATGGCAGACCAGGGCGTAACAGGAATCCGTTGGCACGGCGACGATGCCGCCGTCGTGCACGATCTGCGCCGCCTGCTTGATCAGGCGCGGCTGCGGATTGACGGGATGGACCTGGAAAAATTGACTCATATGGGCGCTGCCGGTGCATGGTCCCGGCCGCTGTTATTCACGGTTAAGATTGTACGCTACGCAAGGCCGCAATACGCTGCTCGAAAGGTGGATGGGTGGAAAACAGCGCGGTCCAGCCACCGGCGGCGGTGATGCCTGCGGCCGCGATCGACTGCGGCAAGGCGCCCGGCTCCATGCCGTTCAGGCGGGCCAGCGCGTGCTGCATCGGCACGCTGCTGCCCAGCAGGCGGGCGGAACCGGCGTCGGCGCGGAACTCGCGCTGGCGCGAGAACCAGGCCACGATCAGCGAGGCGGCCAGGCCGAAGATGATCTCGCACACAAACACCGTGACCATGTAGCCGATGCCGGGGCCGCGCCGTTCGCTGTCGTTGTTCTTCAGCAGCACGTTGTCGACGAAGAAGCCCACCACCCGCGCCAGGAACACCACGAAAGTGTTGACCACGCCCTGGATCAGGGTCATGGTGACCATGTCGCCGTTGGCGACGTGGGCGACTTCGTGGCCCAGCACGGCTTCCACCTCGTCGCGGTTCATGTTTTCCAGCAGGCCGGTGGAGACCGCCACCAGCGCCGAATTCTTGAAGGCGCCGGTGGCGAAGGCGTTCGGCTCGCCGTCGTAGACCGCCACTTCCGGCATGGCGATGCCGGCGCGCTCGGACAGCGCCTTGACCGTGTTGACCAGCCACAGCTCGGTGGACGACGACGGCGTGGCGATCACGCGGGCGCCGGTCGACCACTTGGCCATCGGCTTGCTGATCAGCAGGGAAAAGATCGCGCCGGTAAAGCCGACCACCAGCGAGAACGCCAGCAGGCTGCCCAGTTGAAGCGTGTTGCCCGATCCCGGACGGCCGATGCCCAGCAGCGACAGAACGATGGACAGCACCAGCATCACAGCGAGGTTGGTGGCGATAAACAGGACGATGCGTTTCATAAGAGGTCTCCAGTACGGACAGCAATATGTCCAAACATTAAGGTGCGACCGCGCGAAATCAAGATACAAGCTCTTACAACGCGCCGGTAATCGGCGCGGTAAATTACCGATCAGAACCAGTCGTGCCAGACCGGGGTGACGTTGGCCGGCAGCGGCGGCAGCAGCGCGAAGTCGACGCGGGATTCGCCCGGCGCGTGGAAATCGGTACCGCGCGAGGCCAGGAAGCCGTAGCTGTTGGCCAGCTGCGCGTAGACCGGGTATTGCTCCGGCGTGTGGCTGCCGGTGACCACCTCGATGGCCGCGCCGCCCAGCTGCTTAAACTCGTCGAACAGCTGCCCTTGCGCCAGTTGGCTGAACTTGTAGCGCCCAGGATGGGCGATCACGGCGATGCCGCCGGCGCCGCGTATCCAGTTGACCGAATCGGCCAGCGTGGCCCAGCAATGCGGCACGTATCCCGGCTTGCCCTCGGACAGGTATTTCTTGAACACTTCGGGAATGTTGGCGCACACGCCGATTTCCACCAGGTAGCGGGCAAAGTGCGTGCGCGACATCAGGTCGGGATTGCCGACGTACTTGAGCGCGCCCTCGTAGGCGCCTTCGATGCCGACCTTGGCCAGCTGGTTGGCGATCTCGCGGCCACGGTTGTCGCGGCCGGAGCGGGTGCAGGCCAGGCCGTTGACCAGGCCTGCATTGTTCTCATCGATCTGCAGGCCGACGATGTGCACGGTTTCGTTGGCCCAGGTGATCGAGATCTCGACCCCGGTGACGAAACGCATGCCCTGCTCCTGCGCGGCGGCGCGGGCGGCGGGGATGCCGCCCACTTCGTCGTGGTCGGTCAGCGCCCACACGTCCACGCCCGCCTTGCGCGCGTGCTGCGCCACGGCGGCCGGCGCGAGGACGCCGTCGGAAACGCTGGAATGGCAGTGCAGATCGACTTTCAACATATGGCTCAATAATTACGGCAATGAAGGCTTCATTGTACGCTGCCTGAGCAAAGTCCATCCATGGCTGTATCAAGACCGGCGCCGCGCACGCGCGCGCCACGCGCCAGCAGTTCGGCGAAGCGCACCGGATCGATGTTCGAGCCGCACACCAGCACGCCCACACGCTTGCCCGCCAGCCGCTCGCGCAGCGGCCCGAACAGCGCGGCGGTCGCCACGGCAGCCGCAGGCTCCGCCACCAGCTTGGCGTCGCGGAACAGGTTCAGCATCGCCAGGCAGATTTCGTCGTCCGTCACCCGCACCACCTCGTCGACGAAGCGGCGGCAGACGCCGAAGCTGTAGGGCATCGCGTACGGCGCGCCCAGGCTGTCGGCCACGGTGTCGACCCGCTCCAGCGCTTCCGGCTGGCCCGAGGCGAAGCTGCGATACAACGCATCGGCGCCGAACGGCTCCGCGCCATACACCGCGCAAGCCGGATTGATCTGCTTGACGGCGGCGGCGATGCCCGCGCACAGGCCGCCTCCCCCTACCGGCACCACCACCGCGTCCAGATGCGGCACCTGCGCCATCAGTTCCAGGCCCACCGTGGCTGTGCCTTGCGCGGTCAGCGGTCCCTCATAAGGATGCAGCATGGTGCGCGCCTCGTCGCGCTCGATCTCGCGGCCGCGCGCGAAAGCCTGGTGTACGTCGGGCATCAGCAGCACTTCGGCGCCCAACTCGCGGCAGGCGGCGATGCGGGCCGGGCTGGCGTGCTGCGGCATCACCACCTTGGCGCTACAGCCGGCCAGCTTGGCCGCGTAGGCAGCGGCGATCGCGTGGTTGCCGGCGCTGACGGCGACGATGCCGCGCCGCCGCGCCGCCTCGTCCAGCGCTTCGACGCAGTTGAGGGCGCCGCGCAGCTTGAAGGTGCCGGTCTTCTGGAACAGTTCCAGCTTGAGCCAGACCTCGCCGCCGGCAAACTGTTCTTCGGCCACGCCGGTCTGCCAGCGCCACACTGGCGTTTCAAGGATCTTGCCTTGCAGGCGGCGGGCGGTATCGCGGACTTCGGCCAGCGAGGGATAGGATGGTGTCATGGTGCAGCTCCATAAAATATTCGAGGGAATGCGGCATCGCCGCGTGGAGTCTGGGGGCGCCGAGCACCGGCGCAGCCGCAGCTCAGCGACCCTGAATAATTCGAATAATGGAGACGGCGGACAGATTCCGACCGGCCAACGCGGCAGCACCAGCGTCGGAGGCGACGTGGCGGCGGGTTGGCTGAGTGGTCGGATGGGAGTTCATGCGTTCAATCATGCCAAAACCGCAAAGTCTTGGCAAGCTTTTCGTTTTTAGCGCTGCAGGAAAGCCTCGATCAGGTGCGCCAGTTCCTCCGGCTGGTCGTGATGCAGCATGTGGCCCGCATCGGCCAGCACCTTGCATTCAACGTCGCGCAAATAGCCGAGGCGGCGCACCAGCTCGGCACGCCCTTCCTGCTCGCCGCCCATCCAGGTCCACATATTGGTCTGGTCCGCCTCGACCCACAGCACCGGCGCGCTGATCGCGCTCCAGCACGCCATGATGTCCTCGACGTGGTAAGGCAGCGGGCCCGGCTGCTTATGGGCCGGATCTCCGAGGATCTCCCACTCTCCTGCGTCGTTCTGCGCCGACCAGTGCTGCGCCAGGAAGGCGGCGCGCTCGTCGCTGAGGCGCGGATTGGTCTTTTGCAGCCGCGCGGCGACGGCGGCCTGCGTCGGATAGTTGCGCAACTCCGGCTGCTCCAGCAGCGCGTCCATCCACTTGGCGTAGCGGCCGGGCGCCTGCTCCGGCTTGCTCGAGCGCAGGCCGCCGCCTTCCAGATTGATCAGCTTGCGGATGCGCTCCGGCCGCGCGCCGGCGTAGATGCCGACCACGTTGCCGCCCATGCTGTGGCCCAGCAGGTTGACCGCCTCATCCGGGGAGTAGTGGCGCAGGATGGCGTCCAGGTCGGCCAGGTAGTCGGGGAACCAGTAGGTATCTGTACCGCAGCGCTGCGACAGGCCGAAGCCGCGCCAGTCCGGCGCGATCACATGCCAGTCGCCCTGCAGGGCGTCCACCACGAACTGGAACGAG
Source organism: Duganella caerulea (assembly GCF_040362985.1). Classification (NCBI taxonomy): domain Bacteria; kingdom Pseudomonadati; phylum Pseudomonadota; class Betaproteobacteria; order Burkholderiales; family Oxalobacteraceae; genus Duganella; species Duganella caerulea. The sequence goes on along the minus strand of NZ_BPWJ01000002.1, from coordinate 78,407 downwards.
GCGCCCACGTCCATCCAGCCGTGCAGCATGAAAATCTTGGGCGCGCCCTCCCGCCCCCAGTGGCGCACGTGGCAGCGCAGGCCGCGGATGGTCAGGAACTCGGAGCGGGACGAAGTGAAGGTCATGGGTGGTCCTTGAAATTACGTAAGCCGGCGCAATATCGGTTGCTTGCTGGCGATGAAGTAAAATAATAGCACGACCGTTCGATAGCCGCTCAAGCGTAAAATAGCGCCATCCCACCGCTCATCAGCGCTGTATTCAGCACTCAACCTAAGGTTTCCAATGTCTATATATCAACTGGGCGAACATGCGCCCGAGATCGATGCATCGTCATTTGTAGCCGACACTGCCACAGTGATCGGCAAAGTCAGCCTGCACGCCAACACGTCGGTGTGGTTCGGTGCGACGCTGCGCGGCGATAACGAACGCATCACCATCGGCGAAAACAGCAATGTACAGGAAGGCACGGTCATGCACACCGACATGGGCTATCCGCTCACGGTGGGCAAGAACGTCACCATCGGCCACCAGGCCATGCTGCACGGCTGCACCATCGGCGACGGCGCCTTGATCGGCATCCAGGCCGTGATCCTCAACGGCGCCAGGATCGGCAAGGGCTGCCTGGTCGGCGCCGGCGCGCTGGTCACCGAGGGCAAGGAATTCCCGGACAACTCGCTGATCATCGGCTCGCCGGCCAAGGCCGTGCGCACGCTGACCGACGAGGACGCCGCGCGCCTGCTCGCCAGCGCCGACAGCTACGTCAAGCGCGGCCAACTGTTCAAGACGCAACTCAAAAAGATTGGATAACACATGAGCATTACCCCCATCATCGGCCAGGACACCCTGCAGAAATTCATCTTCGACAACGCCGCCGTGCGTGGCGAGTTCATCGACATCTCCGCCACCTGGCGCGAGGTGCTGTCGCGCCACGCCTACCCTGCCCCGGTCAAGAAGCTGCTGGGCGAGATGGTGGCCGCCGCCGCGCTGCTGTCGGCCAATCTGAAGTTCAACGGTTCGATCATCATGCAGATCCACGGCGATGGTCCGGTGCGCCTGCTGGTGGTCGAGTGCGATGCCGACCTGCACCTGCGCGCCACCGCCAAGATCGATCCCGAAGCCGTGATCGCCGACGACGCCAAACTGCCGGCGCTGCTGAACGCGCACGGCAAGGGCCGCTTCATCATCACGCTCGATCCGGCCGACAAGATGCCGGGCCAGCAGCCGTACCAAGGCATCGTGCCGCTGGATGGCGATGACGTCGGCACCGTGATTGAAAACTATATGCTGCGCTCGGAACAGCTGGACACCAAGCTGTGGCTGGCGGCGGACGACAACGTCTCGCGCGGCCTGCTGCTGCAGAAGCTGCCCTACAACGGCGGCAAGACCGAAGCGGCGCCGCTGACCGAGGACGAAGCGCTGGAAACCTGGAACCGCGCCGTGATCCTCGGCTCGACCTTGAAGGAAGAGGAACTGCTGTCGACCACCATCGACGTGCTGATGCAGCGCCTGTTCTGGGAAGAGACCATCCGCGTGTTCGACCCGCTGCATCCGGCCTTCCACTGCACCTGCACGCGCGAGAAGGTCGGCAACATGCTGAAGATGCTGGGCCGCGCCGAGGTCGACAGCGTGCTGGAAGAGCAAGGCCACGTCGGCGTCAATTGCGACTTCTGCGGCCAGCGCTACGACTACGACAAGGTTGATTGCGCGCAGCTGTTCGCCAGCGACGCGCCGGTCGAAGCGCTGATCCCGGCGGGCGAAGTGAAGCACTAAGCACGCACCGCCCTGGTAAAAAACGCGCCCGACGTTCGAGTCCGGCGCGTTTTTTTATTGTCTAGTCGTCGTGCAGATTGATGTCGGCCCGTTCCTTCTCGCTCTTGCCCAGCCAGCGCCGGTGCAGCATGCGCTCCAGCGGATGGCCGACCAGAAATAGCAGCAGCACCAGCACCAAGCCGATGCCGGCGATCCGCCACGCGCCCATGCCGCAGACGATGCCGATGCCCGCCGTCATCCAGATCGAGGCCGCCGTGGTCAACCCCTTCACCTTGGACGACTGGTTGTTCAGCACGATGACGCCGGCGCCAAGAAAACCGATGCCCGTCACCACGCCCTGAATCGCGCGGCTCAGCGCATCGTGGCTGTAGGCGCCATCGAGCGGGGCGAACTCCATGCCGGCCATCGTCACCAGCGCCGCGCCCATCGCGACCAAGCCCAGCGTATTCATGCCGGTGGGTTTGCCATGCAAATTGCGTTCGATGCCGATGATGCAGCCGAACAGCAGCGCTATCACGAGCCGGCCCGCGATATCCCAATAATCAATCATCTTTTGCTTCCACAGGGTTGATCAGGGACGTGAGCACATGGTCGGCCCAACGTCCGTTTATCTTCAGGTATTTTCTGGCCAGGCCCTCGCGCTCGAAACCCAGGCGGCGCAGCAGTTTCTCGCTGCTGGTGTTGGAAGGCTGGTGGTTGGCCATGATGCGATGCAGGCCGTGCACTTCAAACATGTGCGCAATCGCCGCTGTCAAAGCCTCGTGCATCAGGCCCTTGCCCGTGTGCCGGCTGTCCAGCGAGAAGCCAAGGTGGCACGCCTGGAACGGTCCGCGGACGATATTGGTGAAGGCACACTCGCCGACCACTTCATCGCTGTCGGGAAATTGCAGAAGCCAAAAGAGCGCAGACTTTTCCTCGACCAGCCGTTCCATCCGGCCGAGTTGTTCCTCAACCGCCTGCAAGGTGTAGAACTGCCCGGTGCGCTTGGGCTCCCATGGTGCAAGATGGTCGCGGTTCCGTTCGCGATATGCGAGGAGCCTGGCGCCGTCGCCAGCGGCCGGGCGCTTGAGCAGCAGACGACCGGTAGCCATCTGCGCGACCTGGATCGGCGAGGTCATGCAGGCACCACCCCGCCACGGCAGAGGCCGTGTCCGAATGTCAGACTTGACCCCACCTTGGTACGGTAGAGACCGTGTCCGAATGTCAGACTTGACCCCATCATAGTGTAGAGGCCGTGTCCGAATGTCAGACTTGACCCCATCATAGTTTTGCGCAACGGGTTTCCATGACGTCGATCGTGCCCAGCGTTTGCGTCGAGGTGGCGCTGCGCACCAGGTCGACCCGCTCCACACACGAGCCGCGCAGGAAGCGCTCTTGGTTGCGGGTGCAGATCGTTACCGTGCCGCCGGTGCTGGTGTTGCAGTAGAAGCCTTCGGCGCGCATGCGTACCAGCGCCTGCTCCAGCGGCATGCCCGGCTGTACCGTCTGCGTGATGAAATTGCCCAACGCCGCCTGATTCACCGTGTAGCAGCCGGCCAGTGGCATGACCAGCGCCAGCATCCAAAGTTTGCGCATCGCGATCCTCTCGTTATTTCCAGCCAGCAGTGTAGCGCACGGCGTCATCACCCGGTAACACTCGGTGCCTATCATGCGCAAAGTTTACATTTCCTCCAACTGGTATCCAAGGCTGATCATGAACAAGAAATTATCCGCAGTGTGCTTCGCCGCGCTGAGCTTCCCTATGCTGGCGATGGCCGCCAATGTCGCCGCCGCCGTTGCCGACATGGCCGCCGATGCGCCCGCAGCGGCCGCCGGACACGCCACGGAAGCCGAGGCGGCCGCCGCCGCGCCAGTGGCCACGATTGAGATCGCCACCCGCAAGACCCGCTCCTCGGTCGCGCTGACCAAGGGCGATATGCAAAAAATCCTGCCGGGGATTAACCCGCTGAAGGCGCTGGAGACCCTGCCGGGCGTGAGCTTCCAGACCGCCGACCCTTGGGGCAACAATGAACAGAACCTGTCGCTGTTCGTGCACGGCTTCAGCGGCCAGCAACTGGGCTACACCATGGACGGCGTGCCGCTCGGCGACCAGCAGTACGGCAACTACAACGGCCTGTCGCCGCAGCGCGCCGTCATCAGCGAGAACGTCGGCAGCGTGATCCTGTCGTCCGGCGCGGGCGATCTGTCGACCGCGTCCACCAGCAACCTGGGCGGCACCATCGAGACCTTCTCCAGCGATCCGCAGCGCAGCCGCAACCTGGCCGTGCAGCAGACCGTCGGCAGCCACAGCACTTCGCGCACCTTCCTGCGCTACGACACGGGCGATTTCGGCAACGGCAACAGCGCCTACATCTCGGCCATCCACCACGAGCAGAAGGCCTGGGATTTCAACGGCCGCCAGGGCGGCGACCAGATCAACGCCAAGTACATCAACCAGGGCAACGCCGGCAAGCTGACGCTGTACTTCAACTATTCGGACAAGATCGAGCCGAACGAAGATGCCACCGTGCGCTCGGCCAGCGAGAAGTTCCAGCCCTATACTCGCCCGTTCACGTATCCGGACTTCCAGGCCGCGCTGGCCTACCTGTCGCCGACCGGCGCCACGCCTGCGGCCGAGGGCAACAACTACCGCAACTATTACAGCGACGCCCAGCGCAAGGATTACCTGACCTACGCCAAGTACGACCTGAACATCAACGAGTCGACCACCTGGTCCAACCAGGTCTACTACCACAACGACGACGGCGTCGGCGTGGTGGCCGGCCCGATCGGCGTGGCCGGCCTGCCGGGCCTGTTCGCGGTCTACTTCCCCGGCCAGAATTTGAAGCAGGTGTTCGGCAACTCCGGCTACGCCACCCGCACCACCGAATACGCGATCAACCGCAACGGCTGGCTGTCGACCTTGACCAGCGAGTTCGGCAACCACAAGCTGCAAGGCGGCCTGTGGCTGGAACATAACCGCTCGTCGGCCTATCGCCGCTGGTACGCGCTGGACGTCAACAACCCGAGCTCGCCATACGACCGTCCAAGCAATCCGCTGATCACGCAGTACGGCAGCGAGATCGACAACAAGGTCGCCCAGATCCACCTGCAGGACGAATGGCGCGTGCGCGACGATCTGGCGGTGCAGGCTGGCTTCAAGTCCAGCCTGCAATTTGCCGACGGCCAGTTCCCGGTGCAGCCGGCCAAGGGCGCGATCGCCAACGGTTCGCTGGCGCTGCCGGTGGGCGAGATCATCACCAAGAAATGGTTCTTGCCGCAGCTGGGCGCGCGCTGGGACATCACGCCGCAGGACCAGATGTTCGTCAACGTGCAGAAGAACATGCGCCAGTTCGTCACCTACGGCGGCGGCGGTGCTTCGCCGTGGAGCCTGGCGAGCCAGGCCGCGTTCGACCTGTTCAAGAGCAGCGCCAAGCCTGAGACCTCGATCACCTACGAGCTGGGCCTGCGCACCAGCCACCAGCTGGACCTCGGTCCACTGCAGGCCATCGACGGCCAGGTCAACCTGTATCACGTGGACTTCAAGGACCGCCTGCTGACCATCAGCCCGACGCCGGTGATCACCTCCATCATCGGCGGCAATCCGGTGCTGGCCAACGTCGGCGGCGTCAAGACCGACGGCATCGACATCTCCGGCACGCTGCACTTCGGCCGCATGTTCTCATTCTACGACGCGCTGTCGTTCAACCGCTCGACCTACTCGGACAACTACAACAACGGCAAGGACGTGGTGCAGACTTCCGGCAAGTCGGTGCCGGGCAGCCCCGAGTGGATGAACAAGTTCGTCGCCACGATGACCGTGGCCGACACCGAGTTCCAGCTGATCGGCGACTACGTCGGCAAGCGCTACGCCACCTACACCAACGACCTGGACGTGCCGAGCTACTTCCTGATGAGCCTGGGCGTGTCGGGCAAGCTGCCGATGTTGAACAATAGCTGGATCAAGAACGCGCGCTACCGCCTCAACGTCAGCAACCTGGCCAACCGCGAAGGCAGCCTGAACGTGGTGGTCGGCGCGGCCAGCGGAACGTACAATACCTATCCGATCGCACCGCGCCAGGGATTCCTGACTTTGATGGCTGACTTCTGATGAACAATCTTTATTTGCCCAAGCGCCTGTCCCGGCGCGGCTTTATCCAGACCGCCGCTGCCGCCACGGCCTCGGCGCTGATCCTGCCCGGCTCGGTGCTGGCGGCCGCCACGCCCGACCTGTCCGGCATGCCGGGCGTCGCCCCGGTCGGCGCGGGACCGAAGACCCCGCTGGTGTTCGGCCACCGCGGCGCCAGCGCGCTGCGTCCCGAACACACGCTGGGCTCGTACGCCAAGGCCATCGCCGACGGCGCCGACTATATCGAGCCGGACCTGTGCAGCACCAAGGACGGCGTGCTGGTGGCGCGCCATGAGGCCTTCCTCAGCGAGACCACCGACGTCGCCAACCACCCCGAGTTCGCCAGCCGCAAGACGCGCAAGACCATCGACGGCGAAACCCACGAAGGCTGGTTCGTCGACGACTTCACGCTGGCCGAGCTGAAGACGCTGCGCGCGGTGGAGCGCCTGCCGCAATTCCGTCCCGGCAGCGTGCAGTACAACGGCATGTTCCAGGTGCTGACGTTCGAGGAGATCATCGACTTCACGGCGGCCGAGGCAGCGGCGCGCGGGCGCATCATCGGCCTGGTGCCGGAGCTGAAGCACTCGACCTACTTCGCCAGCGTCGGCCTGCCGCTGGAGGACCGTTTCCTGTCCATCCTGGCCGCGCACGACTACACGCGCCGCAACCCGGTCGAGATCCAATCGTTCGAAGTGGCCAACCTGAAGTACATGCGCGGCAAGCTGGGCCAGCGCGCCAACCTGCGCCTGATGCAATTGGTGATCGGCGAGAACGTGCGGCCGATGGACGTGGCCAAGGCCGGCGGCACGCTGACCTTCGCGCAGATGTGCACGCCGGCCGGCCTGCGCGACATCGCGCAGTACGCCGACGTGGTGGCGCCGCCGACGCGCTCGCTGATTCCGCTGAAGAAGGACGGCAGCCTGGACCAGCCAAGCTCGCTGGTGGAAGACGCGCACAAGGCGGGCCTGCGGGTGGAGCCGTGGACCTTCCGTCCGGAGAACCATTTCCTGGCGGCGGACTTCCGCAACAACGCCGGCGACGCCGCGCGCAACGAGGCCGGCTCGATCGCCGAAATCAAGCGCTACATCGCCACCGGCATGGACGGCTTCTTCACCGACGACCCTGCGCTGGGCCGGGCTGCGCTGAGCTGATGTCGCCGGTCAGCCGGCACGGCGGCGTGGGTTTGCGCCGTGTCGGCTTCAAGCAGCAGGGTCTGGATATCGCGGTAGATCAGCTCCGGCTGCAGGAAGGCAGGACTGTAGATCTCGCGCACCCGCCCGCGCTGGTCGAACAGGAACAGCTTGACCTGATGGTAGTAGAGGCGCGTCGGCCTGCCCTGCTTGTCGAGCTGGACCGAGGTGCTCTGTCCCAGTTCATCGAGGATGGGCTGCAGGCGTTCCACCGAGCGCGATGTCAGGAAATGCCAGCGCAGCGACTGGCTGGGCTGCGCCAGCGCGCCGCCGTAGTTCTTCATGGCCTCGGGCGTATCGTTGACCGGGTCGAACGACATGCTGACCAGCCGCACGCGGTGCGCCAGCGCGGGCGCGTTGAGCAGCCGTTCGCGCAAGACGTTCAGCGTGGAGAACAGCGCCGGGCACGCGGTCGCGTCGGTGCAATAGGTGTACATGAAACTGAGCAGCGTGACGCGGCCGGTGGTGTACCGTTCCAGCGGCATGTCGCGGCCGTCGCTGTCGAGCACCATGCCGCGCGGGCCGGGCTGTATCACCGGCAGGCGGTAGCTGCCGGCCACCGGCACGATCAGCTGCGACGGTGCGGGCGCCGGTTGTGGGGCCGCGCCTGCTGTCGGCACGTTCTCCGTTCCGCTCAACAGCAGGAACAGCAGCAGGACCGCCAGCAGCGGCCAGTGGTCAACGCAGCGACGCCACATTGGGGGCCGGCTTCGCGCTGAACTTCATGTGATGCGGACGGCCCAGTTTCTCCTTGTAGAAATCGATCTTCCATTGCTCGCTCAGCTCGTGGCCATCCCAGTGGTAGAGCTTGATGAAATGGTCGTCGTTGCCCAGGTCCCAGTGCTCCAGCAGGCTGGTGGTGATGTACAGGCGCTTGCCGTCCCAGCTCTGGCTGATCATGTTGACGTGCTTGCCCGTGACCTTCTCATAGACCTGGCGCGGCGCTTCCGGATTGCTCAGGTCGAACAGCCGCGTCTTGCCGTCCATGAAGGTGTTGACCCACAAGCCCTTGCCGTCGGCCCTGATCGACATGTCGACCGGCAGCGGCGTGCTGGCCGGATCGCCGATCGGGCCGACGTCGCGCGCCTGCCAGCGGCCGTTGGCGTCGGGCCGGACCAGCCACAGCTTGGAGGTCAGCGCGGTGGCCGTGATCGCCCAGTTGTCGCCGGGAGACTGCGACCAGCGCACTTCCAGCGGCGCGCCCGGCGTGCTGAAGATCTGCAGCGGCTTCATGGCTTTGAAATCCCACAGCACCATGGTGTTGCCGAATCTTTGCATGGCCGCCGGGTCCTTGATCAGCTTGTCGAGGTCGGTGCGGTAGTTGTCGTAGCCGGTGAAGCTGGACGTAAGCATGGCGTTGCGGGCGGGGTTGATCGCCACGTCGTAGCCGTAGCCGTCGCCCTGCACGTCGCCGATCTTGCCGGTGGGGTTGGGATAGCTGGCCACCACGTCGCCCTTGTTGTTGTACACCGCGATGCCGGTGGCGCCGCCCTTGTCGCGCGGGTTGGACAGGAAGCCGACCAGCATCCGGCCCGGCAGCGCGTAGAAAGTATGCGGGCCGACGAAGCCGGTCTTGGCGGGCACGTTGTCGATGGTCTTGACCAGCTTGGGATGGGCCGGATCGGTGCCGACATCGAACACGAAGATCTTGCTGTCCTCCAGGCGTCCGGCCCACAGGTATTTGCGGTCCTCGGTGAAGCCGAAGTGGTGCGCGTCGCCGTGCCCTTGCACCGACAGCGAGTTGATCACCTTGCCGTACTTGGGCGAGGCCGGGTTGACGTCGATGGTGACGAGCTTGTCCCGGCCGTCGCCGATGCCCTTGATGCCCAGCGTCCAGACATGGACGTAGTCTTCCTGGCCCTTGATCAGGTTGGCCATGTAGGGAGAATTGCAGGTCTCGTCGGCGCGGACCGGACAGGCCAGCAACACCGACAAGCACAAACTTGCGACAGGCAGAAATTTCATTTCAGGCTCCGTGCGTATTTGTCAACCTATACAATCTGACATCGCCGGCTCGAAAAATCAACCGATACTTTTCACGCGAACGAAAAACAACATGCGGCCTTAACCATGCAAGTCAATGCACCGGGCTGCTGTGGACCACCACCAGTTGCCACTGGCCGTCGTCCGCCTGCCGCCAGATGCGCGTAAAGCGCAGCAAGGCTTCGAAGCTTTGTCCGCCGTAGGTGCCGTCGAGCTTGACGCAGATCGACGTCATCGGCAGCGCGGCGTTGCCCAGCACTTGCAGTTCAACCGTCTCGACGCTGCGGAAACGCAGCGTGCCGGTGCGGTGCAGCTCCAGGTCCTGCGCCTTGCTGACGATCTGGCCCATGTGGTTGGTGAACAGCAGGTCGTCCGCCAGGATCCGGTCCAGCGCCTGCACGTCCGAGGCCTGCATCGCCAGCCGCAAGCGTTCCTCGGCGGCGGGGATTTCCAGATGGCGCTTCAGCGCGGCCAGCACGTCGGGGAAGTCGCCCACCACCATCGGGCCGAACTCGGCTTCCTGCGGCCCCGTGATCTCGGTGCTGTAGCTGATGCGGCTGCCACCGGACGGCAAGGCTTCAATGCGGTGGAACACCAGCACGCGGTTGTCGTCGATGACGGTTTCGTCGGTGAACTCCTCGTTCCCGCGCACCGCCCGCAAGGTGCTGACGAAAGTGTCGCCGCCCGGCACCTGCATGGTGAAGCGCGTGCCTTCGGCGAAGGGACCGTGCAGCTCGATGTTGACGATGCCGGCGTTCCAGCGCTTCCAGCCGGCGACGTCCACAAACTTTGCCCACACCTGCGCCGGCGAGGCGCTGGTTTCTATGCTCGATACATGGGTCCACATGGCATTCCTCCCTTTTTCAATGAGGGGCTCAGCATAGCGAAACATTAGTATTAAAGCAATCAGCGGCGCGCTATGGTGTCGGGCTTGGGCAGCGCGGCCGTCATGTCGACCCAGCTTTGCGGCTGCGGCTTGTTCCGCTCGCGCACGCCGAAGAAACTCACCACCAGCTCGCCGTTCTTGTCGAAGAATTCCACCGACGTCACGCCGGCGCGCTTGATGACGTAGCCGCTGTTGAAGGCGCTGTCGCGCAGGTGCAGGTTGAAGTCCGGGTCCAGCACGTTGAACCAGCCGCCCGCCTCCTGCACCTTGCTGACCTTGCCGCTGTAGATCTGGATCGTCGACTCGTTGCCGAGGAAGGCCATGATGTCCAGCTTTTGTTTGGCCGACTCTTCCAGCAGCTGGCGCACCGCCAGCGGCGTGATGCGCTGCACGGCGCCGGCCGGGGCCAGGCGCATCGCCTGCTCGCGCGACACACCGAACTCGCTCAGCAGGCGGTTGAACTGGTGCACGTCGCTCAGCTCGTTCCACGCCATTTGCAATTCCTTGACGTCGATGGCGCTGTCAGGTTTCTCGGCGGCCTTGACTGGAATTGCCGCAACATTCAGCTCGGCACTTTGCACCGGGTTGCGGAACTCGGCCACCAGCTTGTCGAACACCGGCACGCCGGCATCGCTCTTCACGTAGATCTTGTGCGCGGCGTTGCCGTGCGTGTCGAAGAATTGCAGGCTGCGCGATACCACGCCATCCTTGCCCGGCTGGACCACGGCGAACGCGTACTTCCAGTTCTTGAACGTGAAGCGCAGATCGATCTCGCCGCCCAGGTAGCCTCCGGCGATGTTGCGCATGCGGGCTTCGCGCTCCTTTTCCTTGTCGGCGTCGAGGCCGGTGATTTCTTCCTGCGGCTTGAGGCGCGTGGCGATGCCGGTGCGCTCCAGCACGCCGTTGTCGTTGCGGGTCAGCGCCATCACGGTGCCCAGGTCCAGCGCGCGGCGCATGATTTCGCGCGGCACGTTCTCGCCTTCCTTCAGGCGGGTGACGGTCTTGCCGATGCCGGTGGCCAGCAGCTCGGCTTCGGAGACGTTGAGCGTTTTGGCGGCATCGCGCAGTTGCAGCCTGGGTTGTTCGGCGCGCAGCGCGTCATAGCGCCCGGACAGGCTGGCGGCGTGGGCCGGCAGATTGGCCAGCATCAGGGCGCCGGTCAGCGCCAGGGCAAAACGGTGATGTGCTTTCATCAGAATTATTCCGAAAAAACTCGTCCTTCAGGGCGAGGAGTGAAAGGAAACGACTCAGCAGGAGTCGATGCGAAGGAAGAAAACACGGAACTCATGCGTTCCGCAGTGGTCAAACAAATATGAAACTGGTTTACCGATATCGCGTCAAATCCTTGACCGGCCTGCTGAACCAGCAAGCACGGACGGTGAATTTCGTCTGGAACTACTGCAACGACCGGCAAAAGGATGCGTTGCGTTTCGGTCGGCGCTGGCACACGGGATTTGACCTGATCAAGCTGACCACTGGCTGTTCGAAGGAGCTTGGCCTGCATTCCGGTACGATCAACGACGTCTGCCAGCGCTATGCCACCTCGCGCGCTATATCGCGCCGGCCTTACTTGCGCTATCGGGGCCGCAAGGCGATGGGCTGGGTGCCGTTGAAGGGGCGTGAACTCAAGCGTGAAGGTAATTCCTTCCGGTTCGCCGGTCGCACGTTCCGCGTGTTTTACTCGCGCCCTCTGCCGGACGGAAAAATCCTCGATGGCACCAATTTTTCCCGCGATCGGCGCGGTAACTGGTTCCTTAACATTGTCGTCGAGGTGGAACCGGCTCCGGCCCGCGCCCCCGTGCGCGGGGTAGGCATCGATCTCGGTCTGAAGACGCTGGCGACATTGAGCGACGGCAGCGCCATCGAGGCGCCTCGCTTTTACCGGGACGCCGAGGTGGCGCTGGCGTGTGCCCAGCGCGCGCGCAAAAAGGGGCGGATCAAGGCCATCCACGCCAAGATCGCCAACCGCAGACACAATTTTCTGCATACCCGTACCAGCGCGATCATCGCCGCCTTCGACTATATCGTGGTCGGCAACGTCAACGCCCAGGGTCTCGCCAAAACCAGCATGGCGAAGTCGGTCTACGATGTCGGCTGGTCGTCCTTCCGTACACAACTGGCGTACAAGGCTGTTAAGCATGGCGTCTGGTTCGAGGAAGTCGACGAACGTTTCACCACCCAAGTCTGCTCGCATTGTGGCGCCTTGCCAGATACGAGGCCGAAGGGTATCGCAGACCTTGGAGTAAGGGAGTGGTGCTGTAGCGATTGCGGTGCTGTACATGATCGTGATCTTAATGCTGCAGTCAATATTCTCCGTCGCGGACGTGCGACGCTGGCAGTAGGAATCTCCGCTCTTTAGGACGGAGAGGACGTCAAGAGGACTCCTTAGTAGATCACTTTGAGGTTGACCGCGTAGTTGCGGCCTGGACGGACGTAGCGTTCGATATCGGCCAGGGTCGCGGCGTTGGTGCCGGCCGGCAGGCTGCGCGCCGAGGCGTAATCCCAGTATTTCTTGTCGCCGAGGTTGTAGATGCCGGCGTTGAGCACGGCATGCTTGCCGATGTTCCAGTAGGCGGTGACATCCATCACCGTAGAACCCGGCACGGCGAAGCGCGCGGCGCTGGTGTCGGAGATCACGTCGTCGGCCGCCTGCTTGCCGCGCACGGTGCTGACCACGAAGGCCGCGCCGCCGCGCAGGGCCGGATCGTCATAGGCGAAGGTGGCGTTGGCCTTATAGGGCTGGATCGACGGCAGGTCGGCCTTCTTGCCGGTCAGGCGGTTCTCCGCCGTGCCCTGCGAGATGCCGCCGGCCAGCGCCACGCTGTAGCCCTTCATTGCCTCGGCCCACTGGCCCAGCAGGAAGCGGCTGCTGACTTCGATGCCCCTGGTGTTGGCCTTGCCGACGTTTTCCGGACGATACAGGCCGAAGGTGATGGTCGGATAGTTGACCGGGTCCAGCGGCTGCGCGGCGTATTCGATCAGGTTGCTGTAGCGGGTGTAGAACGCCGACGCGCTCAGTTCCACGCCGTTGGCCGGCGCGCCCTTCACGCCGATTTCAACCGCGTTGCTGGTTTCCTTCTGCAGGTTCGGATTGCCCAGCACGGCGTAGGCGTTGCCGGCCGCCGTGTAGCTGAACGAATCGTAGGTGCCGGTGCGCTCGGCCGCCGTCGGCAGGCGCGTGCCGCGGCTGTACTGCGCGTAGGTGCTGAAGCCGGGCGCCAGTTCGACCGACAGGTTCAGGCTGGGCGTGAGGAAGGAATCGGTCTCCTCGCGAATTTCCTTCGCGGCGCTGGGCACGGCGATCAGGTAGGCGGCCAGGTTCTTCGGCGTCAGCTTGCGGCGTTCGGCGCGCAGGCCCGGCGTCAGCGTGGCCTGATGGCCCAGCAGCGTGAAACCGAACTCGCCGCGCAGGTAGGCGGCCAGCTTGTCGGTGTCCATGTCGGCCATGCGGTTCTTCATGGTGATCTGGTGCGCGCCGGTCTTGAGCACCGTGCGGTCTTCCAGCCACGGGCGGCGCGATTCCTGCTGCTCGTAGCTGATGCCGTAGCTCAGCATGCTCAACGGATCGAGCTGCTTGGTGGCGTCCAGCGCCAGGCCCTTGCTGTTGTTGTAGAAGCCGGTCGAGATGTTGCGCAGGTAGGGCTGGCCGCCGGTGATGTAGCTGGCGCGGGTCTGGTCCACCACCGACGCGTTCTGCGTGTAGGCGCGGGTGTCCAGGGTGTCGAACAGCAGGCCGGCGCCCGGCGTGTAATGGTGTTCGATGCTGTAGCGGGTGCGCTCGGTGCGCGCATCCTGCGTCGCGCCTTCCGGGTAGGACGCGGCCAGCTTGTTGGCGAACACCAGGTCGTGCTGGGCCTTGTAATTGTCGACGGTGAAGTTGAGCTTCTGCTCGCGCGCCAGCGTCCAGTTCAGCTTGGCCAGCACGGCGTCGGAGCTCCAGTCGTCCGGGTTCTGCGGCGTGCTGCCCTTGCTCTTGCCTTGTTCGCCGTCGCGGTGCACGCCGACGATCAGCCCCTGCAGACGATCGTTGAGCTGGGCGGCGGCGGTCACCGCGTGCATGCGCTGCGCGTGGTCGGAGGTGTAGCCGAACTTGTAGTCGGCGTAGAGCTTGCGGGTGGCCAGGTACTCTTCCGGCGTCTTGGTGATGAACGAGACCGCGCCGCCGATGCCCGGCGTGCCGGCGCCGGCCGGGCTGGTGCCGGAACCGATACGCACTTCGCGAAACGTCTCGGGATCGAAGTAGTCGCGGCCGATGCCGAAGGCGTTGGTGGAGTTGGCGTCCGGCTTGGGCGCGGCGTCGGGCAGCGCGATGCCGTCCAGTTCCAGGCTGACGCGGTTGCCTTCTGCGCCACGGATGTTGATGCCGGTATTGCCGGCGCCATCCCAGATATTGCCCGAGCCGCTGGCGGCGGACGGCACGCTGACCAGTGGCGAGTAGCGCGCGATGTTGGCCAGGTCGATGGCGTTGTTCTTGCCGATCTGCTCGGCGTCGACGATGGTGGTGGCGCCGTTGCGGGTATTGCCGCTGTCGTCGCGTTTGGCCTTGACCAGGATCTCGCCCAGCGCGGGCGTGGCGGGCGCGTCGGCGGCGTGGGCTGGCAACAGCGAGGTGAGCACCGCCAGCGTGACGGCGTGAAGGGTGAAAGGCGCGGCCGTATGCCGGGCGCGCGAAGTGGTAGCAGCCATAGAGTTCCAGGAGTTGGGTGACGGCTGGCTCTCGGACCTACGGCGATTGCTGGCAAAACCACATCTTAACAATAGTGATTCTCATTTACAAGCATGTGGGAGTAATTATTTTTCTTGCATCAAATTGTTCTTCGCTTATGTTGATGAACCTCAAAGGCCAAGCGCGAGGCGCCCGCAAAATACCGCTTCCAGTCAGTTCCCCCCGGAAAATTCATCCCCAGCTCAAACAGGAGGTCCACGATGACAGCCAGTGGCAAAATTGTTCAACTCGGATCGTATGCGGCGTCGAAGCAGAAAAATTCCATCTCCGGGCTTTCGTCCGGCGCCTTCATGACCGTGCAGCTGCACCTGGCGCGCTCGGCCAGCTTCGCGGGCGCCGGCATCATCGCAGGCGGGCCGTTCCGCTGCGCCGAGACCTACCAGGCCGGCGGCATGGTGACGCCGCAGGATTCCCGCATCGAGAATTCGCTGTACATCTGCATGAACCCGCTGATTCCGGCCACCAGCCCGGATGCGCAACGGCTGGTGGGCATGGCGCGCGAAACGGCCCAGGCCGGCCTGATCGACGACATCGCCAACCTGGCGGACGACCGGCTCTACATCTTCACCGGCAGCGAGGACGACGTGGTCTACTCCGACGTGGTGCAGCGCACCCGCGAGTTCTACGAGATGCTGGGCGTGAAGCAGGAGAACATCGCCTATCACGACAACATTCCCGCCGGCCACAGCATCATCACCGACAACCCGGAAGACTCGGAGCTGGCGACCAACCAGCCGCCGTACATCAACAACGGCGGCTTCATGCAATCGCACGACATCCTGCGCCACATCTACGGCCCGCTGAAGCCGCCCGCCGGGCAGCTCACCGGCCAGCTGCAGTGCTTCGACCAGACCGAATTCCTGGGCGACGACGCGCCGTGGGCCAGCATGAGCAAGTTCGGCTACGCCTACATTCCGTCGAAGGTGCTGGCGGGCGAAGTGGCCGAGCCGCGCGTGCACATCGCCCTGCACGGCTGCAAGCAGGGCTACAACTACACCGACTACGTCAACGGCCGCGCGGACATCGCCAACCAGCCGCCGTACGGCAACCGCTACTTCACCACCACCGGCTACAACCACATCGCCGAAAGCAACGACATCATCGTGCTGTATCCGCAGGCCGAAGGCACGGACAACGGCGAGATCCAGAACCCGGATGGCTGCTGGGACTGGTGGGGATACAGCAACCGCTACGCGGAGTCGCCCTATTATTCACGCGAGGCGGTGCAGATCAAGGCCATCCACAAAATGCTGGACCGACTTTGCGCCTGAGCGCCCATTCATGGAGAACGTAATGAACAAATTTCCCGCCACTGTCAGATTGAATCCGATCCAAAACGAGAACGTCGTGGCCGAATCCGCCGCGTTTGCCACCGGCACGGTGGCGCCGCTGGCGCACGCGATGACCGCGCAAAGGCTGATCCAAAAGGACACCAGCCACCTGATGAACAATGGCGCCTTGTCGATGGCGCTGGCGGCGCGCCTGTGGGATCCGTCGGTGTGGAGCGAGTTGACGCAGATGCAGGCGGCGATAGCGCAGCGCCTTCAGCTGCAGAACCAGAACTGGCGCAAGGGGTTTGCGATCCTGGCCGAGGACTACGCGCAGCTGCGGCAAGCCAACACCATGTCCAAGCTGCTGGAGAAGCAGGGTAACCTGATCTCGCAATCGGCCGACCTGATGACCAGCCAGGCCACGGATTTCGTGGCGCTGCTGGAAAACATCGACGTCGATTTCGGCTACTGGGCCAGCCAGAAACTATAGGACGGTCAACCCGCCAGGTAGTTGTTTTTGACGCGCACGTAGTGCTCCGCCGAGTACTTCAAATAAGCGATCTCCTCGGCGGTGAGCGCCCTCACCTTCTGCGCCGGGCGGCCAACGTACAGGTGGCCGCTCTCCAGCACCTTGCCCGGCGGGACCAGGCTGCCGGCGCCCACCATCACGCGGTCCTGCACGACGACGTCGTCCATGATGATGGTGCCCATGCCGATCAGGCATTCGTTGCCGATGGTGCAGCCGTGCAGCAGCACCGAGTGGCCGATGGTGACGTAGTCGCCGATGATCAGCGGCGAGCCCTCGGGCTTGCCGGGGTGCTTGTGCGAGACGTGGCACATGGCGAAGTCCTGCACGTTGCTGCACTCGCCGACGACGATGCGGTTGACGTCGCCACGCAGCACGGTGTTGCACCAGATCGAGCTGTCGCGGCCGACGCGCACGTCGCCGATCACTTGCGCCGAGGCGTGCAGGTAGATGTTCTCGCCGAAGTAGGGGCTGGTGTTGAGGTAGCTGGAGATAGGCATGGTTTCCTGGTGTGGGTAGTTTAAGCGGTGTAAGTACTGTCGCCATGCGGCGCGGCGCGGAAGGCTGGCAACGCCTCGGCCTGGCGCGAGAACTCGGCCTGCAGCGGATAACGCGACGCGTCCACCACTTGCGGCAGCATCTGCTGCATGAAGTGCCAGGTCACGGCGGTCATCACGCCGGCGTGGTCCAGCGCCTCCACCGACAGCGGATGCGCGCGCAGCTCCGCCTCCAGCGCATCGAACGCCGCCAGCAGCTGCACGGTCACGCGCTCGGCCCACGGCTGGTGCGCGGTCGGGCGCACCATGCCTTCATACACCAGCTGCACGCCCTTGTCGCAGGCGGCCAGCGCCAGCCCCAGCACGCGCAGCGAGCGCAGCAGCTCTGTCGGCATCGACGGCGTCAGGCGGCTGGACGGCATGGCCAGCGCTTCCGCGTATTGCACAATCAGCGTCGAATCCATCAGCACGGTGCCGTCGTCGGCCAGGAAGGTCGGGGCCTTGACCACCGGATTGATCTGGCGGAATTGATCGAAGGTGCTGAACACCGACAGCGACTGGTGCTCGAAGGGCACGCCCATCAATTGCAAGGTCACCGCCACGCGGCGGACATAGGGTGAATCGAGCATGCCGATCAGTTTCATATTTTCTCCAATGAGTTAAGCCAGCGCCCACTCGGCGGCCTGGCGCGCGTGGATGGCGGTGGTGTCGAACAGCGGCACGTCCGCATCCTGCGGCGCGACCAGCAACGAGATTTCGGTACAACCCAGGATGATAGCCTGTGCGCCCTGCTCCACCAAGCCGGCGATGATGCGGCGGTACTCCACGCGCGAGGCGTCGACAATGCGGCCCAGGCACAGCTCTTCATAGATGATGCGGTGGACGATGTCGCGGTCGTGCTGGCCGGGCACGATCACGTCGAGGCCGTGGCGCTCGCGCAGACGGTCCTTGTAGAAGGCCTGCTCCATCGTGAAGCGCGTGCCCAGCAGGCCCACCTTGGTGTGGCCGGCCTGCTTGATGGCGGCTGCCGTGGGGTCGGCGATGTGGAACAGGGGGATGTCGACCGCCGCCTCGATGGCGGGCGCGACCTTGTGCATGGTGTTGGTACACAGCACCAGGAAGTCGGCGCCGGCGGCGCGCAGCGAACGGGCCGCATCGGCCAGCATGGCGCCGGCCGCGTCCCAGTCGCCGGCATGCTGCAAGCGCTCGATTTCATGGAAGTCCACGCTGTACAGCACCACCTTGGCCGAGTGCAGGCCGCCCAGGTGTTCCTTCACCGTCTCGTTGACCTGACGGTAGTAAGGCACCGTCGATTCCCAGCTCATGCCGCCTATCAGCCCTATTGTTTTCACCTGCGCCCCCTCAAGAAGTCCGGAACGCAAGCATACACGGCGCCGCGCATTTGCGCAGCGGCCGCTGGTGCGCACGGCGCACTCCTCAAGTGTCGGCCCGGGCGTAGCTGACGGTCAGGATCTCCCACTGATGGCCGCCGGGCTCGTTCCAGTAGACGATGCGGCCGCCGTTGTAGCTGCCGACCTGATAGTCGACATCGGCATGGACCGAGCTGCGGTAAGGAATGCCGGCGGCCTTGATGCGGCCGAGGATGGCGTCGAAGTCCGCCTGCTCCACCCGGAAGCAGTAGTGCTGCAGCGGGATGGGTTCGGGCCACTGGTCGAAGTCAATGGTCAGGCCGTCGTTGACGAACACCGGCGCGAACGGGCCGACGCCGGTGGGGGACCAGGGCACGTCCAGCAATTTCGCCAGCTGCTTTGCGGACGCGAGCTTGTCGCTCACCGGCACCAACAAATGATCAAGTTGACGTCCTCCCCGCCCTAAAGAGCGGAGATTCCTACTGCCAGCGTCGCACGTCCGCGACGGAGAATATTGTCCGCAGCATTGAGATCACGATCATGTACAGCACCGCAATCGCTACAGCACCATTCTCTTACTCCAAGGTCTGCGATACCTTTCGGCCTCGTGTCGGGCAATGCGCCACAGCACGAGCAGACCTGGGTGGTGAAACGTTCATCGACCTCCTCGAACCAGGCGCCATGCTTAACAGCCTTGTACGCCAGTTGTGTACGGAAGGACGACCAGCCGACATCGTAGACCGACTTCGCCATGCTGGTTTTGGAGAGGGCCTGCGCGTTGATATTGCCGACCACGATATAGTCGAAGGCGGCGATGATCGCGCTGGTACGGGTATGCAGGAAATTGAGCCTCCGGTTGGCAATCTTGGCGTGGATGGCCTTGATCCGCCGTTTCTTGCGCGCGCGCTGGGCACGCGCCAGCGCCACCTCGGCTTCCCGGTAAAAATGCGGCGCCTCGATGGCGCTGCCGTCGCTCAATGTCGCCAGCGTCTTCAGGCCCAGATCGATGCCGACCCCGCGCACGGGGGCGCGGACCGGTGCCGGTTCCACCTCAACGACAATATTGAGAAACCAGTTGCCGCGCCGGTCGCGCGAAAAGTTGGTGCCATCGAGGATTTTCCCTTCCGGCAGAGGGCGCGAGTAAAACACACGAAACGTGCGGCCAGCGAACCGGAAGGCGTTGCCTTCACGCTTGAGTTCACGCCCCTTCAACGGCACCCAGCCCATCGCCTTGCGGCCGCGATAGCGCAAGTAAGGCCGGTGTGACATGGCGCGCGAGGCGGCGTAGCGCTGGCAGACGTCGTTGATCGTGCCCGAATGCAGACCAAGCTCTTTGGAGCAACCGGTGGTCAGCTTGATCAGGTCAAATCCCGTGTGCCAGCGCCGACCGAAGCGCAACGCATCCTTTTGCCGGTCATTGCAGTAGTTCCAGACGACATTGACCGCCCGTGCTTGCTGGTTCAGCAGGCCGGTCAAGGATTTGATGCGATATCGGTAAACCAGCTTCATACATGTTAGACCACTGCGGGACGCATGAGTTCCGTGTTTTCTTCCCTCGCATCGACTCGTGCGGAGTCGGTTTCTTTCACTCCTCGCCCTGAAGGACGAGGTTTCTCGGAACAATTCTGATGAATAGCCAAAATAGTCATATGCCCCCCGCTGTCATTTTAGAGCAGGAACGCGGAGATGGTCAGACCGCTTGCGCCCCATAGCCGCCGGTCAATCATTGACAATTGGCGTAGCGTTCTTTAATTCGCCGACATAGCATCCCTAGGATTTAACTGGTTCTTGGTGTTTTAATACAAATCGGCTCCCCATATCCGTGAGATAGAAATCTCCCATAATCGTGTAATCGAGTAGCCCCCATTTGTATAAATTAGATGCTGCGACCTTGGCCGCAATCGGATCAGGGGCATTGCTATCTCTCTCAAATTGTCGATGCTCTTCAAGACGCCGCAAATCCAAAAAACCTCCCGCCGCTGATGTAAATCCTAGGAGGTACTTTTCATACTTGTTCAACTGTTGGATACGAACAGGAAAAATTGCCTTCCAAGCCGCCGAGGCAGCTCTCCTAAGAAACCTGCCGGCAGCACTGATGCTCCACCATAAACACTGGCAACCCGTAAAAACCATAATGCCAAAAGCAAGCCACCGCCATCCCTCCGGCAAATCAGGAATCCAAACCGCGTAATCGTGACCGAAACAAAGAGTGATTGATGCGATTAACAGGCAGGCGCTCGATAATTTAGATGCCAAGAAATGTTTAAAAAGTTCAGCCCAACCTTCCATATTTGTTCCCAGTGTGACTTGCCAGAATGCCAACTCGCTTGGACGTCAAAATTGTCAAACTCGTCTACTTCCGGATTGTATCATTCGTGACCATCGGCTTCTGGCCGGCATCGGCAAGGCCGAACAGGTCGCTATTCCAGCTTCAGCAGAGCGGCCCCCGCTGCTAAATACGTGCCAAGATTGCCAAGGCCGAAGAGATATTCGGCAGCGCTGGCGCCACGACCACGAGCATCACCAACTGCCTCGTCCCCCCCTATCTTCCCCGACTGCCCGACGCAGGCGACAGCATAAAGCTCACCTAACTCGTCTTGGCCCAAGCAGTCGATAGAATCAAACAATTCGACATTGCCTGCCTCTGAAAGACCTCTATCTTGCCTCGAAAGTGCCAAATCTCTTATATGCTCAATAGTTCCAACGGTGATTCTCATCTATTCTCGCATTCTGCATGTGTTCACATGGTTTCCAATCCGTCGACCTTCCGCTCTTGGCCGACTACTGCCTGCCGCTAGCCCCCCTTGCAAAAAGAGAAACTTGGACATTCGAGTTGTCCGTGCAAACAGAACTCCTGCACTCGTTGTAGCTGTTCCAAGAGCTCATCGACTGTATCAACCGACGTTACCGAATACTGATCGCAATCCCGCTCGCACCAAACTTCAAGGTCCGGAAATAGAGTCAATATGCTAATAATCGAGAAAGCATAGTCATCTGCATTTGGCCAGGGATAATTTCTCAGATGGTCAAGGGTGGGCAGCAACTTCGCGAACCTCGATTTGTCCTTGCTCGTCATTTGTCCGAATAAGATGTCGTCCCAATAGCAAAGTATTTCGTCTGTAATACCCCAAGGAGATTCAAACGCCTGAATTCTCAAACGCGTGCTGTTCTCGGGAAGCTCCAAAAAAAACACATCCGGCCTGTATCTAAAGGGAAAGGCTATGTCGTGTACGTTAGCGTTTTTCATACGTTCTGGGTATCTAAAGGCCGATTAGACGGATAGTGTACAGGAGCCCAGCTGCCCACCCGGCAAATCTTGTATCGGTATATTGGCTTCGATAAGAACCTCCCGAATAGTTTTAACCAACACTGACGCCATGTTAAAGGACGGCTTATCGCGCCCGAACATCTTACGAGCGTAACGACGCAAGGATAGCCGCCAAACATCATCTTTTCCATCGACGTTACCGCAATGAATTGCAAACTCGGAACCGTCGCTGGATGCATAATCTAGATACCAGCCCCAATCCTCATATTCAGGATAGCTGGTGACTATGCCTCGAGACGCCAACTTTTGCGCAAGCCAGAAAGCGAGTTCAGCACCATACACCCCAGGGTTGACCTGTGATTCATCTGGAAGAAATGGAGCAAATTTATTGGTTCGCAATTCAACCAAATCCATCAAGTCATCTTGCACGCCCATACTTATCCTATCAACGTCTGTTATTGGCCGCCTGCAGACTTCAGCCAGGGAAATTTTTTCCATAGTCACATAGCTGTTTTAGCTGCGGTTGCAGGATGGCTAAGTCGCTTTCCGAAGGCGAAAAACCTCGAATTACATGCAGCGTCATCCCGTCCGCGTAGCCAACAATACGCCATTCGACCTCAACGGTTTTCCGACTCCGAACAAATATTTTTTGGTTCTGTACAATCCCAAACTTGAGATAAATATCTTTTGCATCCATAGTGACCGACGTCCAAATAACGTGGGCACTGTTATTTGCAATGATCGGTAAGCGAACCAACAAACCATCTGGGACCTTGGAAACCAAGAGCGCTGAGACATCGACCGATGTCGGTGCGTCACGAATGCCAGACAAATCCCTTAGTTCTTGGCCAAAACCGGTGGCGGCTGCCGTTTCCACTCCAGAGGAAATTTCAGTTACCTGCATTTCTTTACGCATTAGGAACGTCCATTTCATTCATTCTTTTCATTCTACTCGTTGTTAATGGCTGTCCGTTCCTGGCCGAAGTCGGTCGACGGCGTTTAGGATAGCAGTTTGCGTATCTGCATAACTCACAAATTCTAATTTCGGGCTCAAGGGCAATCTATGTGGACCTTGAGCTATCGGGGCGCACGATGTTACGTCTCCGCATCCAGCGACGCCACGCTAATCTGCAGACCGCAACAGCTAGCATCCAAAACAAAATCGAAAGCCCCAGTTGTGGCCATAAGACGTCATCCTCACCTACCATTAAAGATAAGGGGTCTCGGGCCACCGAGCCTACCGGTGATACTCCCTGGCTGTCTGCGATGAACGGAAGCGGAAAACCATATGCGAGCACCGGGCAATAAATGGGCGTCCCTATATTCGAGCAAACTGCGATGACGTGTCCTAGCACCACCAGCGAAAGGTAGGTCAGTGCGGCTGCGACCAAACAAAATGCCACTATTGATTTGATGTGCGCAATCATTTTTTCTGTAAATTTCCCAAATGGCAGCATTTCCAACGCACCGTGTAGGGAATCGGAGCCGAAGGGCCGTTCATGGCCGAACTCGGCCGATTATTCCTTTATTATAAAGTTCTGGACAAGGTCAAAAATCGCACGGTCGCGAGTCACAACAAATAAGTTAGGCGCTCCATCTCCAAGAACGTGAAGTGGTGTCGTTTCTTTGATTTGCGTCCAAAATGACCTGGTAACGTCGCTCTCATCAAGCAACGAAAAGTCGTAGTGGTTGACGTAATTTTGCGTCGGCACGACATTCGGAGTTTCATCAAAAACGTACCATTCATCAAAACCGACTGCCGGTAGTTCTAGAGGCTCCTCAATCTCTTTGCTGATTGCTGTACTTCCGACAAGGCTCCAACCTGCGTTGACCTCGTCCAGAGATGGCCTGTATGGTCCGCTGTCGCACGAAGTGATCGCCACACGCTTGCCATACACTAGCTCGGGGGCGACTCGAATCAGGTCGGCTAGCGATTGACACGCGTCCTCTGACCATTGAATCGCCCAATACCCGTCTCGTTGTATCTGTTTCACGTCACTTCCTGCGCCTTGTATAGTTCAAACGTCCTATATATTTTTAACTTAAGGTCGGCTTTTGGCCGCGAGAAGACTAGAAGTCCATGTTTAGCGAGATGTCTCCACATATGCGCGTAGAAGTTCATCACTATGTGCAAGCACCGACGGAGCCACAGACATAGCCCATGAAATTTGCTTGGCGAGTTCGGAAATCGATTGCGCGGAAAAATATTGGTTCGTCTTTGCTATAGAACAGACTAGCCCATCTTCATCTGGTACAAGACTTAGCGCTGCCGAGACAAGTACCTTTAGTTCTTCATTTATCGTATCAATTTCACGCGATCGTAGCTTTTCGGCGAACGTGGACAGGTACGCGGCGATGTTCAGAGGAGAAAATACAAAAGCATCGATCCCGCAGCAATCGTGCACGCACATTACTTCGCAAGCTGAAAATAGATTCGCGAGATGCGATCCTGGTGTGATTTTGGGCAATGTCATTGCTTACCTATCGTGGAACGACGGCTTCTGGCCGTTATGTGACGGCTCAGTGCATCATCTGAGCGTAGAGTTCTGCTACTCGCTCGACAGTGATACCCGCTCTTTGTTCAAGTGCTAGCGGATGGTCAGTAGATTGCAACTCGATGTATGGTCGGATGCCATCGTCTCTTAGTTGAACGTTGGCCTTCAAACTAGCCGTGTCTGGGTATGGCTTTATCCAAGCGTTAAGCCAGCCAAAAAAAGGACCGATATGTGAACGTTTATCCGATTCATAGCACTTTACCCATTCGAGGTAACTGGCCTCGCTGAGTGACACCCAAACGCCCCAGCTGAACGCTTCAACTTCACCGATGACGGGAATTTCTAAACATCCCCGAACGAAGAAAAACTCATCGTCAATTACACAGTCGTCAGTCCCCAAATGGCACCGCTTCTCTCGGTCCTCGGCTGGCACTTCATAGTAGCTAAGAGGGGCGTGTGCGCCAAAACTCGGCATGCCTTCATGAACTTCATTGCAGGAAGTGCATTTAAAAGAGAACATTCTTATTCACTCATAAAACATTGAAAATTCGAGAATACATCGAACGTCGGCAAGTGGCCGCATTCCGCCGATTATACAAATCCGCCTTTAGCATCTGATGTTGGCGCAGCGACCTCGTCATTAAAGCTATGGAGAATTTTTTCCAATGCCGCCGCCTCCGCTTTTGCATCTTCAGGGTACAGAGCTCTCGATACATGCCTAGCTGCATCTGCCAGTATTGTCCCCCAGGCCAATTCCTCATCAATGCCCATACCGTCGCTGTACATGCCAATCTTTAACGAACAATGCAACTGCCTCTCTGCCACCCAAACACGTAGCATTTCGATGGATTCAATGTCTCTTTGTGCTGCGAGCGGGATTGGGCGTTCATTCATACAAATATCTTCATAAATTTTCGATGGCTGCTTTTGGCCGAACTCGGCCCACAGTCTTCCGAAGAGAATTTCCCTCACTAGCCAAGTCAGCGTCTAAGGCGCACATCGCTTTTCATCTGCTAATTCTGCGCTGGAAAACGCCAGTTGTCTTGCGCGCCACTTAGGTGCACGCCAAATTCCTATAGTTACCGCAACCAGAGTAATGGGAAGGAAGGAGCCGGCAATATACGCAAGATTTGTTGCATTTCGTGCCAGTCCAACGAATATGCCCATCGTGTAAAGAAATGCATAACTTCCCGCAAGCCAATGCCATGGGTTAAACATAGGACGTTTGGCGAAGTAATTAACTATCTTTGCCACGACGAACAATAGTGCGAGCCAAACTAGTAGAGCGAAGATTTGCATATTAGCTGTGATTGAATAATTAAACGATGTGATGCAATTTAGATCTATCGAGAACGTCCGGTGCTGGCCGGATTATGCCGATCCGAGACGGACATTTCTACTCGGTGCAAAAAGCTATTTTTTCAAAATCCTGTAGTAGATGTGCTCCGTTCACACGCTCACCGTTCTTGTAAGCACCAAGGGCATGATCCAGTGTCCGGCGTAACTCCTGCATTTTCTCGGCGGTGACATTAGTAGCCAAATACCTAAGGCCCAGGTGAAGCTCAGTGAACGCTGCTGCCAAATTCATTTGATCTTCTGGCCGTAAAAAATCAAACTGCCGGAATGTATCCGGTGCGCTAACGATCACGACAGACAGAAAATTCAAGTAATCCTGACGACTATTTATTTGGTTCATTTCATGCTCGTCTTCCTGGCCCACACAAAAAATTCAACGGCAGCTACTGGCCGCATGGAGCCCTCCAATTGCTCAACGACTAAGCAACTCATCAAACGCCTCCGGCAAGTCCATCAAGGTATGCACTTGTCCATATCGTGCCGAAGGTGCGGCAACATCAATCCCTCCGACACGGGTTTCCACGTCGTACTCGCCCAGCGCTTGGTCCAAGATAAGGTACGCAATGCCAGTGTAGCTGTCACGTTTTGATTCCATATAGCCTGGAATTAGTACAGTAATGGCTACCTTTGCCCCATCCCTTGCAACGGATACAGTAACTGACGCTGCCTGAACAGATATCCCTTGGTACTTGATATCAAACGGTTCTCTACGTGGCCGGAATTTTATGACTCTCCACTTCTTCAATTGGGGCGCGGCGGCATAAAGTTTCTCCACACTGGGAAACGCGTCTTTAATACCATCAGCACTAATGACAAACTCTCGGATGCCATCTTTCTTTGGACCAAATTCGAACGTCAGTGATGGATTAATTTTTTGCATTTGTGCTGCAAGCTTGCCGAACACAATTTCCTGATTATTTTCAAAGTCAAAAATCTCTCCCTCATTCTGCTGGAACCACGACCAAAAATCAGATTCGGGCGAAGCTGCTGCTGTGCAGCCGAGGAGAGATAGCATCAACAAAAAAATCGTCCGAAAAAATTTCATCAAAGCCTTAAAAATTTCAAATAGTCAGTGAGTCTGCTTGTGGCCGAACGCGGCCGACGGTGTTCAGAATAGCAGCTTGCTCGAGCGCAAAACTCACAAATTCTCACGCTAGCCGAGAACGGCCCAAAGCGGATGGTGGTGACTCAGCGCTTCATTGCTGTACCGGACAATTTAAAAGCGGCCAAGTCGGAGCTATCCTTGCTGCTTCGCCGCTGATTCATGAGCTTTACGAAAAGCGGCTAATTTCTCAAGCTGACGCGCCAACTCCTCCGGCGCAACCATACATTTAGGCGCTCCTTCAGGCCGATTTCCAACTAAATTTTCGTCAATCAACAAGGCGTCAAAGCCCGCCGCTCGCTTAATCTCCTCCGCCTCTTTATTGCACCAACGAACCAGCATCAAAAGGGACGGAAAGTATTCGTCCAGCACGAAAAAGTAATTACCTAAAATCTGAGGACGAGGGAAGCCGTCCTCCTGGTCCGATGCGCGAATCCCGTTGATTATGTTTGGGTCCAGCAAACCTTGAGCCAGCTGACTTACTGAACGATACGCCTCCGGATCCAATATTTCGCTATGCAGATGCAGAATTTTTTCCGCCAGATTTTTTAAATCGATGGTCTGCTCTGGAAAAAACTGCCACCAAGTCCTTCGCGGCGTCACGTTGGGCACAGAGTTCATGTCGAGGTGCTCTCGAATCTTGTCAATAGACTCCGGCTGAACGAGGTGGGCAATGCTTGTTGGAAGTTCGCCAGGAACAGACTCCATGTAGGCGTTAAACCAAAATCCAACGCTTCTAGCCACAAGAAGGCGTACATCCTTATGTACCACTATCCTCTTCGGCAACTGACGAGCCGTCTCACGGCGCTCATAAAGCAAATCCACAATTAACACGGTTAAAGCTGTGCCAACGAACCCGGTTCCCAAATTTGCCAAAATTCCTGAGTCTTTTTCACTAAGCCCGGGTTGGTAAACTCCATAAAGAGAAATCACCGAAAGAACTGCAAAGATACTAATGATGAGAATCCTAGTTTTCATTTTATTCGATTGTTGTTGAGGCTAATTTTTGTTAGCATTTCGGAGCTTTGGGGGCTGTTGTTCTGTTCTCCGAGACTCATTTTTCAACGTACCCATTTGTGATTTGGGGGCGTCGGCTGTTGGCCGCTATCGGCCAACCTGCTGACCGCCAATGATGTTAGCCCTGAGACCAATACTTTGAAGCCACGGCCAGCGGGAGCGATACGATGCCGCCTTTGCTTCGAAGAGTTCTAAATGCGGAGTCAGCGAATTCATTGTGAGAATACCATCGTAAAGCATTTGTAGCCCATTTGGAGCATAGATAGCGTCCGGCCTCGCCCCAACACAGGTGGCGGGGATGAGGAATCTGTCAATTCCATCACGAGCACTTTGAAGCGGTGGATATGGGTGGCCGAAGTATGACTCATACCATATATGTACTCGAGCTTGGTTGCTGACTTCAATGGGGACTAGCAAATCGGCCAACACGTCATTAACACGCTCTTGAACGCGACGCTCCCCTTCTTCACTCAAGTCACTGTCGTCGAAATAAAATAAATCGTAGTCCTTGATGTCAGCGTCGGAAGCGCGTCCATCTTTTAAATTCCACACGGTTTGAAATAGGCAGCCCGCTACTAACCAACCATCTGGAAGCGCTAAGGCATCCCAGCGGTCAAAAATCATGCGGTTGTTATAGTTGGTGAGTATGTCCGAGCAAAATTTCTCTTGCATAAATCTTTCAGGAAAATAGCCCTATCTAGGGCATGGATGTCCGGTCATGGCCGATACCGGACCAAGCGCTTTCCTATCCGCTCAGACTGCCCTCGCCAATCTGGGCAATTATTTAAACACGTAAGCGGCAACAGGTGCCAATGTTCAGGACTGACGTTCCCCTCTCTCCGGTTCGAGCTGTTTGCGGACACGATAGCTCGGTGCCAGCAGTTTGTATTGCAGGCGTTGCTTGAACTCGGCTTCGCGCTGCTGCCAGGTCGGCGCGCGGGCCTTCGGGGCCGGCAGCACGGTCGGCTCGCCGTTCATCTTCAACTCGGCGACCGGGGCGTCGCCGGCGTCGTCCTTGTTGTCGGTGTAGTGGATGCGGCCCTGGGCGTCAGCCCATTTGTAGATCTGGGCGTGGCCGCTGGCGCAGGCGCACAGCAAGGCGATGGTGAGCAGGGTCCGGGACATGATGGGTTGTTCTCATGGAGAATCGACCCGTCGATTGTATTAAAAATTTCTATCGAGAAATCTATTGAAATGTCACCACTATTGCAGCAGCACCACAGCGCCGCGCGCGATCGAGTGCACCACG
The DNA here is from genome assembly GCF_040362985.1 of Duganella caerulea. Lineage (NCBI taxonomy): Bacteria > Pseudomonadati > Pseudomonadota > Betaproteobacteria > Burkholderiales > Oxalobacteraceae > Duganella > Duganella caerulea. The sequence continues at coordinate 49,593 of NZ_BPWJ01000002.1, read as the reverse complement.
GCCATCACGTCCCAGTTGGTGAGGCGGATGCAGCCGTGCGACTGGGTCTTGCCGATCTTGCCCGGTTCGGGCGTGCCGTGGATGCCGTAATGTTCCTTGCTCAGCTCTATCCACGCGACGCCGACCGGATTGTTGGGGCCGGCCGCGATGCGGGCCTTGGCGTCGCCGGCCCTGGCGTCCCAGAACAGCTTGGGGTTGTAGCGGTATTCGGGATTGGTGGCCACGCCGCGCACCTGCCAGCGGCCTTCGGGCAGCGGGTCGTGCTTGCTGCCGGTGCTGGCGGGGAATTGCGCGAACGGCATGCCGCCCGCGTCGAGCAGGGTCAGCGTGCCGTCGTGGGCGTCGATTAGGATCGAGCTGGCCTTCGGCAGCGGCTTGGCGGCGGCCACGTTGGGCACGGTCAGCTGGGTGCCGGCGCGCGCGAGCGATTTGCCGGGATTGAGGCGGCGCAGCAGGTCGGGGCTGCAATGAAAGCGCTCGCCCAGCGCTTCGGCCAGGCTGGCGTAGCCGAGCGCGGGCAGCTTGGCCTTGGCCATCATGCCGGCCGGGACCGGCGTGTACGGGCCGGCGACATCCTGCGCGGTGATGGTGTAGGTGTCGAGCACGGGCGCCTGGTCGCGCTCCAGTTCGGTCCAGGTGGCGGCATCGACCACGCCGGTCAGCGGCAGCTGGTGCAGCTTCTGGAAACCGATGATGGCCTTGCGCATATTGCTGCCGTAGGCACCGTCCATTTCGCCGGACGAGAAGTGCGCGCGGTCGAGCAGCACTTGTGCCCGCAGCACCTGGTCGCCCTTGGCGTGCGGGCCGACGGTGGCGGCGTGGGCGACGCCGGCAGTCGCCAGCGCTAATGCAAAAAACAAAACTCTCAAACCAGAACTCGACTGACGATGTGGGCGCTTATTTTAGCGTACCGCCCTCCGCCGGGGGTGCACTGTCGCGCGCTCACCCACGTCAGGATTCCAGTTGTTGTGCGACTTCCCAGCTGTGGCCGGCGGGGTCGATGAAGTTAGCGGTGCGCATGCCCCAGGGGCGGTTGACGGGGCCGGCCAGCAACGTCACGCCGCGCTGCCGCAGCTGCGCGCAGACCGCATCCACGTCCGGCACCCAGATGCTGAGCTGGAAGCGCGATCCGGCCTCGCGCGGCGCCACCACGCCCGGCGCGATGATCTCCGGCGCGCTGCCCGTGTGCAGCAGGTTGACGATCAGCGTGTCGAACTTGAGCGCGGCCGATACCGCGTCCTCATACACGACCGGCGCGCCGAACACGTCGATGTAGAACGCCTTGGCCGCCGCAACGTCTTCGACGAACAGGCTGATGGCGCTCACATGGTTCAAAGGATTTGTCATGGGTCTGTTTTCCGGTATCGTTGCACGAAGGTGCCGAGGTGGTTGCGATGTGCGTCCAGCCAGCTCCACAGCGCTTCGACCTGCGCGGGATGGGCGCGATAGTAATTGGCGTTGAAGGCCAGCCACAACCGCGTGTTGATCAGCGGCTGCGGCAGCTGCACCACCGCGCCGCGATAGCGCTTCAAGCTGGCGGCCAGGTGCTCGGGCTTGACCAGGTTGACCACCACCCCGTCCACCCGCCCGAGCTTGAGCTTCTCGATGTTGCGCTCCAGGTCGCGGGCGCCGTCGTCCACGGTCAGGCCGGATTCGCGCAGGCGGGCGTTGGAGCTGCTGCCCTGCGTCGCGCCCAGCACCTTGCCGCGAAAGTACTCGCCGGGATTGGTGCTGGCTGGCAGCTTGTCCCTGGCGCGCACCAGCACCACCAGCGTGTTGTGCAGCGCGCGGTTGCGGTCGACGTTGCCGTCCTTGTCGCGCGGCAGCGCGATCGACGGCGCGTAGCTGGGCTGCTCGCCCAGCGGCGTCATGTCGATGTCGCCGGCCTCCAGCGCCACGCGCAAACGCGCCACCGGCAGGCGCACCAGCGTGGGCGGACAGTTGAAGCCGGATTCCATGACGGCGCTGCGGATCAGGTCGACCGCCGCGCCGGGTGGCTCGGGCACCTGCTCACCCTCCCCGATCCAGTATGGCGGACGGTTCTGGTCCATATAACCAACCCGCAACGGCGTGCAGGGGCCTGCGCCGTGCGCTACGGGGGCAAGCGTGGCCAACATCAGCAATATGCCAGCACGGATCGCCATGGGTGATCAGTTTTCGGGAGGTTTAGGGGCAAGTGGCGGCGGCGCCGCGGCCTGGCCCTTGCCGACGATCTGGATGAAGATTTCGTTTTGCTTGATCATGCTGAGCTCGTAGCGAGCACGCTCCTCCACCGCGCCGGTGCCGTCCTTGAGGTCGCGCACTTCGGAGTCGAGCTTGGCGTTGCGGGCGATCAGTTCCGCGTTTTTCTTATGGGCGGTGTCGACCTGCGCCTCGAAGTCCTTCACGCGCAGCCATCCCCCCTTCCCCAGCCAGAGCGGGTACTGTATCAACAGCAGCAAGGCTGCCAGTGCGAGGGTGATCAGACGCATGGAATCGACAGCGGCCGGAACGGGTCCGGCCGCGCTTGCTAAATTACTTCAGATTATAGAACGCGTCGCGGCCTGGGTAGGAAGCGATGTCGCCCAGGTCTTCCTCGATGCGCAGCAGCTGGTTGTACTTGGCCATGCGGTCCGAACGCGACATCGAGCCGGTCTTGATCTGCAGGGCGTTCAGGCCAACGGCGATATCGGCGATGGTCGAATCCTCGGTCTCGCCCGAACGGTGCGAGATCACGGCGGTGTAGCCGGCGCGCTTGGCCATTTCGATGGCGGCGAAGGTTTCGGTCAGGGTGCCGATCTGGTTGATCTTGATCAGGATGGAGTTGGCGATGCCTTTCGAGATGCCTTCCTTCAGGATCTTGGTGTTGGTGACGTACAGGTCGTCGCCGACCAGCTGCACCTTCTTGCCCAGTTCCTTGGTCAGGATCGCCCAGCCGTCCCAGTCGCCTTCGTGCATCGCGTCCTCGATCGAGATGATCGGGTACTTGTCGCACCAGGTCGCCAGCAGGTTGGTGAACTCGGTGGCGGTCAGGCTCAGGCCCTCGCCTTCCAGCTCGTACTTGCCGTCCTTGTAGAACTCGGAAGCAGCGCAGTCCAGGCCGATGGCGACCTGGGTGCCTGGCTCGTAGCCGGCTTCTTCGATCGCCTGGATGATCAGCTTGATCGCTTCTTCATGGTTGGCCAGCGATGGCGCGAAACCGCCTTCGTCGCCCACGGCGGTGCTCAGGCCCTTCTTGTGCAGGATCTTCTTCAGCGTGTGGAACACTTCGGCGCCGTAGCGGACCGCTTCCTTGAACGACGGTGCGCCCACTGGAATGATCATGAATTCCTGGATGTCCAGGTTGTTGTCGGCGTGTGCGCCGCCGTTGATCACGTTCATCATCGGCACTGGCAGCTGCATCGCGCCCGAACCGCCGAAGTAGCGGTACAGCGGCAGGCCGGCTTCCTCGGCGGCGGCCTTGGCGACAGCCATCGACACGGCCAGCATGGCGTTGGCGCCCAGGCGGGCCTTGTTCTCGGTGCCGTCCAGGTCGATCAGGGTGCGGTCCAGGAAGGCTTGTTCATTGGCGTCCAGGCCCATGATGGCTTCCGAGATCTCGGTGTTGATGTTTTCGCAGGCTTGCAGCACGCCCTTGCCGAAGTAACGCTTCGGATCGCCGTCGCGCAGCTCGATCGCTTCGCGCGAACCGGTCGATGCACCCGACGGCACGGCGGCGCGGCCCATCACGCCGGATTCCAGCAGCACGTCGCATTCGACGGTAGGATTGCCGCGCGAGTCAATGATTTCACGTCCGATGATGTCAACAATAGCACTCATGTCATTCTCCAAAGTTAGGCGATGCGAAGTCGCTACGCGTTCTGATGCGCGTTGCGGACGAAATAACGGGGATTGTACCCGGCGCACGGGCGCCACTCATACGGAAACCCGTACGCCAGGTATGTTGCATTAGTTGAAGCTGCTTTCGAGGAAGCCGGCTTTCTTGGTGATGCGGTCCAGCTCGATCAGCGTGGACAGCAACTCCTTCATGCGACCCAGCGGCACGGCGTTCGGGCCGTCCGACAGGGCTTCTGCAGGGTTGGGATGGGTTTCCATGAAGACGCCGGCCACGCCCACGGCCACGGCCGCGCGCGACAGCACGGGCACCATCTCGCGCATGCCACCGGACGACGTGCCGTTACCGCCTGGCAGTTGCACCGAGTGGGTGGCATCGAACACCACCGGGCAGTTCGATTCGCGCATGATGGCCAGCGAACGCATGTCCGAGACCAGGTTGTTGTAGCCGAAGGAGGCGCCGCGCTCGCAGGCCATGAAGTTGTCTTCGTTCAGGCCCTTGGCGCGGGCGGCCAGGCGGGCTTTGTCGATGACGTTCTTCATGTCGTGCGGGGCGAGGAACTGGCCCTTCTTGATGTTGACCGGCAGGCCCGATTCCGCGCAGGCGACGATGAAGTCGGTCTGGCGGCACAGGAAGGCCGGGGTTTGCAGCACGTCGACCACCGCCGAGACTTCGGCGATTTCGTCGATCGAGTGCACGTCGGTCAGCACCGGCACGCCCAGCTCGCGCTTGACGTCGCCCAGGATCTCCAGGCCCTTGTCGCGGCCCGGACCGCGGTACGAGGTACCGGAGGAACGATTGGCCTTGTCGAACGAGGACTTGTAGATGAACGGGATGCCCAGCGCGGCCGTCATTTCCTTCAGCGCGCCGGCGGTGTCGAACGCCATCTGGCGCGATTCGATCACGCAGGTGCCGGCGATCAGGAAGAACGGCTGGTCGAGGCCAACGTCAAATCCGCAGAGTTTCATGCCGCATCTCCTTGCAGTGCATCGGTGACAGCGTGCAGGCGGGCGCCGCCGGCGGCCTTGTGGGCCAGTGCTGCCTTGATGTAGGACGTGAACAGCGGATGGCCGTCACGCGGGGTCGATTTGAATTCAGGGTGGTACTGCACGCCCATGTACCATGGGTGCGAATTCTCGCCGGTACGCGGCAGTTCCATGATTTCGCACAGGTCTTCGGTCGGGGTGCGCGCCGCGACCACCAGGCCGGCCGCTTCCACGCGCGGCAGGTAGTGGTTGTTGGCTTCGTAGCGGTGGCGGTGACGCTCGGTGACCACCGCGCCGTAGATTTCCGACGCCAGCGTGCCCGGCTTGATGGCGCAGGTCTGCGCGCCCAGACGCATGGTGCCGCCCAGGTCGGAATTCTCGTCGCGCTTCTCGACCTTGCCGTCCTGGCCTTGCCATTCGTCGATCAGGGCGACCACGGGCTGCGAGGTTTCCAGGTCGAACTCGGTGGAGTTGGCGGCGGTCAGGCCGGCCTTGTGGCGGGCGTATTCGATCAGCGCCACCTGCATGCCGAGGCAGATGCCCAGGTAAGGGATCTTGTTCTCACGGGCGAATTGCGCGGCCATGATCTTGCCTTCCACGCCGCGCTTGCCGAAGCCGCCCGGTACCAGGATGGCGTCGTACTTGCCCAGCGAGGCGCAACCGGTGGTCTCGATCTCTTCCGAGTCGATGTACTCGATGTTGACCTTGCATTCGTTGTGGATGCCGGCGTGGCGCAGCGCTTCGGTCAGCGACTTGTACGACTCGGTCAGTTCCACATACTTGCCGACCATGCCGATCGACACTTCGGTCTTCGGATGTTCCAGCGTGTAGATCAGGCGGCTCCAGACCGACAGGTCGGCCGGGGCCGGGTTCAGGTCCAGCGCTTCGCAGATGATCGCGTCCAGGCCCTGGTCGTGCAGCATCTGCGGCACTTTGTAGATGGTGTCGACGTCCCACACGGAAATGACGGCCTGCTCTTCGATGTTCGAGAACAGCGAGATCTTGGCGCGCTCGTCTTCCGGGATGGCGCGGTCGGCGCGGCACAGCAGCGCGTTTGGCGAGATGCCGATTTCGCGCAGCTTCTGCACCGAGTGCTGGGTCGGCTTGGTTTTCAGTTCACCGGCGGAGGCGATGAACGGCACCAGCGTCAGGTGGACGAAGGCGGTGTTCTTGCGTCCGGCGCGCAGGCTCAGCTGACGAGCCGCTTCCAGGAACGGCAGCGACTCGATGTCGCCCACGGTGCCGCCGATTTCGCACAGCGCCACGTCGTAGCCTTCGGCGCCACGGCGGATGTAGTCCTGGATTTCGTTGGTGATGTGCGGGATCACTTGCACCGTCTTGCCCAGGTACTCGCCGCGGCGTTCCTTGCGGATCACCGATTCGTAGATCTGGCCGGTGGTGAAGTTGTTCACCTTTTTCATCCGGGTGGAAATGAAGCGCTCGTAGTGGCCGAGGTCGAGGTCGGTTTCGGCCCCGTCGTCGGTGACGAAGACTTCACCGTGTTGCATAGGGCTCATCGTGCCAGGATCGACGTTGATGTACGGGTCGAGCTTGAGCATGGTGACTTTGAGGCCGCGCGATTCAAGGATCGCGGCGAGAGAGGCGGCGGCAATCCCTTTACCAAGGGAAGACACGACGCCGCCAGTGACGAAGACAAATTTGGTCATTGCAGATGGTGCCGAACGGCACGTGCGGGAAATTGAAATTATACCCTAAAAGATGCGATTCTTCACCTTCCTGCCCGGAAAAATCCGCGCCCGGGCGTGCCCGCCCCTGGCCGTGCCCATCCGCCGTCACTGTGCTGCACCGTACAGACCGCCCTGTCCAATCGGTCAAAAATGATGACTCATTGATAATCTGGGAGGTCAAAATGAACTACGAAGAACTCGATGCCCTGGGCATGTATGTGGACCACGGCCACAAGGGCCCCGGCCCTGAACTGATGGGCGCCGACACGCTGATCGGCAACCACGTCCACAACCTGAAAAACGAGCACCTGGGGGAAATCAAGGAAATCATGCTCGACATGCGCACCGGCGGCATCGCCTACGCGGTGATGTCGTACGGCGGCGTGTTCACGCTGGGCGAGAAACTGTTCGCCGTGCCCTGGGAGGCGCTGACGCTGGACACGATCAACAAGCGCTTCACGCTGAACCTGGACAAGGAGCGCATCGAAAACGCGCCGGGCTTCGATTCCGACCACTGGCCCGACATGGCCAACCAGACCTGGGCCAGCCAGATCCACACCTACTACGGCACCAGCGGCAACCGCGCCGCCGGCCTGCGGCGCTAATCAGCAGAAATCGCGGCTGACGGTCGGCAGCCGTCCCAGCAGGTGGGACATGTCGACCAGCCGCTTGGCGACCAGGTGGCGCACGATGCCTTCCTGTTGCCAGACGCCGTACACTCCCAGCAGCGGCGCGCCCAGCACTTCGCGCCGCTGCTGCTCGACCAGCGACGGCCAGATGATGACGTTGACGCTGCCGGTCTCATCCTCGATGGTGATGAACAGCACGCCCTTGGCCGTGCCCGGACGCTGGCGCACCGTGACCATGCCGCAGGCGCGCGCCAGCATGCCGTTGGTGTAGGTGTTGAGCGTGGAGGCCGGCATGAAGCGGTGCTCCAGCAGCTTGGGCCGCAGCAGCGCCAGCGGATGACGGCCCAGCGTCAGTCCGTGCGAGCGGTAGTCGCCCAGGATGTCCTCCCCTTCGGTCGGCGGTTTGAGCTCGGGCAGTTCCTCGACCGGCGTGGTCGGGCGCAGCAAATCCTTGTCCGGCATGGCGCCGACCGCCTGCCACAGCGCTTGCCGCCGGTTGCCGGCCAGTTGCTGCAGCGCGTTGCCGGCGGCCAGCACCTGCAGGTCGTGACGGTCGAGGTCGGCACGCCGCGCCAGGTCGGCCACGCTGGCGAACGGCCGCAGCGCGCGCTCCCGCTCGATGCGCTGGGCCGCCTCCTCCCGCATGCCCTTCATCAGCGACAAGCCCAGCCGCACGGCCGGCTGGTTGCGCTTGCCCACCCGCTCCTCCAGCGAGCTGTCCCAGCCGCTGACAGTGACGTCGATCTCGCGCACCTGCACGCCGTGGCGTTTGGCGTCCTGCACCAGCTGCGAAGGGCTGTAGAAACCCATCGGCTGGCTGTTGAGCAGCGCGCACAGGAAGGCGGCCGGCTCGTGGCACTTGAGCCAGGAACTGGCATAGGTCAGCAGCGCGAAGCTGGCGGCGTGCGATTCGGGGAAGCCGTATTCGCCAAAGCCCTTGATCTGCTCGCAGATGGCGGCGGCGAAGGTTTCGTCGTAGCCGCGCTCGCGCATGCCGTCCATGATGCGCTGCTGGTATTTGTCCACCCCGCCCTTGCGCTTCCACGCGGCCATGGCGCGCCGCAGCTGGTCGGCCTCGCCCTCGCTGAAGCCGGCGGCGATGACGGCGATCTGCATCACCTGTTCCTGGAAGATGGGCACGCCCAGCGTGCGCTTCAGCGCTTCATCCAGCCCCGGCGGGGAATCGATCAGCTTGGGGTTCATGCGCCGCTGCAGATACGGATGCACCATACCGCCCTGGATCGGCCCCGGCCGCACCAGCGCGACCTCGATCACCAGGTCGTAGAACTCCTTGGGCCGCAGGCGCGGCAGCATGCTCATCTGCGCGCGCGATTCGATCTGGAACACGCCGATGGTGTCGGCCTCGCACATCATGGCGTAGGTGGGCTTGTCTTCCTTGGGGATGTCCTGCATCCGGAACGGCGCGCCGCGCTGCGCGCCCACCAGCGCCAGCGCGCGCCGCAATGCCGACAGCATGCCCAGCGCCAGCACGTCCACCTTCATCAGACCCAGCTCTTCAAGATCGTCCTTGTCCCACTGGATCACGCAGCGCCCTTCCATCGTGGCGGCCTCGATCGGCACCAGGCGCGACAATTTTTCGTGCGAGATGACGAAGCCGCCCGGATGCTGCGACAGGTGGCGCGGGAATCCCAGCAGGGCGATCGCCAGCGCGGCCCACTGCTGGGCCAGTTGCGATTCCGGGTCCAGCCCGCACTCGGCCAGCCGGCCCAGCAGGTCGTGGCGGCTGTCGAACCAGTGGTGCGCCTTGGCCACCTTCTCGACAATCGCCAGGTCCACGCCCAGCGCCTTGCCGCTGTCGCGCAGCGCGCTCTTGGGCCGGTAGCTGATGACCACGGCCGCCAGCGCGGCGCGGTCGGCGCCGTATTTTTTGTAGATGTACTGGATCACCTCCTCGCGCCGCTGGTGCTCGAAGTCGACGTCGATGTCCGGAGGCTCGTTGCGCTCACGGGAGATGAAACGCCCGGTCAGCATGTTGCTGCGCTCGGGATCGACCTCGGTCACGCCGAGGCAGTAGCAGACCACGGAATTGGCCGCCGATCCCCTGCCTTGGCACAGGATGTCCTGCGAGCGGGCGTAGCGGACGATATCGTAGACCGTCAGGAAGTACGGCTCGTATTTCAGCTCGCGGATCAGGTCCAGCTCCTTCTCGATCTGCCCGCGCACCTTGGCCGACACGCCGGCCGGGAAGCGGCCCTGCGCGCCGGCATACACCTCCTGCCGCAGATAGCTGCCCGGCGTGTGGCCCGGCGGCACCAGCTCGTGCGGATATTCGTAGCGCAGCTCGCTCAGGCTGAACTTGCATTGCTGGAGAATGTTGAGCGTTTCGGCCAGCGCCTGCGGCGGATACAGGTTGGCCAGCCGCAGGCGCGAGCGCAGATGCTGCTCGGCGTTCTGCGCCAGCGCGTAGCCGCACTCGGCCACCGGCTTGCCGACCCGCACCGCGCACAGGGTATCGAGGAGCGGCTTGCGCGAGCGCACGTGCATGCAGACATGGCCCAGCGCCACCACCGGCATGCCGTGCTGCAGCGCCACCTCGTCGATGCTGAGGCGGTGCGCCTCGTCCAGCGCGCGCTGCAGCAGGTTCAGCCCCATCCAGCTACGGCCGGGGAACGTGACCTCCATCCATGCCGCCTGCGCGTGCAGGCGGTCGACGTCGTCCGGCTGGAAGGCCGGGTAATGCGGCAGCAGGATCATCAGGCAGCCGGGCAAGCCTTTCAGGTGGGCGTAGGCCGGCGGCGGCGCGGCAAGGTCGGCCGGCGTGAGCAGGTAGCTGCCCTTGGCGACGCGGTTGCGCCCTATGGTGATGAGTTCGCAGAGATTGCCGTAGCCCTCGCGGTCCTGCGCCAGCGCGAGCAGCGACAGCGCCGGACTGCCATCCGGGTTCTTCAAATGGAAATGGCTGCCGATCACCAGCGGCAAGTCGGCGTCCCTGGCTTGGGCGTGAGCGCGCACTACACCGGCCAACGAGCATTCGTCGGTGATGGCCAGGCCGGCATAGTCCAGCTGCGCAGCGCGCGCGACCAATTCCTCTGCGCTGGACGCGCCTTGCAGGAAGGAGAAATTGGTCATGCAGAACAGCTCTGCGTAGGCCGGCAAGATGGTGTTCATGGCAATATACTGTGTTTTTATACAGTATCATACACCCTTCACGGCCATGCCGTCGCCACCCTAAGTAGTACTACGCAGCACACGGCGCCGCGTGGCGCGGCAAAACAACAGTAAATAAAGTTTGCCTGCAAAATTGTCAGAAAACTCATTCACTTATGAGCTATTTGACTAAAATCAAATTTTGCACGGGAGAGAAAACTTGTTCGCTAACACGCCATTACGTCATGCCGTACTGCTCAGCCTGTACGGCGCAGCAGCCCTCAGCCTCGCACCATCCGCCTTCGCACAGACCGCGCCGGAAGCCAAAGCCGACACCGCCATCCAGTCGGTCAGCATCGTCGGTTCGCGCCGCGCGACCAGTTCCTCCACCGACACCGTCGTGCCGGTCGATATCATTCCGATGAGCAAGTCCACAGAACAAGGCGGCCAGTTCGACCTGGCGCAAACGCTGACTTATATCTCGCCATCGTTCAACTCGACCCGCCAGAGCGGCTCCGACGGCGCCGATCTGGTCGATTCCGCCGCGTTGCGCGGCCTCGGTTCCGACCAGACCCTGGTGCTGGTCAACGGCAAGCGCCGCCACACCACCGCGCTGGTCAACCTGTTCGGCGCGCGCAACCGCGGCAACACCGGCACCGACATGAACACCATCCCGCTGCTGGCGATCAAGGACGTGCAGGTGCTGCGCGACGGCGCCGCCGCCCAGTACGGCTCGGACGCCATCGCCGGCGTGATGGACATCGGTCTGAAGAAGAGCAAGGGCTGCGAAGCGGTTGCCGGCTTCAGCGAATACTCCAAGCGCGACGGCAAGAACTACATGACCTCGGCCTATTGCGGCTTCGAGATCGGCAACGGCGGCACGCTCGGCATCACCGGCGAGTACCTCGACCGTGGCCGCTCCAACCGCGCCGACGCCGACAATCCGCGCATCATCGGCGACAGCAAGACCAAGAACCAGACCATCTACCTGAACGGCGAACTGCCGACCGTCGGCACCGGCAAGCTGTACTTCACCGCCGGCGGCCAGACCCGCGACGCCTCCAGCGCCGCCTTCGCGCGCGGCGGCGTCGGCTCCGACGACATCCCGAGCCGCAACTCGGCCGCGATGTACCCGAACGGCTTCGTCCCCTTCATCAACGCCGACATCGACGACCGCTATGCCATCCTCGGCCACCGCAGCATGGTGGGCGACTGGAACCTGGACGTGTCGCAGACCTACGGCTACAACAAGATGAAGTACAACATCAGCCATACGATCAACGCCTCGATCGCCAACAAGGACTTGCTGGCCGGCGGCAAGGGCATCAGCCCGGACCGCTTCGACGCGGGCGGCTTCTCGTTCCAGCAACTGACCACCAACCTCGACCTGAACCACTACTACGACGGCCTGGTCGGTGACGGCCTGAACGTGGCCTTCGGCGGCGAATACCGCAGCGAGAACTACAAGATCTTCGCCGGCGAGCCGGGCTCGTACAACGACGTCGACGGCGTCGGCTTCGGCGGCAACGCCGGCAGCCAGGGCTTCCCCGGCTTCCAGCCAGCCGACCAGGTCAACGCCAAGCGCCACAGCACCGCCGCCTACCTCGACCTGGAAGCGGACCTGAGCAAGATGGTCAAGCTGCAGGGCGCGGTGCGCTACGAGAAGTTCAGCGACTTCGGCTCCACCGTCACCGGCAAGCTGGCCGGCAGCGTGCGTGTGGCCGACAGCGTGCTGCTGCGCGGCTCTGCCAGCACCGGCTTCCGTGCGCCGTCGCTGCAACAAATTTATTTCTCGTCGACCTTCACCGACTTCATCGGCGGCGTGCCGACCGACGTGGTGCTGGCGCCGAACGGCGGCACCGTCGCCAACGCGGCCGGCATTCCGAAGCTGAAGGAAGAGAAGTCGACCAGCTTCACGCTGGGCACGACCTGGACGCCGAACGCCGCGCTGTCCGTGACGGCCGACCTGTACGACATCAAGATCAAGGACCGCATTGTGCTGTCGGGCCGCTTCAACGCCGACACCTATCCCGACCTGGCCGAGCGCCTGGCCAAGCTGGGCGTGGGCGAAGCGCAGTTCTTCGTCAACTCGGTCGACACCAAGACCAAGGGCCTGGACCTGACCGCGTCGCACAAGACCAACTTCGGCTCCAACAAGCTGACCACCTTCCTGGCGCTCAACGTCAGCAAGACCGAAGTGACCGGCATCCACGCGCCGGCTTCGCTGAAAGGCTTCGAGGACGTGCTGCTGTCGGAGAAGGAACGCCTGTACATCGAGCAAGGCGCGCCGCGCTCGAAAGCCACGCTGGGCTTCGACTACGTGACCGGTCCATGGGAAAGCGACCTGAAGATCATCCACTTCGGTCCGCAGACGCTGGGCACGTTCACCGGCACGGCAGGAGGTGCACCTAACCAGCACTACGAGTCGAAGACCTCGGCCGACCTGAGCTTCACCTACACCATCAACAAAAACATGAAGTTCACCTTCGGCGGCAACAACATCTTCAACGTCAAGCCGACGTCGCAGAACGCCGACGAGACCGACAACGGTTTCAAGTATGAGAGCGTGCAGTTCGGTCTGAACGGCGCGTCGTACTTCGGCCGCCTGTACGTCAAGTTCTAAGCTTCTGCGCGCGGAATCTTCCGCGCATGTAGACTAGCCCCGAAAGTTGCCTGCAGCTTTCGGGGTTTTTTTATGCCGTCACGAAAGGTGGAAAATGTTTGAGATCAGCCAGCTGCGCTGTTTTGTCGCCGTGGCCGAGGAGCTGCACTTCAGCCGCGCGGCCGAGCGGCTGAACATGACGCAGCCGCCATTGAGCCGTCAGATCCGCCTGTTGGAGCACAACGTCGGCGCCGAGCTCATCGAACGCAACAGCCGCATGGTGCGGCTGACCGCCGCCGGCAAGGCTTTCCTGCCGGAGGCCGTTCGCATCCTTCGGCTGGCGCATGAGGCGGCGCTCACGGCGCGCCGTGCGGCCAAGGGTGAACAGGGGCATCTCGCGATCGGCTTCACCTCCGCGTCAGGCTACAGCTTGCTCCCCGAGGTAGTGCGGCGGCTGCGCGAGCACTGCCCCGGTGTGTCGCTGACGTTGAAGGAACTGGTCAGCACGGCTCAGGTCGAGGCGCTCAATTCCGGCGAGCTGGACCTCGGCCTCATGCGCCCCCACACGCTCAACGCGGAACTTGAAACCATCCCGCTGGTGACCGAGTCGCTGATGCTGGCCATCCACGAAGACGATGCCGGCAACTGGCCGCTGGAGCCCACGCTGCAAAGCCTGCAGGGCAAGCCTTTCGTGATGTACTCGCCGTTCGACGCGCGGCCGTTTCATCACATGCTGAGCGAGCGGTTCGCCAAGGCTGGCGTGGAGCCGGACGTCGTTGAACATGTGGGCCAGGTGCATACCATGCTGGCCCTGGTGCGCGCCCGCCTGGGTGTGGCATTGATTGCCGAAGGCGCGGTGCGGCTCGGATTCAACGGCCTGGTGATGAGAAAGATGGCGACCGAGCCGGTGCACATGGTCTGCGTCCACCGGCGCGACAACGAAAACCCCGTGCTACGCGTCTTTAAACGCGAGGTGCTGCCAACGTTTCATGTCGATTGATCCCGCGCGGCGATTCATTAATTGAATTGCTGGCGACACTCTTTGGTTTGGTGATGCATAGACGCCAGCCTATGATTGATTTGCAAGCCAATCATAAAAATACACAAATCAAGGAGACAGCATGAAACTAGCGGCAGCTATTGTCCTCGCCCTGGGCGCAGCCACGGCACACGCCCAATCCAACGTCACGATCTACGGCATCGTCGATGCCGCCATCGTCGGCGAACGCGGCGGCAACGCCGGCAACCTCACCAAGGTCACCAGCGGCGCCGGCTCCGCCTCGCGCCTCGGCTTCCGTGGCACCGAGGACCTGGGCGGCGGCATGTCGGCGTTCTTCACGCTGGAGGCCGGCACCAAGATCGATACCGGCGAGATCGACGCGGCCGGCACCATATTCAACCGCCAGGCCTTCGTCGGACTGAAAAGCGATCTCGGCTCGCTCGCCCTCGGCCGCCAGTACACGCCCTATCACACCACGCTGGTCAATATCGTCGACCCGTTCAGCACGGGTTACGCGGGCACCTCCAAGAACCTGTTCCCGGACTCCGGCACGAACGTCCGCACCAGCAATACGATCAGCTATGCCTCGCCTCGCGTGAATGGCGTCGATGGCGAACTGTCCTACAGCGCCGGCGAGCAGACCAATATCCGCGCCGGCCGCCAGTTCGGCGGAGCGATCGGCTACGCCACAGGTCAGTTGAGCGTGCGCCTGGCCTACAACAGCAAGAACTCCGACGTGGTCGCCAGCGGCAGCACGCCGGCGGTGGACCGCACGCTGGGCCGCAACACGCTGCTGGGCGCGAACTACAACTTCGGCTGGATCAAGGTCCACGCCGGCTACGGCATCGACAAGGGCTACAACGCCGCGCCGCTGGGCAACTCGAACAATCCGTATGGCGGCGTCAAGCCGACCGCTTCGACCGATGGCCGCGACTACCTACTGGGCTTCAGCATGCCGGCCGGGATGGGCACCGTGCTGGGCTCGGTGATGCACAAGGACGACCGCACCAGCTTCAACCAGGACGCCAATTCCTGGGGCATCGGCTACCTGCATCCCCTGTCGAAACGCACATCGCTGTACGCGGCGTACGCCCACATCAGCAATAAAAACGGCGCCGGCTACACGGTCGCCAACAATACGGAAAGCGGCACCGGCAACACCGGCTACAACCTCGGCATGCGCCACACCTTCTAAACCGGCATAACAAGAGACAGGGCATACCGTGGAACAAGCTCAATTCACCAAGCCGCAAACGCGCAAGCGCTGGGTCATCCTGGCGATGCTGTTTGCGATCACCACCATCAACTACGCGGACCGCGCGACGATTTCGATCGCCGGGCCGGACATCAAAAAGGCGCTCGGCCTGGACGCGATCCAGATGGGCTTTGTGTTCTCGGCGTTTGCCTGGTCCTACGTGCTGGCCCAGCTTCCGGGCGGCTGGCTGCTGGACCGTTTCGGCTCGAAGATCACCTATTTCTTCAGCATCTTCCTGTGGTCCACGTTCACGCTGTTCACCGGCGCGGCGGGATTCGTGACCGGCGGCGCGGCGGTGGTGCTGCTGTTCGTGCTGCGCCTGCTGGTCGGCGCCGCTGAAGCACCTTCGTTCCCGGGCAACAGCCGGATCGCCTCGTCGTGGTTCCCGACCCACGAGCGCGGCCTGGCCGCCGCCGTGTTCAACTCGGCACAATACTTCGCCACGGTGCTGTTCGCGCCCATCATGGGCTGGCTGGTGCATTCCTATGGATGGCAAAGTGTCTTCTTCGTCATGGGCGCGCTGGGCATCTTCATGGCGTTTGTCTGGCTGAAGACGATCTACGGTCCAAAGGATCACCCAGGCATCAGCGCCAGTGAGCTGCAGTACATCCAGCAAGGCGGCGCGCTGGTCGACCTGGAGAGCGGAGCGCACGCCGCCCAGCCCGCGCAGGTCAACACCATGGCTTGCATTAAGGAGCTGCTCTGCAGCCGGATGCTGCTGGGCGTGTACATCGGCCAGTATTGCATCACCACGCTCACCTATTTCTTCCTCACCTGGTTCCCCGTGTACCTGGTGCAGGAGCGTCACATGACGATCCTGAAGGCCGGCTTTGTCGCCTCGCTGCCCGCCATTGCAGGCTTCCTGGGCGGCGTCAGCGGCGGCTGGCTGTCGGATCGCTTGAACAAGGCGGGCTATTCCCTGTCGGTGTCGCGCAAGCTGCCCATCGTGATCGGCATGGTGCTGTCGATGAGCATGATCGCCTGTAACTACATCGAGACCGATATGCTGGTGGTCGCCATCATGTCGCTGGCCTTCTTCGGCAAGGGCATCGGCGCGCTGGGTTGGGCAGTGGTGTCGGACACCTCGCCCAAGGAAGCCGGTGGGCTGAGCGGCGCGTTGTTCAACACCTTCGGCAACACCGCAGGCATCACCACGCCCATCGTGATCGGCTATATCGTGCAAAATACAGGCTCGTTCTCTGGCGCGCTGGTGTTTGTCGGCGCCAATGCCGCGATGGCCATCTTCAGTTACCTGTTCATAGTCGGCGATATCAAACGCGTCTCGCTGACGACTTCGTTGAACCCAATATCTCAACCACGCTAGAGCTTACCTATGAATCACATCGTCACCAACGCCCCGGTCGTGACCGACATGCGCGTCGTTCCCGTCGCCGGCCAGGACAGCATGCTGCTCAATCTCAGCGGCGCCCATGGCCCATGGTTTACCCGCAACATCCTGATCCTGACCGACAGCGCCGGCAACACCGGCCTGGGCGAGGTTCCCGGCGGCGAGAAAATCCGCCAGACCATCGAAGACGCACGGCCGTTTGTCATCGGCAAAACGCTGGGCGACTACAACGCCGTGCTCAACACCATGCGCACCGCCTTCGCCCACCGCGACGCCGGTGGCCGTGGCCTGCAGACCTTCGACCTGCGCACCACCATTCACGCGGTGACGGCGATGGAGTCGGCGCTGCTTGATTTGCTGGGGCAGTTCATGAACGTGCCGGTGGCGGCCTTGCTGGGGGAAGGCTTGCAGCGCAACGCGGTGGAGATGCTGGGCTACCTGTTCTACGTCGGCGACCGCAACAAGACGCCGATGGCCTATCGCAGCGAGCCCGGTGCCGATGACGCGTGGTTCAGGCTGCGCAACGAGGAAGCGCTGACGCCGGAAGCCATCGTGCGCCTGGCCGAAGCGACGCACGCGCGCTACGGCTTCAACGATTTCAAACTGAAGGGTGGCGTGTTGTCCGCCGACGAGGAGATGGAGGCGATCGTCGCCCTGCACGAGCGCTTCCCCGAAGCCCGGGTGACGCTGGACCCGAACGGCGGCTGGCTGCTCAAGGATGCGATCCGCGTCTGCCGCGACAAGCACGGCATCCTGGCGTACGCGGAAGACCCGTGCGGCGCGGAGGATGGCTACTCGGGCCGCGAAGTGATGGCCGAGTTCCGCCGCGCGACTGGCCTGCCGACCGCCACCAACATGATTGCCACGGACTGGCGCCAGATGGCGCATTCGATCCAGCTGCAATCGGTGGACATCCCATTGGCCGACCCGCACTTCTGGACCATGCAGGGTTCGGTGCGCGTCGCGCAACTGTGCCAGATGTTCGGCCTGACCTGGGGTTCGCACTCGAACAACCACTTCGATATTTCGCTGGCGATGTTCACCCACGTCGGCGCGGCGGCCCCGGGCAAGGTGACCGCGATCGATACCCACTGGATCTGGCAGGATGGCCAGCGCCTGACCAAGGAGCCATTGAAAATCGAGGACGGGATGATCCATGTGCCGGCCCGGCCCGGCCTGGGTATCGAGCTCGATCCGCTGGAGCTGGAGAAGGCCCACCAAGCCTACAAGAACATGGGCCTCGGAGCGCGCGACGATGCGGTGGCGATGCAGTTCCTGGTCCCGGGCTGGAAGTTCGACAACAAACGCCCCTGCCTGGTGCGCTGAGGCGTTGTCCGCCATAGATGTGTAACGTTTGCTTACACATCGCTAACGCCATCCAACCCGGCGCCGCTTTACACTTGCCTGCATCTTAGGCACAGGAGCGATTGATGCGCCGGGCATTCCTACTCATGTTGTTGCTCTCCCTGCTGCAAGGCGCGCTTGCCTATGCGGCGCTGGGCAGTTCGCCCTCCAATTTCGGCGCCACGCCCGTCAGGCAGGCCGCGCGCAGCCTGGCCGCGACCGGCGCCGACAACACGGCCGTCTACACCATCAGCCAGAGCACGCTCGACAGCGGCACCGTGGTGCGCGAATACGTCAATGCCGACGGCAAGGTGTTCGCCGTCAGTTGGAACGGCCCAACCCTGCCCGACCTGCGCACCCTGTTGGGCGACAAGTTCGCCGTGCTGACCAACGCCGCCGCCAAGCGTCCCAAGGCGGGGCACTCGCAGCTGGCGCTGGCGCAGCAGGACGTGGTGATCGTCTCGGGCGGGCACATGCGCGCCTACGCCGGCCATGCGTGGATCCCGGCCGCGCTGCCTGCCGGCTTCGACACTTCCGTCATCGAATAGGAGAGGCGCATGCATCGTCCCCTCGCCATCGGCCGGCTGCGGCAGCGCGCCGGTGCGGCCCTGCTGGCCGCGTCCGGCTCGACCTGGTTCATCTTCCTCGCCAGCTTCATGCTCGCCCTGGTGCTCAGTGCCTGCGGTGGCGGAGGCAGCGGCGCCGCAACGTCCGCCGCGCAGACCACGCAATCCACCAGCCAGGCCGGCACCGGCACGCCGGTGGTCAGCATCAGCGCCACGCCGACCGCCACCACTGTCGGCCAGGTCATCACCCTGAGCTGGAGCGTCAGCAATCCCACGACGACCGGCTGCACCGCCTCCGGCGCCTGGAGCGGCGCGCTGGACAACAGCGGCTCACGCACCGTCACGGCCGGCGCGGCCGGCACCGCCTACTACACCGTCACTTGCGGCGAAGTCAGCAAGACCACCAGCGTGGTCGTCAGCTCGCCGCCGCCCTCGCCCACCGTCAACCTGACGCTGGCGCCGGCCAGCATCACCACCGCGCAGACCTCGGTGCTGAGCTGGTCGTCGGCCAACGCCAGCGGCTGCACCGCCGGCGGCGCGTGGAGCGGCGCCAAGGCCACCTCCGGCTCGGTCAGCATCGCGTCCAGCGTGGCGGGCAATTACGTCTACACGCTGTCCTGCGCCGGCGACGGCGGCACTGTCAACGCCAGCGCCACGCTGAGCGTGACCGCGCCGACCAGCAACAGCACCGCCATCGTGGTCGACAGCGGCCCGACCGGCGTCAACGGCGCCATCAACATCCCGTACGTCAGCGTGACGGTGTGCCGCCCCGGCACCACCATTTGCCAGACCATCGATCACGTGCTGCTCGACACCGGCTCCTATGGCCTGCGCCTGCTGGCGCCGCTCGATGCGGCGCTGAACCTGCCGGCGGTGCAGACGCCGTCCGGCGCCGACGCCGGCACCTGCGGCAAGTTCATCAGCGGCTACACCTGGGGCGCGGTGCGGCAGGCCGACGTCAAGATGGCGGACGAAACCGCCGCCGGCATTTCGATCCAGGTGATCGGCGACAGCGGCGCCAACTACGCGGCCACGCCGTCCAGTTGCAGCAGCGCCGGCAACAACCTCGGCACGCTGGCGGCACTGGGCGCCAAGGGCGTGCTCGGCGTCGGCCTGTTCAAGCAGGATTGCGGCGACAGCTGCGCCCGCTCGGCGGTCGCCGGCGCCTACTACGCCTGCACCGGCAACGGCTGCGTCGCCAGCAGCATGGCGCTGGCCTCGCAGGTCAGCAATCCGGTGGCCTCGTTCGCGGTGAACAACAACGGCGTGCTGCTGGTGCTGCCCGCCGTAGGCGCGTCCGGCCTGACGTCGGTCAACGGCACGCTGATCTTCGGCGTCAACACGCAGGCCAACAACACCATCGCCGGCGAGACGCTGTTCACCACCAACAGCGGCGGCGACTTCAGCACCATCTACAAGGGCAAGACCTACGGCGCCAGCTTCATCGACAGCGGCTCGAACGGCTACTTCTTCAACGACAGCACGATACGCACCTGCTCGGGCGGCGACTTCTACTGTCCGGCCAGCACGTTGTCGCTCAGCGCGACCAACGCCGCCGCCGACGGCAGCGCCAGCGGCGTGGTCAATTTCAACGTGGCCAACCTGGTGCAATTGGCATCCACCATCTCGGCGGCGCAGGTCGGCGGCACCGCCGGAACCGGCAACTACTTCGACTGGGGCCTGCCCTTCTTCTACGGCCGCCGCGTGTTCGTGGTGATGGAGGGCGCCAGCGTCAACGGCAAGACCGGGCCGCTCTGGGCGTACTAGCGCCCCGCTTTCCTACCCCTGCATGGCGCGCACGCCAGCTGCGCATATCGCGCTGACGTGCGCGCGCAGCCAGCGGTGCGCGGGATCGGCCTGATGACGCTTGTGCCAGCTTTGCGACACCTGCACCGTCGGCGCCTCGATAGGCAGGCGAAACAGCTGCAGCCGGTGGTGTTCCTTGCCCCAGCGCGCAAATGGCTCGGGCATGGCCGCGATGAAATCCGAGGTGGAGGCCATGACCAAGGCCGCCTGCACGCCGGGCGCGACGATGGCAACGTTGCGCCGCACGCCCGCCGCCTCCAGCGCCGCGTCGAGCCGGCTGATGCCCGAGCCGTGTTGGGATGCCGAAATGTGCGGCCAGGCCACAAACGCCTTCAACCCAACCTTGCTGCGTGGTCCCTTGGCAAGCAGCGGGTGCCCTTGCCGCACCACGCCAACGAATGAGCTCTCGAACAGCGCGTCGTCGACGATGTCCGGCTCCGATGCCGCGGGTACGCCGATGTCCAGATCGATCGCCCCACTGCGCAACACATCCGTATTCTTGTTCGCGCGCGGCACGAAGCGCAGGCTGACGCCAGGCGCTTCCGCCATCATCGCGCTCACCAGCCGCGCGGCCCAGACGCCGACGAAGCCGTCGCTGGCACGCAGCGTGAAGGTGCGCCGCAGTTGCGAAAGATCGAGTTCGTCGGAGAAGAAAATGCTGCGCACCTCGTCGATCGCCGCGCGCACCCGCTCATGCATGGCCAGCGCGCGCTGGGTCGGCGCCAGCCCCCGCCCTGCGGCGACAAACAGTGGATCGGCGGCAGCCTCGCGCAACCGCGCCAGGCGGCGGCTCATCGCCGACGGGCTGACGTGCAAGGCCTGCGCGGCGCCCACCACGCTGCCCTCCCGCAGCAGCGCATCCAGGTCCAGCAGCATATTGAAATCGACTTGGCTCATTCGTGCATCCCATGCATTCATTTAGTGCAATCATATCACTGTACACAGCAATGAACCGCGTGAGACGATCCTTGCAACACGACTATGCAAGGATTTCACCATGTCATCTCCCTCCATTGCGCGCCCGGCGGCGGCGCCCGCGTTTTCCATTTACCCGCTACTCGCCGTGCTGATCTGGACCGGCAACACCCTGGTCACCAAGGCGGCGGCCGGCGTGATCGCGCCATCCGCCATCACTTTCTATCGCTGGCTGCTGGCCGGCCTGGTGCTGACGCCGTTCGTGCTGCCGTCGCTGATCCGGCAACGCGCGGCTGTGCTCACGCAGCTGCCGCGCCTGGCCCTGCTGGGTTGCCTCGGCATGGGCCTCTACCAGGGCCTGGCGTACCAGGCCGCGCAGACCACATCGGCCATTAATATGGGCGTCATCGTGGCAACGATGCCGTTGATGTCGGCCCTGCTGTCGAGCCGGCTTGCGGGTGAATCGTTGTCCGTGGAGCGGCTGTGCGGCGCGGGCTTGTCGCTGGCCGGGCTGGTTATCCTGAGCACACGCGGCCAGCCGCTCGGCCTGCTGCAAGGCGCGGTGCACGCCGGCGACGGCCTGATGCTGGTGGCGGTGGGCTCCAACGCCCTGTACGGTGTGCTGATCAAGCGATGGGCGATGCCGCTGTCGACGTGGCTGCAGCTGTATGTGCAAATCGCCTGCGGCCTGCTGCTGATCCTGCCTTTCTGGTGGCTGGCGCCGTCATCGCCGGTGACGGCGGCCAGCATGCCGCTGATCCTGTACGCCGGCACGCTGGCATCGATCGGCGCACCGTTCTGCTGGATGAGCGGCATCAAGCACCTGGGCCCGGCACGCGCCAGCCTGTTCATGAACCTGCTGCCGGTGTTCGTGGCGCTGGCCGCCGCCGTGCTGCTGCATGAACGCTTGCACGGCTACCACGCACTGGGCGGCCTGCTGGCGCTGTCGGGCGTCTGGCTGGGCATGGCGAACCGGTGGAGCGGCGCTCCGGCCAGGTGACGGCAACCGGGTCTTCAATGTTTTTGTATTGTCACGACAATGTCACGTAAATTGGATACAGTTCCCAGCTTATATTTTCTTAATTTGCGGGGAAGCAATGAAACTGAATCTGGTGATGTTGGCTGCGATGACGGCAGCGGGTCTGGTCGGTTGCGGCGGCGATTACACGCCACCGCCGGCCGTCGCGGAAGGCACGACCGTCACGCTGGCGCTGATGGAGACCACCGACATCCACGCCAACGTGATGAGCTACAACTACTACTCACTGGCGGAAGACACCAGCCTGGGCTTGGAGCGCACCTCGACCCTGGTCAGCGCCGCGCGCGCGGAAAACCCGAACAACGTGCTGCTGGACGACGGCGACGTAATCCAAGGCACGCTGCTGGGCGACATGCAAGCCGTCACCAAGCCGATCGCCTGCACCGACACCATGGCCGTGCACAAGGTCATGAACGCCATGAAGTACGACGGCGGCGGCTTCGGCAACCACGAGTTCAACTACGGCCTGCCGCTGCTGAGCCAGATCACCAACACCGACTTCGGCATCCCAGGCGTCGCCAAGCCGAGCGGCACCTGCGGCGCGCCGGCCTTCCCGCTGGTGCTGACCAACGTCACCGGCGTGGCCAGCAACAAGCCCATCGTGCAGCCGTACACGCTGCTGCCGCGCACCTTCACCGCCACCAAGCCGGACGGCAGCAAGGTCGACGTGAAACTGAACATCGGCATCATGAGCTTCGTGCCGCCGCAGATCCTGGACTGGGACCAGAAGAACCTGGCCGGCAAGGTCGCCGTGACCGGCGTGCAGGAAGCAGCCAAGCAGTACGTGCCGGAGATGCGCACCAAGGGCGCCGACCTGGTGGTGGCGCTGTCGCACGGCGGCCTGGACCCGAGCGCCTACAGCCCGAAAATGGAGAATGGCAGCTATCACCTGACCAGCACCGGCATCGACGCGCTGCTGATCGGCCACTCGCACCTGATCTTCCCGAAGGGTAAAGAGATCGGCGCGCCGGCGCTGGACCCTTCGTTCGCGGCGTTCCCGGCCAGCGCCAAGATCGACGCCGTCAACGGCTTCGTCAACGGCGTGCCGACCGTGATGGCGCAAAGCTGGGGCCGCCGTTTGGGCATCATCAAGATGACGCTGGTCTACACCGGCGGCAAATGGGTGGTGCAGCAGGATAAGACCACGGTGGAATCGCGCGGCTTCAAGTATGCCGACGGCACCACCATCGTCAAGGCCGATCCGGCCATCGCGCCCCTCGTCGCCACCGAGCACGCGGCCACCATCGCCTACGCCAAGCAACCGCTGGGCGTGAGCACCGACTTCGAAATGTCGGCCTACTTCTCGCTGGTGGGCGACGTCAGCGCGATCCAGCTGGTCAACCAGGCGCAGCTGGATTATGTGAAGAAATTCATCGCCGCCAGCACCGACGCCACCATCGCCAGCTACAAGAACATTCCGGTGATCTCGTGCAGCGCGCCGTTCAAGGCCGGCCGCAACGGTCCTTCCGACTTCACCGACGTGGCGCCGGGCGCCAGCGCGGCCGCGCCTATCGGTCTGCAAGTGCGCAATCCGGGCGACCTCTACCTGTACAGCAACAACAACCTGCAGGCGGTGAAGATCAAGGGTTCGGACCTGAAGGCCTGGCTGGAAACGGCGGCCAAGCAGTTCGGCCAGATCGACCCGGCCAAGACCACCGAGCAGGACCTGGTGCCGTCGTATGGCACGATCTACAACTACGACGTGTTCTACGCCGAGAACAACGCGCTGACCTACCAGATCGACGTGACCAAGCCGGTTGGCAGCCGCATCGTCAACCTGACCTACCTGGGCAAGGCCGTGGCCGACGGTGACGACTTCATCGTCGCCACCAACGACTACCGCGCGGGCGGCGGCGGTGCCGTGCCTGGCATCGACGGCAGCAAGACCATCATCAAGTCGCCGGACGCCAACCAGACCGTGGTCAGCAACTACCTGACGGCGCAGGGCGCGGCCAGCGGCAAGGTCACGCTGGCGGGCAATGGCAGCGCGCGCAGCTGGAGCTTCGTCAAGGTGGCGACGGCCGGTCCGGTGATCCTGCGCTCGGCGCCGGGCCACCTGGCGCTGGCCAAGAGCAGCGGCATCACCGCCGTCACGGCCGAGGGCGCGCAGGATGCCAGCGGCTTCGCCAAGTACGCTATCGATCTGAGCAAGTAAGTGTAGATGGGGCCGGCGTTGCCGGCTCCGTTTATCGTGAGGTCACTATCATGCAAGTGAAAAATTATCCCGGCGTTGCGTTGATTGGCCTGCTGGCCGGTGTGTTCCTGTTCGGCTGCCAGTTGCAGCAGGAGAAGCCGACTTCGGCGCAAATCGAGACGGTCGGCATGAAGGCCATGCAGCAGGCCGACGCCAGCGCCGAGCGCAAGCTGATGTCGTGGTCGGCGCAGAACATGCCGGTGGCGCAGCGCGAGCTGGGACTGTTGTACCAGACCCGTCCCGAGCAGCGGGCGCAGTCGCTGAAGCTGTTCGAGCAAGCCGCGCGCGGCGGCGATGTGGATGCGGCCTATCAATTGGGCGAGATGTTGCGCGTGGGCGTGGTGGGCGTGGCGCCGGCGCCGGCTGCCGCGGCGCCGTGGTATGAGATGGCGGCCAGGCAGCATCATGCGCGGGCGGCGCTGATGCTGGGCATGCTCTACAAGAACGGCGACGGCGTCGCGCGCGACGATGCGCAGGCGGCGCAGTGGCTGAAGGTTGCCAGCGATCTTGGCAATCCACACGCCATGTTCCTGCTGTCCTACATTTACCGGGATGGCCGAGGCGTGGCGCAGGACAGCGCCCAGGCACGCCATCTGCTGGAGGAAGCCGCGGAGCATGAGTATCCGCCGGCGATCCAGGAGCTGGCGATGACGGTACAGCTGGGCGACGCCCTCAGCCCAAAAGACGAACGCCGCGCCGGCTACCTGCTCAAGGAAGCCGCCGAGCACCGCCACAACAACTGGAATCGCTTCTGACGACAGGCGCGATGCTACGCGTGGTGGCATCGTGCTGATTCTTTCGATTCGCAGCCAGCGGCAAGGTTGAACAACGCACAGACCGTCGTTGATCGCGCTCCTAGACTGGGTCCGCAGTATCCCATTCATTCGCCACGCAAGGAGCCGATATGAGAACCACCGCCCGCTCGCAAGACAAACTACCCAAGCCCCTCCCCACCGAGACCGAGCCGCAGGACGCCATCACGCTGCTGACGGAAGACCATGAACACGTCAAGTCGCTGTTCGAGCAATATGAAGAACTGGGCGACCGCGCGCATGTCAGCAAGCAAAAACTGGCCCTGCAGATCTGCACCGAGTTGACCAAGCACGCGACGGCGGAAGAGGAAATCTTCTACCCCGCCGTGCGCGCCGCGACCAAGGCCGACGACCTGATGGACGAAGCCCTGGTGGAGCACGCGTCCGCCAAGGACTTGATCGCACAGATCATTTCGATGGAGGCCACCGACGACCTGTACGATGCCAAGGTCAAGGTGCTGTCGGAGCTGATCGAGCACCATGTCCAGGAAGAGGAAGGCGAGGTCTTCCCCAAGGCCCGCAACGCCAAGCTGGACCTCGATGCGCTCGGCGCCGAGATCGCCGCGCGCAAGGAGCAAATCGAGCTGCCGCCGCACTAGGCCCGGTTCATCCAGAACGCCAGTTCCTTGGCGCGGTTGCCGCTCTGCCAGCCGGTCAGCGGCTGGTAGATGGACGCCGGATCGCCGCCGTTCGACAGGAAGGCGCGCCAGGCGAAGTGGTCGTACACGCCTTCGATGTGCACCGCGTACGCCTGCGCCAGCGCCTTGTCGCCACGGATGATGACCAGGTTCTCGTCGTTCTTGCCGGACGCCGCCGGCGAGAAGTTGTGCGAGCCGGTCACCACCACGCAATCGTCCGAGAACGGATCGATCACCAGCGTCTTCGAATGGACGATCGCGTTCAGCCCGGCGCTCAGGTACATGCTGCGCTGGAATTCGTCCAGCGCCCACTTGGGCAGGTTGGCCGGCGGCAGGCCGTCCGGCTTGAGCACCTCGTTGTGGAAGCGCGCCGGATCGACGCCGTTGGCGATCACCTGCGCGTTGTGCTCGGTGACCACGCCCTTCTCGCTCCGCGTCACCGCCGACACCACGCCGCGGATGTAGGGCGCGTCCGCCTCGGCCACGCGCGCCAGCAGCGCCTCCAGCAACGGCGACTGGCCCGGCATGAACATCAGGAACAGCACGCCGTGTTTGGCCTTGGCGATGGCGTCCAGCACCGGCGCGAATTCCGCCTGGCCCTTGGTGGCGGCGAAGAAGGTGGTGATGTTGCCGTCCACCGAGGCCTTGCCGTTGTCGACGCGCAGCTGCTCGGGCATGTCGTCGCCCACTTCGGCCAGCTTGCGCCATTGCTGGTAGAAACGGTTGGCCGTGCCCGGACGCTCCAGCACCAGCACGTTGTTAAGCTGTGTGCACAGGCCCGTCGTGGTCCAGTTGGTGCTGCCGGTCAGCATGCGCAGCGCCTGGCCGCTGGCGGAGTCGACCTCCACCACGAACTTGTTGTGCACGCTGGGGCTGGACGCGCCATTGTGCGACAGGTCGCGGTGCTTGACGATGACGTCGGCCGCCTCCAGCTCGTGCGCGGTGTCGTCGAAGGTGGAGCTGCCGTTGCCCAGCAGCAGATGGCAGCGCGCGCCGAACGCTTTCAGGCCGGCGATCAGTTCGGGATCGTTGAGCTCGTACAGTGCCGCGTAGATGTGGTTGCCGCGCCGGTCGGCGTTGGCCATGAAGTCCAGCAGCGCGTGGCGCGCCTGCCCTGCCAGGTAGCGCCGGCCCGGATAGCCGGGCTCGGCCAGGTGCGCCTTCAGGGCCTTGAGCGACTTGATGTTGACCTCGCCGCCAGCCAGCCGCGACACCACCTGCGACATGATCGTGCCGCGATTGAAGTACACGGCCGTGCCCTCGTCCCCGCTGTCCGGCGCCTCGGCCGACACCCAGGGCGAGGCCTCGCCTTCGCGCACCACGAAGCCATCGGCTGAGGCCGCCATCGGCGTGACCCGGTAGGCGGCGTGGCCCGCCTGTTCCACGTCGTGGTCCACCCACATGCAGCGGCGGATCGGCGACGCGGTCGAGGCGACCCCGCCCACCGGCACCTGCGTGCCGTCGGCCCCGGCCGGGATGCGGTTATTGAGAACCGTGACGTTGCCGGTCTTCAGATCCTTGCGTTCCAGCCGGAAGCCGACCAGGTCGTCGCTCCAGGGATCGGGCGTCCAAGCCAGCAACGCGTCGTCGGAATTCGTCACCACTTGCAGATGTGCAGCCATAGTGCCCCCTGAGAAAGTTTGCGGAAAGTCAATGCACTATAGTTCGCAATGTGCATCAAAATCTACGCACTTTCTCACCGGAGGCGGATCCCGGCCACCCCGCCGCTATGACGGCGGGCAACATGAAATTATTTCACGACACAGCCAGGCGTTCCATCTCGCGCTGCATATTGTCGATGGCGCGCTCGTTGTACTGGTCGGCGAAGTAGGCGTTGCCGAACAGCAACCCCGCCTCGGCCTTGCGGCACAGATGGGCCAGCGCGCCGCCGCGCTGCTCGCGGTACTTGGCGTCCGGCAGGTGGATGTATTCCTGCCGGATGGCGCGCGCGTAGTTCTGGTAGACCTCGTCGTCCTGGCCCAGGATCGCCAGGTCCACGCTGAGCATGGTGTCCTTCAGGCGGTGGCTGATCAAGGCTTCCTGGAAATGGTCGGTGGCGCGTATCAGTTCGGCGGCGTCGGCCATCTCCTGGCCCAGGTGGCTTCCCAGCCACAGCTGGGCGCTGGCTTCCTCGTTGGTCAGCGCGCCCGGCTCGCCGCTGTGGCCGTACTCGGCGTCATGGAACCAGAACGCCTGCTTGACGATGTCCACGTCCACCGGATCGGGCCGCGTGTTGGCCGCCCACACGCGGATCTCGCACAGGCCGTGCACCAGGTGGTCGAGGTTGTGATAGTGGCGCGCCGGGCCGCCGTAGGCCGTGGCGCCGGTCAGTCGCACGAACCACTGGTCGGCGTGGGCGATGGCGGTGGCGTCGCGGTGCTCGTAGTCCCACAGCGCTTCCCATTCCTTGCGCAGCCAGCTCAGCACCCAGGCGTGGTAGGCCGGGCCGGGCACGAACTTTTTCATGATCCAGTTCCAGCCGATCGGCCCCTCCAGCGCCTTGACGAAGCTGGAGCTGACCGAGCCCAGGTCGCGCGGCGGCATGACGAAGATGGTCTTGGCGCCCTGCAGCACGTCGACGTTGGTTTGCTGGATCAGGTTTTCGTAATCGAAGTCGGCGGTGGTGCGGATGCCGCGGATCAGGCAGTGCACGCCCTGCTTCTTGGCCGCGCGCGCCGTGTAGTCGCCCTTGACGATGACCACCGTCACATTGTCCCAGCCCTGCTCCGCGCAGCTGAGGGCGATGATGCTCTTGCGCTCCTCGGCCGTGAACTTGGGCTTCTTGGCCGGGTTCTCGGACAGGAAGACCACCACCTCGTCCGCCAGCGAACGGGCTTCGTTCATCACCCACATGTGTCCGTTGGTGATAGGGTCCAGGGTGCCCGAAAAGCCGATTTTCCTCATACGCCGCTCCAACGCCATGTCAAAGTGGCATTTTAGACTGGAGTGGCCTTCGCAGTCTCGGGAAAATCGACTTTGACCAGCAAGCCGCCCAGGCGCTCGGACTGGCCCAGGGTCAGCACGGCGCCGTGGCGCTCGGCGATGGACTTGATGATCGCCAGCCCCAGCCCGCTGCCGCCGGCCTGGCTGCCGGGCACGCGGTAGAAGCGGCCGAACACGCGTTCGCGCTCCTCGGCCGGGATGCCGGGGCCGGAATCCTCGACGCTGAGCACCACGCGGCCGGCCGCCGCTTTTGTGGCGCCGGCGCTACGGCGCAGGTCGATATCGACGGTGCCGCCGGCCGGCGTGTACTTGATGGCGTTGTCGACCAGGTTGCGCAGCAGGATGATCAGCGCGTCCGGCTGGCCGCCCACCGACGCATTGTCGTCGGCGTGGTGCAGGCCCAGGTCGATCTGGCGCGCCTGCGCCAGCCCGGCCATGTCGCCCAGCGTGCGCTTGACCAGCTCGCTCAGGTTGACCGGCTCCAGCTTGACGTCGTTGGCCGAGCCTTCCTGGCGCGCCAGCACCAGCAACTGTTCCACCAGCCGAGTGGCGCGCTCGATGCCGGCCGTGACGCGGCCGATGGCCACGCTGCGCGCCGCCTCGTCCTGCGCGCGCTCCAGGCTCAGCACCTGCAGCTTGAGCGCGGCCAGCGGCGAGCGCAGCTCGTGCGCGGCGTCCGCCACGAAGTGCTGCTGGGCGTCGAAGGCGGTACGCACGCGGCCGAACAGCAGGTTAAGCTCGTGCACCAGCGGCAGCACCTCGTCGGGCAAATCGTTTTCGGAGACGGGCGACAGATCGTCCGCCTGGCGCGCCGCCACCTGCCGCTTGACGCGCGACACCGGCGCCAGCGAGCCGCTGACCACCCACCACACCACCAGCATCAGCACCGGCGCCATGACGGCGATCGGGCCGACCGTGCGCAGCGCCAGCGTGCCGGCCATGCGCTGGCGCACGGCCATGTCCTGCGCCACCTGCACCGTCTGGTTGCTGGTCTGCACGGAGAAGATGCGGTAGGTGGTGTTGTTGGCCTTGACGTTGGAGAAGCCCAGCACGGCGCGCTGCGGCAGCGCCGCGCGCGACAGCGACCGGAACACTTGCGCGCCGTCCGGCGTCCACACCTGCACCACCAGGTCGTCGTTCTCGGGATCGGCGGCGGTGTCGGCCGCCTTGTTGGTCAGCGTGGCGCTGGAGCGCAGCGACATCGCCATCTGTTGCATGTGATAGTCGAAGATCTGGTCGGCGTCGCTGAGCGCGCTCCGGTAGGCGATCATGGCCTGCGCTATGGCGGCCATGGTGATCGCCGCCAGCAGGAACCACAACAGGCGTCCGCGCAGCGAGTGCGTCACCACGGGCACCCGTGGCAGCGACGGCAGCTTGACCTTCATCGCCTTCATAGCTTGGGTACCATGTATCCCAGGCCGCGCACGTTTTGGATCAGTTCCGCGCCCAGCTTCTTGCGCAGGCCGTGGATGTAGACTTCGACCGCGTTGCTGTTGACCTCATCCTTCCAGCTGTACAGTTTTTCCTCCAGCTGGTGGCGCGACAGCACGATGCCCGGCCGCGCGATCAGCGCCTCCAGCACCGCCCATTCGCGCGCCGACAGGCTGACCTGCTTGCCGTCGGCGATCACTTCGCGGGTCTGCGGATTGACGCTGACGCCGCCATGCTCGAACACCGGCTCGGCGCGGCCGGCCGAACGGCGCAGCAAGGCGCGGATGCGCGCCAGCAGTTCGTCGAGGTCGTAGGGTTTGAGCACGTAGTCGTCGGCGCCGGCGTCCAGGCCGGCGATGCGCTGTTCCTTGGCGTCGCGCGCGGTGGCGATCAGCACCGGCGTGAGCTCCTTGCGCGCTCGCATCGAGCGCAGCACTTCCAGGCCGTCCTTGCGCGGCAGGCCCAGGTCCAGCAGCACCAGGTCGTAGGTCTGGGTCTGCAGCGCGGTGTCGGCCATCGCGCCGTCCTTGACCCAGTCCACCGCGTAGTGCTCGGCCCTGAGCAGGTCGAGCACCACTTCGCCGATCATCGTATCGTCTTCCACCAGCAGAAGTCGCATATTGTTTCCTTTCTGTTTTTGTGTTGCGTTCTGCCGGCCCGCGCGGGGTCAGCTTAACCTTAGCCCAATCGCACCGGAATGAAGATTTTATCGTCGCCGCGCTGGATCAGCAATGCCACCGACTTGCCGGACTTGTCGACCACCTCGCGCACCTGCTCCACGCTGTTGACCGGCCGGCCGTTGACCGACAGCAGCACGTCGCCCGGCTGCACGCCGGCGTTGGCCGCCGCGCCGCGCGCATCCTCGATCAGCAGGCCGCCCGGGATGCCGGACTGGCGCTTCTCGATGCCTTCCAGCGGACGCAGCGACAAGCCCAGCTTCAGCTTGGCGCTGGCCTGGCCGGCGCGCTCGTCGCCGTCGTCCGCCGCGACCTTGTCGTTGGCGTTGCCCAGCGTGGCGCTCAATTGTACCGGCTTACCCTGGCGCCAGACTTCCAGCGTCACTTTATCACCCGGCGAGGCCAGGCCGACGATGGCAGGCAAATCGCCCGAGCTGATGATCTTGGTGCCGTTGATGGTGCGGATCACGTCGCCCGCCTTCAGGCCGGCCTTGTCGCCGGGGCTGCCCTTCTCGACGTTGGCCACCAGCGCGCCTTCCGGCGTGGCCAGGTTGAAGGAATCGGCAAAGCCCTGGTTGACCTCCTGCACCGTCACGCCCAGCCTGGCGTGGGTGACCTTGCCGGTGGAGACAATCTGGTCCTTGATCTTGCCGGCCACCTCGATCGGGATGGCGAACGACAGGCCCTGGTAGCCGCCGGTCTGGCTGTAGATCTGCGAGTTGATGCCGACCACCTCGCCGCGCGTGTTGAACAGCGGGCCGCCCGAGTTGCCGGGGTTGACGGCGACGTCGGTCTGGATGAAGGGCACGTTCCCGTCGGGCAGCGAGCGGCCCTTGGCGCTAACCACGCCGGCGGTGACGGTGTTGTCGAGGCCGTATGGCGAACCGATCGCCAGCACCCACTCGCCCACCTTCAGGTCGTTGCCCTTGGCCAGCGGGACCACCGGTAGGTTCTTGGCGTCGATCTTCAGCACGGCCACGTCGCTCTTCGGATCGGAGCCCAGCACCTTGGCGCGGAACTCGCGGCGGTCGGTCAGCTTGACCACCACCTCGCTGGCGTCGCGCACCACGTGGGCGTTGGTCAGGATGATGCCGTCGGCGCTGATGATGAAGCCCGAGCCCAGGCCGTGGGTCGGCATGCTGCGCTGGCCGCCGCGCTGTTGCGGGCCCTGGAAGCGGCGGAAGAATTCGTAGAAGGGATCGTCGGCGAACGGATCGCCACGGCCGCCCTGCTCGCCACCGTCATACGCGGTCTTGGTGCTGCCGGTGACGCTGATGTTGACCACGGCCGGGCCGTTGTGAGCGACGATGACGCTGAAGTCGGGCAGCGCGATGGGCGGCGCAGGCACGGCGACTGGCGCGGCGGCCTGCACCGGCGCGGCGGCTTGCACCACGACGGGGGCGGCGGCGACGGCATTCCCTTGTTTGACAACGGCGGCGCCACCCACGCCTATCACGCCCAGCACTGCCACGGCGAGGGCTGCACGTTTGAGAGTAGATTCGGACATAGCTGCACTCCTGAATTGAATGAGGTTTGTAGATGTATCCAATATGAAGGTAAAAACTTAGACCCGTCTTAACAATACAATTGCTTACAAGCAGCCGAGCTTATGTGAAAGTTTACGCAAAACTGGCCGGATAAACCGGCCAGTCGGGACTACTCAGCTACGGAAGCTCAGGCGGCCTGGCGCTGCTCCAGGGCGGTGACGTTGTCGCTGCCGTCGATGACGATCTTGCGTGGCTTGAGCGCCTCGGGCACTTCACGCACCAGCTCGATGTTGAGCATGCCGTTGTCGAACGTGGCGCCGGTCACCTTGACGTGGTTGGCCAGCTGGAAGCGCTGCTCGAAATCGCGCGCCGCGATGCCGCGGTGCAGATAGGTGCGCTCGGTGGTGTCCTTCTGCTTGCGGCCGACAACGTGCAGCGAATCGCGCTCGAAGGTGATGTCGATTTCCGAACGGTCGAAGCCGGCCAGCGCCATCACGATGCGGTACTTGTCTTCCGAAACGAGTTCGATGTTATAAGGTGGATAGCTCGGGGTCGAATCGCCGCGCTGGGCGTCGTTGAGCATTTGTGCCAGGCGGTCAAAGCCGATGGCGGAACGATACAGTGGAGTCAGGTCAAAAGTACGCATGATAAATATCCTTTTAAAGTTAAGCGATATGGACGGGGAAGATTCCCCTCGGTGGTCCCCATCTGGGCAACCACTGAGTCCGATATAAGGATGGTTTTCGGGCCTTTCAAGGCCTTGAAAAACGGTCTCAAGATCCCCAGCGCCGCACTTTTTTTAAAATATTTTCGCTGCGGCGCGCCATCTTTTTGCCAGATTTATAAGTTACCTGCGTGCTACACTCGCCTTCCTGTCCAACCTCGTTATTAACCAAATGTCCATGTCACGTGCCGCCCTCGCCGTCCTGTTGGCTACCGCCTTCAGCGCCCAGGCAGAAGCCATCTCCGAACAGCCTTACCCAGGCACCATCGTCTTGAAAGTGGACGCCACCAACACGGCGCAGCAAATCTTCCGCGTGCGCGAAACCATTCCCGCCAAGCCCGGCAAGCTGACCCTGCTGTATCCGCAGTGGGTGGTCGGCAACCACGGCCCCAGCGGCGCGATCAGCCAGTTCGCCGGCCTCAAGGTCAGCGCCAACGGCAAGCCGCTGGAGTGGAAGCGCGACACGGTCAACGTCTACGCCTTCCACATCGAGGTTCCCAGGGACGCGTCGTCGGTGGACGTGGAGTTCCAGTACCTGTCGCCGACCGAGGCCAACCAGGGCCGCAACACGATGACCAACGACATCCTCGGCGTGCAATGGCAATCGGTGACGCTGTACCCGGCCGGCTACAACAGCCGCCGCATCACCATGCAGCCCAACCTGACGCTGCCGGCCGGCTGGCAGTACGGCACCGCGCTGGAGACAGCCGCGCGCAACGGCGACGAGATCGCCTTCAAGCCGCTGGACCTGGAGGCGATGATGGATTCGCCGCTGTTCGCCGGCCGCCACTTCCGCCGCTACGACCTCGATCCGGGCGCCAAGGTGCCGGTGCACCTGAACGTGGTGGCCGATACGCCCGAGCAGCTGGAGGCGACGCCGGAACAGATCGCTCCGCACCGCGCCATGGTGCAGCAGGCCTACAAGCTGTTCAACTCGCGGCACTACCAGCACTACGACTTCCTGTTCGCCATCAGCGACGAGTTCGGCGGCATCGGCCGCGAGCATCACCAGTCGAGCGAGAACGGCGTCAAGACGGGTTACTTCACCGACTGGGGCAAGAACGAGGCCGGCCGCGAACTGCTGCCGCATGAATTCACCCACTCGTGGAACGGCAAGTTCCGCCGCCCGGCCGACCAGAACGTCCCCAACTTCAACACGCCGCTGCAGAACTCGCTGCTGTGGGTGTACGAGGGCCAGACCCAGTACTGGGGCGCGGTGATCGCGGCGCGCTCGGGACTGATCAAGCCCGAGCACACGCGCGACCTGCTGGCCGCCACCGCCGCCCGCTACGACAACACCCGCGGCCGCGAATGGCGCGCGGTGCAGGACACCACCAACGACCCGATCGTCAACGCCCGCCGGCCGCAAGGCTGGAACAACTGGCAGCGCGCCGAGGACTACTACTCGGAAGGCGAGTTGATCTGGCTGGACGCCGACACGCTGATCCGCGAAAAATCCGGCGACAAACGCTCGCTCAACGACTTCGCCCGCAGCTTCTTCGGCGTCGACGACGGCGTCAACGTGGCCAAGCACTACACCTTCGACGACGTGGTGAAGGCGCTCAACGCGGTGCAGCCCTACGACTGGGCCGGGTTCCTGCGCACCCGCCTGGACGGCCACGGCCCCGGCGCGCCGCTGGACGGCCTGGCGCGCGCCGGCTGGAAACTGGTCTACACCGACAAGCAGACCGAGTTCCTGAAAGCCAGGGAAGACCAAAGCAAGTCGGCCAACTTCCAGTACTCGCTGGGCTTCTCGGTGGGCCCGGATGGCAAGCTGGAAGGCTTCGTGTGGGAAGGTCTGGGCTTCAAGGCCGGCCTGTCGGGCGGCAGCACGCTGCTGGCCGTCAACGGCCGCGCCTACAAGGCCGATGTGCTGCGCGCCGCCGTCACGGCCGCCAAGACCGGCAAGGAGCCGATCAACCTGCTGGTCAAGAAGGGCAGCTTGTACCAGACCTATGCGCTCGACTATCACGACGGCCTGAAGTATCCGCGCCTGGAGCGCATCGAGGGCACGCCGGACCGCCTTGATGCAATTCTGCAACCGCTGAAGTAACATTGTCGTTTCGACGGGGCGCCGGCCGCTTGTGGCGGCGCCCCGCCGGGTTATACTGGTCCCATGCCAGACCGGATCGATCCCCTCCCTCCACCGCGCACCGAACTAGACCAACTGCGCGCGTCCGACCGCATTTTCCACGCCCTGCTCGACAACGCTCCCATCCTGATATCGACCAAGGATTTGCAGGGCAATATCACGATGGCCAATCGCCATTTCGACATCCTCGACGGCTACGACGCCGCCAAGTTTGTCGGCACCAACGTGTTTGAGCTGTTCCCGCGCGAGATCGCCGAGCAGCTGTGGCGCAACGACCGTACGGCGGCGCTGGAGCGGCGCGCCATCCATGAGGAGGAAACGGTCTACCACCGCGACAAGACGCTGCACACCTACATGACCGTGAAGTTCCCGCTGATCGACGAAGAGGGCCGGGTCTACGCCACCTGCGCCGTCTCGACCGACATCACGGACACCAAGGCCGCGCAGATCGACAGCGTGACCGACGAGCTGACCGGCCTGAAGAACCGCCGCTACCTCAACATCCGCTTCGGCGAGGAGCAGAAGCGCGCCCACCGCGACCAGCGCCTGCTGACGCTGCTGCTGATCGACGTCGACCGCTTCAAGGA
This sequence comes from Duganella caerulea, assembly GCF_040362985.1. NCBI lineage: Bacteria > Pseudomonadati > Pseudomonadota > Betaproteobacteria > Burkholderiales > Oxalobacteraceae > Duganella > Duganella caerulea. The sequence goes on along the minus strand of NZ_BPWJ01000002.1, from coordinate 13,908 downwards.
ATACAACGACAGCTACGGCCACCCGCAGGGCGACCAGGTGCTCAAGGCGGTGGCCGACGCCATGCGCCACGCGCTCAACCGTCCGGGCGACCTGTGCTTCCGCATCGGCGGCGACGAGTTCGCCTGCCTGTTCTCCAGCAACAGCGCCGATGAAAGCCAGGCGCTGGCCGAGCGCATCCGCGCCGACGTGGCGGCGCGCCGCATCCCGCACCAGGGCAACGCGCCCAGCGGCCATGTGACCTTGTCGCTGGGCCTGGCGTTCATGACGCCACACGCGGCGCTGAGCCAGGAAGAGGTCTACGAGCAGGCCGACCAAGCCCTGTACCGGGCCAAGCACCAAGGGCGCAACACCGTTTCGCGCTAGGCCGGCGCCTTGGCGTTTGCGGATTTTGGTGTATGCTGAGCGCTATGAACAAAGACACCGACATCCAACTCAGCGGCCCCTTCAAGGCCACCGACGGCTCCGGCCGTGCCCACGACGCCAAGGCGATCCGTATCTTCGACGAAGGTTACGGCGCGATCGATGTGTATGTGGACTTTTCCGGTTCGATCAGCGGCCTGCACAAGGACAAAGCGCTGATCGACGCCGTGGTCGCGCAACTGCGCACCGTCGGCTACAAGGGCCCGGCCCTGACCGCCGGCGATTCCGTGCTCCAGGAAAGCAAGCTGCTGGTGCTGGAAGCGCCGGACGAATTCAACACCTTCGCCGCCGGCAAGGGCTGGAAAGACCTCGCCGAAGAATTCGGCGACGAATAAGCCTTAGTTAAACAACTTCTTCAACGCATCCTTCACGTCGATCTTGATTTTCTTCGACTGCTGCTGTTCGCCCGGCTGGGCGGCAGCGGGCTGCTGCGCATCGGCGGGAATGTCCGCCGCCGCCACCAGCCACTGCGCCGGCTTCGGCGCCGCCAGCTTGGGCATGGCTTCGCCGCCGAAGGTCCTCTTCATGTAGGCAAGATCCATATCGGCCTTGTTGTTCAGGATGGAGCCGTCCTCACGCACAAAGCTGGGCGTGCCGCCGGCGCGGCTGCCCACGGCCGCCAGCACCTGCTTCAGATAGCGCGCCGCCTGCTCGGCATTCTTCGGATCGAATTCGCAGCCATGGCTTGGCGCCGCGTCCAGCGTGGTCCAGTACTTCTTCCACGCCGCGGTGTTGTTGTCGGCGCACCAGATGCGCGACACGGTCTGCCATTTCGCCACGCCGCCACTGTAATCCTGCAGCGACATCGGCACGACGTAGAAGGTGGTGTTCACGCCGCTGCCTTTTTTCATGAAGTCCTGCTCGAAGCGCTGGCAGAAGCCGCAATCGACCGCTGAGAACAGCACGATCTTGCGGCCGCCGCCATCGCCGTAGCTGACCTTGATCAGCTTGTCGTAATCGATGGCCGCGAGCACTTCCTGCTGCAGGTCGCGCAGCTCTTCGCTGGTCATCTTGCGTGGCGGCGTGGTGGTGGTGCTCAGCACCTGGAAGCCGTTGATGTCGCCGTAAATCGTGCCCGCTTCGTTGATGATGCCGACGAACGCGCCCGTGTTGTCGTTCAACACGTACATGCCGCGCACCAGCGTCGGTATGGCGCGGCTATTGTTTTCGGTGATGCCCAGGGTCCGGTTGGCGCGCGCCATATTGGCCAGCAGGTTGTGGGTCGCGCTGCGGCCATCCGCGTGCGCGGGCGATGCCAGCAGCGCGCAAGCCATGCCCACGACAGCGCCAAGTGCGCGCCACTGTCCGATGCTCTGTTTGAATATGTTCATCGCTAATGTTCCCTGATGTGCCGGCGTCGCCGGTGGTTAAACAAAAGGAAATATTATATAACAACATCATTCAGATATAGCGGTCGCTCCAGGCCGCGATCAGGTTGGCCACGTAGACGGCGTCGTCGCGGTCGGTCAGCAGGTGGCCCGCGCTGTCGAGCGAGATGAAGCTTTTCGGATGCTTGGCGGCGGTGAAAATCTCCATCGCGTTGCTGATGTCGACCGTGTCGTCGCCCGGCGCGTGCATCACCAGCAAGGCCCGTTTCAGGGCCGCGATCTTCAGCTTCAAATTGTGTCCGCCCGCGTCCTCGACAAACTGTTGGCGGATGCGGAAAGGCCGGCCCGCCAGCTGCACCTGCGCCTCGCCCTCGGCGGCGATCTGGTCGAGGTGCTGGCTGAACAAGCCGGTCACGCGCACCGGATGGCTGGGCGCGGCCAGCGTCACCACCGCCTTGGCCTCCGGCACATCGCCGGCCACCGCCAGCACCGCCGAGCCGCCCAGACTGTGGCCGATCAGCAGGCTGGGCGCCTTGTGGCTGGCGCGCAGGTAGGCGGCGGCCGCCAGCAGGTCCGCCAGGTTCGACGAGAAATTGGTGTTGGCGAACTCGCCCTCGCTGGCGCCCAGGCCGGTGAAGTCGAAACGCAGCACGGCAACGCCATGCTCGGTGAGCGCCTGCGCGATGCGGCTGGCGGCAATCGCGTCCTTGCCGCAGGTGAAGCAGTGGGCGAACAAGGCGTAGGCGCGGATGTCGCCGTCCGGCGCGTCCAGCCGCGCGGCCAGCTTCTGGCCGTCGGCGCCGTGAAATTCCTGTCGATGTGATCGCATGTGATGTTCCGTTTAAAGGGTCAAATGCGAGCATAAAATAAATTCACCCCGGCCGGGCGCCGGGCATATGATAACAACAAGAAACTTGATAAAATTGAGAGAGTGTGACACCATGCCAGCAAAGAGTCTTCCAGCAGGAGATGTCATGATCGTTGCAGAATTAACTCCAGTTTATCCCAGCATCCGGTCAAGTTAAATCGGGTCCGTCGACTAACCGCGACGCATCCTGCGATAGCTCCACCACAATACGCGTGAGGATCGAGAGATGACACCAACTACCAACGTCATTGAGCGAACTGATACCCCCTTGGCCGAAAGTGATCTTCCTGCCGTTGAACAGTTTTCCGAACTGTTAATCGAACGTCTGGATGCGCTTGCACAGAAGCCCGGGGATATACGTTTGATGAAAATGGTCAAGCAGACTGTCCTTGAAGTTAAACAGCTGTTGGTCACGGGCGCTCTTGCATTGAATCGCCCAGACCGTCTGCCGGTGTCAAAGCTCAAGGCCTCGGATGTCCTCGAACAAGGGTGGGTGAAGCTTTCTCAAGCATCGTTTTATCGCGCTGCCGAGAACAAAAAGTTTTATTGCCTCACCCCGACTGGACGAAGTATCGGTAAGGAGTTCCCGGCATGGCAATTTGTCCAGCCGGTTCCCGAATTGATCTCTCCGGTGTTGATTATGCTCGATGACATGCCGAGTAGCGAAACTCATGCGTTCTGGGTGGGCGAAGCCGAGGAGTTAAATGATCTATCTCCCGCTGAAGTACTTGCGGGGCTACCATTTGAAACTCGGAGAGCAATCCACGATAGCCAGCGATCGTTACTCAAACTGCCGACGCATGAACGGATGCGCAAGGTAGTTGAACAAGCGAAGTGGCAACTCAGGAGCATGGCCGAACTTGTGGACTAAATTAAATGTCGCGCCGTGATGAAGATGTTCAACAAGACATAGCAATCAAACTACCGCCGCCGGATCTTTTGCGCACCGTGCTGGCGTCTACAATTTTCGAACTACCGGTTAAACAAAGCCTGGTTCGCGCTGCCCGAAATACGGCATCAATCTGGCCAACTGAAGTGAGCCGTACCGGAAGGTTCGGGCCGGCTCAGGGACCAGCGGATAAAGACGGAGACCATGTTTTTTGGATTTACGCCGCGGAGGATGACGCCACCGCAGTATGGGAGGGCAGGTTCTGCAAGAGCCTGGCGACGCTTCCGGGTAGATTCGTCTTCACCGGCGCAGCCAGGAGAGGGGTTATTGCCCAGCTGAGCTTTGGTGAGCCGCTGCGACTCTTCGATCTGTCCGGCGAAGCAGCCAGCAAGCTGGGGATTTACGACGAGCTGCGCAGCCCGAACTACAGCTGGTGCCAGTGCCTGGGTCGGGAGATCGATCAGATCATCAAGGAATATCAGGGAGCGGTTCATGGTTTTGCGTATCCCTCACGCCGGAGTCCGGGAAAGGTCGCCTATGTGATTTCTTCGCGCGTGAGAGATGTCCTGGCCTCACAACTGACTATGGCCGCCCATCCCTTTGTGGGTAGCGATGAGTACCTCAAACTCCTTGCCGATCCATGCTACATCAGGCCGGAGGCGTTGTAACCGTTGAAGCTGGCGCAGATGGACACGCGCCAGCTTGAGGCGCGCTCGGCCACGTGGCCTTATTCCCGTGATGTCTAACCAAACAAACCGTGCAGATACCAGCGCGCCGACTGCTCGCCCTCGTGGCCGATGCGCTCGCGGTACAGCCAGTAGTGGGCGTGGTCCTCGCCCTCGGCCATGAAGTAGTCGCGGGTTTGCATCGCGCCCCACCAGCCGGCCTCGATGCGCTCGCCGGTCGACATGATCTTCAGCGGCGAGCCGTAATAGGGCCGGTGGTCGCGCATCAGCAGGGGAATCGGCTTGGCCAGCAGCCACGCCGGACGCGGCAGGCTGGGCATGTCCGGCGGCAGCTGGGCGCGGGCGTCGGCGGGTCGGATTTTTTCCTGCACGCTGACCCAGGCGTTGGCCTGCTCGGGGCGGTAGTCGGCGCGCGGGGCCGCCTGCAGCACGTTCTCCGGCCCCAGCCGCGCGGTCAGCAGTTCCAGCAGGCGCTGCCAGTCCTCCTTGCTGCCGCCCGGCTCGGGGAACAGCGAGTCGCTCGGCGGCGCCATCGGCTGCACCTGCGGCGCCTCCAGGCACAGGCCGATCACCGGGGCGTCCAGCACCTGCTTGGCCAAGCGCTCTTTGAGCAACCGCACCAGGTGCTCGTCGCGCCAGGTCGGCTCGGCCAGCATGATGTCGATGACGGTTGGCGGGCCGGCCACCTTGCCGCGCTCGTGCTCCAGCAGCAGGCGGATGCGCTCGACCGCGAACTGGCGCGCGCTGAGCCAGCCGGTCAGCTGCTGCAACAGGCGGCGCGCGCCGAACAGCAGCGCCTCGGCGTTTTCCACGCGGTCGAACAATTCCAGCCTGGCGCGGAAGCTGGCCGGCGCCTCCAGCCACTGGTGCATCTCGGCGCGCTCGCCGTGGGCGTCGTCCAGCATGTCCAGCAAGGCGCGGCCGCAGCGGCGCTGCAAGCCGGGACGCGGTAGGCGGCGCATCTCGCCCAGCGTCAAGCACCCGATGCCTTCCAACCAGCTCAGGTAGGGCCGGGCCGGAGGCAGCAGGCTGCCGGGCAAGCGGTCCATGCGCCGCACTAACGCGTCCATCGTCAAGGCCCGTCCGGCGTTGCTGCGGGCCAGCAGCCAGGCGCCGCGCGCGGTGGGCGCGCAGCTGAGCCAGGCCGTGAAACCAAGCGCCTCCATGCTGGCAGCCACCTGCCGGCACAGCGCGCGGATGCCGCCGAACAGGCGCAGGCTGGCGCCGATGTCGAGCAGCAGCGTGCCCTCCTCCGCCTGCGCCAGCTGCGGCGTGAACTGCAGCAGCGCCATCGCCACCGCGTGCTGCGCGTCCGCCTCCAGCTGTGGCGCGCGCTGCTGGAACTGCGACTGCGGCGCCAGCATCAGCGCGCCGCCGCGCCGCATGCCGGCCTCGATGCCGGCCTGCCGCGCCAGCGCCGACATGGCCACCACCCGCTCCTGCTCCAGCACCACGGTGCAGCGGTCATCCGACCAGCGCGGGCAGAATACTTCGAGCGGGAGCCGTGGCAGGTGTAGTCCGATCCAGAGGCGCATGGCGTTGTAAGAGCGATGGGGTTAAGGGCAAAAACAAGGGCGTGTCGCGCTGCGGCCCTCGTCGCTTGACGAAGCCGATGTTGACGCCGCCCGGCGCAGTATGCAACGACAGCCGCAGCGGCGCCGGCGAGGCATCCTGCGCGGCGGCCAGCGGACGCAGCATGCAGAACAGCGTGTCCCCGCTTTGCGCCGCCAGGTGCAGGCGGCGCAGCGTTTCGCCGCGCGCGTGGTTTTGCCACAGCAGCAGCGCGCCGCAACAGCCGCTGCGCAGCACCTGTTCGGCCGCCCATAAGGCGTCGCCGCTCTTGGCGCCGCTGCGTATCCACACCAGTTGCGACGGCTCCAGCCCCAGCGCGGCCAGCGCCAGCGCCTGCGGCGCGTGCGGCGGCTGCAGCAGCACGATGGGCCGCTTGCCCAGCCCCAGCAACGCCGGCCGCAGCAGCCGCAGCTCGCCGATGCCGTGCTGCTGCACCAGCAGGTCGATCAGCACGCCCAGCGGCCAGCCGCCGCCCGGCAGCTGGGCCGACAAGGCGGCAAAGCCGGTGTCGGCGCAGCGGGTGGCGCTGTGCGCCAGCTGCGACGCCAGCCATAACGATGGGTGGACGGCTTCGGGCGCCAGGGTGGCTGGAGAGGTGGCGGATCGGCTCATGGTCTGGATGGGATTCTACCGCATATACTGTACAAATACACAGTACTATTTGCGGCGGTTTTTGGCAAGGCCGATCTCTGTATCGTGCGTCCCATGCTGTACCATGTGGTTCAGGCAACCTAACAATAAGGACATCCTTTGCAAACCATTCAACTGGTCGGCGCCATCCTGTTCGGGCTGGCGCTGCTGCATACTTTCGCAGCCAAATCCTTTGAAATCCTGTCGCACCGCCACCCGCGCCACGCGGGCCTGTTCCACCTGCTGGGCGAGGTGGAGGTGGTGTTCGGCTTCTGGGCCTTCATCCTGATCGCCGCCATCGCGCTGCTGAGCGGCGGCGAGGCGGCCATCCATTACGCCGAGTCGCGCCAATACACCGAGCCGCTGTTCGTGTTCACCGTGATGGTGGTGGCCGCCTCGCGGCCGGTGCTGGACATCATGGAGCGCCTGCTGCTGGTGCTGGCGAAGCTGCTGCCGATGCGCGTCGAACTGGCGCTGGTGTGGTTCGGCCTGGCGCTGGTGCCGCTGACCGGTTCGCTAATCACCGAGCCGGCCGCGATGACGCTGGCCGCGCTGATGCTGGCGCCGCTGGTGTTCCGCGACGGCATGCCGGAGTGGCTGAAGTATGGCGCGCTGGGCGTGTTGTTCGTCAACGTCTCGATCGGCGGCACGCTGACCGCCTACGCCGCGCCGCCGGTGTTGATGGTGGCTGGCACCTGGCAATGGGACAGCGCTTTCATGCTGACACATTTCGGCTGGAAGGCGGCCATTGCGGTGGTCATCAACGCGACCGCTGTCACCTTCATGCTGCGCAAGCATTTGCGGACGCCGTCCGCGCCATCGGCCGAAGCTGCTGCGGCGCCGGCGGTGCCATTGACGGTCACCGCGATCCACCTGGCCTTCCTGGCGGCGGTGGTGCTGCTGGGCCATCATCCGGTGCTGTTCCTTGGCATCTTCATGCTGTTCCTGGGATTCACGCAGGCTTACCAGCGCTACCAGAATCCGCTGATCATCAAGGAGGGCTTACTGGTCGGCTTCTTCCTGGCCGGGCTGGTGGTATTGGGCGGCATGCAGCAATGGTGGTTGCAGCCTATCGTCGAGAGCCTGCCGCCGACGGCGCTGTTCTTCAGCGCGCTCGGCCTGACGGCGATTACCGACAACGCCGCGCTGACCTACCTCGGCTCTTTGATCCAGGGGATTTCGGCACAGTCGCAATACATGCTGGTGGCGGGCGCAGTGGCCGGCGGCGGCTTGACGGTGATCGCCAACGCGCCGAATCCGGCAGGCGTCTCGCTGCTGCGGCGCGGCTTCCAGGATGAATCGATAGGCGCTATCGGCCTGCTGGCCGGCGCGCTGGCGCCGACGATCGTGGCTGCGCTGGCTTTTCTGCTGTAAGCACTCCGACGTGGAATTTCAATCCAAGCGCGCGCACAACTTTCAGGATGGTCGCGAAGCTTGGATTGCCGTCGGCGGACAGGGCTTTGTATAAGCTTTCGCGGCCCATGCCGGTTTCGTTGGCAAGTTGCGTCATCCCGTAGGCGCGGGCGATGTTGCCGAGCGCCTTGGCAATGAACGCCACGTCATCGCCCGCCTCTTCAAGGCAGACCTCAAAGTACAGAGCCATGTCTTCTTTGGTCTGAAGATGTTCGGCACTATCCCATTTTTTTAATTTCAGCTCCACGATGACCTCCTACAGTTGTCGTGCCAGCGCTTGCGCAGCTGCGATGTCCTTGGCCTGGGACGATTTATCTCCGCCCGCCAACAAAATAATCAGCGAAGCACCTCGGAACGTGTAGTACAAACGATATCCGGGACCGTAATCGATACGCATCTCGGAAACGCCATCCCCTACAAACTTATGATCGCCCAGGTTGCCATCCTCCGCCCGGTCAATACGAACCTGTATGTAGGTACGGGCTCTACGGTCTCTCAGGCAACGAAACCATGAACTGAAAAGTTCGGTCTGAAGGATATCCATATTCCAGAGGGCCTAATCTGATTGTATTCCATGGGATACACCAATACAAGGACGATGTTATCCCATCATTCGACATCAGAATGAGCAACTGCGAACTTCAATGATATGCATCAGGTGCGCCGGTGGCGTGAGAAAAATTCCAGCATCATCTTGCTGGCGTCGGGGCCTGCTTTGGCGTTGAAGGCCAGTGCGGGGTCGCCTCCGCTCCAGGCGTGCTCGAGGTCGGCGATCCGGGCGACGCGCAGCAGCAGTTTTCTGCCTTCGTAAAAATCGTGCAGCTGGTGGGCGTTGTGGCGGCCGCCGCGTCCTTGCGGCTTGTGGGTGATCTTCGGTGCGGCGGACAGCTTATTCAACAACCTGCTTTGGCGGAGCAGCTGCAGTTGGTTGACCGGACGAACCACCTGGTCGCCCTCGCCCTGGATCAGGATCGCGGGCATGCCGGGGAACTGAGGATGGCGCATCAACACCTCATGCGCGGCGCTGTCCATCCGCGTGGCGGCGCCGTGCTGCATCACGCCCAGCGCGCCGATGGTGTTGTGGCCCGCGCCGAAGACGGGGCCTGAGTGCAGCCCCACCGCGGCGAACAATTGCGGGTGGTTCAGCGCGATGATGTTGGCCATGCCGGCGCCGGCCGAGATGCCAGCGATGTAGATGCGCGAGCGGTCGATGGCGTATTGCGTCATCACCTTGCCGATCATGCCGACGATGGTGGGGACGTCGCCGCCCCCCTCCTGCGTGGCGCGGTCGTACCATTTCCAGCAGCGCTGCGCTTGCACGCTGACCAGTTGCTGCGGATAGAGCACGGCGTAGCCCATTTGCTCGGCCCACTGGTTCATACGCGTGCCTTGTGCGAATTGGGTCGCGGTCTGGTGGCAGCCGTGCAGCATCACCAGCAGGGGCAGGCCTTTGCGTTGCGTGTCTTCAGGCGGATTGTTTGGCAGGTAGAGCCAGTAGCTCATGCGGCGTGTCGGAGTGGCGTAGTGCGATGCGAGCCATTTGCCGGGCGACGGCGGGACGTGTGTGGCGGCCGATGGAATGGTGCTGCGGCCGACCGTGGTGCCTGGAGCTGCGGGCGGCGTGGTGCGGACTCGCGGTGCGGCGGTGGCGGTGGCGGTGGCGCGGACTCGTGATGCGGCGGACGTGGTGGCGCGCACCTGCGGCACAGCAGGCGTCGTGGCGGCGCGCACTCGCGGCGCGGCCGGCTTGGCCACGGGCTTGGCGGGCTTCGCGGGTTTGGCCAGCGCGGCCGGCTTGGCCACCTTGGCGGCGGGTTTGCGTTTGCGTTTGGTCTTGGCGGCTGCGGGGGCGGTGAACAGTGCCGTCACGAGCTTGCTGACGGTACGGCTTTGCCGCGTCCCGGCGCGGACCAAAGTGCGCAACAAACTGCTGGCGGATCTCTTCATCGCGGCGTTCTCCTGTTGCGATAAAGTCTACTTGAAACCCGCTCCAGCCTGCGTGCGCCAGCGCTCATAGCAAGCGCTTAACGAACGATTAACGCTGCATCGACTCCCATACTTTCTGCAGCCGCTTGGCCGATACCGGCATCGGCGTGCGCAGCTCCTGCGCGAACAGGGACACGCGCAACTCCTCCAGCATCCAGCGGAATTCCACCATCTTCGGATCGGTGTTCTTGCCGGCCGATTTGTCCTTGTTGGCACGCTGGTACAGCATCGCAGCCTGCTGCCATTCGGCCATCAGCTTGGCGTCGCGCGCGGGGTCGCCGCGCAGCTTCTCGATACGCACGTTCATCGCCTTCAAATAGCGCGGGAAGTGCGACAGCTGGCTGTACTCGTTCTCCGACAGGAAGCGCTTGTTGACCAATCCCTGCAACTGCGACTGCATGTCGGCCGCCGCCTGCGCGGGCAGGCCTTGCAGGCGCTTGGGCAGGCCGTGGAATTCGGTCAGCACTTGCGACAGCAAACGCGCGATCTCGTTCACCAGCAGCACCAGGCGCGATTTACCTTCGTCCTTGCGCTTGGCGAAACTGGCCGCGTCAATCGGCAGCGGGTCCTGCAAGCAGGCGATGTCCAAGGCCTTATTGATGATCTGTTCGCGCAGCTCTTCCTGCGTGCCCATGCTCATGAACTGCATGCCCATCTGCTGAAGGCCGGGGATGCTCTTTTCGATGAACTTGATCTGGTCCTTCATCTGCAGCGCGAACAGGCGGCGCAAGCCAATGCGGTGCGTGCGCGCGGCCACGGTCGGGTCGTCGAACACTTCCAGGTCGCAGTGCGTGCCCTTGTCCACCAGCGCCGGGAAGCCGATCAGCGTCAGCTTGCCCTGGGCGATTTCCAGCAGCTCCGGCAGCTCGCCGAAGGTCCACGAGGTCAGGCCGGTCAGCGTGATGCCGCTTGTGGCCGTCGGCGCGGCGGCCGCCGTCGCCGGCGCGCCCTTGCCCTGCGCCGCCGCTGGCGCACCGGCTTTCGCCGATGTGGACGGCGCCGCGCTGCCGCCCGTCCCCAATGCCCGCATGCTCACACCCTGCCCGCCCGACGACTCGGCCATCTTCTGGAAGCTCTCGCGTGCCTGTGTGCCGAATTCCGCCTGCAGCGTGGCCAGGTTGCGGCCCATCTCCAGCTGGCGTCCGTGCTCGTCGATCACCTTGAAGTTCATGAAGTGGTGGGCCGGCAGCGTCTCCGGCTTGAAGTCGCTGGTCAGCACCGAGATGGTGATCTGCGCGCGGATGTCGGCGATGATCGCATCGATCAAGTCGCCCCGGCCGAACACGCCCGCTTCGTGCACACGTTCGCAGAACTTGGCCGCGTAGTCCGGCAGCGGCACGCAATGGCGGCGCAGCTTCTGCGGCAGGGATTTGAGCAGCAGGTGCACCTTCTCCTTCAACATGCCCGGCACCAGCCACTCGCAACGCTCGCGCGGCAGCTGGTTCAAGGCGTACAGCGGCACGGCCATGGTCACGCCATCGCGCACGCTGCCCGGCTCGAAGTGATAGGTCAGCTGCATCTCCAGCCCCGTCACCGACATCATCTTCGGGAACAGGTCTGTGGTCACGCCGGCCGCTTCGTGGCGCATCAACTCGTCGCGGTTCAGGTACAGCAGTTTGGGCTCGGCGGCCGTCGCATCCTTGTGCCACTTTTCGAAGCCGGCGCCGTTGACCACGTCGGCCGGTATCAGCTTGTCGTAGAAGGCGGCGATCAGTTCATCGTCCACCAGCACGTCGAGGCGGCGCGACTTGTGCTCAAGGTTTTCGATTTCCTTGATCAGCTTATGATTGTGCGCGAAGAACGGCGCGCGCGTTTCGTAGTCGCCGCCGACCAGCGCATCGCGAATGAAAATCTCGCGCGCCTCCACTGGATTGAACAAGCCATAGTTGATGCGGCGCTGGCTGTACACCACCAGCCCATACAGCGTGGCGCGTTCGGACGCGGTCACCTGCGCCGATTTCTTTTCCCAGCGCGGTTCGCCCCACGATTTTTTCAGCAGGTGGCCGCCGACCTTCTCCAGCCACTCCGGCTGGATCTGCGCCACGCAGCGCGCGTAAAGGCGCGTGGTGTCGACCAGTTCCGCCGCCATGATCCACTTGCCCGGCTTCTTCAGCAGCGAGGAACCCGGCCAGATGTTGAACTTGATGCCGCGCGCGCCCAGGTAGCCGGCGCCCGGTTCGTCCTCGCTCTTGAAGCCGATGTTACCCAGCAGGCCGGTGAGCAGCGCCAGGTGCAGGTTCTCGTACGTGGCAGGCGTCTCGTTGATGCGCCAGCCCTGCTCTTTCACGATGGTCAGCAGCTGCGAATGCACGTCGCGCCACTCGCGCAGCCGCAGTTGCGACAGGAAGTTGGTGCGACAGTTGTCCATCAGCTGGCGGTTGGTCTTCTTGTGCTCAATCGCGTTTTCGAACCACTTCCAGATCTTGATATAACTGAGGAACTCCGACTTCTCGTCGGCGAACTTCTTGTGTGCTTCGTCGGCGGCCTGCTGGTGCTCCATCGGCCGGTCGCGCGGGTCCTGCACCGACAGCGCGGAGGCGATGATCAGCATCTCGTCCAGGCAGACGTTGTCCAGCGCGGCCAGGATCATGCGGCCCACGCGCGGGTCCAGCGGCAGCTTGGCGAGCTTCTTGCCCAGTGCCGTGAGCTGGTTGTATTCGTCGACCGCGCCCAGTTCCTGCAGCAGCTGGTAGCCGTCGGCGATGGCGCGTGCCAGCGGCGGTTCGATGAACGGGAAGGTCTCCACGTCCGTCAGGTGCAGGGACTTCATGCGCAGGATGACCGACGCCAGCGACGAGCGCAGGATTTCCGGCTCGGTGAATTTGGGGCGCTGCAGGAAGTCCTGCTCTTCGTACAGGCGGATGCAGACGCCGTCGGCCACGCGGCCGCATCGGCCGGCGCGCTGGTTGGCGGCCGATTGCGCGATCGGTTCGATCTGCAGCTGCTCGACCTTGTTGCGGTAGCTGTAGCGCTTCACGCGCGCCAGGCCGGCGTCGACCACGTAGCGGATGCCCGGCACGGTCAGCGAGGTTTCGGCGACGTTGGTGGCCAGGACGATGCGGCGGGCGTTGGTCAGCTTGAACACGCGCTCCTGCTCTTCGGCCGACAGGCGGGCGAACAGCGGCAGGATTTCCACGTGCGGCGGGTGGTGCTTGCGCAGGGCTTCGGCGGCGTCGCGGATTTCGCGTTCGCCGGGCAGGAACACCAGCACGTCGCCGGAGCCGAGGCGCGCCAGTTCGTCGACGCCGTCGACCACGGCGTCCATCAGGTCGCGCTTTTCGCGGGCGGCGGCGGTGCGCTGGCCTTTGCCTTCGGCGTTGGCCACGGCGGGGTTCTGCACGTCGCTTTCGATCGGGCGGTAGCGCACTTCCACCTTGTACAAGCGGCCCGAGACTTCGATCACCGGCGCCGGCTTCTCGGGAGTGCCGAAGTGGCGCGAGAAGCGGTCGGCGTCGATGGTCGCGGAGGTGATGATCACCTTCAGGTCCGGGCGGCGCGGCAGCAGCTGCTTCAGGTAGCCAAGCAGGAAGTCGATGTTCAGGCTGCGCTCGTGCGCTTCATCGATGATGATGGTGTCGTAGTTCTTCAGCAGCGGGTCGGTTTGCGTTTCGGCCAGCAGGATACCGTCGGTCATCAGCTTGACCGACGCGCCTTTGGTCAGCGTGTCGGCGAAGCGCACCTTGAAGCCGACCGTGACGCCCAGCGGCGTGCCCAGTTCCTGCGCGATGCGCTTGGCGGTGGACGAGGCGGCGATACGGCGCGGCTGCGTGTGGCCGATCAGGCCTTTCTGGCCGCGGCCCAGTTCCAGGCAGATCTTCGGCAGCTGGGTGGTCTTGCCGGAGCCGGTCTCGCCGGAGACGATGATGACCTGGTGGCCTTGCAGCGCTTCGGCGATTTCGTCGCGGCGGCCGGAGACCGGCAGGTCTTCAGGATAGGTGATCGGCGGCAGCGGGTTGCGGAAGGTGCGTTCGGCTTCGCGGGCGGCCAGTTCCTCGGGTGTCAGGCGCGGTGGCCGGCCCTCGCGGCGCGGCGGCGGCAGCGCGCCCTCGCCATCCGGCAGCGCGGCGCGGGGCGGGCGCGGAACGCGCGGCTGCTGCGGCTGGCCACCGTCCGGG